>NZ_JBFRDZ010000020.1:0-72217 GCF_052114025.1 Allobosea sp. RAF48
GCCGACCTCACCCCGCCACTGGCATACCTCCGGATGGCCGCCCCTCGGGGATGAGGTGGGCCGAGCATAGGCATGGGCCGGGCGGGCGGGGATAAGTTTTCTCGACAGCGACCGCCAGGCGCGGGGAACCCCTCTCCCGAATGGGAGAGGGGCAGGGGTGAGGGACCGCCGTTGATCGCGGAAGCGAGTCCGTTCAACATCTGCCAATGACCAGCGAACGGCGCCAATTCGCCCGGCAGCTTCGACAGCCCTCCACCCGGCAGGAAGACGCCCTATGGTCTTTACTGCGCAATCGGCAGCTCGATGGGCTGAAATTCCGCCGTCAGGTTCCCCTGCTCGCCTATACGGTCGATTTCATCTGCATTGATCGAAAACTGATCGTCGAAATCGACGGGCGCCAGCACAGCTGGGAGCGCGATTATGATGCGGTAAGGACCGCGGAAATCGAGCGGCACGGGTTCAAGCTTGTGCGCTTCAGCAATGCCGAGGTCATGGATAGCCGAGACGATGTCCTCGCCACCATCCGCACAGCAATAGGCGGATAGGCCGAGCCTTCATCGGCAGCGGCAGTCCCTCATCCCTGCCCTTCTCCCACACGGGAGAAGGGTTCCCGCGCCTCACTTCAGCGCGCGCATCGAGGTCGTTCGAAATCGCGCGAGGCTTAGACGAAGGCGGAAGAGACGGTCATGGCGGGAGGAAAGGTGATGCCCACTCGGTCGTGGCTCAGGTCGCTCGGGGCATCCATGTTTTGCGACGCGACTGCGCCCAGCGACTAGTGGCCCGCATTGAGCGCGACCGCAGCAACCAAATAGGAAAGCGCAATCATAAAGTAGGAAAACTGCAGCAATGTCACATCGGCCTCCGCTCAATTGGGGCCATCTATATATCGCCAGAGAAGTCGGGAGTCCGTGTCAAACACTGCCAAGTTCTTGTCTAATCGTGCCAAGCAATAGGGCAGTTCACCCGTCGATCGCGAAATTTCGCCTCAAAATGAATGCGGCATAGCACGCGAACCTCAACGCCCCTTTCCTTCTCCCGGATGGGAGAAGGTGGCGCGGAGCGCCGGATGAGGGTGTGCGGTTTCCGGCGGCCCCGTTGGCCTCGATGATGATCGGCGGTCCCTCACCCCCGCCCTGTCCCACCCGGGAGAGGAATTCCCCGTGCTTCACTCATCGAGCGCATCGAGCAGGAAGCGTCCGAGATCACGTGAGGGGTAGACGAAGGTGGAGGGGACGGTCAGGGCAGGTGAGACGCCATTTACACGATACGTTCAAAGGTTAGTGCATACGCACCCTTCGCGAGCTTTGCCTTAAAGATCGTCACATCTTTATTCAACGACCGCGCAGCAGTAACTATTTCATCCTGACGCTCTGCGGCAAACCGGTGGCCGAGGTATAATTCCACCAACTCATGGGGATGAAACGGCAAGAAAGTCGCTGATTGCCCCTCTGGAATAAGCGACGGGACAACGAGACGTAGCTCTTCTTCGTAAGCCCATTCCGGGCCTTTTGTTGCGGTCAAATACCGATTGAAAGCTCGCATATCCTCTGGTTTGGGACGAGCGCCCTTAAGCGGGTCGATCGGGTCGTAAAAACTCGGTCGAGAAGCGCTATAGATGACTGGTCCGAGCAAACACAAAAACGAGTCCACAGCGGGATCTGGTCTAAAACCAAAAACGACCCCTCGATGCTGCTCTGCATAGTGCGCCCACATTAGAAGGTTGTCTTTGCGCTGCGTCGCGCAAAAAATCCCGCTATCGCGAAGCTGGGCAATTAATGCTCGTCGTTGGATTTCCAGCGCGTCGCGCTCCGCCTTCAATTGCGGATACAATTCTTCGACGACTGTCGAGGTAACCAGAGCGAGAAGCTCGTCACGCTGCCCTTGAGTACCCGCCCTCATTGTTGATGACGCTTCTGCCACTTCTTCGAATGGCAACCCTAAACAGCGCGCGAGCGCTGCGGGATCATGTTCGATCATATCAACTATAGCGATAGCAGCATCTCGATGCCGCTCCCTCAATGAACTGTCAAACAGGTCATCGATATAGGCATCAAAAGGATCGTTCATTTCGGTTGGTCTACCGAAGCGAAGCGAACGATTTTCAATAATTAACTCGGCAGATCCGTGGCTCGTATATTTATATACGACAGGGAATTCGTTCAGAAGCATCTTATCTCTCGAAAGAAATGATCCTTCAAAAAATTAGCTAAGCACGCCTCCGCCCTCTCCGCTCCCCCGCCCCCTTCGGCCGCGATTCCGGCACCGGGCCCATCTCGTCCAGCGTCGGCTTGCGGGCGCGTGAGGCCAGGGGCTCGGGCGCGGCGCCGCGCTTCGGCCGGCCTTCGCCGCCGCCGAGATTATGCGGGCCCATGTCCTCGTCCGTCGGCTTGCGGGCGCGGCTTTTGTAGACGCCGTCGCCTGCCGGCGAGGCTTTTGTCGGCGGCAGGTTGGCGCTCGATCCGTAGCTGCGCTCGCCCTTGTACTTGCCGGCGCTGGCCTCGACATCGCTCTGGCGGGCGAGCGGGTCGTCCGAGATCGCCAGCTCGGTCGCCTGCAGGCGCTTGATCTCGTCGCGCAGCCGCGCGGCGGTCTCGAATTCGAGGTCGGCCGCGGCCTCGCGCATGCGCTTCTCGAGATCGGCGATCGCGGCCTTGAGGTTGTGGCCCGAGGCCGGCGCCACCAGCCCCTTGTCGACCGTGACATGGTCGCGCTCATAGACCGAGCCGAGGATGTCGCCGATGTTCTTCTTCACCGTCTGCGGCGTGATGCCGTGCTCTTCGTTATAGGCGACCTGCTTCTCGCGGCGGCGGTTGGTCTCCGCCATCGCCCGCTCCATCGAGCCGGTGACGTGGTCGGCATAGAGGATGACCTTGCCGTCGACGTTTCGGGCGGCACGGCCGATGGTCTGGATCAGCGAGGTCTCGGAGCGCAGGAAGCCCTCCTTGTCGGCGTCGAGAATGGCGACGAAGCCGCATTCGGGGATGTCGAGGCCCTCGCGCAGCAGGTTGATGCCGACGAGAACGTCGAAGGCGCCGAGGCGCAGGTCTCTGAGTATCTCGATGCGCTCGATCGTGTCGATGTCCGAGTGCATGTAGCGCACGCGCACGCCGTTCTCGTGCAGGTATTCGGTGAGGTCCTCGGCCATGCGCTTGGTCAGCACGGTGACGAGGGTGCGGTAGCCCTTCTGCGTGACCTCCTTGACCTCGTCGAGCAGGTCCGCGACCTGGTGCTTGGCGGGGCGGATCTCGACCGGCGGGTCGATCAGCCCGGTGGGCCGGATGACCTGCTCGGTGAAGACGCCGCCGGTCTGCTCCATCTCCCAGCTGCCGGGCGTGGCCGAGACATGCACCGATTGCGGCCGCATCGCGTCCCACTCCTCGAAGCGCAGCGGCCGGTTGTCCATGCATGAGGGCAGGCGGAAGCCGTATTCGGCCAGCGTCGCCTTGCGGCGGAAGTCGCCCTTGTACATGGCGCCGATCTGCGGGACCGAGACATGGCTCTCGTCGGTGAAGACCAGCGCGTTGTCGGGCAGGTATTCGAACAGCGTCGGCGGCGGCTCGCCCGGCTTGCGGCCGGTGAGATAGCGCGAATAGTTCTCGATGCCGTTGCAGGAGCCGGTGGCCTCGATCATCTCGATGTCGAAGGTGCAGCGCTGGTCGAGCCGCTGCGCCTCGAGATAGCGGCCCATGCGGTTGAGCTCGTCGAGGCGGGCCTTGAGCTCCTGCTTGATCGACTTCACCGCCTGCGTCAGCGTCGGGCGCGGCGTGGTGTAGTGCGAATTGCCGTAGACCTTGATGAATTCGAGCTCGCCGGTCTTCTGGCCGGTGAGCGGATCGAACTCGCTGATGCTCTCGACCTCGTCGCCGAACAGGCCGATGCGCCAGGCGCGGTCCTCATAGTGCGCCGGGAACAGCTCGATCACGTCGCCGCGCACGCGGAAGGTGCCGCGGGCGAAATCGCCGAGGGTGCGCTTGTATTGCAGGGCGACGAGATCGGCGATGAGCTGGCGCTGCTCGATGCGCTCGCCGAGCTTCACCGAGAAGGTCATCGCCGTATAGGTCTCGACCGAGCCGATACCGTAGATGCAGGAGACGGAGGCGACGATGATCACGTCGTCGCGTTCGAGCAAAGAGCGCGTCGCGGCGTGGCGCATGCGGTCGATCTGCTCGTTGATCGAGGATTCCTTCTCGATATAGGTGTCCGAGCGCGGGACATAGGCCTCCGGCTGGTAGTAGTCGTAATAGGAGACGAAGTACTCGACCGCGTTGTCGGGGAAGAAGCTCTTGAACTCGCCATAGAGCTGCGCGGCCAGCGTCTTGTTGGGGGCGAGGACCAGCGCCGGGCGCTGCGTCTCCTCGATCACCTTCGCCATGGTGAAGGTCTTGCCCGAGCCGGTGACGCCGAGCAGCACCTGGTCGCGCTCCTGCCGGCGGATGCCGTCGACGAGATCGGCGATCGCGGTCGGCTGGTCGCCGGACGGGGAGAAGTCCGACTTCATCGTGAAGGCGATGCCGCCTTCCGACTTCTCGGGGCGCGGCGGGCGATGCGGCGTCCAGGCCTTGCCCGGATCGATGAAGGGACTGCCGGTTTCGAGCAGATGCTGCAGCGACGTCGCGGTCGCGGCCGCCGCCCCCTCGGCGCCGGCGAAGGCGGCATCCGCCTTCTTCGACAGCTTCTTCTTCGGCCTGATATCGCCATCGCCCGGGCGCGCTTCAACCTCGTAGCCGGCCTGCGGCACATCCTTGAAGCCCGAAGCGCCGCCCGGCACCGCCGTTCCGCGGTTGATAGCGGGGTTCAGCAGATCGGCGAGATAGCCCTCGAGCGGCTTCAGCTCGGGCTTCGACGCCTTGGAGTTCGGCGTGCGGGCCGAAGACGGCTTCTTCGCGGCTTTCGGCTTGGTCGCGGTGGTGTCGGAGCTTTTCGGCATGGCCGCAATATGGGGCGGAACGGCTGTGGATGCGAGAGGGTGCGGCGCCTCGCCCGCGCGATTGGTGACAGGAGTTGACAGGGGGGCATCTTGCTATTTTAAGTTGTATATAGTGGCCGAGAACAACCAAAAGGACGGACCATATTGAGGGGTAGGTCCGTGCCGGCGGGCGATGAAATCGAGACCTTCATCGCCCGCTGGCGGGTCTCGGAGGGAGCGGAGCGCGCCGCCTATGCGCAGTTCCTCAGCGAGCTCTGCCGGCTGATCGGCGTCGAGCCGCCGCAGCCGCCGACCAGCGATTCCGGCGCGGTGACCTATCGTTTCGAATACCCCGTGCGCTTTCCCGACGGGCAGGGCGGGCACAGCACGGGGCGCGTCGACCTCTACAGAAAGGGTGCCTTCGTCCTCGAAGCCAAGCAGAGCCGGCTGAAGGGACAGGCGAAGGAGATATTGCCGGCGCAGGGGGTCCTGCCCTTTGCGGAGCCGGCCGGGCCGCGCGGCCGGCGCGGCGCCGATCGCGCCTGGGACGTGCTGATGCTCAACGCCAGGCGCCAGGCCGAGGACTATGCCAAGGCCCTGCCGGCCTCGCATGGCTGGCCGCTCTTCCTGATCGTCTGCGACGTCGGCCACTGCTTCGAGTTCTACGCCGATTTCACCGGGCAGGGTAAGAACTACGTCCAGTTCCCAGACCGGCAGAGCTACCGCGTCTATCTCAACGATCTCCGCGACGAGGCCGTGCGCCAGCGCATCGCGATGGTCTGGACCGACCCGCTCTCGCTCGACCCGACCCGCCGTGCGGCGCGCGTCACCCGTGCCATCGCCGAGAGGCTGGCGGCAGTGTCCAAAGCGCTGGAGCGCGCCCACGACCCGGAGGAAGTCGCGCTCTTCCTGATGCGCTGCCTGTTCACGATGTTCGCCGAGGATGTCGGGCTGATCCGCAAGGACGCCTTCAAGACGCTGCTGCGCGAATGCCGCGACGATCCCGAATCCTTCCTGCCGCTCGTCTCGGAGCTCTGGCAGGCGATGGACAAGGGGCATTACTCGACCTCGGTGCGCGAGCGGATGAAGCGCTTCAACGGCAAGCTCTACGAGGATGCGCAGGTATTCCCCCTCGGGCGCGAGGAGATCGGCGAATTGCTGGCCGCGGCCGAGCACGACTGGAAGGAGGTCGAGCCCGCGATCTTCGGCACGCTGCTCGAGCAGGCGCTGGACGAGAAGGAGCGCGCCCGGCTCGGCGCCCATTACACGCCGCGCGCCTATGTCGAGCGGCTCGTCGTCGAGACGGTGATCGGGCCATTGCGGGACGACTGGCGGGCGGTGCTCGCCGCCGCCCAGCAGGCGCGCGATGGCGGCGACGCGAAAAAGGCACTGGCGCTGGTCGAGAGCTTTCACGAAGCCCTGTGCCGGACACGCGTGCTCGATCCGGCCTGCGGAACCGGGAACTTCCTGCACGTCGCTCAGGAGCTGATGAAGAAGCTCGAAGGCGAGGTGCTCGACGCCGCAAGTGAGCTCGGCAGTGCCGAAGCACTCGGCGGCTTTGCGCGACATGCGGTAGGTCCGCACCAGTTCCTCGGCATGGAGATCAATCGCCGCGCTGTCGCCATTGCCGATCTCGTGCTTTGGATCGGTCATCTGCAATGGCATTTCCGCACCCGCGGTTTCGCTCCCAAGGAACCGATCCTCGAAAAGCTCAACCACATCCACAAGCGTGACGCCGTTCTGTCGTGGGACAACTGGCCGATCCCGGACTGGCGCAATGGCAGGGAGTTCCTGCCGAATCCACGCCGCCCGGAATGGCCGGAGGCCGAGTTCATCGTCGGCAACCCGCCTTTCATCGGCGGCAAGGATCTGCGCAGCCGACTCACCGACGTCTACGCGGAGGCGCTGTGGGCGACGCATCCGCAGATGAACGAGAGCGCAGATTTCGTGATGTACTGGTGGAACCGGGCCGCCGAATTGTTGACCGAGCCCGGCACGCGCCTGCGGCGCTTCGGCTTCGTCACCACCAACTCGATCACGCAACTCTTCCAGCGCCGCACGATCGAGCGGCATCTGACGGCGCGACGGCCGCTCTCGCTGGTCATGGCGATCCCCGACCATCCCTGGACCAAGGCCGGCAAGGACACCGCCGCGGTACGCATCGCGATGACGGTGGCGCAGGCAGGCGAGCGTCATGGAAGGCTCTGCCAAACCCTCTCCGAAGCTGCTCTCGACACCGATCAACCGCAGATCGAATTGAGTGCGCGCGAGGGGCGGATCAATTCCGATCTGACGGTGGGAGCCGATACGAGCCAAGCCATGGGCCTTCAGGCCAATGTCGGGCTCAGTTCACGCGGCATGATGTTGTTCGGCAAGGGGTTCATTGTGTCACCCCAGCAAGCGGAAGCGCTCGGGCTCGGGCGCAGGGCGGGCCTGGAGGAGCACATCCGCATCTATCGCAACGGCCGCGACCTCATGGCCCGCCCACGAGGCGCGATGGTCATCGATCTCCATGGACTCCGGTCCGACCATGTCCGGGAACAGTACCCCGAGATCTATCAGCATCTGCTCCGGACGGTGAAGGTGGAGCGGGACCGCAACAGAGATGCCGACATCAAAGCGCGATGGTGGCTCTTCGGACGAACACGCGATGAAATTCGCCCCGCCCTCGCCCCGCTCCAGCGCTATATCGCCACGGTCGAGACCGCGAAGCACCGTGTCTTCCAGTTCCTCGACGCGTCGATCCTGCCCGACAACATGCTGGTCGCGGTGGCGTTGTCCGATGCGTTCCATCTCGGCGTGCTGTCGTCGCGCATCCACGTCGCTTGGTGTCTGGCGCAAGGCGCGACACTGGAAGATCGCCCGCGCTACTCGAAATCCCGCTGCTTCGACCCCTTCCCTTTCCCCGATGCGGCCGAGCTTCAGAAGGAAGCCATCCGCCGACCTGCCGAGAAACTGGATGCCCTGCGCAAAAAGGTGCTGGCCGATCATCCCGATCTCACCCTGACCAAGCTCTACAATGTGCGCGAGGCGATCCGGGCCGGGCGCACCCTGACGACGGCCGAAGGCGATATCCGCGACCGCGGGCTCGTGCTGATCCTCGACGAGCATCACGACGCCATCGATGCCGCGGTCGCCGCCGCCTATGGCTGGCCGGCCGATCTGGCGGGCGAGGAGGTACTGGCGCGGCTCGTCGCCCTGAACCGGCAGCGCCTGCAGGAAGAGGGGCGTGGCATGGTGCGCTGGCTGAGACCGGACTATCAGCGCCCGCGCTTCGGCGATGCCGGCCGAGGCGGCGAGCAGATCGAGGCGGAAGAGCTGGTCGCGACGCTGCCGGGAGGCGCGGGCCGGCCGCTCTTCCCGACCGACCCGGTGGAGCGCGTGGCCGGCGTGCTCTCGGCCCTGGCCTGTGCCGCGACCGCGCTCGACGCCGCCGGAATCGCCGCGCGCTTCCGGCAAGGCCGCAAGGTCGAGCGTGCCATACGCGACATCCTGATCCCGCTGGCGCGCGTCGGCGAAATCTCGACAGCAGATGGCGGGCGCAGTTTCGCGCGCCGGCTGAGCGCCACGGGATGAGCGGGCATCACGGGCGCTTCTGCTCGCCTCCCTCGTCGGCCCGGTCGAGCTCCGCCTTCTTGCGCTCGCACCAGGCGCGGCCCTCGTCGCCACCCCAGAGCAGCCAGGCGACCCAGCCGGCCGAGGGATTGTCCTTGTCGCCGAAGCCCTTGGCCTGGCAGTCGGCAGCGTGGCGGGCGAAGTAGCTCGCCATGCGACGCACGGTTTCCTCGCTCAGGGGCCTGCGGTGGCTGAGATCGCGGGTCCTGGCCACACCGATCTGCGTCCCGCCGCGGTTGAACCTCTGGCGCAGTCTCAGGCCCTTCGCGGCCGCCTTGGCGACGGATTCAGGCGGCGTGAGGTCGACATGCCGCATCGCAGCCGCTCCCCTCATGGTCATCCCACGACACTCCCTGCTTCCATGCTGAAGCAACGCCGAGGGGAAGCCGAGGTTCAACCATTCGGGCCGGATAGGCGCAACCAATCGTCGATTCCAGCCGCCGCGGCCACGCCCGTCGCGAAGCTCGCCTGCAGCAGATAGCCGCCGGTGGGCGCCTCCCAGTCGAGCATCTCTCCGGCGACGAAGACGCCCGGCAGGCGCTTTAGCATGAAGCCGGCATCGACTTCGTCGCGGGCGATGCCGCCGGCCGTCGAGATGGCGCGCGCGATCGGCATGGGCGCATCGAGGCGCAGCGGCACCGCCTTGATCAGCGCCGCCAGCCTGTCCGGCTCCGTCGGCAGCGCGGTCCCCGCCGACTCGCGCATCAGGGCGGCAGCGACGGGCGCGAGGCCAGCGGCCTTGCGCAGATGATTGCTCAGCGTCTCGCCCTTGCGGCGTTTCGCGAGGCGTGCGGCGATATCGCCCACCGCGAGATCGGGCCGCAGATCGATCGTGATCTCGGCCACGCTAGCGCGCATGATCGCCTCACGGATCGGACCCGAGAGCGCGTAGATCGCACCGCCCTCGATACCATCCGCATCGATCATCGCTTCACCGGCGGCTTCCTCGCCGCCGAAGCGAATGATGATGCGCTTGAGCGGCTGCCCGGCGAAGCGCTCCTGCATCAGCGGCGACCAGGCGACCGTGAAGCCACCATTTGCCGGCCGGAGCGGGGAGACAGCAACGCCGCGCCCTTCCAGCAGCGGCACCCAGCCGCCATCGGAGCCGAGCCGCGGCCAGCTCGCACCGCCCAGCGCCAGCAACACCGCATCGGGCCGGATCGTTTCGGTTTCGTCGGAAGCGAGTTTGAAGGTCGGCGCTCCCGCCTCGTCCCAGCCAGTCCAGAGCCGGCCCGATGCCAGCCTCACCCCCAGCCCGTCCAGCCGCCGCAGCCAGGCGCGCAACAGCGGCGAGGCCTTCATCGCACGGGGGAACACGCGACCGCTCGACCCGACGAAGGTCTCGGCGCCGAGTCCGTCGGCCCAGCCGCGCAGCGCCTGCGGCGGGAAGGCCCGCAGCACCGGCTCCAGCCAGTCCTTCGCCTCGCGATAGCGGCCGAGCAAGGCTTCAAACGGCTCGGAATGGGTGAGGTTCAGGCCGCCGCGCCCGGCCAGCAGGAACTTGCGCGCCGGCGAGGCCATGCGCTCATAAATCGTGACCCGATGCCCGGCACTGGCCAGCCGCTCGGCGGCGATCAGCCCGGCGGGGCCGGCGCCGATGATGGCGATGTTACGTATCGGCTTTTCCACCGCAGCCCTGTTCTCATCTGGGCGCGTCATCCCGGGCGCAGCGAAGCGAAGACCCGGGATCCATGCCTGAAGGTTCCTCGGACATGTTCCGGCATGGATCCCGGATCGGCGCCGCTCACGCGGCTTGTCCGGGATGACGGCATGTTTCCGTTCGAAGGCTTAACGCTTTAGACTGGCGCCCTCGCTTCGAAAAGCCCACCAGAACCGCCATGCCGACCATCGCCGCCTATATCGGCGCCGCACTCTTCGAGATCGCCGGCTGCTTCGCCTTCTGGGGCTGGCTCAGGCTCGGCAAGCCGATCTGGTGGCTGCTGCCGGGGATGCTGTCGCTCGGGCTCTTCGCCTGGCTGCTGACGCTGGTCGAGAGCGCGGCGGCCGGGCGGGCCTTCGCCGCCTATGGCGGGGTCTACATCGCCGCCTCGCTCGGCTGGCTCTGGGCGGTCGAAGGGGTGAGGCCGGATCGCTGGGACCTGACAGGCGGCGTCATCTGCCTCGCCGGGGCCGCGATCATCCTCGCCGCGCCGCGGTAGCGTGCGCTTCCTCCAGCCCTCATCCTGAGGAGCCCGCGTGAGCGGGCGTCTCGAAGGATGCTTCAGGAGGCTCCCCCGCTGTCTCGAACATCCTTCGAGACGCAGCCTCCGGCTGCTCCTCAGGATGAGGGCTGAGGGGGTCGGACGACCTTCACCCGCCCGAATGCGGGGCGGGGATGAGCACGGCCGGCGTCTCGCGATTGCGCGCCGCTTCCTTGGTCTCGCGCAGGCGGCTCTCGCGCAGCTCGTTGGCGCTCTCCAGGATCGGATAGGCGATCGAGACGATATGGCCGTGGATGCGCTTGAGGTCCCGGATGATGTCGAGATGGATCGCGCTGGTCTCGATCGATTCCGGCCGGCCCGAGCGCAGGCGCTGGAAATGGCTGTCGGTGGCGCGCCGTTCGGCCTCGCGCATCGCCGCCTTGTCGGCGAAGAGCTGGCGGGCGAGCACGAGGTCGCGCGTCGCGAAGACGTTGAGCGCCAGCGCCAGCGCCGAGGCGACGCGCTGATGGAAATCGCGGATCTCGGCCAGCCCCTCGGGAGAGAAGGCGTAGCGCTTGCGGATCTTCTTCTCGGCGAGCTCGCGCAGGTTCTTGTCGATGATGTCGCCGATATGCTCGAGATTGGTGATCAGGGTGATGATCTCGAACAGGCGGCGGCTCTCCTCCTCGGTCAGCTCGTTGCGCGAGACCTTGACCAGATAGAGCTTGATCGACTCGTGGATGGTGTCGACGCCGTCATCGGCCTGGGCGATGGCGCGGGAGAGCTTGAGTTCGTCCTTCTCCAGCAGGGTCATCGTGTCGCGCAGCATGGCCTCGACGCGGTCGCCCAGCCGCAGCGCCTCGCGCATCGCGCCGGCAAGCGCCTCGGTCGGGCTGTCGAGGGCGTTGGGGTCGAGATAGCGCGGCGCCACGGCTTCCGCCTTCTCCTGCTTGCCAGGCATCAAGCGCTCGACCAGGGCGGAGATCGGCCCGACGAAGGGCAGGAAGATCAGCGCGCCGACCAGATTCAGCCCGACATGGAACTCGATGGCGAAGCGCTGGCCGGTCATCGGCAGGCTGGTGAGCCAGGCCGAAAGCGGGCCGACGAAGGGAATGACCGCGAGCGCCAGCAACAGACGGGTCAGCAGGTTGCCGACAGCGGCGCGGCGCTGGGCGGCGGGCGCGCCGAGCTGGTCCAGCACCGGGATCAGCGCATTGCCGAGATTGGCGCCGATCACCAGCGTCAGCGCGGTCGCCGGCGGGAACAGCCCGGAGGCGGCGAAGGTCGCGACCAGCAGGATGACCGCGATGCTGGAATGCACCATCCAGGTCGCGGCGACGGCGACGAGGACGGCGAGCAGCGGCTCGCTGCCGATGGCGCCGAGGATGACCCGGAAGGTCGGCGACTGGGCGAGCGGCGCCGCCGCGGTGTTCAGCTCGATCAGCGACAGCAGGATCAGGCCGATGCCGACCAGCACGCGGCCGATATTGCGCGGCCGCTCCATCGCCTCACTCGACAGATACATGGCGACGCCGATGGCGATGCACAGGCCCCAGAGCCAGCCGAGATCCATCGAGATGACGAAGGCCGCGAGCGCCGTGCCGAGATTGGCGCCGAGCAGCACCGCGAGCGCCATGGCCGAGCCGATCAGCGCCTGCCCGGCGAAGGAGGAGACCAGCAGCGTCGTGGCCGTCGAGCTCTGCAGCACCATGGTCACGACGACGCCGCTGCCGAACGCAGCGAAGCGATTGCGCGTGAAGCTCTGCAGGGCATGCCTGAGCTGCGAGCCGAAGGCGCGCATCGCGCCGGTTCGCACCAATCTGACCGCCCAGATCAGCAGCGCGACGCCACCGGCCAGATGGATCAGGATATTGGTTGCGCTCTCGCCCGTGGCCATTTTTGTGCGGTCTTTTCCCGATTCAGGTGACGATGACAGGCTGAATCTAACAGTTTTTGATTAGCCAACTCAACAGATATAAGCAGTGAAAGTGCTGAGAATGCGGCAGATTCCTGCCGCATATGTGAGCGATTTCCTGCGTCTGGCGGCCTTCAGGCCGGCGGAATCAACGTCACGCCCGATTTCGCGAAGGAAACCGCGACCGGAGCGCCCTGCTCCAGCAGCTCGCGGGCACCATACTGCACCACGAAAAGCTCGCCGACCTCGGTCTCGACCATGATGTCGAGGTGATTGCCGAGATAGGCGCATTTGCGGATCGTGCCCGGCAGGGAGCCAGCCAGACCGGTCTCGCCGAGCAGCAGCGATTCCGGCCGGATCGCCACCTTGGCCGGGCCGGGACCGAGCCCGCGCGCCGGCAGCGACACGGTGGCGGAGCCGATTCCGACATCGGCGCGGCCGTCGGCCACCGCCTTCACCGTGACATCCACCAGATTGGCGTCGCCGATGAAGTCGGCGACGAAGGCGTTGGAAGGCTGCTCGTAGAGGTCGCGCGGGGCGCCCTCCTGCGCGATCCGCGAATTCGACATCACGATAATGCGGTCGGAGACGGCAAGCGCCTCCTCCTGGTCGTGGGTGACGTAGGCGACGGTCAGGTTGAGATCCTGCTGCAGCTCGCGGATCTCCTCGCGCACACGGCGGCGCAGCTTGGCGTCGAGGTTGGAGAGCGGCTCGTCGAAGAGCAGGACCTGCGGCTCCAGCACGAGGGCGCGCGCCACTGCGACGCGCTGCTGCTGGCCACCGGAAAGCTCGGACGGGTAACGGTTCTCGAAGCCCTTGAGGCCGACGAGCGCCAGCTTCTCCAGCGCCATCTGCTTCGCCTGCTCCTTGCCGAGGCCCTTCACGGTGGGGCCATAGGCCGCGTTCTCCAGCACGCTCATATGCGGGAACAGCGCATAGGACTGGAAGACCATGGAGACGTCGCGGTCAGCCGCCGAGAGCTTGGTCACGTCCTTGCCGCCGATCAGGATCTGGCCCTCGCTGGCGATCTCGAGCCCGGCGATCATGCGCAAAGTCGTGGTCTTGCCGCAGCCGGAGGGGCCGAGCAGCGTGACGAGCTGGCCGGCCTCTATGGTGAAGTTGACATTGTCGACCGCCGTCACCGCGCCGTAGCGCATGGAGACGTTGCGGAACTCGACGGAAGCGGGACCGGCCTTCACGATGCGGCTACTCCTGGCTTGAGCGGCTCGGCAGCCGAACTCGACAGCGGGATGAGCTTGCGGCGGCCGAGCTTGCGCTCGCCGACGCCGAGCTGGATGAGGCCGATGCCGAGCGCCATGAAGACGATCAGCACCGAGGAATAGGCGATGGCGAGGCCGAATTCGCCCGCCTCGACGCGCCCCACGATATAGGCGGTGGAGAGGTTGTACTCGGCCGAGACCAGGAAGATCACCGCGCTGACCGCCGTCATCGAACGGACGAAGGAATAGACGAGCGCCGAGACCAGCGCGGGCTTCAGCAACGGCAGCACGACCCGCCAGAGCGTGGTGAAGCTGCGGGCGCGCAGCGTGGTCGAAGCCTCGTCCAGGCTCTTGTCGATCTGCGACAGGCCGGCGATGCCGGAGCGGACGCCGACGGGCATGTTGCGGAAGACGAAGGCGATGATGAGGATCAGCCCCGTGCCGGTGATCTCGATCGGCGGCACGTTGAAGGCGAGGATATAGGCGACGCCGAGCACCGTGCCGGGGATGGCGAAGGAGAGCATCGTCGCGAATTCCAGCCCGCCGCGGCCGCGAAAGCGCTGGCGCGTCAGCAGATAGGCGGTGAGTAGGCCGATCACCGCCGTCAGCGGCGCCGAGATCGCCGCGACCTTGATCGTGGTGAAGAAGGACGGCCAGGCCGAGCCCTGGAAGTAGATGCCGTTGCTGAAGTCGATGGCGAAGCCGGTGAGATAGTGCTGCAGCGTCGGCGTGAAGTCGCGGCCCATGTTGCGGACGAAGCCGCCGATCAGGATGACGACGTAGATCACCAGCGTCAGCGCCACCCAGGGCACGATGACGGCAACGGAGAGCCAGGTGATGCGGCGCGGCAGCGGCGTCGGCAGGCCGGCATCGCCCTTGCCGGTCACGGTCGTGTAGGATTTTCCGCCGAGCCAGCGCTGCTGCACCCAGAAGGCGCCGAGCGTGAAGGCGAGCAGCACGATCGCGAGCACCGCCGCCTGCCCCTGATTGTAGGAGGCGCCGACGACCGCGAAGAAGATCTTGGTCGAGAGCACCTCGAAATTGCCGCCGAGCACCAGCGGATTGCCGAAATCGGCCATGCTCTCGACGAAGCCGAGCAGGAAGGCGTTGGCGATGCCGGGCTTGAGCAGCGGCCAGGTCACGGTGCGGAAGGTCTGCCAGCGCTTGGCGCCGAGCGTCTGCGAGGCTTCCTCAAGGCTTGGGCTGATGCCCTGCACCACGCCGATCAGCACGAGGAAGGCGATCGGCGCGAAGGCGAGCACCTGCGCCAGGAGCACGCCCGGCAGGCCGTAGAGCCAGCGCGAGCGCGGGATCGCGAACCATTCGTAGAGCAGCGTCGAGAAGGCGCCGGCCCGGCCGAAGAGCAGGATCAGCGCGAGGCCGATGACGAAGGGCGGCGTGATGATCGGCAGCACCGTCAGCGCGCGCATGATGCGCTTGCCCGGCATGCCGGTGCGCAGGATGAGCAGCGCGCAGGCGAGACCGAGCAGCGTGGTGATGACGCCGCAGAGCACGGCGAGGACCAGGGTGTTCCAGGCGACGCCGCAATTGGTGTTGCTGGTGACGCAGCCCAGCCCCCAGATCGAGGAATCGAGGAAGCGCTCGATGAAGGCCGAGGGCGCGAAGGCGCCGCTCTGGTCGACCAGCGCGCTCTTCAGGATGATCGAGACGGGGAAGAAGATGAAGACGCCGATCAGCAGGATGACGAGGCCGATCGTCGAGACGGTGAAGAGATCGCCGCGGCAGACGCCGCGATAGGCGAGGCCGTGACAGAGCAGGAAGAGCAGCGACAGCAGCGTGAGGAAGGCGCCGCCGCCGATGCCGCGCTGGGCGGCGCCGGCCCCGCCGAGCAGGGCGGCAAGCCAGGAAATGCCCTGGTCCTTCAGGACGATGGAGAAGGCCTGGGCGAAGAACAGGACCATGCCGAGCAGGCCCGCCCAGACCAGAACGCGCGCCGTGCGCTGCCGGTCCTGGCTGCCCCAGAACAGCGTCGCCGCCGCGAGCGCGACGCCGACCGGCAGAAGCCAGGGCGTCTGACCCGAAAGAGCCAGCGCCAGCGCGCTCCCGGCCTTGCCGAACGGATATTCGCCGAGCCAGCCCCAGCTCGTCAGGCTCATGCCCTCGACGAGATACCAGGGCATCAGCGCATAGCCGAGCCAGCCGATCAGCAGCACGAGTCGCGTCGCCGGTGCCATGCTTGCCCTGCCCTCACAGTTTCCGTTGGCCCGAACCGGTTGCCCCGGCTTTCAGAGCCCTGCCCTTGTCCTGCGCCCGAACCTCCAGCGTCATCCCGGACGCAGCGAAGCGGAGATCCGGGATCCATGCCGGAGCGCATCCGGCGGAGGTTCAGGCATGGATCCCGGGTCAAGCCCGGGATGACGGCGTGTTTCCGAGATCATCCGGAAACACGCCGGAGAGACGCGCCTTACTTCGGGAGCGCCTTGACTTCCTTGTCCCACTTGGCGAGCAGGCGGTTGCGCTCGGCCGAGGAGCCGTATTTCACGAAGTCGTAGTTGATCAGCTTCATCTGATCCATCTTCGGCGACTGCGCCGGCACCGGCGAGGCTTTGTTCGAGGGCACCTGATAGGACTTCGCGGGAGCGGCCAGCGCCTGCGCGGCCGGGGTCAGGGCCCAGTCGTAGAACTTCTTGGCGTTCTCGAGATTGCGCGCGCCCTTGACGATCGACATCGAGCCGATCTCGTAGCCCGTGCCCTCGCAGGGTGCGACCGGCTTGATCGGGTCGCCCTGCACGGCGAAGACCACCGCGTCATGGATGAAGACGATGCCGACGGCGGTCTCGCCGAGGCTCGCAGCCTTTGCCGGCGCCGCGCCCGACTTGGTATACTGGCTGACGTTCTTGTGGAGCTGCTTCAGATAATCGAAGCCCTTCTCCTCGCCCATCAGCTGCACGACGGTGGCGAGCAGGTTGTAGGCAGTGCCCGACGAGTTGGGATCGGCGACCTGGACGTCGTCCTTGAGCTTGGGATTGAGCAGGTCGGCCCAGCATTTCGGCTCAGGGATTCCCTTCGCCTTGATCTGCTCGGTGTTGTAGCCGAAGCCGAGCGCGCCGGCGTAGATGCCGACCGAGCGCTGCTTGGCGGCCTTCCACTGATCGAGTGCCCAGCTATGCAGCTCGGCGTTCTTCGGCGACTCGTATTCGAGGGTCAGCCCCTCCTCCGCCGCCTGGAGATGCGGATCGCCGGTGCCGCCCCACCAGATGTCGCCACGCGGGTTGGAGGACTCTGCCTTGAGCTGGGCATAGATCTCGCCCGCCGATTTGCGGGTCATGGCGACCTTGATGCCGGTGTCCTTCTCGAAGGCCGTCGACATGGCACGGCACCATTCCTCCTGCACGCCGCAATACATGACGAGCGAGCCTTGGGCGCGGGCCGGGGTCGCGGCGAAGGCCGCGGTGGCGAGGGCGGCGAAGAGACCGGCCCTGAGCCAGGATTTCGATGACATGGTAACCTCCCTGATCGAAGAACCCGGCTTCTCTGTCCGGTTCTTGTGACTGCCGTGAAACTGAGACGAATGGCCGCGAAAGATCAATGAAATACAGCGCCGGCTAAGCGATTCCTGTGATCTCCCTGAGCACCGGAGCCAGTTCCGGCGTGCAGCACAGGATGGGATTGCCCTTTGCAATCCCCTCACCGGCGAAGAAATCGTTGATGGAGGCGCCCGCCTCGCTGGCGATGACGATGCCGGCGGCCACGTCCCAGGCGTTGATGTGCAGCTCGGCATAGGCATCGCTGCTGCCGTCGGCGACATGGCAGAGGCCGAGGGTGCCGGAGCCGCCGCGCTTCATCGCGGCCCCCGCGGCATAGCCACGCTCGATCACCTTGAGATAGTTCGCCGCGGGCATGCGGGTCGACCATCCCAGCTCGACCGAGGCGCGGGCGATGTCTGTGGCGGCGGAAACCTTGATCGGATCGCCGTTCAGGGTCGCGCCGGCGCCGCGACGGGCAGCGTAGACCTCGCCGAGCGCCGGCGCCGCGACGACGCCGATCTCGGGCTTGCGGTTCGCCAGGAAACCGATCGAGATGCACCAGTTGCGGTCGCCATGGGCGAAGTTCGCCGTGCCGTCGATCGGATCGAGAATCCAGACCGCGTCGGACGCCTGGCCCCCACCCTCCTCGCCGATGACGGAATCGTTCGGGAACAGCACGGAGAGGCGCTGGCGCAGGAATTCCTCGACCTTGCCGTCGGCGACGGTCAGCCAGTCCTGCGCGCCCTTCATGGTGACGCCGAGGGATTCGCGCTTGTTGAAATAGCCCAGGGCCAGATGGCTGGCCTCGGCCGCAAGGCCGAGCGCCGCGTAATAGCGCAGGTCGCGTTCCGCCGGGGTCATCGAACCACCAGCCATCACTTGGACTCCAGATCGACGCGGACGGGCTTGCCGGTCTGCGCGGACTCGGTCGCGGCGTCGGCGAGGATCTGGGCCTTCAGCCCGTCGAGGCCGGTCGGCGAGGCCACGGCCTTGCCGTTGCAGGCGGCGATGAAGGCGTCGAGCTCGGCGCGGTAGGCAGCGGCATAGCGTTCCAGGAAGAAGTTCTGCACCGGGTCGGCGCGGAAGCCCTGCCCCGTCGCGATCTCGACCGTGGTCTCGTGGATATTGCCGGCGCGCAGCATGCCCTTCGAGCCGTGGACCTCGATGCGCTGGTCGTAGCCATAAGTCGCGCGGCGGGAGTTCGAGATCTGGGCGATGCGGCCCGAGGCCGTCTTCATGACGACAGCTGCGGTGTCGACGTCGCCGGCCTCGCCGATCGCCTTGTCGACCAGGGCGGAGCCCAGCGCGAAGACCTCGACCGGCTCCTCGGCCAGGAGGAAGCGCGCCATGTCGAAATCATGGATCATCATGTCGCGGAAGAGCCCGCCCGAGCGCTTGACGTAATCGACCGGCGGCGGAGAGGGATCGCGCGAGATCACGGTGACGATCTCGATCGCGCCGGCCTCGCCCGCGCGCAGACGCTTCTCCAGCGCCGAGAAATTCGGATCGAAGCGGCGGTTGAAGCCGATCATCAGCGGCTTGCCTGATTTTTCGACCGTCGCAAGGCAGCGGCGGATCCGGGCAGCGTCGAGATCGACCGGCTTCTCGCAGAACACCGCCTTGCCGGCGGAGACCGCCTGCTCGATCAGATCGGCATGGGTGTCGGTCGGGGTGCAGATCAGCACGGCGTCGATGGCAGCGTCGGCGAGGATCGCCTCGGTGCTCGTCGCCTTCGCGCCGGCGGCGGCAGCGAGCGAAGCGGCTGCCTCCGGCATCGCGTCGGTGACGGCGACCAGCTCTGCATCGCCACGCGCGGCGACGTTCAGCCCATGGATGCGCCCGATGCGGCCGGCGCCCAGCAATCCGATCTTCATGGTCGTCTTCAGTCCTGTGGTCTCGTCCGGCAGTCGTCCTGCCGCGAATGGGCCCCGAGCGCTAGTCGTGCGCGCCGAGAATGTTCTGGTCGAAATCGATGTTGGCGCCGGTCAGCAGCCCCGACTCGGCCGAGGCGAGATAGGCGACGGCCTTGGCGACCTCGCGCGGATCGATCAGCCGGCCGAAGGGCTGGCCGGCGGCGGCCTCGTCGAGCCAGCCGTCCTTGGCGTCGTGGCGCAGCTTCATGATCGCATCCTCGCCCGGCGTCGCCATCCAGCCGATATTGAGGCCGTTGACGCGGATGCGGTCCTTGATCAGGCCATAGGCGACGTTCTTCGTCAGCACCGCGAGCGCACCCTTCGAGACGCTGTAGGCCGAGAGGAAGGGCTGGCCGCCATGGGCCGACATCGACTGGATGTTGACGATCGCCCCCTCGATGCCGTGCCGGCGCATCAGCTCCGCCGCGTCCTGGATCAGGAAGAAGGGCGCGCGCAGATTCACCGCCATGATGCGCTCGTAAAGCGCGGGCGAGGTGTCTAAGATCGTGCCGCGATCGGTGTCGCCGGCCGCGTTGACGAGGATGTCGAGCCTGCCGAAGGCTTTCTCGGCGGCCGGGACGATCCGCCTGACGGCGTCGAGATCGGCGAGATCGACCTGATGGAAGCGGGCATCGCAGCCCTCGGCGCGCAGGCTTTCCGCCACGGCCTCGCCGCGCGCGGCATTGCGCCCGGTCAGCAGCACCGCCTTGAGGCCGCGGCCGACGAATTCGCGCGCGATCGCCTCGCCGAGGCCCTGGCTGGCACCAGTGATAATGGCCGCCTTGCCGTGAAGGTCACGGCTGAACGAACTGGTTTGCGGCAAGGTGGCTGGCTCCCGGAAAACGGCAGGAATTTTTTAGGCCTCCCGCTCAATGGAATAAACATTCCATTTTCGACATGAGCGAGTCAAGGCGATCCGGAAGCCTGCGTTGACAAAAAGCGCCGAAGGCGGTGTTTCATCCCGCATGGTCCCCGACCAGCGAGCCCATGTAGCCCATACGATCATGACGACCGCGAGACCCCAGGCCCTTTCCCGGCCACAGCGTCGTTCGGAACCGGCCGCCTTCGGGCGTGCGACCGGCCGAGGTTGACGGCAGCGCGCCGCGCGCAGCCGTCCTCTCTCCCTGTCTTCATCGTTTCCCTGAAAGGGCCGCCAGCCCGGCGGCGTCAGCCATGCTCGATCTCAGCTCGACCCTCACCCTCTCCTGCCCCAACCGCCCGGGCATCGTTGCCGCCGTCTCGACCCTGCTGTTCGAAGCCGGCTGCAACATCCTCGACGCCCAGCAGTTCGACGATACCGAATCCGACCGGTTCTTCATGCGCGTCGTGTTCAACCGCCTCGACGGCAGCCAGCCGCACGAGGCCATCGCCGAAGCGCTCGCCACGCTCGGCCAGCGCTTTGGGATGGAACTCAGCCTGCACGAAGCCAGCCGCAGGAAGCGCGTCATGCTGCTGGTCTCGAAGTTCGATCATTGCCTGGCGGACCTGATCTACCGCTGGCGGATCGGCGAATTGCCGATGGACATCACCGGCGTCGTTTCAAATCACGCGCGCGAGCATATTGCCTCGACCGACCTCGGCGACCTGCCCTTCCATCACCTGCCGGTCACCCGCCAGACCAAGATGGAGCAGGAAGCGGAGATCTGGCGGCTGATCCAGGAAACCCGGACCGACCTCGTCGTCCTGGCGCGTTACATGCAGGTGCTGTCGGACGGGCTGTCGGCCAAGCTCGCCGGGCGCTGCATCAATATTCATCACTCCTTCCTGCCCGGCTTCAAAGGCGCCAAGCCCTATCATCAGGCGCATGAGCGCGGGGTGAAGCTGATCGGCGCCACCGCGCACTATGTGACCCCCGATCTCGACGAGGGCCCGATCATTGAGCAGGACGTCGAGCGGATCTCGCACCGGGACACGCCCGACGACCTCGTCCGCAAGGGGCGCGATATCGAACGGCGCGTCCTGGCGGGCGCCGTCCTCCACCATCTGGAGGACCGCATCATTCTCAACGGAAAGAAAACTGTCGTCTTCACCGGATGACCCGCATAAAATTGCGATCCCCCCGCAAGCGGAAGGCACATTCATGCAAAGGCGCCCGTTTCGAGCCGTTCGGGGCCGCCACGGGGACATGGCCGTCCCGCGCTGCACAGTTGACGCTTTCGTTGGCACATGCCTTGCTGAGCCCATCAACGAGAAAACGGCGCGAAAGCGCTGGGGATGACTTTTTGTTTTTTAGGTGGAGGCAATCCGATGAATGAGCAGGAAATCCGCGGTCTCGTCGCGGATGTGAAGGGTGGCGCGATGTCGCGACGATCCTTCATCCGGAAGATGGCGGCAGTCGGTATCGCCGCCCCGATCGCGAGCCAGATTCTGGTCTGGAACGGTGTGGCGATGGCCGATGCCACGCTGCCCTACAAACCGACGAAGGCCGGCGGCGGCGGTCCGCTCAAGATCCTGCTCTGGCAGGCCCCGACCCTGCTCAACCCGCACTTCGCCTCCGGCACCAAGGATCAGATCGCCTCGCGCATCTTCTTCGAGCCGCTCGCCGGCTGGGACAAGGAAGGCAACCTCATTCCGCAGCTCGCGGCCGAAGTGCCGTCCCGCGCCAATGGCGGCCTCTCGGAGGACGGCAAGGCCGTCACCTGGAAGCTGAAGCCGGGCGTGAAGTGGCATGACGGCAAGCCGCTCACCGCCGACGACGTCGTCTTCACCTGGGAATATGCCAGGGATCCGGCGACCGCCGCCTACACCACCGGTGCCTACAAGGACATCAAGGTCGAGAAGGTCGACGACCTCACCGTCAAGGTGATCTTCCCCGAGGCCACGCCGTTCTGGGCCGACGCTTTCGTCGGCGTGACCGGCCAGATCCTGCCGAAGCATCAGTTCGGCGATTACATCGGCGCCAAGTCGCGCGAGGCTCCGGGCAACCTGAAGCCGATCGGCACCGGCCCCTACAAGTTCGTCGAGTTCAAGCCGGGCGACATCATCACCGCCGAGCGCAATCCCGACTACCACGTCAAGAACCAGCCGCATTTCGACACGCTCGAGGTCAAGGGCGGCGGTGACGCAGTCTCCGCGGCGCGCGCCGTGCTGCAGACCGGCGAATACGACTACGCCTGGAACCTGCAGGTCGAGGACGAAGTCCTCAAGCGCATGGAGACCGGCGGACGCGGCAAGGTCAGCGCCGTGCCTTCGGGCGACATCGAGTTCATCATCCTGAACCCGACCGACCCGTGGACCGAGGTCGATGGCGAACGCTCGAGCATCAAGACCAAGCACCCGACGCTGTCGGACCCGGCCGTGCGCCAGGCGATCAACCTGCTGATCGACCGCGACTCGGTCCAGAAGTTCATCTATGGCCGCGGCGGCACCGCCACGGCGAGCTTCGTCAACGAGCCCAAGCAGTTCAAGTCGACCAAGCTCAAATACGAGTTCAACATCGACAAGGCCAACAAGATCCTCGACGACGCCGGCTGGAAGAAGGGTGCCGACGGCATCCGCGAGAAGGACGGCAAGAAGCTCAAATACGTCTTCCAGACCTCGATCAACGCCCCGCGCCAGAAGACCCAGGCCATCATCAAGCAGGCCTGCCAGCGCGCCGGCATCGACCTTGAGCTCAAGTCGGTCACGGCTTCGGTGTTCTTCTCGTCGGACGTCGCCAATCCCGACACCTACACCAAGCTCTATGTCGACATGGAGATGTACACCACGACGCAGCCGCAGCCCGATCCGGAGCGCTTCCTCAACCAGTTCACCTCCTGGGAGATCGCGACCAAGGAGAACAAGTGGCTGGGCCGCAACGTCTCGCGCTACTCGGACCCCGAGGCTGACAAGGCCTACAAGGCCGCCCAGAAGGAACTCGACCCAGCCAAGCGCGCAGCGCTGCTGATCAAGGTCAACGAGATCTTCTGCGAGGCCAACATCATCCTGCCGCTGCTCTCGCGTACCCGCGTGGCGGCCGCCCTGAACAACATCTCCCACGACCATTCCGGTTGGGACGTCGATACCTGGAACCTCGCGGCCTGGTATCGCAGCTAAGTGCCGAACAGCCTCTCGCGGAGAGACAATCTCCGCGAGAGGCGCTTTTGCACCGGCTCATCGCTCGGCCTTCGGCAGCTGCAGGGATGATTTGGTTGCAGTCGGCGTTCAGTCCGCGGCGGCGCCGCGCACGCAAAGAGAAAAACACTAGATGGCGACATATCTGATACGGCGGCTTCTGATCGCCATTCCAAGTCTACTCGGAATCAGCCTGATCCTGTTCACGGTGCTCGCATTGGCGCCGGGCGATCCGTTCTCCGAAATGGCGACGAATCCCAACGTGCCGCCCGAGGTGCGCGAGGCCATCCGCGCCAGCTTCGGCCTGAACGACCCGATCATGGTGCGGTATCTGCGCTGGCTCGGGGCCATGGTGCAGGGCGACTGGGGCTTTTCCTTCGCCAGCCGCATCAATGTCGACCAGCTCATCCTGCAGCGCGTGCCGACGACGCTGTTCGTGGTCGGCTCCTCGCAGATCCTGGCGCTGTGCATCGCCCTGCCGGTCGGCATCTTCGCGGCGACGCGGCCCTATTCGATCTTCGATCAGATCGCCAACACGCTCGCCTTCGTCGGCTTCTCGCTGCCGACCTTCTTCACCGGCCTGCTCTTCATCCTGCTCTTCTCGGTGACGCTGGACTGGTTCCCCTTCGTCTACCGCTCCGACGTCGCTGCGACAGGCTGGCGCTGGTACTGGGAGATGTTCCGCCAGGCGATCATGCCGATCATGGTGCTCGGCCTGTTCCAGGCAGCCTCCTATACGCGCTATGTCCGCTCGGCCGTGCTCGACGTCATCCGGCTCGACTACGTCACCACCGCGCGCGCCAAGGGCCTCAGCGAGCGCACGGTCACGCTGCGGCACATCACGCGCAACGCACTGATACCGGTCGTGACCTTGGTCGCGCTGCAGATGCCCGCCGTCTTCGGCGGTGCCATCGTGACCGAGCAGATCTTCCGAATCCCCGGCATCGGTTCGCTTCTGATCGACGCGATCCTCGCCAACGACACACCTGTGATCATGGCCGTGACGTTCGTCTTCGCCTGCCTGGTGGTCCTGTTCAATCTCATCGCGGATGTCCTTTATGGCTGGCTCGACCCTCGCATCTCCTTCAGCTGATCCGACGGTGACGGCAGCCGCCGCCACCGCCGTGGTCTCGCCGGGGCGCGAGACGTGGCGCCGGTTCCGCCGGCACAAGCTCGCCATGGCCAGCACCTTCGTGCTCGCCTTCCTGATCCTCGGCGTCGTCGTCGGCCCCTGGTTCTGGCCCATCCCGATCAACGACATCGATTTCTCGGCGCAGCTCCAGGGTCCGTCCTGGGCGCACCCGCTCGGCACTGACGACCTCGGCCAGGATATCCTGGCGCGGATGATGTATGGCGGGCGCATTTCGCTCGCCGTCGGCCTCGCCGCGATGATCGTGGCGACCATCGTCGGCGTCGTCATCGGCGCGTTCGCCGGCATGTCCCGCAAGGTGGCCGACCCCGTCCTGATGTGGGTGACCGACCTGTTCCTGTCGCTGCCGCAGCTGCCGCTGCTGCTGCTGATCATCTATCTGTTCCGCGAGCAGTTGAAGGCGGTGTTCGGCGTCGAGGGCGGCGTCTTCGTGCTGATCGTCGTCGTCATCGGCGGGCTGCGCTGGATGCCGGTGGCGCGCCTGGTGCGCGCGCAGTTCCTCTCGCTGCGCGAGAAGGAGTTCGTCGAGGCGGCCCGCGCCCAGGGCGCGACCAAGCTCCGCCAGATGACGCGCCACATCCTGCCCAACGCGCTCGGTCCGGTCATCGTCGCCTCGACGATCGAGGTCTCTTCCGCGATCATTGCGGAATCGACGCTCTCCTTCCTTGGCCTCGGCTTCCCGCCGGACATCCCGACCTGGGGGCGCCTGCTGTTCGACGCCAAGGACCACCTCGACTCGGCGCCGCACTGGGCGCTGTTCCCCGGCGCCGCGATCTTCCTGACCGTGTTGTCGATCAACTTCATCGGCGACGGTCTGCGCGATGCGCTCGACCCGCGTCGTGTGATCTGATCCAGAGAAGGACCCGAAATGACCTCCCCTATCCTGTCGGTTTCGAACCTCTCGACCTCCTTCCGCGTGGAAGGCCAGTGGAAATCGGTCGTCCGCAACATCTCCTTCGACATCAAGCCAAAGGAGACGCTGGCGGTCGTCGGTGAATCCGGCTCCGGCAAGAGCGTGACCGCGCTCTCGATCATGCGCCTCACCCCACCGCAATCGAGCAAGATCGAAGGTTCGATCAAGCTCAACGGCAAGGAGCTGCTGACGCTGCCGGATTCCGACATGCGCCACATCCGCGGCAACGAGATCGCCATGATCTTCCAGGAGCCGATGACCTCGCTGAACCCGGTGCTGACCATCGGCTTCCAGATCGCCGAGGCGCTGATCCTGCATCGCGGCCTGTCGCGCTCGGAAGCCGAGGCCGAGACGGTGCGCCTGCTCGAGAAGGTCCGCATCCCCGCCGCGAAGTCGCGCTTCCACGAATATCCGCACCGCTTCTCGGGCGGCATGCGCCAGCGCGTGATGATCGCGATGGCGCTGGCCTGCAAGCCCAAGCTCCTGATCGCCGACGAGCCGACCACCGCGCTCGACGTCACCATCCAGGCGCAGATCCTGGAGCTCATCAAGCAGCTGCAGGACGAAGAGGGCATGTCCGTCCTCTTCATCACCCACGACATGGGCGTGGTGGCCGAGATCGCCGACCGCACTGTCGTCATGTACAACGGCGACGAGATCGAGACCGGCAACACCGACGACATCTTCCGCAATCCGCAGAAGCCCTACACCAAGGCGCTGCTCTCGGCCGTGCCGAAGCTGGGCTCGATGGAAGGCCGCCGGCGGCCGATGCGCTTCCCGGTCGTCGACCGCGCGACCGGCCTCTCGGACGTGCCGACCGAGGTGCCCGATACCGTCCAGGCGGCCGAGCGCCCCGTGTTGGAGGTTGCCGGCCTCACCACCCGCTTCGAAATCCGCGGCGGCCTGCTCTCCTCGGTGAAGGGGCGCGTGCACGCCGTCGAGAACGTCTCGTTCAGCCTGAAGGCCGGCGAGACGCTGGCGCTGGTCGGCGAATCCGGCTGCGGCAAGTCGACCACCGGCCGCTCGGTGATGCGCCTGATCGAGCCGCTCGCCGGCTCGGTGCTGCTCGACGGCGTCGACGTCCTCAAGCTCAACCAGCATGACCTGCGCGAGCAGCGCAAGCGCATGCAGATGATCTTCCAGGACCCGTTCGCCTCGCTCAATCCGCGCATGAATGTCGGCACGGCCGTCGCCGAGCCGCTGCTGATCAACAACCTCGCCACCCGTTCGGAGGCGCGCGACAAGGTCGCCGACCTGCTCAAGCGCGTCGGCCTGCTGCCGGAGATGGCCAACCGTTTCCCGCACGAGTTCTCGGGCGGCCAGCGCCAGCGCATCTGCATCGCCCGCGCTCTGGCGGTCGAGCCGCGGCTGATCGTGGCGGACGAGGCGGTTTCGGCGCTCGACGTCTCGGTGAAGGCGCAGGTGGTGAACCTGATGCTCGACCTGCAGGCGCGCATGGGGCTGGGCTATCTCTTCATCTCGCACGACATGGCGGTGGTGGAGCGCGTCAGCCACCGCGTCGCGGTGATGTATCTCGGCGAGATCGTCGAGATCGGCCCGCGCGAGGCGATCTTCCAGAACCCGCAGCATCCCTACACCAAGCGGCTGCTGGCGGCGGTGCCGATCGCCGATCCGGCCCGGCGCCTGCAGAAGCGCCCGGTCTCGAACGACGAGATCAAGAGCCCGGTGCGGGCGCCCGACTATATCGTGCCGGTGCGCCAGTACCGCGAGGTCTCGCCCGGCCATGCCGTGATGATCTGGGGCGAGGAATGGGAAAAGAAGGA
Source organism: Allobosea sp. RAF48 (assembly GCF_052114025.1). NCBI lineage: Bacteria > Pseudomonadati > Pseudomonadota > Alphaproteobacteria > Hyphomicrobiales > Alloboseaceae > Allobosea > Allobosea sp. RAF48. The sequence goes on from NZ_JBFRDZ010000020.1 coordinate 27,099, forward strand.
GCCGGCCGCCGTCGCGGCCTGAGGCCTTCGCATCTCGAAAATAATCAGCCCGCGGCGCGAGCCGCGGGCTTTTTGTTGGGCCGCGGAGTGTCCTGTTCAGGTGGAAAGTGGAAGTCCGCCACGTGAGCTACGCGCGGCCCGATCGCGCCAATAACGGAATTTGGCGCCTCGCCCGAAGACGGAGGTTCCGGGCTGACAGGCCGAGAGGTGCTTCTCGGCATGGGCGGGTCATTCAAGGGGGCTGCTCTCGGGAGATATCTCACCCGTGGCAGCGGGCATTGGCCTCACGGCCTTTGCGCCGTATCAGCCATTTCCGCCACCGTACAGGCGAGCGCTGCCGCCAACCTGCCGCCCTTTTGGCCCTGCCGCTCCAACAGCACGATCTGCCGTTTGAGTTGCGGCTCGCCGAACGGCAGGCAGAACATGGGCAAGCCGTTCCGCACTTCGTTTGAAAGGGGAATGATGGCGACTCCGAGCCCGCTCTGGACCATTCTCAGGATCACCTCCTGACTATCGAGGACCATCTCCTCGCGAACATTGATCCGCTGCCGCCTCAGCTCTCGCTCTATCACGCGGCCGGCCCACGCCCGGCTGTCGAAGCGAATGAAAGGCAGGTTGGATAGCAATTCCCGCTGGTTTTGGCCTTCCGACCCCGCCGGGGCGACAAGCCAGAACCGATCCTCATAGAGCGGCGTCCAGTTCAGATCCGCCGGGTGGGGCTTCACCGGCTCGGTCGTGATGGCGGCGTCCAGCTCGCCGGCCGAGACCTTCAGCGCAAGTTCCGCCGACATTCCCGCCTCGACATGGACCCGGACGCGTGGATGGGACCGTTTCAGTGCCATGAGCGCCTGCGGGAGAACGCCCGACAGCGCCGTCTGGATGGCCCCAAGCTTTAGTCGCCCGGCAAGCGACTGCTCGACACTCAGAGCCTCCGCGATCTGGTCGTAGAGCGCGAGCACCTCTTCGGACTTTGCGAGCACGATCCTGCCGGCCTCCGTCAGTACGGGCAGTCGGCGCGAGCGGTCAAACAACTGGGCGCCGAACTCCTCCTCCAGCGACTTCACCTGCAAGCTCACGGCAGACGACGTCAGGCCAACCGCTTCCCCGGCGCGGGCAAAAGACCCGAGCCTGGAAATGGCCTGCAAGGTGCGAAGAGCGCGCAGCGACACAGACACTCGACCCAAAAGTTATTCTCAACGATCCGTCAAGAATTAAGCATTTTTTCTCGCCCCTCAAAAGGGGTAGTTGCTTCGGCAAAGACCGACCGACGAGGCCGACATGACCGCCGCTGCTCCCAGCCAGGACGCCGTCGAAGGCTCGCCCATCCTCGCAATGGCGCGTCGGGCAGCCGCGCTTCGCGCGGCCGGTCGCGATATCGTGGGTCTAACCCTCGCGGAGCCGGACTTCGCGCCCCCGTCTCACGTCGCAGACGCCGCGATAGACGCGGCTCGCCGGCCGCTTGGCTATACGCCGTCCAATGAAATGCCGGAACTCCGCATGGCCGCTCGCAATGCCGTCGCACGGGACCGAGGCCTTGAGTACGAGGACACCGAGATCGCTGTCGGCTGCGGCGCCAAGCAGGTCATTTTCAACGCGTTTCTGGCGACCCTTGAAGCCGGGGACGAGGTGATTATCCCCGCGCCGTATTGGGCCGGCTATCCCGACATGGTGCGGATCTCCGCAACGCTGGTCGAGGGCGGCCATCGCATCGTCGCGGCGTTGGGAGCCGAGGCATGACGCGCGATGTCCTGTTGGCGCTGCTGCCCGTCATTGTGCTGATCGGGCTGGGCATGGGGCTGCGCCTGCGGCGTTTCCTGGATGACGGCTTCTGGCCTCTGGCAGAACGGCTCGGCTATTACATCCTGCTGCCGTGCCTGTTCTTCCACGGGCTCGCCACGGCGCATCTCGAGGCGCTGCCGGTTCACGAGCTGGCCCTGACGCTCATCCTGGCCACGATCGTCGTGTCGGCGCTGGTTGTGGCGGTGCGGCCTCTGCTGCGTCTGGATGGCCCAGCGTTCACCTCGGTGTTTCAGGGGAGCGTGCGCTTCAACAACTATGTCGGCGTCACCCTGGCATCCGGACTGTTCGGCGCCAAGGGCATCGCCATGGCGGCAATCTGCAATGCCGCGATCGTGCCGACGGTCAACGTCCTGTGCGTGCTGGTTTTTGCCCGGCACGGCTCGGCCAAGCTGAGCGGCCGGGGCATCCTCAAGCAGCTGGTGACGAACCCGCTGGTGATCGCCTCTCTGGCCGGCATCGTATTTCAGCTCGCCGGCCTGGGCATTCCGCCCGGTATAGAGCCGGCGATGCGCTCCCTGGGTGCCGCTTCTCTGCCGCTAGGCCTTCTCTGCGTCGGCGCCGCGTTGGACTTCAGGACAGCTCGCAAGTGGGTCGGCCCGGTCGCGTCGTCGTCGGCGATGAAATTCCTGGCGATGCCGGTTGCAACCATCCTGTTCGCGATGCTGACCGGCCTTACAGGTCCGGCACTGACGACAGCCCTGCTGTTCCAGGCCCTGCCTACGGCATCGTCGGCCTACATCATGGCCCGTCAGCTGGGCGGCGATGCTCCGCTGATGGCTGGCATCACGGCGACACAGACGGTGCTCGCCGTGGTGGCCATCCCGCTTGTGCTACTTGGTACTGCGCCTTGGGTGACCTTGTGAGCGGATCGTCGCGAGCGAGGGTGGCCGTTTAACAGGCGCGGCCACGATCGGGATCCCAGAGCAGGGTTTGACACTGCCGCCAATTGGCTCCCCCGCCCTTAGAGGAGCTCGACCGCGAGCAGATGGCTCAACGCCCGACGGCAAGGCAAGCCCGTGCCAATGCTTCGATTCCCTTCGCCCGGTCGGCTTCTGGCGTGGCCGAAGCAGCCATGCCATCCTGCCCGCGCCGGCGGAGGAAATGGCGATGGAGTTGAAGCTGCTGGAAGACTTCCTGAGCCTGTCGACGACGCTCAGCTTCTCGCGCTCCGCCCGTGAACGAAACGTCACGCAATCGGCCCTGAGCCGCCGCGTCAAACAGCTCGAGGGATGGCTCAGCCTGCCGCTGTTCGACCGCAGCAGCTATCCCATCCGTCTCACCGAAGCCGGCCGGACCTTTCTTCCGCGTGCCCAGGAAATCCTGAAGCAGGTGCAGGGCGCGCGGCAGGAGGTGCGCCAGCTCCATGAGGACGCGTCGGAGACCCTGGTCTTCGCCACGCTGAACACCCTGTCCTTGACCTATTTTCCTGGCCTCGTCCGCCGCATCGAGGAAAAGCTCGGGCCGGTGAAAACGCGGTTCTGTGATCAGCGCTCTTCCTTCGACGGCAATGTCGCGCTCCTCAACCATGGCGAATGCGATTTCCTGCTGACCTATGCCCATCCGGCGGTGTCGCCTGAATTGGACGCCAAGCGCTTCGTCTATCGCCGCCTCGGCACCGAGCGGGCGATCCCGGTCTCGATCCCCGACGAACGCGGCGAGCCGCTGCACGCCTTCCGCTGTGGCGACGCTCCCGTCCGCCTGCTGAGCTACGGCACCTGCTCCTTCTTCGCGCGACGGCTGGCCCTGCTCTTCGCGGAGCGGCCGACGCCGCTGGTCACAGTCTACGAGAACCCGATGTCGGTCGGCCTCAAGGCCATGGTCATGGCCGGGCGCGGCGTCGCCTGGGTGCCCGAGAGCCTGGTCGTCGACGAGTTGCGCAACGGCCAGCTTGTGACGGCCGCCGACCCGTCCTGGTACATCACCGCCGAAATCCGGCTTTACCGGGCCAGGCAGCAGGGTCGGCTCTCCGTCGAACAGTTCTGGGCTGCCACCATCGACGACAACCAGCCCTCGCGGCCGGACGATCCGGCCGGCCCCGTCACCGGCCGGCGCGGTTATACGCGTCCGGCCTCGACGGACTCCGACAACAGGAAACCGAGGTCTGCTGCCGCATCGATGTCGGCGAGCCGGGCGTAGAGTGCAGCGGCGCCCTGCATGTCGGCGCAGCAATCCCCGAACTTCGCTTCCCGGTCGGCATCGTCGAACGGGTCCGCGATCGAGCCCTTCGCCTCCAGCCGCTCGGCCTTGAGCACGCGCCCGTCCTTGAGGCTGATGGTGACGCGATGCGGCTGGCGCCCGGCCGCCTCGTCGCTCTTGTCGTAGGATCGCATCGTCGTCAGCGGCAGCAGGCGCCGGAGTTCCGCACGCCCGACGGCAGCCGGCGTGAAATCGGCCAGCGACAGCCGGTCCTGCGACAGCGCGAGCGCCACGCAGTAATGCATCGAGAAGCGCCCCTGCATCTCGTCCTGCGGGTCGGGATAGGCGAGGTTACGGGCATTGGCGATGCCGACCAGCGTATCGACCCCCGCGACGTCATCGGCAGCGAAACCATGCTCCGCCTTGAGGTCGAGGATCGCATCGACCGCGAGATGCGTCGAGCCGCAGCAGGGATGACGTTTCGGCGTCAGCCCATCGCTCTCGATGACATGGGGTGACGCCAGCGCCATGCGTTCCCAGCCGGCAGCGCTGTCGTCGCCGAACAGTTCGGCAATGCCCATCGGACATTCCAGGATGTCGAGCCGCCCGGTCATCCCCGCAGCGGCGAGTGCAGCCGCATCGACGGCGTTGCGGGCCGCGAGGCCGGCGTGCAGCGGCTTGGCCGGCGTGCCGAACTGGCCCTTCGGCCCGGCCGCCATGCTCGCCGCAACGCTCATCGCCCGCGCAATGCCAGCCGCGTCGAGCCCCATCAGGCAGGCCGTGCCTGCCGCCGTGCCGATGGCGCCGACCGTCGAGGTCGCGTGCCAGCCGATGGTGTAGTGCGCCGGGTTGATGCCGCGCCCGACGGCGGCCTGCGCCTCCAGCCCGACGAGATAGGCGTCGACGAAGGCCCGTCCGCCCGCCCCGCGCCCTTGCGCCACGGCGAGCAGCGCCGGCACCAGCACCGCCGAGGCATGGGTGATGCCCGGCCGGAAATTGTCGTCATAGTCGAGCGCATGCGCGGCCGTGCCGTTGACCAGCGCGGCGATCGCCTCGCTCGCCCGGCCACCACCGGCGACCGCAGCCGCGCCCTGCGGGCCGATGCCGGACGCGAAAGCCTGCCGCACGGCCTGCGTCGCCTGATCGCCGATACCGGCCAGCATGCAGGCCACCGTATCGGTGATGGCGTGATGCGCCCTCAGCCGCGCGAGCGGCGAGAAGACCGACCCGGAGCGGCTCCATGCGGCAATACGTTCTATGGCGCTGGGCATGATTACTCCCGGTCGGTCTGGCGGAGGCTAAGGCTGCTCAATCCTGCCGGCGTGCTTCGAGGATCAGGCGCAGCAGGCGGCCGAAGGCGAAGCGGTTCACCTCCGTGCCCTTGATGTCGGTGTTGACCCGGTGGACGATCACGAGGTCGAGCGAGGGGATGACGAGACAGTTCTGCCCGCCGACGCCCTGCGCGCTGTAGCTGCCGGCCGGCAGCACGACGCCGGGGAAGCCGGCGCCGGAGCGCTCGGTCCACCACATATAGCCGTAACCGCCGCGCGGCCCGGCATCGGAAAGCGGCAGGACGCTGGTCGCAACCCAGTTGGCTGGGATGACCTGCTCGCCCTGCCAGCGCCCCTGCCGCAGGAACGTCAGGCCGAAGCGTGCCAGATCCCGCGTCGACATCCGGAACGGATAGGCGGGATGAACCGAGCAATCGTCCTGTTCGAGCCAGCCGTCGCGCCGTTCGCCGTCAAAACGGAAATCCTCCATGCCCAGCGGGCGGGCGATCCGCGTCAGGAAGTCGTCATGGATGCCGGCGCCGGTGAGGGCAGTGAAGATCGTCCCGAGCGCATTGAAGTCCCAGTTATTGTATAGCCAGAAGGTGCCCGGCGGCTGCGAATGGCGCTGCGGCTTGATCGACTTCATCCAGGGGGATTCATAGCCGGCCGGGTGGAAGATGCCCGAACGGGCCGTCAGCAGGTCATAGATCGTCGCCGCCTTCTCGCGCTCGCTCAGGCCTTCCCTGTCGTCGATGCCGAGCTGGGCGAGTGTCCGGGAGAGATCGATCGTGCCGGCTTCCTCATGGATGCCGATCAGCGCGCTGAGGAAGCTCTTGCGGACGGAGTGGCATTGGTAGCGATGAGCGAGGTCGCCGCGGCTCGCCACCACGCGTCCGCCCTGCACGATCATCACCGTCGCCGTGGCGATGGTGTCGGCGAAGCGCCAGGCCAGGTCGAGCCCGGCGCTGGACCAGCCCGCCGCTTCCGGCTCCGTGGTTTCCCAGGCCTGCACCGGCCAGAATTCTCCGGCCGGGCTTTCGCCCGCGATGACTGCCTTATCCACTTGCTGGTCCTCCGCCGTTCCCACCATCGCTCACGTAGCCGGGCGATAGCCTGTGCTCGCGTCGAGAAATTCCCGCGTGTAGGGCTCGCGTGCGCGGCCGGCGCGGACATCCTGCGAACTCATTTCCTCGAGGATGCGCCCTTCGCTCATCATCGCGACGCGCTCGCACAGATGCGTCACCACCGCGAGATCGTGGCTCACCATGAGATAGGTCAGGTCGCGGTCGCGGCGGAGCTGCTTCAGCAGGTTGAGGATCTCGGCCTGCACGGAGACGTCCAGCGCCGAGGTCGGCTCGTCCAGCAGCAGAAGCTCGGGCTCGATGATCAGCGCACGCGCGATCGCGACGCGCTGGCGTTGCCCACCCGAGAGCTCGTGCGGAAAGCGGTAGCGGAAGGAAGGGCCGAGGCCGACGGCGGTGAGGATCTCGTCGATGCGCTCCTGCGGCCGGTCGAAGCCATGGATCTTCAGCGGCTCGGCCAGCACGTTCTGCACCATCTTGCGCGGGTGCAGCGAGGCATAGGGGTCCTGGAACACCATCTGCACGCGGCGGAAAAAAGCCTTGTCGCGCTTATGCGGCACCTCGCGGTCATGGAAGGCGATCGTGCCTCCATATTCGCTGTTGAGCCCGGCGAGTGCGCGCAGCACCGTCGACTTGCCGCAGCCGGATTCGCCGATCAACCCGAAGGCCTCACCATGGCGCAAGGTGAAGGAAACACCGTCGACCGCGGTGAGCGCCGAGGCGCCCCGGCCGAAGACGATGGAGAGATTGCTGACGGCGAGGGCAGCCGGGCGGTTGTTCGCGATGCTCGGATCCGCCGCGTTCATGTCCGGCTCCCGCTCTGCAGCGTCGGCCCGTCCAACCAGGCCGGATCGCGGCTCGGCACCTGCAGCATGTCGGCTTGCCGATCGAGGCGCGGCAGGCTGTCGAGCAGCGCGCGCGTATACGGGTGCCGCGCATTGCGCAGCTCGCGCGCCGGAATGTCCTCCATGATCCGGCCCGCATACATCACCAGCACGCGGTCGCAGAAATCCGCCACGAGGTTGAGGTCGTGGCTGATGAAGATCAGCCCCGCGCCACGCCGCGTCACCAGCTCGTCGAGAATGCTCAGCACCTGCCGCCGGATGGTGACGTCGAGCGCCGAGGTCGGCTCGTCGGCGATGATCAGGTCCGGCTCCGGAATCAGCATCATCGCGATCATGATGCGCTGCCCCATGCCGCCCGAGACCTCGTGCGGGAAGAGCCTGAAGACGCGCGCGGGATCGCGGATCTTCACGGCCTCCAGCATCGCGAGCGCCCGCGCTTCCGCCTCCCGCCCGCCGACCTTGTGGTGCAACCGATAGGCCTCGGTGATCTGCTGGCCGACGCGCATCAGCGGGTTGAGCGAGAATTTGGGATCCTGCAGGATCATCGAGATGCGGTTGCCGCGGATGCTGCGCATCTGCCGCTCGCTGGCGGCCAGCAGGTCGATCCCGTCGAAGGACAGCTTCGTGGCGGAGATCGACGCCGCCTTCGGCGTCAGCTTCAGAATCGTGCGTCCGGTCAGCGACTTGCCCGAGCCGGATTCGCCGACGATGCCGACCTTCTCGCGGCCGACGCTGAAGGAGATGCCGCGTACAGCCTGCACCGTGCGGTGCGCGCCCTTGAACGAGACGAAGAGGTCCTCGACCTCGAGCAGCGGCTTATCCATGGCGGGGATCCAGGATGTCGCGCAGGCCGTCGCCGAACAGGTTGAAGGCCAGGCTGGTGACGAGGATGGCGAGGCCGGGGATGCCGGCGATCCAGCCATTGGTCAGGATGAACTCGCGGCCCGATGCCAGCATCGCGCCCCATTCCGGGCTTGGCGGCTGCGCGCCGAGGCCGAGGAAGCCGAGACCGGCCGCCGTCAGGATGATCGCGGCCATGTTGAGGGTGATGCGCACCACGACGGAGGGAATGCACATCGGCACGACATGGCCGAGAATGATCCGGAGCGGTGACGCCCCCTGCAGCCGGACCGCCGCGATATAGTCGGATTTGCGGATCGACAGCGTCTCGGCGCGGGCGAGCCGCGCGATCGGCGGCCAGGCAGCGAGGGCGATCGCGATGATCGCGTGGTCGATGCCGGGACCGAGCGCCGCGACGAAGGCGAGCGCCAGCACCAGGCTCGGGAAAGCCAGGAAGATGTCGACGATGCGCATCAGCACGATATCGACCCAGCCGCCGAGATAGCCGGAGGTGGTGCCGATGATCAGCCCGAGCGGCGCGGCGATCACTGCCGTCAGCAGGGCGATGTAGAGCGTGATGCGCGCTCCGAACACCAGTCGGCTGAAGATGTCGCGGCCGAGTTCGTCCGTGCCGAACCAGTGCGCGGCGGAAGGCCGTTGCAGGCGCTGCATCAGGTCCTGCGCATAGATGTCGTGCGTCGCGATCAACGGCGCGAACAGCGCCACCAGCGCGATCAGCACGATGATGGCGAGGCCGAACAGGGCGGCGGGATTGGCCCGCAGCCGCCACCATTTCAGCGAGAGTTGCTGCATCCGCGCCTGGAAGGGCGAGGCCGGGACGGGTGCGGCGAGCCAGGCCCCGAGGCCCCGCCCGGCTGAATGGTCGATGGATCGTGGTGCCATGGCCATGCCTCAGCGGGTCCGCGGGTCGAAGACCCGGTAAAGCAGGTCGCACAACAGGTTGAGCGTGACGAAGATGACGCCGACCAGGAGCGTGCAGCCGACGACGGCGTTCATGTCTCCGGCGAGCAGCGCGTTGGTCAGGTAGCGGCCGAAGCCTGGCCAGGCGAAGACCGTCTCGGTCAGCACCGCGCCTTCGAGCAGGAAGGCGTAGGAGAGCGCGACCACCGTCAGCACCTGCACGGCGATGTTGCGGAAGGCGTGACCCCACACGGTTCGCGCCCAGGACAGCCCCTTGACCCGCGCCGTCACCACATATTCCTGGCCGAGCTGCTCCATCATGAAGCTGCGGGTCATGCGGCTGATATAGGCGAGCGAGCTGAAGGCCAGAATCGAGGCCGGCAGGATGATGTGCGACACGGCATTGCCGAACATATCCCAGTTGCCGGCGAGCAGGCTGTCGATCAGCAGGAAGCCGGTGACGGGTTCGAGATCGAACTCATAGGTGAAGTCGATGCGCCCGGGGCCGCCGACCCAGCCCAGCGTCGCATAGAACAGCACCAGACCCATCAGGCCGAGCCAGAAATTCGGCGCGGAATAGCCGACCAGCCCGACGACCCGCACGATCTGGTCGATCAGGGAGCCTCGATACATCGCGGAGAGCACGCCGAGCGGAATGCCGAGGCTGGTGCCGATGACGATCGCCACGCTGGCGAGCTCGATCGTCGCCGGGAAGACGCGGGCGATATCCGCCATCACCGGCTTGCCGGTGGTCAGCGCCATGCCGAAATCGAGATGCAGGACGCCCCAGAGATAGCGGCCGAACTGGACATGGAGCGGCTGGTCGAGACCGAGCTGCTTGTACATCGCCTGATAGGCTTCCTGGGTCGCGTTGTCGCCGAGCACGGCGACGACGGGATCGAGCGGCAGCAGGCGACCGATGAAGAAGGTCAGCGCCGCGAGCCCGAGCAGGGTCACGGCGAACGATATGAGAGTCCGGCTGGACGCTCGAAGCCAGGAGGGAAACAGATTCCGCCCGGATTCGGTGCTCAAGCCGGACGCGACTGCGGCGGTCCGGGACATCGCGGCGGCCTTACTTGGCCGCGCGCTCGTAATAGGTCCGGAAGCCGTTCCAGGTCCAAGACTTCAGGTCCTTGCGCACGCCGGCGACATTGTTCATCTGGAACATGAAGGCCATCGGCCCCTTCGCCATCACCTCCTTCTGGATTTCGGCATAGAGGGCGTCGCGCTTGGCCGGGTCGGGCTCGAGCAGGGCCTCGTCAACCTTCTTGTTGAGGTCGAGATCCTGGAAGGCGGAGCGCCAGCTCGGATACTGGGTCTGCTTGGCTTCCAGCCTGTTATCGGGGTTGAAGACGAGGCGCGAGGCGTTGCCATGGGCGTCCGGCACGTTGGTCTGCCAGGCCAGCATTGCCGACTGGTACTCGCGCCCGCGCACCTTGCTGAAGAGCTGGGCATTGGCCATGCGTTCGAGAGAGAGCTTGATCCCGACCTTGGCGGCGTTCTGCTGGACGCTCTGGGCGATCGGGTTCGCATGCGGCAGCGTGCCGAAGATCATGGTCGCCTCGAAGCCGTTGGAATAGCCGGCTTCCGTCAGCAGCTGCTTGGCCTTGTCGAGATCGAGCTTGAAAGGCTGCCCCTCCTTCGCATCGAGGGCACCGACGGCGCCGAGCTGGGCGAAGCTGGCGCGGGGCACGCCGAGATGGGTCATCACGGTCTTGCCGAGGCCGTCATAGTCGATCAGGTAGCGCATCGCGAGGCGCACCTTCTCCTTGGAGAAGGGGCCGTCCGCGACGTTGAAGCCCCAGTAGAAGAGCTGGGGCCTCAGAGTCGTGACGATCGAGACGTCCTTGGAGCCTTCGAGATCCCTGAGGTCCTCCGGGGTCAGGTCGCGCGCCACGTCGACATCGCCCTGGCTGAGCAGCAGGCGCTGGGTGCCGGGTTCCGCGACATGGCGGATCAGGACGCGCTTCAGGCCGGGCGTCGTGCCCCAATAGCCCTCATTCGCCTCCAGCACGATCGACTCGCCGGCGTTCCAGCGGGTCAGCTTGTAGGGGCCGACGCAAGCGGTGCGCGTGGTCAGGTACTTGTTGCCGAGATCGCCGCCCTGCTCGTTCGCCATCAGGGTCTTCTTGTCCATCACCATGGAGACCCGGTTGGCGGCGATGGACTGCAGCACCAGCGTCGTCGGATAGGCCTTGTCGAGCTTGAAGACGAGCGTGTCGTTCGGGCCCGCAGCGATGCTTTGCTCGACGTTCTCCTTGGTGAAGCCGAACTCGGTCAGCGTCGCCGCATTGCCGAAGTTCAGCTTGACGACGCGATGCAGCGACCAGGCGACGTCCTCGGCCGTGACGGGATTGCCGGAAGGGAATTTCGCGCCCTTGCGCAGGTGGAAGGTGATCTCCTTGCGGTCGGGCGAGACGTCCCAGCGCTCGGCGAAGCCAGGCACGACCTTGCGCTCGTCGGCCGGGTCGAAATCGACCAGCGTGTCGCAGGTGTTCTGCAGGATCTCGTTGGTGACGACCTCGCCGACCTGGGCGGGGTCGAAGGTGCTGATGGCGTCGACGTTCCAGGCCATCACCAGAGCATTTTTGGGCGTGGCGGCGATAGCTGCTCCCGCCGCCGCGCAGAGGGCGCCGGCTGCCGCAGCCGACAGGAGACTGCGGCCGGCGGCGCCTCGTTTGGTGCCGCTCTTCTCGTTTCGGTTCGCCATGATCGTATCCCGCTCTTTATTTGTTGTTTGGTTGAAACGTCGCCCGGGCACAGCCTCGCCGGCGGTCCCGGGATGTAAGGCTCAGGCGGCCGCGGGCCGCGGCTGAATCGGCGGTTTCACCTCGGGCGGAATCGGGCAGACGTAAGGGGTGCGCTTGATCCGCTCCTGATGGTCCTTCTTGGCGCGGGCCAGCAGCGTCTCATCGCTGATCACGTCGATCGCGGTGCCCGCCATGATCTTGGCGGCATGGACCATGCCCTTATGCGCAGCCGGGGCCTTGCCCTGCGCCGTGATCTGCCAGGAATGGCCGGGCGTTCCGATGGCATGGGTCGCGACCCGCGCCTGGATCGTCGGCACTTTCCAACTGACGTCGGCGACATCGGTCGAACCGATCATCGGCACGCCCCTTGTGCCCTGCGGCACGACGAAGTCGCAGAGCGGCGTGTTCTCGCGTGGCGCGATGCCGGTGCGGCGGTAGTCGTTGAGAATGTCGCCCTGGCTCAGCGTCGCCTGGATCTTGGCCGCATAGGCCTTGTCTGCCGCATCGAAGGGCACGGGGCCGAGCCGGTCGATATTCCCAAACATCGCGTCTTCCAGCGGCGTGTTGCCGAGCATGTTGGAGACCGCGCTCATGATCGAGATCGAGACCTTGGTCTCGGTCATCAGTGCCGCGCCCTCGGCGATCTTCTTCACGCGCTCGTTGAGTTCCAGCATGCCGGCGAGGTCGCGGGCGCGGATGGCGTAGCGCACCTTGGCCGAGGCCTGGACCACATTCGGCGCGATGCCGCCGGCATCGAGCATGGCGTAGTGGATGCGGGCGTCGGACGGCATGTGCTCGCGCATGTAGTTGACGCCGACATTCATCAGCTCGACCGCATCGAGCGCCGAACGGCCGAGATGCGGCGCAGCAGCGGCATGCGAGGCGCGGCCGGTGAAGTGGAAATCCATCCGGGTGTTGGCGAGCGACAGCGCGTCGTCGACCTTGGTCATCGAAGCCGGATGCCAGCTGATCGCGACATCGACGTCATCGAAGGCGCCGGCGCGCACCATGAAGGCCTTGGCCGCGCCGCCTTCCTCCGCCGGACAGCCGAAATAGCGGACACGCCCCGGCCGGCTGGTCCTGGCGAGCCAGTCCTTCACCGCGGTCGCCGCGAGCAGAGCGGCCGAGCCCAGCATGTTGTGGCCGCAGCCATGGCCGTGGCCACCAGCTTCGACGGGCCTGGGCTCGGCGATATTGGCTTCCTGGCTGAGGCCCGGCAGGGCATCGTATTCTCCGAGGATGGCGATGACCGGACCGCCTTCGCCGGCTTCACCCATCACCGCGGTCGGGATGCCCGCGACGTTCTCGGTGATGCGGAAGCCCTGTTCCTTCAGCATCGCAACATGCTCGCCGACCGAGCGGTACTCGGTATAGGCGATCTCCGGCATGCCCCAGACGCGATCGCTCAGCGCCTCGAAAGGCTGCCGCTTGGCATCGACCAGCTCCCAGATGATCTCGGAATTCTGCATGGGTTGGTCCTCTTTCAGAGATGCTCGCGCAGGAAGCGGGCGACGCCGCCGAAGACGGTGCGCCGGTTCTCGATCCGCGCGAAGCCGTGGCCCTCATGCGGGATGCGCAGATACTCGACCGGACGGCCGAGGCCGCGAAGCACGGAATAGACCATCTCGCTCTCGCCGGGCGGCACGCGGGGATCGTCGAGCCCCTGCGCTACGAAGAGCGGCACCCGGATGCGGCCCAGCTTGTGGATCGGCGAGAAGCGGATCAGGTTTTCCCGGTCCGTGACAGGATCGCCGTATTCGACAGCGCGCAGATAGCGGCGCCACGGGCCGGTCGTCTCCAGCATCGTCAGGAAGTTGGCGATGCCGTAGAACTCGATGCCGACCTTCCACAGCTCGGGCTGTTCGGTCAGCGCCRCCAGCACCATGAAGCCGCCATAGGAGCGGCCGTAGACGGCGACGCGGCTGTCGTCGACATCGGGCTGCTCGCGAAGCCACAGCCGCACCGCCTTGAGGTCGGCGACGCTGTCCATGCGCAGATGCTTGTCGTCGAGATGCTGGTAGGTCCGGCCGTAGCCGGTCGAGCCGCGAACGTTCGGGGCGATCACCATGATGCCCTGGCTCAGGAAGAACTGCAGGTCGGCGCGGAAGATCGGCGTCCACTGCGCTTCCGGCCCGCCATGCACCACGACCACCGCCGGGTAACCGGACTCCGGCGCCTTGCCGCGTGGACGATAGACGAAGAACGGCACCTCCAGGCCGTCGAAGCTGGCCGCATTCGCCACGGTGGGCTCGACGAAGGCGGCGGGGTCGAGCCCGGCCTTGGAGGCATCCGTCAGCCGCTTCGCCTGTTTCGTGGCGATGTCGAAGCACCAGACATCCGGCGGCGAGGCCGAGCCGTCGAGCGGGAAGACAAGCCCGGAGCCGTCGGGCAGCCAGGCGACGGAGCCGATCGTGCCGGGCGGCAGCCCGCCGGCTTCGAACTCCGTCCCGCTGGCGAGATCGCGCACGAAGATGCGGTTCCTGCCGCGGTCGTTCGCGACATAGGCCAGGCGGCCCTGATCGGGCGCGAGTGCGGCCGCCTCGACATCCTGCCCGTCGCGCGCAACGACCCAGCTCATGGCGCCATCGGCCGTCGCGCAGAAGGCGATGCCGAGATGCTCGCGCCCCTGATCGGTCAGCGTGAAGAAGCCGCTGCCGTCCTTCTTCATCCGGCTCGCGGCATAGCGGGCCCGGCCCTCGTGCGGAAGCAGCGGCGTGCGCGCGCCGCTCTCGACATCGAGCCGGTAAAGATCCTGATCGCTCATCGAGCGGGTAGCGTCGGCGACGAGCAGCGAGCGGCCGTCGGGGAAGAAGGCCACGGCCTCACGATAGCCGTTCCCCTCGTAGACGCGCCGCGCCGCGCGCGTCGCCATGTCCATCACATAGATGTCCATATGCTCGGGATGGCGTGCATTCGAGGCGAAGGCGATGCGCTGCCCGTCGGGAGCCCAGGCGCCCCAGACATGAACCACGGACGGATCGTCTGTCAGCGGCTGCGGCACGCCGGAAGCGCCCGGCACGAGCCAGAGCTGATGCCGCTCGTCGCCGCCGCAGTCCATCGTGAACAGCAGGTCGCGCCCCTTGGGGTTGAAGGCGATCGCCCCGACCGGCTCCGGCATGTCGGTCAGGCGCCAGGGCGCCCCGCCCGCGACCGGCTTCAGCCAGATCTGATGTGTGCCGCTCTCGTCGCTCAGATAGGCCAGGAGCTCGCCGTCGGGCGCAACGGCCGGGCTCTTGGCGCTGCGGATTTCGAGATAGGGTTCGATGCCGAGGCGGATCTGGCTGGCGGCTTCGTACATGGCTGTTCCTTCAGGCCGCTCTGGCCGGCATGGAGTCGCGCAGGCGATCGGTCGCTTCGCGCAAGGCGAGCGATAGAGCCGGCGCGTTCGGTGTCGCCGCGTGGTTGGCTTCGGTCACGATGGTGAAGCGGGCTTCGGGCCAGGCCGTCTTGAGCCGCCAGGCCGTGCACATCGGCGTCACGATATCGTAGCGGCCCTGGACGATCTCGGCCGGCAGGTGCCGGATGCGCGGGACGTCGCGTAGAAGCTGGCCCGGTTCGAGGAAGGCGCCGTTCACGCAGTAATGCGTGAAGATCCGCGCCAGCGCGAGCGCAGCCTGCGGCTCGGTCAGGGCCGCGACATGATCGGCGTCGGGCAGGAAGGTTTGAGTCCGCCCCGAGAAGGTTCTGAGGCTGACTGCGGCCGCCATCTGCTGCTCGCGATCAGGGCCGGTGAGCCGGCGGTAATAGGCGCCGAGCAGGTCGCCTCGCTCCGCTTCCGGCACGAAATTGGCAAAGGTCTCCCAATGGTCCGGGAAGATCGTGCGCGAGCCATGGAACCACCAGTCGATCTCGGCGCGCTCGGCCATGAAGATGCCGTGCAGGCGGAAGCCGAGGCAGCGCTCGGGATGGGCCTGTCCATAGGCGAGGCCGAGACAGCTACCCCAGGAGCCGCCCGTGACGAGCCAGCGCTCGATGCCGAGGTGGCTGCGGATTCGCTCGAGATCGGCAACGAGCGCCTGGATCGTATTCCCGGCGAGCGCGGCGGAAGGGCGCGAACGGCCCGCACCGCGTTGATCGAAGGTGACGATGTTGAAGGCCGCCGGATCAAAGGTTCGGCGCTGGGCGGGTTTGGTGCCCGCGCCGGGGCCGCCATGCAGGAAGACGACGGGAATTCCGTCGGGATTGCCGCTCAGTTCGACCTGAAGCTCATGGTCGTCACCGACGGGGAGGCGCAGCGAGCGGTAAGACTCGACCACTGGATAGAGAGCACTCTCGTCGTCAGGCACATCGGGCTCCGCTGCACCGGAGCGCCGCGACGCCCCCCGTATCGTCGGAGGATGGCACGGCCGAACCGCCGCTGGCCAATGCATTTGACGCGCGTTGTTATGAAGATCTGGAATAGATTTATAGGAATTGGCAGCGGCAAACACCCCTTTGCTTGAAGGTCGGTGTCGCGAACTCAAAGGCCTGGCTGCCTGATCCCGCGCCGATCATCCGGGAACGATGTTTGCGACCGAGACCGTCACGCGTCGCGCCCAGCATATTCCGGGTTGCGGCTTCGCCGAGGTTGCTGATCTGCTGTGGCCTTCCGCGAATGCGGATCATTCAGAATGCCGAATTCGATCGGTAATGAGCCCCGAAGGCAGCGGTACCTCATCATATTTCTGCTGTTGCAGATGCCGCGACTGTCGGCCTCCCGGCATTGGTTGAATGTTCTCTTCTGGCGCTGGCTGGACCGCGGTTCAATCGTGAGCCCGAAGGGCGAGGATGGCTGGGGAGCGGAAACAGCGAGCGCTGTCTGACGATTTTTTCCAGGTGGTTCCCGCTTATGGATTCGAACCACAATTTTCAGAGCCAAAATCTGACGTCCTACCGTTAGACGAAGCGGGATCGTCTAACCTTGTTGTCGCTGAAAAATCTGCGCGGCCGAATGCACCGGCGTCTCCGTTTTGATTGGCTACGGATTGCAGCATTGCTCGCGCTCGCTCCTCAACTGCCGCTCCGGGTGGGGAGCCGGCCGAGAGGACTTGCTCGAAAGCGGACGCTGCCGCTCGAGGTCAATCAGCCAAGGGTGCGGCACGCTCAACCGGAAAGCCGGGCTGCCGCACCTCACTGATCATAATTGCGCGGTCCGTTGAACGCTCTGTGGGAGGCATCCACGATCCCGGCGAACGGGTAAGAGGCGCCCTTCTTCAACTAACGAAAGGCATTCCCAAACATGTCCGTTTGACGTGCGGGCGCGCCAACGCCTGGCAGCATGTAGGCTGGCCCATCCGCTCTTTTGCTGGGAACGGTATCTTGCGTGACACAACCGACTGGCCCGAGAAGGATGAACACCACGGTGAGGCATCGTTTCAGCACGGCGAACTCCATCGTTGCATTCCGGAACCAGAGCCAGATTTCTTCTTCGGACAGCCCGCTTTCGCCTGCCATTCGCACGACCTCGAAGCTGCAAGGCTGCCCCTTGGGACAATCTGCGAAGGCGTGTCGTCGTGCCGGGTTTCTATCACATGATAGCAGGCACGACGGCGACAACCGAAAGCGGACATGCTTAAGGCCCCACTTGGATCGGGATCTGACGTTACGGACCTCGCCGCTTGCGCTGGGAGCGTGCCCGACGAACTAAACCCTCTCGCTCAATCCGGAATCCGCTCCCAATCCTTCAGCCAGGGCGCGGCGGAGGCGTCGCTCGGCGCGCGCCAGTCGCCGCGTGGCGAGAGCGAGCCGCCGGAGGAGACCTTCGGGCCGTTGGGCATGGCCGAGCGCTTGAACTGGCTGGTCTCGAAGAAGCGGCGGATGAAGACGCCGAGCCAGCGCTTGATCACCGGCAGATCGTAGGCGACGCGCTTGCCGGCTTCCATGTTCGGCGGCCAGTCCCCCGCCCCTGCATCGCGCCAGGCATGCTCGGAAAGGAAGGCGATCTTGCTCGGCCGGAAGCCGTAGCGCGTCGTGTAGAACAGGTTGAAATCCTGCAGCGCGTAGGGGCCGACGAAATCCTCGGTCTTCTGCGCCGGCTCGTCGCCATCGCCCGGCACCAGCTCGGGCGAGATCTCGGTCGCGAGGATGTCGAGCATGACGTCCGAGGCCTCGGCGCCGAAGCGGCCGGACTGCGCCACCCAGCGGATCAGATGCTGGATCAGCGTCTTCGGCACCGAGCCGTTGACGTTGTAATGCGACATGTGATCGCCGACGCCATAGGTGCACCATCCGAGCGCCAGCTCCGACAGGTCGCCGGTTCCCATCACCAGCGCATTGTGCCGGTTGGCGAGGCGGAACAGCACCGAGGTGCGTGCGCCGGCCTGCACGTTCTCGAAGGTGATGTCGTAGAGCGGCTGCCCTTGAGCGAAGGGGTGGCCGATATCGATCAGCATCTGCCGGCAGGCCGGCGTCATGTCGATCTCCTCGGCAGAGACACCCAGCGCCCGCATCAGTCGCCAGGCATTGTCCTTGGTGTCCTTGCTGGTGGCAAAGGCCGGCAGCGTATAGGCGAGGATGTTCTGGCGGGGCAGGCCGAGCGCATCGAAGGTATGGGCCGCGACGATCAGCGCCTGCGTCGAATCGAGGCCGCCGGAGACGCCGATCACGACCTTGTCGAGCCGCGTGCTCTCCAGCCGCTTGCGCAGCCCATGCGACTGGATGTTGTAGGCCTCGAAGCAGAGCTCGTTCAGTCTGGCATCGTCGCTCGGCACGAAGGGGAAGCGCTCGACGGTGCGGGCCAATCCGAGATCGTTGTCGCGATCCGGCTCCAGCGTGAAGTCGATGCGACGGAAGCCGAGCCGGTCGCGGTTCACATCGGCGCTGTCGCCGAAGGTGTTCTGGCGGATGCGGTCCATCGCCAGCCGTTCGAGATCGATATCGGCGAGGATGAGTTGCGGCTCGGCGGCGAAGCGCTCCGCCTCGGCCAGCAGCGCGCCGTTCTCGTAGATCATCGCCTGCCCGTCCCAGGCGAGGTCGGTGGTCGACTCGCCGGTGCCCGCGGCGGAATAGGCATAGGCCGCGATGCAGCGGCCGGAATGGGCCTTGCAGAGTGCGTGGCGCCAGTCCGACTTGCCGATGGTGACGTTGGAGGCCGAGAGGTTGAGCAGCACGGTCGCCCCGGCGAGCGCGGCGTAGGACGATGGCGGGATCGGCGTCCAGACGTCCTCGCAGATCTCCATATGCACCACGAAGTCCGGGATATCGGCCGCGGCCAGCAGGATATCCGTGCCGAACGGCACTTCCTGGCCGCAGAGATCGATATAGAGCGCGCCCGCCCGCTCGCCCGAGGCGAACTGCCGGCGCTCGTAGAACTCGCGATAGTTCGGCAGATAGGTCTTGGGCACGGCAGCGAGGATGCGCCCGCGATGGATCGCGACGGCGCAGTTGAACAGCCGCCCCTCGACCCGCAGCGGCGCGCCGACCACGACGACGCCGCGCAGCGCGCGACTCTCCGCGACGAGGTGCCCCAAGGCCTCGCGCACGGCATCGAGCAACGCATTCTGCTGCAGCAGGTCGTCGATGGCATAGGCGCTGATGCCGAGTTCCGGGAACAGGGTCAGCGACGCCCCGCTCTCGTCCGCCCGCCGCAGCATCGCAATCGTCTCGGCCACGTTGAAAGCCGGATCGGCCACCTTCAGCCGCGGCGCGGCGCAGGCGATCCGGACGAGACCGTGCGAATGGATGTTGCGGAAAGTCATGGAGACTCCGTTAGGCTCGGACGCCGAAAACACGGCCATCGCTTATCGCGCAGGCCATAGCCGCAGAGCAATGCTCGCTCCGGCGACCCTGCCCGGCTGTCGGGGCGAGAAGCCAACGCAGATCAACCCAGCTGCTTGCCTATCATACCACCGCCGTCCTCAAAGCGCGGGTCAGGCCTTGATCACGTTGGCTGCAGAGGCGCCGTTCCGTTCGCAAGCGTTACGCGTGTCTATAACCAGCCGCGCTTCTGCGACGAGCCTCTTGTAATCGACAGCGTCGTGGTCGGTAGCGATGAGAACGGCATCGAAATCGCCGATCGTGCCGGGAGCGAGATCAATGGATCGGCGCCCGGCAAGGCCGCCATGCTCCCTGGTCTGCGGAATGATCGGAACATGCGGGTCGTGATAGGATGCCTGGGCGCCGCGTTGCTCGATCAGCTCGATCAGGCGCAATGAAGGGCTTTCGCGCATATCGTCAACATTCTTCTTGTAGGCGGCGCCGATGACGAGAATCCGCGCTCCGTTCAGTCCGCGCGCGAAATGCTGATCCAGACCGTGCGCGAGTCGTTCGACAACCAGATGCGGCATCGCCGTGTTGATTTCGCCTGCCAGCTCGATGAAGCGCGCCGTGATCCCGTATTCCCGGGCCTTCCATGAAAGATAGAAAGGATCGATCGGGATGCAGTGCCCGCCCAGCCCCGGGCCGGGATAGAACGGCATGAAGCCGAACGGTTTGGTCTTGGCGGCATCGATAACCTCCCAGATATCGATGCCCATGGCCGCGTAGATCGATTTCAGCTCATTGACGAGCGCAATATTGACCGAGCGAAAGATGTTCTCGGTCAGCTTCACGGCTTCGGCCACGGAGGTCGACGAGACCGGCACGGTCTGGACGACGAGCTCGCCATACAGGGCCTGCGCTATCGCGAGCGCCTCGGGGCCGTCGCCTCCGACGACCTTGGGTATCGAGGCGGTTCCAAAACGCGGATTGCCCGGATCTTCGCGTTCGGGCGAGAAGGCCAAGTAAAAATCCGTGCCGCTCTTCAACCCGGTTCGTTCGAGGATCGGCTTGAGGACTTCCTCGGTCGTACCCGGGTAGGTGGTGGATTCCAGCGCGATGAATTGCCCCTTCCGCAAACGTCCCGCGATGGTTTCCGCCGTCTGGACGACGAAGCTCAGATCCGGCTCGCGGTGGCGCGTGAGCGGGGTCGGAACGCAGATGATAAGGCCGTCTGGCTCGTCCAGCCGCGAAAAGTCGTCCGTGGCGAGAAAGCGCCCCGCCCTCGCGGCCGCGGCGAGATCCTCGGCCTGAATATGCTTGATCCCGGTTCTGCCCGCGTTGAGCTCGGACACGCGTGCAGAGTTGATATCGAAACCGAGCACGTCGAAGCCGGCACGCAGAGCAGCCAAGGCGAGCGGGACGCCGACATACCCCAGGCCGATGATCCCAACCCGGAAGCTACGGTCCAGCACGCGCTGCAGCAGCTTCTTCGCCGCCTCATCCGGCAGAATTTCATTCATATCGCTCATTCTCGGACGGACGGCAGCTGGAGCTTCGATGCCGGGCGCGTCTTGCCGCTCCTCGCGAAAAGGATGCATGCGAACGCCTGGCAATCTCACCTTCGGCCACATCCTCGCAGCGATGACAAGTATGCCGCAGTCCGTTCCGATATCAGTGCGAGAACTTCACCTGGTTTTCAGCGCGGCGACTCGCGATTGGCTTTCAGGCCCAGATGAGCCGCAGAGAAGCAGCACGGATGTGCATATCCGCGCGCTGACACGGCGTTCCGACCTATGCCAGATTGTACCTCCACCGCCGGCGAACAGGCGGGTTCGCAGCTAAGCCCTTGGAAACGCCATGCCAGATTCGCCTTCGACCGACCGCCGCCTGATCGGCACCTTCGACTACGTCGTCATCGGTGCGGGCTCGGCCGGCTGCGTCGTCGCCAATCGGCTGGCGGCCGATCCGGAGACCAAGGTCCTCGTCCTCGAAGCCGGCGGCAACGACGACTGGATCTGGCTCCACATCCCGGTGGGCTATCTCTTCGCCATCGGCAATCCCCGCGCCGACTGGCTGTTCCAGACCGAGCCGCAGCCCGGGCTCGGCGGCCGGGCCCTGGCCTATCCGCGCGGCAAGGTGGTCGGCGGCTCCTCGGCGATCAACGCCATGGTCTATATGCGCGGCCAGGCGGCCGACTATGACGGCTGGCGCCAGCGCGGCCTCAACGGCTGGGGCTGGGACGACGTGCTGCCCTATTTCCTCAAGCACGAAGACCATATCGCGCCGCCGCCCGGCGGGATGCACAAGGCGGGCGGAGAATGGCGCGTCGAGCATCCGCGCGTGCGCTGGGCTATCCTCGATGCCATCCGCAACGCGGCCGAGGCCGCCGGCATCGCCAAGATCCCGGACTTCAATACCGGCGACAACGAAGGCTCCTCCTATTTCCAGGTGAACCAGCGGCGCGGGCGACGCCTGAGCGCCTATCGCGCCTTCCTGAAGCCGCTGCTCGAACAGCGCGACCGGACCAATCTCAGGCTCGAGACGCGCGTTCATGTCGAGCGCATCGTCTTCGAGGACGGCCGGGCGAAGGCGATCGAGTTCACCCATGGCCAGGGCACTCCGAGCGAGGAGAAGCTCAGGGTCGAGGTCCGCGGCGAAGTCGTGCTGTCGGCGGGCGCCGTCGCCTCCCCTCTCCTGCTCGAACGCTCCGGCATCGGCGGCGGGGCACGGCTGCAGAGCCTGGGCATCGAGACACTGGTCGACGCGCCCGGCGTCGGCGAGAACCTGCAGGACCATCTGCAGATCCGGCCGGTCTACAAGGTCCACGGCGTCAAGACGCTGAACAGCGACTATGCCAGGATCTGGCGCCGGCCGCTGATGGCGCTGCAATGGGCGGCTCTGCGTTCCGGCCCGCTGACGATGGCGCCCTCGCAGGTCGGCGCCTTCGCGAAATCCGCGCCTCATTATGCGACCGCGAACCTGCAGTATCATTTCCAGCCGCTCTCGCTCGACAGCTGGGGCTCGGGCCTGCACCCCTTCGACGCCTTCACCGCCAGCGTCTGCAATCTGCGGCCGACGAGCCGCGGCAACGTCCATCTGCGCTCCGCCGATCCGTTCGGCCCCCCCGTGATCTCGCCGAACTACCTCGATACCGAGGAAGACCGGCAGGTCGCGATCGACGCGCTGAAGCTGACGCGCCGGATCGTGGCGCAGGCACCGCTGGCGCGCTTCCGGCCAGAGGAGTACCTGCCGGGCGAAGGCGCCCAGTCGGACGAAGCCCTGCTCGAAGCCGCCGCCAAGCTCGGCACCACGATCTTCCATCCGGTCGGCACGGCGAAGATGGGCGGCGACGACGATCCGGGCGCCGTGCTGGACAAAAGGCTGCGCGTGCGCGGCGTCTCGGGCCTGCGCGTCATCGATGCCTCGGTGATGCCGACGATCACCTCCGGCAATACCGCCAACCCGACGATGATGATCGCCGAGAAGGGCGTGGCCATGCTGAAAGAGGATGCGCGCCGTTAGACCGGGCGGAACGGAACCTCATTGCAGGTGCAGCTATGCAATCCGGGAGACCGGGAGTTCTGCCGCCGCCAGATTGCTTCGTCGCATCGCTTCTCGCCATGGCGGATATCGAGCGGCACGGAAATGCCATAAATCCGGGCCAATGAATCCGGCTGCGATGTCCGACAACCTCCCGCCCCCGCCCGCCCCGGAGCGCGGCCCGCTGAAGCGCGGGCTGCTCGCGGCACTGCGCGCCGTCCTCACCGTCTTCATCGTCCTCGATGAGCTGCTGCGGCCGCTCTACCGGCCGCTGATCCGCCGGCTCGCGGGCCTGCGTGTCATGCGCAGGCTTGAGGAAACGGTCTCTGGCCTGCCCCGCCCGCTCGTCCTGCTGGCGCTGGCGATCCCGTTCGCCATCGCCGAACCGCTGAAGCTCTTCGGCCTGCTGCTGTTCGCGCGCGGGCAGTTCTGGGCCGGGCTCGTCGTGACGGCCTTCGCGCATCTCATGAGCTTCGTCTTCGTTGAGCGCATCTATCATGCCGGCCGCGAGAAGCTGTTGAGCTATCGCTGGTTCGCCTGGATCATGGGACAGGTGGTGCGCGTGCGCGATCAGGTGCTGGGCTGGGTACGCGCCTCGGCCGCCTATGGCTTCGCCATTCGCACCCGTGACACCGCCCGGCGCTGGTGGCAGGGCCTTCTCGCCTGAGCCTTTCATAGGCGAGCAACTTTGCGAGCCCCCATCCTGAGGGCCGAGAATTTTCAAGCACCGCTGCTAGCGCCGGCTGCGCGCCAGCAGGACAAGCGCGATGGCGGCGAGCGCCGAGACGGCGATCAGCAGCAGCGTCGAGACCATGACGCCGCCGCGTTGCAGCGAAACGGCGAAGACGAGCGGCGCCGCCGCCTTGATGACGAGGCCGGGCGCCGAGAGCTTGCCCATCGTCGCGCCGAAGCCGACCGGGCCGAAGAGCTGGAGCGGAACGGTGCCGCGCACGATCGAGCTCAGCCCCATGCTGATGCCGAAGGCGATGGCGAACAGGCCCGCGGCCACCGGCAGAGAGCCGCCGATCAGGAGCAGCACAAGGCCCAACGGCATCAGCCAGGCCGAGACCCAGGCGGTGGTGATCGGCGAGACCGCGCGGCCGAACAGCATCTCGGCGAGGCGCCCGGCGACCTGAGACGGCCCGAGCATCGCGCCGAGGCCGACCGCGACGGCGGCGCTGAGCCCGAAGCCCTGCAGCAGCGCCAGCATATGCACGGCCATGGCCGAGACCACGAAACCCTGCAGCGAAAAGGCCAGCGCCAGCAGCAGGAAGGCGCGGCGACGGGCATCGCCCGTGAGATAGGTCACTTCCGGTTCCTGCGGCACGGGCGATGCGGCATGAGCGGCCGGCGCGACGACCGGCCGTTTCACCCGCCCCGGCAGGAAGACGAAGTGCAGCGGCATGCAGACGAGGATCTGCGAAAGGCCGTAGAGCCGGTACACGCCACGCCAGTCGAGGATCGCGAGCAGACTGCTGGTGAGCGGCCAGAACAAGGTCGAGGCGAAGCCACCGATCAAGGTGAGCTGGCTGATGGCGCGGCGCGCCTGGCTTCCGCGTGCCTGCGTCAACGCCGCGAAGGCGGCATCGTAGAAGACGGCGGTGGTGACGGCCTGCAAGGCCACCATCGCAAGGACGTACCCGACCATGCCGCGCGCCTCGGCCAGCGCCAGCAAAGCGAGACCGGCCAGCGCGGAGCCGGCGGTCATCACCAGTCGCGTGCCGTAGCGGTCGATCAGGCTGCCGGTGACGGGCGCGACCGCGCCACCGAGGAAGAGACCGACCGCGAAGCCGCCATAGGTCCATTCCGGCGCCCAGCCGAAGCTCGCGGTGATGCGGGGCGCCAGCACGGTGAAGGCGTAGTAGAGCGCGCCGTAGCCGAAGACCTGCGTCACACCGAGCGCAAGGATGAGCGACGGCCCGCCGGGCCGTCCGAACTTGGGCCAGGGCATGGCCGCCCCCTGTTCCGGTCAGACGACCTGGTTGCGCAACGCCGTCTCGCCTCGGCCGAGGCGATCGAGATTGTCGAGCAGGATATCGACCACATTGCCTTCATAGGCGCGGGTCTCGCCGGCGCTGTGCGGCGTGACGATGACCTGCGGCAGGCGCCAGAGCGGCGAGGCGGCCGGCAGCGGCTCCTCATGGACGCAGTCGAGCCCGGCACCCGCGATCCCGCCGTTGCCGAGGGCATCGAGCAGCGCCGCCTCGTCGACGACACGGCCGCGCGCGACATTGATCAGGAAGGCCGAAGGCTTCATCGCCGCGAGGATGCGGGCGTCGATCAACCCTTCGGTCTCTGGCGTCAGCGGGCAGGTCAGCGTGACGAAATCGGCTTGCGCGACCGTCTCGGCGAGCTTGTCGGGATGGACGACGGCCTCGACATGAGGCTGAGGCTCGGAGCTGCGCCGGACTCCGATGACGCGCATGTCGAAGGCGGCGGCGAGCTTCGCCAGCCGCAGCCCGATGCGGCCGAGCCCGACGACGACCAGCGTCTTGCCGCCAAGCTCGTCCTCACGCAGCGCACGGTCGCCGATCATCGGGCGCCAGTGCTGCTTCGCCTGGTTGTCGCGGGCGAAATGTATCTGACGCGTGAGCGCGAGGATCAGCGACATCGCATGCTCGGCGACCGCCCGTTCATTGCTGCCCTGCGCGCTTGCGAGGCGGATGCCGGCTGCCCCAATCGCCGCCTTGTCGAACTGGTCGGTGCCGGCGCTGATCGACTGGATGAAGCGCAGCTTCGGCAGGCGCGGCAGAAGGTCGTTACGCCAAAGGCCGGAGACGACGAGCACATCCGCCTCCGGCGCGCGCTCTCGCAATTCGTCGAGATTGCGGACCTCGAAACTTCCTGCCGCTCGTCCGCGCGTCGCGAACTCGTCACCCAGCTGGTAGGCGGCGTGGGCGAAGCCGATCGTCAGTTCACCTTCCGGCGGCAGGAATGCCATGCGTTTTCTCTCCCCGAATCCTTTTCGGTGGACGTTAGCTGGCGCGCCGGCTCCTGTCCCCGCATCCGCCGCATGCAAGCTTCACGCTGACGCCGATGCCTCCCGCGCATCGACGGTGAGCGCCGTCTGCAGGCGCGACCAGCCGGCGGCGTCGCCCGGCAGACCGAAGCGCAAACGATCCGGCGCGTTCTGGAAACGGCGGACATAGATGCCGTGTCGGCCGAGGCGCGTGAAGAGCGCCGCCGCCGCGGGCGTCTCGAGCAGGCGGAACAGGCTGGTGCCGCCGAGGATGCGGCCATGGGGCGCGAGCAACGCGTCGAGACGCGCGGCATCCCGTGCGCGCTCTCGGCCGGCGCTGACCAGCCATTCGGCATCCGCCAAAGCCTGGGCACCGACATGAAGGGCGGGGCCGGCGACCGACCAGGGGCCGAGTGCCGCCTTGAGCCGTGCCATCAGTTCGGCCGCGCCGATCGCGAAGCCGAGGCGCAGGCCGGCGAGTCCATAAGTCTTGCCGAAGGAGCGCAGCACGATCGCACCGGGCGGCAGTTCCGGCACGGTGCTGGTCTCGGGCGTGAAATCGGCGAAGGCTTCGTCGACGACCAGCAGACCGCCGCGCGCGGCGCAGAGCGCCGCCAGATCCGCGAGTTCTGCCCGCGACAGCGCGCGCCCATCGGGATTGTTCGGATTGACCACGACGATGGTCGCGGCCTCTTCCAGCGCGGCCGCCTCGGCGACCGCGAAGCCCGCCTTGCGCCAGGCATGGCCGTGCTCGGCATAGGTCGGCCCGAGGATGGCGACGGGCCCCGACGGCGCAAGGCGCGGCAGCAGCTCGATGAGGATCTGCGTGCCGGGCGCGGCGACGATGCCGACGTGATCCGGCACGCGGTAGGCCGCGCGTGCGGCGGCGATCAGCGCCGCCTCGTCATCGGCGCCGGGCAGGCGCGTCCACAGGCTTAACGGCAGCTCCGGAAGCGGATAGGGGATCGGATTGATCCCGGTGGAGAGATCGATCCAGGGTCCGGGCGCATCCGGAAAGAGCGCACGGGCTGTGGCGAGATCGCCGCCATGCCAGATGCTGTCCTCAGCCACGATTGCGCCCGCGCCCCGCATGAACCTCTCCGCCAGCCTGCCGCTACTCATGCTCGCCCTCGCGATCGAGGCGGCCTTCGGCTATCCCTCGCGCTTCTATGCCGCAATCGGCCATCCCGTCACCTGGATTGGCAAACTGATCGGCGTGCTCGACCGGGCTCTCAACCGCGAGGCTTCGTCCTTCGTCACGCGAAAGGTCATGGGCGTGCTGGCGCTGGCGCTGTTGCTCGCCGTCACCATCGCATTGTCCGCATTGGTCCAGCGTCTGTGCCTGTTCTTCGGGCCGCTCGGCCTCATCCCGCTCGCGCTGATCGCCTCGACTCTGATCGCACAGCGCAGCCTCTACGAGCATGTCGCCCGCGTCGCCGAAGGATTGGAACGCGAGGGGCTGGAAGGCGGCCGCCGAGCCGTCTCGATGATCGTCGGGCGTAATCCGCAGACGCTGGATGAAGCCGGGGTTGCGCGCGCGGCGATCGAAAGCCTCGGCGAGAATTTCTCGGACGGCATCGTTGCGCCCGCCTTCTGGCTTGGTGCGGGCGGCCTGCCTGGTATCGCCGCCTACAAGGCGATCAACACCGCCGATTCGATGATCGGCCACCGCACGCCGCGCCATCTCGCCTTCGGCTGGGCGGCGGCTCGGCTCGACGACCTCGTCAACCTGCCGGCTTCGCGGCTGACGGCGCTGCTGCTGGTCGCCTCGGCCGCGCTCGACCGGTCGGCCGATGCAGGCGGCGCCTGGCGAGCCCTGCGCCGCGATGCCGACAAGCATCGCTCGCCCAATGCCGGCTGGCCCGAAGCGGCGATGGCCGGGGCGCTGGGGCTCCGCCTCGCCGGGCCGCGCATCTATGGCAAAACCCGTGTCGAGGACCATTGGATGGGCGATGGCCGGGCCGAAGCGAACGCCGCCGACATCCGCCGGGCGCTCAGGCTCTACCGGCGCGCCTGCGGGTTGCTGTGGGGACTGGCGGCAGTGCTGGCGGCTATGACGCTGCTTTGACCTTCGCCCGCACGTCATTCTCGGGCGGAGCGAAGCGCAGACCCGAGAATCTCTGGACGAGAAGGCGCCGGGGCCTCCTTCGGCATGAGATGCTCGGGTCAAGCCCGAGCATGACGCCTAAGATGCGTCTCGGGTCGAAGTCTCAGTTCGGGTCCGGCACTGCCCGCCGCGCGATCGCCTGCAGATCGGCTCCCAGCGGCAGCGAGCCGAAATGGCCAGACCAGCCGCCCGCCAGACGCGAGGCGATGAAGGCATCGGACACCGCATGCGGCGCGTGGCGGATCAGCAGCGAGGCCGACAGCGCCAGCGCCATGCGCTCGACGAAGCGCCGCGCCAGATGCTCGTGGCGGAGAACGTCGACGAGATCGGTCTCCAGCTCGTTCAGGAACGCGTCGTAGCGTGGGTCGCTGCCGCGCGCCGCGCGCAATTCGTCGAGCAGCGCCGGCACGCAATCCGGATAGCGGCGGATCGAGCGGAGAACGTCGAGGCAGACGACGTTGCCGGTGCCCTCCCAGATGCCGTTGAGCGGCGCTTCGCGATAGAGCCGCGCCATCAGATGGTCCTCGATGAAGCCGTTGCCGCCATGGCATTCCAGCGCTTCGATCACCACTGGCGTGGCGCGCTTGCAGTTCCAGTATTTGGCGATCGGCGCGCCGATGCGGCCGATGAGTTTCTCCGCCTCGTTTTCGCCCTCGCGGTCGAGCGCATGGACGAAGCGGAAGGCGAGCCAGGCGGAGGCTTCGGCTTCGAGAGCGAGGTCGGCGATGACATTCGCCATGATCGGCTGGTCGATCAGAGCCTTCTGGAAGGCGCGGCGATGCGCGGTGTGGTGCGCCGCCTGCGCTACAGCATGGCGCATCAGCCCGGCCGAGCCGACGGCGAAATCGAGCCGCGTATAATGGTTCATTTCCAGCCCGGCGCGGATGCCATGGCCGGGCTCGCCGATCAGATGGGCGATGACGCCGCGGAATTCGACTTCCGAGGAGGCGTTCGACTTGTTGCCGCATTTGTCCTTGAGCCGCTGGATCTGCAGCCGGTTGCGCGAGCCGTCGGGCAGCCAGCCCGGCACGACGAAGCAGGAGACGCCCTCCTCCGTCCGGGCCAGCGTCAGGAACACGTCGGAATGCGGGACGGAGAAGAACCATTTATGGCCGGTGAGCGAATAGGTGCCGTCGGCATTGCGCGACGCCACGGTCTGGGTCTGGCGCAGATCCGAGCCGCCCTGCTTCTCGGTCATCGCCATGCCGACCGTGCCGCCGCGCTTCTGCGCGGCCGGCAGCGGGCGCCCGTCGTAGTCGGAGGAGGTGATCAGCCTGCCGAACTCGGCCCAGCGCGCGGGATCGCGCTGCAGGACGGGGATTGCCGAATAGGTCATGCCGAGCGGGCAGCAGATGCCGTTCTCGCCCTGGTTCCAGAGATAGGAGACGGCAGCACGCGCCACTTGCGCGCCGGCTCGCGGTCTGGTCCAGCACAGCGAATGGAACTCGTCGCGCATGGCGAGCCCCATCAGTTCGTGCCAGGCGGGATGGAACTCGATCTGGTCGACGCGTCGGCCCCAGCGATCATGCGTGCGCAGTTCCGGCAGGCTGCGATTGGCCTGCCGGGCAAGATCCTGCACGCGTTGCGAACCGACATGGCCTCCGACGACGCTCGCCTGCTCGCGGAACCAGCCGGCGCCGAAGGTGTCGAGGATGCGTCCGAGCGCCGGATCGGCGGCAAAGGTATCGTAATCCGCCAGCGCCGGGGCCTGGTTCAGCACCTCATGCGTGTCGTAACCGTAAGCGTCGAGCGTGGTCATGCGGACTGTCCTTCACGGGAAATCAGCGCTGCGAGGGAGAGATCTGCAAGCGCGGCGGCAATCTCGCGGCCGCGTTCCGAGGTGATCGGCCGTTCGGGCGAGAGCGGGCCGATCAGCGCCTCCATGAAGCCGCCGACGATCATCGCTGCCGCGGCATCGGGATCGACGGCACGGAAAGCGCCCTGCCCTTCGCCTTCCACGACGAGTGCGCGGAAGATGCCGGCGATCTCGCGGCGATAGTCGAGGCGCGTCGCGTCGACAGCCGGGTCGGCGGGCTCCGCAATCATCGACCATGCCAGGCGGCGATTGGCGAAGGCGCGACGGGCGAAGGCCTCGACCGCGGCGGTCAGCCGCTCAGCGACCGGGGCATCGCTTGCGGCGATCTCGCGCAGCACGGACAGTTCGCGAGAGGACACCGCCGCGACGATCTCGGCCATCAGCTCGGCCTTGGACGAGAAATAGGAATAGACGCTGCCGGTGGAGACGCCGCTGGCGGAGGCCACTGCGGCAATCGAGGTTTCGTGGAAGCCAACCTCCGAAACAATGCCGCGCGCGGCGGCGAGGATCGCCTCCCGCTTCCCGGCCTTGCGCGGCTGTCTCGGCGCCATATCAGGCATGAGCTTTCTCAAAATTGAACCTGAATTCAAATTCAAATTGAGAGCAAAACCGGCCGCCGTCAAGCCTGCCGGCCTCCACCCGTCTCAGGCCTCATCTGGATTGATTTTGTCTCAGGGAATTCGATCCCGGGGGCGCGAGGTTCAACCGGGGGGCGCGGCGCGAGACGCCAGGCACCAGCCAACGCGCGAAACTGCCCCGTTCCGGACGTCCGCAATGTCCGGGCCCGGCACCTGAAGGAAGCGGAACCCGGACGCTTGTCGATACTGAGACGCCTGCCCTTTCGGCCGTTGCGTCAAGGGCGGCGGCGATCGCCCGATCGGCAAGACGCCCCAGGGAAAAACGCCTTTCAGCAGAGCCGCGCTTGCTCGCGGAACTGGCGCGGCGTGACGCCCGTCATCCGGCGGAAAGCGCGGCTGAAATGCGCCGGATCGGTGTAGCCGGAGGAAAAGGCGACGTCGATGATCCTGCAATCGGTGTCGCGCAGCAGCCGGCTCGCATTCTCGTAGCGGACCGTGTCGAGGATGTCCGAATAGGACAGGCCGACATGGGCGAGCTTGCGCTGCAGCGTCCGCCTGCTGACGCCCGCGATCTCGGCGACGTCCGCCAGAGCGGTGGTTCCCTCGTCGAGATAGGCCGGCAGCATCAGCTTGAGCAGTTCGACGATGTCGTAGGGGGAAGGGCCGTCCTC
Organism: Allobosea sp. RAF48; assembly: GCF_052114025.1. NCBI lineage: Bacteria > Pseudomonadati > Pseudomonadota > Alphaproteobacteria > Hyphomicrobiales > Alloboseaceae > Allobosea > Allobosea sp. RAF48. Next base: position 58,092 of record NZ_JBFRDZ010000020.1, read on the forward strand.
ATTGTCGCGCGGCGGTGCAAAGGCGGCGGGCATGCGGTTGGGGAGGCCGAGCAGCGCGATCGGCAGACTGATCCAGGCGGCATGCTGCCCCGACAGGAACCGCACATTCGGCCAGCAGGATCGCGTCGCCGGGCTCGGCGCATAGGACGATTCGAAAGCGATCGCCGTCGGCATCCAGTCGGCCCCGGCGAATTGCCGGATGATGTGGATCGGAAAGATGTTCTGGATCCATTGCGCGTATTTCAGATGCAGGTGCCCGGGCCCGGCGAGCCGGCTGCAGACCCGGACATGATCGGCGTGATGTTCGATCCACATGCTCAGGATGGTGTCTTCCCGCGCTGCCTCGTGGCAGGCGTGCCGGAGCGCGACGAGCAGCGTCGGAGAATGCGCGATCAGGGCCCGCGTCCTTTCTCTCATATGGGAGAAATGCAGCAGCTGGGCCGCGAGAAAGCCGAAATCCTCGATGCCCTGGCTTCTCTGGGCGGTCTCGACGAAGCGCAGCGCCGGCAGGAGCGGCAGGTAGAGATCGCTCTTTTCGGCCAGGGACGATGGCAGCCGCGACCTCTCCAGAAGCGTCTCCGTCGGAGCCCCGATATCGTCGAGGATGCTGACGAAGGGCAGCAGGAACTGGCCGCGCGTCAAAGGGATATCAGCCATCGGACCTCGCTGCGATCACCGGATCGACGCTTTTCACAGGGCCGAATGTCGGGGGATTCGCGACCGGCGGAGACGGAGCATAGCCGGTCCCGACTGGCGTGAAATGGCAAGACGGGCAGGCTGCCCATGCACGAAATGCGCGCAACGGAATTCGCAGGTTGATCGGGGCGATCGTGCCTGCAGCGCCCCTAAGCGCTCTCGCAGGCACGGGCGGCGCGAGGAGATCGCACTCGCGGGAGCGGCGCTCGCACGGCGGACAGGGCGCCCAATCCCTACGACGTGACGCAGCACGGGCCTGCGGTCGCGGCAACATACCGGTTCTGACCGGGCCTTCATGAGTTCAGCCATGTCGAAAGGAATGGGAATGTCGATGACCGGGACTGCTGCGAGGGCCGCCCATGTTTCTCTGCTGGCGCTATTCGCGTTCTGCGGACAGGCGTTCGCGCAGACGGGCGAAACGCAGACGAAGGTCACCGACCCGCATTTCAAGATTGCACCGGGCTATCTCAAGCGCACCGACCTGCCGGACAGCCTGGTCCTGCTCGGCCCGCCGCCCGAGGCGAATTCGGCTGCGCTGGCCCGGGACGAAGAAGCACGCAAGGCGACGCTCCCCTTGCGCAACACCGCGCGCTGGAAGCTCGCCTATACCGACGCCGATCTCGCCTTTCCGCAGGCCGCCGACAATTTCTCCTGCGCTATGGGGGTCAGGATCGACAGCAAGCAGACCCCGCGCCTCTACGCGATGATGCAGAAGATGCTGTCGGATTTCGGCCTCTCCACCTATGGCGTGAAGAACAAGTACAACCGGACCCGCCCCTTCGTGGTTCACAACGAAGCGACCTGCCGGGCTGATCAGGAGGCGATCCTGCGGGGTGACGGCTCCTACCCGTCCGGCCACACGGCCGCCGGCTGGGGCTGGGCTCTCGTCTTCGCGCAGATCAATCCCGAGCGCGCGGATGCGCTGCTCAAGCGCGGCATCGAATTCGGGCAGAGCCGCGTGATCTGCGACGCCCATTGGCAGAGCGATGTCGATGCGGGGCGCATCATGGGCGCGGCGACGGTTGCGCGGCTGCAAACCGACCCGGCTTTCCTCGCGGACCTCAAAGCCGCGAAAGCGGAAGTAAAGGCTGCGAAGGCGAAGCAGGTCACCCCGACGCCCGGCTGCGCTGCCGAGGCGGCAGCCTTGTCCGGGCAATAACGGGCCATCCCACCAAGCACCGGGCGCTCGCCTATGGCGAGGCTCAGCGATGAACACCGAAATGGGCAAGAGTGACCCAGCAAGTCAGTGTATAGACAACCGTTCCCACTGCGACGATCGCGATCTCAGCCATATCACGCTCCATCGATCCTCCAGCAACCAGATCCGGGCGAACGTCGTTCTGGGCTTTGATCTGTCGGCGCCGCCAGATAGTCGAAACCGCCGCCCAACCGATTGCAGCAGGATTGGCGGACGAACTTTGCTCGGATCATTTCGTGCATAGGCAGGTCACCCGGTCTTGCCATTTTACGCCAAACGCGCTGGCAACCTTTCATCCGCGTCGGACCGACCCGATCCAGCTACCACGGCGTCGGTCACTCGCGGATGCTTGCCCGGCATGAAGACGTGCGAGCAGACCGGGCAAAGCCCGAGCCGGCGAGCCGCAGCCTCGAAGCGGCTTGTTCCAATGCTCCGAAGAAGCTGAGCTTTCGGAACAGGTCGATTGCCGGCGTGCCGCCTTCTCGCTCCGAAGGTCCGCTTGCGGCCGGAAGGCCGTCGTCGGCTTGCCTCCCAGGTCGGCAGCTCGGCCGGCTCGATGTCCGAGAGCGCGCTGCGCCATTTCCCGACACCGCGCCTCTGCTCGACCGCGTCCATCGGCGCTTGATCCGGTCAAAGGCTGGCGACTGCGGCTCCGATCCGCCGACATGCTTCTTTCAGCGATTGCTCGGAAGCAGCGAAGGAAATCCGGACGTGTCCGTCCAGGCCGAAAGCGCTCCCTGGCACACTGGCCACCTCCCCCTGCTCCAGCAGGTAGGACGACATGTCAGCGTCATTTTCGATCCGCTTCCCTTGAGGTGTAGACCTCCCGATCAGGGCGGAGACGTCGACGAAGACGTAGAATGCGCCCTCGGGGCGAACGATCCGCAGGCCGGGCACGGCAACCAGCGCGGCCACGACCAGATCGCGGCGTTTTGCGTATTCCGCACCCGCCTTGCCTACGAAATCCTGCGGGCCGGTCAAAGCCGCCAGGGCTGCGGCCTGCGAGATCGACGAGGGGTTGCTCGAACTTTGCGACTGCAGCTTTCCGATCGCCTTGATGAGGCCTTCAGGACCGGCGGCATAGCCGATCCGCCACCCTGTCATCGCATAGGCCTTGGAGACGCCATTGACGATCAGCGTGCGGTCACGAAGCTCCGGGCATGCCTTGGCGAAGGATGTGAAACGACGCCCATCATAGAGAATGTGCTCGTAGATCTCGTCCGACATGACCAACACATTGGGGAAATCGGCGAGCACGCCGCCCAGCGCCTTGAGCTCCGCCTCATCGTAGATTGCGCCACTTGGGTTGGAAGGGGCGTTGAGGATGAGCCAACGCGTCTTCGGCGTGAGCGAGGCGCGCAGAACCTGCGGCGTGATCTTGAAGCCGGTCTCCGCGGTGCACGCGACGACCTTCGGCACGCCGCGCATCAGCAGAACCATGTCGGTGTAGGACACCCAATAGGGAGCCGGCACCAGGACTTCGTCGCCTTCTTCGAGCGTCACCATCAGCGCGTTGAAGATGATCTGCTTGGCCCCGTTCGCGACCGAGATCTCCGTTGGCTTGTAGTCGAGCCCGTTTTCGCGGGCGAACTTTTCGGCAATCGCCTTCTTGAGCTCTGGCGTCCCGTCCGCGGCGGTGTATCGCGTCTGCCCGGCGCGCGCCGCGGCGTAGGCAGCTTCGATGATGTGGTCCGGCGTGTTGAAGTCCGGCTCACCGAGACTCAAATCGATGACCGGGCGCCCCTCGGCCGTCATTTTTCGGGCCTGGAGCGAGATCGCCATCGAGGGCGATGGCTTCACCTGCCGAATGATGCTGTTTTCGTAGTTCATCGTCGAATGTCCTGCGAGCGGCATTCAGGCGGTTACGTAGTCGAGGCGACGATCGCGAGAGCTGGCCTCAGCCTCGCGCTCGGACGGACGGCCATAGCCGCCACCGCCGGGCAATTCGAGCACGAGGCGGCGTCCCGCCGGCACGTGCTGGCGCCCCTTGGCTCGCAATACCGTGCCGTCGTCGAGATGAACGGAACCCGGTGCGCCGTTCTCGCCCCCCTCGCGGCCGCGCGGAGGATGTTCGATGCGGTCGAACATGGCATTGAACGAAATCTCATGGCCCGGCTTGGGAGCGATCTCGACCACCTGTCCCAGGCCACCACGATAACGGCCATTGCCGCCCGAGCCGTCCCGCAGTTCCTTGCGCCAGAACACGACCGGTCCGACATGCTCGGTGGCTTCGATCGACATGGAGTGCACGCCGCTCGGGAAAGCCGTGGCAGAAAGACCGTCGAGTGCCGGGCGAGCGCCCGCGCCTCCGGAGTTGAAGAGCAGCACTTCGGCACGCTGACCGCCGTCGGCGGGGGCATTCGCGCCCTTCAGCGGACGGACGCTGACATGCAGGTTCCAGAGCGCGCCGGAGCCTTCGGCGGGGACGGTGCCGGGCAACATCTTGTGCACGGCGCCCAGGACCGCATCCGGGACCAGATGGCCGAGGACGTGGCGAACGGCCACCGGAGCCGGGCGCTGCGCATTGAGGATGCAGTCGACCGGAGCCGCGACCTTGAAAGGCAGCAGCGATGCGTAGTTGTTCGGAATCTCGGGCGCCAGCGAACACTTCAGGGCGTAGCAGGCATAGGCGGCCGAGTAGATGACCGGGCAGTTGATGCCGAGCGGGCTCGGAGCCGATGTGCCGGCGAAATCCACCAGGATGTGATCGGAGGCGACATCCATGCGGACCGCGATATCGATGGGGGAACCGTAGCCATCGACCCGCATGACATTGTCGTAGCTGCCGTGCGGGAGCGCCGCGAGGCGTTCGAGGGTTGCCTGCAGGCTCCGTTCGAAGATGAACTCGCTCAACCCTTCGAGATCGATGAGCTTGAACTCGTCCATCATGTCCATGAGACGGCGATGGCCGATCTCGTTGCAGGCCGCGAGCGAATAGACGTCGCCGACGACCTGGTGTGCCTCACGAACGTTGTTGCGCAGGATGTTGACGAGATCCTTGTTCACCGTGCCACGCTCGGCGAACTTCATGATCGGGATGAAGATGCCCTCTTCGTACACCTCGTTGGCGTCGGGGCCGAAGCCACGGCCGCCGACATCGACCACATGGGCGGTACAGGCGAAGAAGCCGATCAGCGAACCGTTGCGGAACGAGGGCGAGACGACCGTGAAATCATGCAGGTGCCCGGTGCCCTTCCAGGGATCGTTGGTGATGTAGACGTCGCCCTCGAAGATGTTCTCGCGGCCGATGTCGTTGATGAAGTGTCCGACGGCCTCGGCCATCGCATTCACGTGGCCAGGCGTGCCGGTCACTGCCTGGGCGATCATCTGACCGGCCTGGTTGAAAACACCCGCCGAAAGGTCGCCGGATTCTCGCACCGAGGTCGAGAAGGCGGTGCGGATCAAGGTGACGGCCTGCTCCTCGACGACGGAGATCAGGCGGTTCCACATGATCTGCATGTGGACGTTGGAAAGCGCGTTGTTGCTCATGCCGATCTCCCTCAGACGGTGCGCTTATTGCGCAGGAGCAGGCAGCCATCGGCCTGCATGATCGCCTCGCGGCTGGCTGTGACGATGGTGGAGGTTTCGCGCTCGGTGATGACGGCCGGACCCGAGACCAGATCTCCAGTCTTCATGTCGGCTCTCGCTACGATGCCGGCCTCGAGGAATGCTGCGATCTGACTGTCGAAGATCGGGCGCTTGGCCGGCGCGGCGATCGTCCTCGGCTCGCTGGCCCAGGCGACGTGGTCCACCGGCGGAACCTCGGAGGTGGCGCGCAGCGACCAGCTGACGATCTCGACATCGAGACCGTCGATGAGGCGCCCGAAGAAGCGCTCATACGCCTCATCGAACAGGCCACGGAAATGCGCTCCGTCTGCCTGGGCGTAGTCGCGAACCTCGACCGTGACCGGAACCTCCCAGCCTTGACCGACGTAGCGCATGTAAGCCGTGCATTCGAGCGTCGGCACCGCATCGGGCGCGCCGCTGCGGACGAAGGACGTCGCCTCCTCGGAAAGCTCGCGAATGAGCGTGTTGACCGATTGAGCATCGAAGCGGTTCAGACGGAGATAGGCGCTGCGCACCGACTCGAAACCGAAGGGAGCGCGAAGGAAGCCGATAGCGGATCCGACGCCGGCACCGGGCGGAATGATCAGTTCATCGACGCCAAGCTTCTCGCAGAGACGTGCAGCGTGGATGGGCGCCGCGCCGCCGAAGGCGATCATGGTGAACTCGGCCAGCTCCTTGCCGTTTTCCACGGCGTGCATGCGTGCCGCATTGCTCATGTTCTCGTCGACGACTTCGCTGAGGCCGAAAGCGGCGGTCGCGGTGTCGATCGACAGCTTGCCGGAAATCTCGCGATCGAGCGCGCTCTGCGACGCCTCGGTCGAGAGCTTGATGGCACCGCCCGCAAACTCGTTCGGATCGAGGCGGCCGAGAACCAGGTCGCCATCCGTGACAGTCGGCCGGTCGCCGCCGCGGCCGTAGCAGGCGGGCCCGGGCTCGGAACCGGCGCTATGGGGGCCGACCCGGATCTGCCGCATGGAGTCGACGCTTGCGATCGAGCCGCCGCCGGCTCCGATTTCGACCATTTCGATCACGGGGATCGAAATCGGCATGCCCGAGCCCTTCTTGAAGCGATAGGTCCGGGCGACCTCGAAGGTCTTCGCGGTCTTGGGAACCTGCCCCTCGATCAGGCAGATTTTCGCGGTCGTACCGCCCATGTCGTAGGACAGGACCTTGTCGAGGCCGTAGCGCGCGGCAATGTGCGCGGCAAAGATCGCGCCGCCGGCCGGGCCAGACTCGAGCAGACGGACCGGAAACTCGATCGCGCTTTCGACACTGATGATGCCGCCGCCCGAGTGGATCATGAAGACCGGGCAGGTGAGCCCTTCGTCTCGCAGGCGGCCGACGAGCCGGTTGAGATAGGAAGCCATCAGCGGCTTCACATAGGCGTTGGCGCAGACCGTATTGAAGCGCTGGAACTCCCGCATCTGCGGCGAGACTTCCGAGGAGATCGAGACGGCGACATTGGGCAGGCGAGCGAGAAGCCGGTCGCGCACTTGCCTCTCGTGGCGGCCGTCGATGTAGGAGTGGATCAAGCCGACGGCGACGCTTTCGAAGCCGCCGGCCGCGATGCGGTCACAGAGCGCGTCGAGTTCAGCGTCGTCGATAGCCTTCAGCACGGTGCCCTCGGCCGAAATCCGTTCGTCGAGAACGAAGCGCTCATCGCGTGGCACCAACGGGGCAGGAAGCACGATATTGAGGTCATACTGCTCGAACCGGCTTTCGGTCCGCATCTCGATGACGTCTCGAAAGCCTTTGGTCGTGATGAAGGCCGTGCGGGCGCCGCGCCGCTCGATCAGGGCATTGGTGGCCAGGGTCGTGCCGTGGATGACGGTATCGACCTGATCCAAAGAGACATTGGCCAGCTCCGCCACCTGGCGGATGCCGTCAACGATCGCCTGCTCCGGGAAGGCGTAGTTGGTCAGGACCTTGGTGGAAAACAAAGCCGCGCCCACTTCCATGGCGACGTCCGTGAAGGTTCCGCCGATATCGACGCCGACCCTGATCTGCTTGCCGTCTGTCGTCATGTCCGTGCACTCGTTCTGGAACACTTGTTCGGGGCGCAATTATCCGGTCCCGGGCCATTTCGGCCCGGGCGGGAAATAGCGATCTGGAGGAAGGCGCGGCGAAACCGCTCCTTGTTATTGACCGGTGAAGTTCACACCGGGAAGAGAGGTCGGCAGCGTCGGCCGATCGGCGCCGATCCACTTCTTGTAGAGCGCATCGAGCGTGCCATCGGCGGTCCGGCGCTTCACGAAGTCGTTCAGCCAGTCGAGCATCTGCTTGTCGCCCTGGCGGACCGCCATGCCCTGGTAATTGTCCGCGACCTTGAACTTCCGCTCGTACTTGCCATCGTTACCCGTGCTCTTGATGACGAGCCCGTAGGTCACGCTGCCCAGAATGGCGTCGACCTGGCCGGCGAGAAGCGCCTGGACCGTCGATGCATCATCGTCGAAGCGGCGGATCTGCGTGCCGGCCGGAGCGGCCTTGACGAGGATCGGATCGAAAACGCTGCCGCGATTGACGCCGATGACGTATTTGCCGAGGTCTTCATTGCCTTTGATCGGCGCGTCCTTCTTCGCCCACAGGGTGATGTCGTTGGCCGAATAAGGCAGCACGAACTGAATGACCTTGGCGCGTTCCTCGGTGATCGTCATCGACGGGACGAGGATGTCAGCAGTGCCGCTGGTGAGCAGCGGAATGCGATTCTGGCCGGTGATGCGGGCGAACTCGGGCTTGACGCCCAGTTCCTTGGCGATGAGCTCCGAGATCTCGATGTCGAAGCCTTCGTTCTTGCCGGCGGCGTTGATGAAGCCCCAGGGAAACTGATCCATCTGCACGCCGATGACGATCTTGCCCTTGGCCTTGATCTCATCGGGTGTGATCGCCTTCGCGGGAGCAATTCCCAGTGTCAGCGCCGCGACTGCGCCGCCTGCCAGAGCAAGCACTTCCGCGCGCGTAAAACCGAACTTCTTCATCGCTTTTCCCCTCGTTGTTCAGCCGGGCCGACCCCGGCGGATCTTGCGTTACCGACCGGCGTGAAGCCGCTTCTCGATCCGAGCGCTAGCGAGCGTCAGCGGGAAGCAAATCAGGAAGTAGATCAGCGCGACCGCGGCGTAGGTTTGCAGCGGCTGAAAGGTGATGTTCGCCATGAGTTGGCCCGAGCGTGTGAGCTCGGTCAGGCCGACGAGAGCCGCCAGCGCGGTGCCCTTGATCAGATTGACCAGGAAGCCCACCGTGGCCGGCATCGCGATCCGGAACGCTTGCGGGAGCACGATATCGACCATTCGCGAGGCGTAGCCGATGCCGAGAGCATTCGCCGCCTCGGTCTGCCCCTTCGGCACGGCCTCGATGCTGCCGCGCCAGATTTCGCCGAGGAAGGCGCTCGTGTGCAGCGAAAAGCCGACGATGAGCGCGCCCCAGATGCCCAATGAAAGCCCTGCCAGTTGCAGGCCGAAGTAGAAGAAGAACAGCTGCACCAGCAGCGGCGTGCCCTGGAAAACCTGGATGTAGACGGTCGTTACGCGCCTCAGCCACGGAGAATTGCTCGTCCGGGCGAGTGCCACTCCAAGCCCTGCGATGCCTCCGACCAAGAAGGAGACGAGCGACAGCAGAATGGTCCACTGCGCGTGGGAGAGRACAAAAAGGAATTCGTTGAAGCCGAACGGGCGGATCATTCGAGCCTCACTTCACCGGGTAGGAAAAATAGACGCGGCCGATCCCCTGCAGGACAAGCGACAGCAGCTGGGAGAGCGCGAGATAGATCGCGCCGACGACGAAATAGACTTCCGTGGAGCGAAAAGTCTGAGCGTCGATGGTCTGAGCCGCGTAGGTGAGGTCCTCGGCCGAGATCGAAGCCACGATGCTCGATGTAAGCATCAACAGGATGAACTGGCTGCACAATGCCGGGTAGACCGCCCGAACCGCCGGCCGAAAGATAACGAAACGAAAGATGTCGATGCGGCTCAGTCCGAGGGCGCGCCCCGCCTCGAACTGTCCTTTGTGAATGGAATCGAGACCGCCGCGGATGATCTCGGCTGTGTAGGCCGCACAGTTGAGCGACAATGCCAGGATCGCGGCCTGCTCGGTTCCCAGGCGATACCCCAGCGCTGGCAGGCCGAAGAAGATGAAGAACACCTGGACCAGGAACGGGGTGTTTCGAACGATCTCGATGTAGCCAAGGGCGAATGCCTTCAACGCCGCCCAGTCGGCTGCGCGCAGCAGCATCAGGCCGATGCCCATGACCAGACCCAGCACGATCGATATCGCCGAGATCTTCAGCGTGCTGAATGTGCCGTTCAGGAGCTCTGGCCAGGCCGCGAGGACGGGGCCGAAGTCGATCGCATATTTCATGGGAGAGGTTCGGCCATATCTCTGCTTGGACTGAGCGGGACCGCGCAGCGCGGTGTGCGGTTCGGAAAGCGCTAGTGGTTCAGGATCTGGCCGAGGAATGCGCGGGTGCGTTCGTGCTTGGGAGAATCAAAGAATTCCCCTGGCGGAGCGCTCTCGATGATCCGCCCCTGATCCATGAAGACGACGCGATGAGCGACGGCCCTGGCGAAGCCCATCTCATGCGTGACGCAGATCATGGTGATCCCGTCATCGGCCAGAGAGATCATCGTATCGAGCACCTCCTTGACCATCTCCGGGTCGAGGGCAGATGTCGGCTCGTCAAAAAGCATGATGTCCGGCCCCAGGCAGAGCGCGCGCGCAATGGCAACGCGTTGCTGCTGCCCGCCGGAGAGCTGGGCGGGATACTTGGCAGCCTGTTCGGCGATCCGGACGCGCTCCAGATACTGCATGGCGCGGGCCTTGGCGTCGGCCGGACTGGTTTTCCGAACGCGACGCTGCGCCAGAGTGCAATTCTCCAGAACCGTGAGATGGGGAAACAAATTGAACTGCTGGAAGACCATCCCGACATTGCGCCGAATCTGATCGACGTTGGATCCGTCCCGGCCGAGCTCGATACCGCCAACGCGGATAGAACCTGCCTGGGTGCCTTCGAGATGGTTGATGCAGCGGATCAGTGTCGACTTTCCCGAACCGGACGGACCGCAGAGGACGATGTGCTCGCCGCGGGCCACCGACAGGTCGATCTGGGTCAGAACCTGATGACTGCCGAACCACTTGTCGACGCCGGCCATTTCGATTGCCATGTCGGTCATGGTTGAACGCCTCCCTCTTTGCGCCGGCCTTTGAAATGCCTTGGCGCGATCGCTGAGCTCGGGCGGCCTCCGCCGGGCGGCAGCCGTCGCCCGATCACTGCTAGCGACGCTCATGTCGTATGACAAGTTGGAGGATCTTGTCAAATGACTAAATAAACATCAGACAAGATATATTCTGATCGCCTATCATGCAGCGAGCCGACAGGATTGGCTGGCAGGATTCGAGGGTAAAATGTCGGGGCGACGCGAAGCGGCTGCGGATACAAGGCGGGGGAGCAGCACGCTTGCATCCTCGGTAAGCCAAGCCCTCCGCGAGGCCATTCGGTCAGGCCGGTATCGGCCGGGCGAAAAGCTCCCGAGCGAAGCCAAATTGACGGTCGAGCACAATGTCAGCCGCACCGTCATTCGGGAGGCGATCTCCGCGTTGCGCGCGGACGGCCTCGTGGATCCCAGGCAAGGGGCCGGCGTCTTCGTCCTGGAGCCGCTCTCCGCTCCCGTCCTGCCATTCCAGAATGTCGATAATGCCCGCATTTCCTCGGTCATCGAGCTGCTGGAGCTCCGCGCACCCGTCGAAATGGAGGCCGCAGCGCTCGCTGCTCAGCGACGCTCTCCAGCGCAGGAGGAGGCGATCATTGAGCGGCATCACGCCATCATCGCCTGCATCCAGAACCAGCAGCCGACAATCGAGGCGGATTTCGATCTCCATCTCGCCATTGCCGAAGCGACCAACAACCCTCGCTTTGTCGAATTTCTGCGGATCATGGGGGAGGGAATGATCCCGCGCTCGGCCCTGCGGGAACCGAACTCCGAACGGACCAGCAGCGAGTACCTCCAGCGCCTCGTCGAGGAGCACGGGCGAATCGTGGCAGCGATTTCGAACGGCGATGTCGAGGACGCCCGCGAGGCAATGCGGGTCCACCTCAACGGAAGTCAGCAGCGGTATCGGAAACTTCTCAGACAGTTATAAGATTTATCATACAAGTTGTTGACTGACGCTCTCAGCCCCAGTACGGATGAGCCAGATCCAATCCATCGATCGGCTGAGGGCTGCGATATGAATCCAATCGAATTGAAGTCGGCGCTGGGCGCAGGACTGCTTTCTTTCCCTGTGACCGCCTTCGATGCTTCGGGGGATTTCGCCGCCGAGCCCTATCGCCGCCATGTCGAGTGGCTCTCCGGCTTCGAGGCGGCGGCACTGTTTGCGGCCGGTGGCACGGGCGAATTCTTCTCGCTCGCTCCCTCGGAAATCCCGTCGATCGTATCGGCGGCGAAGGAAGCTGCGGGTAAGACCCCCATCGTCGCAGGTTGCGGCTATGGGACGCGCATCGCGGTGGATATCGCCCGCTCAGCGGAAAAGGCCGGCGCCGACGGCATCCTGCTGCTGCCGCACTACCTGATCGATGCACCGCAAGCCGGTCTTTACGCGCATGTGAAGGCCGTCTGCGACAGCATCGGAATTGGCGTGATGGTCTATAATCGCGACAACTCGATCCTGCACCCGGATACGATCGCCCGGCTCGCGGAAGCCTGCCCGAACCTGATCGGCTTCAAGGATGGGTCGGGCGATATCGGCCTGGTGCGCCAGATCACTGCGACACTTGGGGATCGGCTGACCTATCTCGGTGGCATGCCGACCGCGGAGCTCTTCGCCGAAGCTTACCTGGGCGCGGGCTTTACCACCTACTCGTCGGCGGTGTTCAATTTCGTCCCCGCCTTGGCCGTGGAATTTTACAAGGCACTGCGAGGCGGCAACCGCGCGCGGTGCGAGGAGATCCTGCGCGATTTCTTCTACCCGTTCATGGCGCTGCGCAGCCGCAACAAGGGCTATGCGGTCTCGGCGATCAAGGCTGGCGTTCGTCAGAAGGGGTTTGAAGCTGGTCCAGTTCGGCCGCCGCTCGTCGACCTCACGCCGGAAGAAGAAAAGATCCTGGCGGAGCTCATCGCCAAGTCGGAGTGAGGCCAGACGATCATTCCGAAGCAGAGCGGGCTGCTGCGCGGCCCGCTCTTGCGTCTCGAGGGGCGCGGACGTGTGGGCTCGACAGCATGGGTAGGCTCATTAATCCGAGCAACTGAATCGATATATTACAGGGGAATATTGATGAAGAAGTTCGCAGGCGCGACTCTGCTCGCAGCTATCGGCCTCATGACTGCTGCAAGCACTGTCTCCGCGCAGACCATTTTGGGACAGGTCAAGCAGCGCGGTGCTCTCAATTGTGGTGTTCATACCGGCCTTGCCGGCTTTGGTGTCCCGGACGCGCAAGGAAACTGGACAGGGCTCGACGTCGATTATTGCCGTGCCATTGCCTCGGCGATCTTCAACGATCCGAGCAAGGTCAGATACATCCCCCTCGTATCGAAGGATCGCTTCACGGTGGTCCAATCGGGCGAAGTCGATGTGCTGATCCGCAACACGACCTGGACGATGTCTCGCGACGCTTCGCTCGGCGTGCTTTTCACCGGCGTCAACTACTATGATGGCCAGAGCTTTATGGTTCGCAAGAAGCTCGGCGTGAACTCCGCGCTCCAGCTCTCCGGCGCATCCGTCTGCACGCTGCAAGGCACCACAAGCGAGCTCAACGTCGCCGACTATTTCCGGGCAAACAATCTGAAGTATGAGGTCGTCTCGTTCGCCGGCTCGGACGAGGCGATGACTGCTTACGAGGCGGGTCGTTGCGACGCGATCACGAACGATGCGTCGAGTCTCTATTCAATCCGTCTAAAGCTGGCTGCTCCGGATGAGCACCTCGTGCTCCCGGAGATCATCTCGAAAGAGCCGCTTGGTCCGGCCGTCCGCAGCAGCGATCCGCAATGGTTTAATCTCGTGAAGTGGACACACTTCGCGATGCTGAACGCCGAAGAGCTTGGCGTCACGCAGGCAAACGTCGATCAGCAGCTCAAGTCGGACAATCCGGAGGTCAAGCGTTTGCTAGGGGCCGAGGGCAAGTTTGGCGAGCAGATTGGTCTGACGCCTGACTGGGTTGCGCGTATCGTCAAGCATGTCGGCAACTACGGAGAGTCCTTCGAGCGGAACTTCGGACAGGGCTCCCCCCTCAAGATCGTCCGCGGTCAGAACGGCCTTTGGTCAAAGGGCGGCCTGCAATACGCTCCGCCGGTCCGCTAAGCGAATAGCCAAGGAATGCGCCCAACCGGCGGGCGCCAGCAAAACGGCGCAGGGCCTCGGTGGCGGCCCCGCGATCAGCTACAGGCCCTCTTCGGCATGATCGGCGATTGCTTGCAGATTGGCCAACGGCCAGGGTGCCGCCGGATTTCATTACATGCCTCGAACTTGAAAGCAGGCTGACTTCGTCAGTCTCTCCACTACGGCACTAGCGAGTACATAGCCATGGCTGAATTCTTCAAGAACCTGATCGCCGGCGAGTGGGCCGGCGGGGCCAATGCCTCGCGCAACATCAATCCCTCCAACACCAACGACGTGGTCGGCGAATACGTCCAGGGCTCGGTCGAGGACCTCAACAGCGCCGTGGCCGCCGCCAAGGCCGCGT
>NZ_JBFRDZ010000021.1:0-58969 GCF_052114025.1 Allobosea sp. RAF48
GTGTTGATCGCGACGGACTTGCCCGAGCCGGTGGTGCCGGCGACGAGCAGATGCGGCATGCGGGCGAGGTCGGCGATGACCGGCTCGCCGCCGATGGTCTTGCCGAGGCAGAGCGCGAGCTTGTGCTTGGTCGCCTCGAAATCCTGGCTCGCCAGAAGCTCGCGCAGGAAGACGGTCTCGCGCTTGCTGTTGGGCAGTTCGATGCCGATGGCGTTCTTGCCCTGCACCACCGCGACGCGGGCCGAGACCGCGCTCATCGAGCGCGCGATGTCGTCGGCAAGTGAAATCACCCGCGAGCTCTTGGTGCCGGGGGCCGGCTCGAGTTCGTACAGCGTCACGACCGGGCCGGGGCGAACTTGCGTGATCTCGCCGCGCACGCCGAAATCTTCGAGCACGCCTTCGAGCAGCGTCGCGTTCTGCTCCAGTGCATCCGTCGAAACGGCATTGGCCGCGGCCTTTTTGGGCTCGGCCAGGTAGGTCAGCGGCGGCAGCTCGAAGCCTTCCCGGTCGAGGAGCGAGGGCTGCGCCTCGCGCTGCATGCGCTTGCCGGGCTTGGGCGCCGCGCGCGGCATGGCCACCCGCGGGGCGTTGAGATCGCGAAGATCCTGCGGGTCGTCATCGAGATCAAAGGGTGCGTCGATGTCATCCTGAGCCCGGCCCTTCGCGATGGCGGCACGCGCGCCCGGAAGCGGTTCGGGATCGAACTCGGGAAGGCCGCGGCGGCCCGTGGGCGTTTCGCCGAACTGCGGCTCACGCCGGACGCGGCTGCTGGTTTCGGCCGGCAGCGTGCCGGTATCGACGGCGGGCTCTGGCGGTTGCGGCAGGCGGCGCAGGATGGCGGCGCGCAGGGCCATGGCGCCGTGGGCCAGCCAGCCGATCAGGATGACGGTGATGCCGGGCTCGTCGTCGCGGCGTTCCTCGCCGTCCGACCAGCTGTCCTCCGCCTCGTCGCCGTCGAGCGCAGGATCGTCGTCGGTGACGAAGCCGAAGCCGGCGGCGGCAGTGACAGCGAGAATGGCGATGCCGGCATAGAGGAAGCCGACGAGACTGCCGACAGCGCCGCCGGCGATGCCGGCGATGTTGCGCGTGCCGAAGAGCAGGCCGTCGCCGATGACGCCGCCCATGCCGGTCGGAAGCGGCCAGCGCGGGGTCGCCGGCAGGGCGCTTGCGACGGCGGCGGTGGCGGCGACGCCGACGACCCAGAGGCCGAGCTTCAGCGCACCGCGGTCAAAGAGATGGAACCGGATCAGCCTGAGCGCCCAGATCATCGGTGGGAACAGCAATGCGATGACGCCGAGGCCGATGAGCTGCATCAGCAGATCGGCGACCATGGCGCCGGGGCGCCCGAGCCAATTGCGGACGGCGCCGCTGGTGGCATTGTTCAGGCTGGGATCATCGACCGACCAGCTCGCGAGCGCGACGGCGATCGCGACCATCAGGGCCAGCACGCCGAGCCCGGTCAGCTCCGAGGCGCGGCGCGACAGGAACTCCCGCACCGGATCGGGCAGGCGGTCCATGAGCGATTGGGAGCGGCGAATGGTGCGCATGCGGCTTCAGGTCGTGTCCGGACTGTCGGGCCGCATCATTCCGGCCATCAGCGAGAGGTTAGGAAGGCGAGGTTAAGACCCGCTTAACCTTGAAACTCGCCCACAGTCTCCTGCCGCCGGATGTCGGGAGGCCGAGGAGCCGGAGCGTGCCGAACCGGCGATAACAAGAGAAAACCCCGGCGGTTGCCCGCCGGGGTCCGGGATTCACGTGAAACCTCTCGAAGGTCACATGTTGTAGGCGCGCTCGCCGTGTTCGGCGATGTCGAGGCCCTCGCGCTCCTGGTCGGTGGTGACGCGCAGGCCGACGATCACGTCGACGATCTTGTAGAGGATCGCCGAGCCGACGCCGCTGAACACCAGCGTGAACAGCACCGCCTTGACCTGCGCCATGACGGCCGGGCCGAACTCGTAGGCGGCGACGACGAGCTCGCCGGGCTTGCTCGAATAGTCCGGGATGCCTCCGCCGCCGAGTGCGGTGTTGACCAGGATGCCGGTCGCGATCGCGCCGATGATGCCGCCGACGCAGTGGATGCCGAAGACATCGAGCGAGTCGTCATAGCCGAGCGCGTTCTTCACAGTCGTGCAGAAGACGAAGCAGACGACACCGACGACGAGTCCGAGGATGATCGAGCCCATCGGACCGGCGAAGCCAGCAGCCGGGGTGACGGCGACGAGGCCGGCGACCGCGCCAGAGACCATGCCGAGCATCGAGGGCTTGCCCTTGATCGCCCATTCGACGAAGAGCCAGCCCAGCGCGGCGGCCGCCGTGGCGACGAAGGTGTTGATCATGGCGAGCGCAGCGGTGCCGTTGGCTTCGAGGTTCGAGCCGGCGTTGAAGCCGAACCAGCCGACCCAGAGCAGCGCGGCGCCGATCAGGGTCATGGTCAGCGAGTGCGGCGCCATCAGCTCCTTGCCGTAGCCGATGCGCTTGCCCATCAGAATGCAGCCGACGAGGCCCGCGATGCCCGCGTTGATGTGGACCACCGTGCCACCGGCGAAGTCGAGCGCGCCCCACTTGAAGAGCATGCCGGCATCGGCATTGACCGCGTCGAGCGCGGACTGTGCCGCAGCCTTGCCGTCCGCGCCGGCCTCGGCGAGCGCCTTGGCGGCGTTGCCGACCGCGTCAGGGCCGCCCCAGTACCAGACCATGTGGGCCATCGGGAAATAGATGAAGGTGACCCAGAGCACGGTGAACAGCAGCAGTGCCGAGAACTTCATGCGCTCCGCGAAGGCGCCGACGATCAGCGCCGGCGTGATGCAGGCGAAGGTCATCTGGAAGCAGATATAGACGAATTCGGGGATATAGACCCCATTCGAGAAGGTCCCCGCCACAGTGGTTGCGTCGACGCCCCTCAGAAAGGCCTTCGAGAAGCCGCCGACGAAGTCGTTCAGCCCGCCGCCATTGGTGAAGGCGAGCGAATAGCCATAGGCGACCCAGAGGATGCAGACGACGCTGACGATGGCGAAGACCTGGGTCAACACCGAGAGCATGTTCTTGGAACGGACGAGACCGCCATAGAAGAGGGCGAGGCCCGGGATTGTCATGAGCAGGACGAGGATCGTCGAACTCATCATGAAGGCGACGTCGCCCTTGTTGGGAACGGGTGGTGCGGCGGCGGGGGTCTGGGCGAGTGCGACGCCGGCCGAAACCGCGGCCAGCGTGAGGCCGATCAATCCGGCCCGCAGGGAAGTCCTCAAATTCATCGTCTAAAACTCCTGGAGGGTCGGGCTCAGAGGGCGTCGGCGTCGGTCTCGCCGGTGCGGATGCGCACGGCTTTCTCGATCGAAGAAACGAAGATCTTGCCGTCGCCGATCTGGCCGGTGCGGGCAGCGGCGGTGATCGCCTCGATCACCTGCGGGACGAGCTCGTCGGAGACCGCGACCTCGATCTTGATCTTCGGCAGGAAGCTCACGGCGTATTCGGCGCCGCGGTAGATCTCCGTATGACCCTTCTGGCGGCCATAGCCCTTGACTTCGGTTACCGTCAGGCCGTGGACGCCGATGGCGGTGAGCCCGTCGCGCACCTCCTCCAGCTTGAACGGCTTGATGATCGCCATCACGATTTTCATATGCTCGGTTTCCCCGTCTGCGCCGCCCGGTCGTCAGCCCTGGCGATCTTGTTGCGCCTCGCGCGCCCTGCGGCTCGCAGTGCGTCGCAACCCGCAATTCAAGGGGCGTGCCAACCCGTTTCCGGAGCGACGAGGGCGCATCCAGAGGGTAAAAACCGAAGAAGCGGTGAGGAGAACGGCAGATGCGCCTAATAAATAGGCATAAACTCGTGCGAGAAGCAGCCGCTCAAATGCGCGTCAACCCAGATCTGGCCGAGGCCGGATAAGCCCTTCCTGCGCCACGGAGGCGACGAGCCGCCCCTGCCGGTCGAAGACGAGGCCGCGCGAGAAGCCGCGGGCACCGGAGGTCGAGGGGCTGTCCTGCGAGTAGAGGAGCCATTCGTCGGCCCGGAACGGACGATGAAACCACAATGCGTGATCGAGGCTGGCGCCCTGGATCTTCTGGTCGAAGACGGTGGTGCCATGCGCGATCAGGCTGGAATCGAGCAGCATCAAATCGGATGCGTAGGCCAGTACGCTCTGATGGAAGGCCGGTTCATCCGGAAGGGGCTCCATTGCCCGGATCCAGACATTGAACTTCGGCTCCATCTTGCCGCCAGTGCGGTAGCGCTCCAGCTCGACGGGACGAATCTCGATCGGCCGCTTGCGCTGATAATAGGCCTGCACCGCGTCCGGCATGTGCGGGAGCACACTCTTCGCCATCTCCTCCCGATCCGGCAGCTCGTCCGGCATCGGTACCTTCGGCATCGGCATCTGATGCTCGAAGCCGGGCTCGTCGACCTGGAAGGAAGTGGACATGGCGAAGATCGCCTCGCCCTTCTGGATGGCGAGCACGCGCCGCGTCGTGAAGGAGCGGCCATCCCGCAGCCGGTCGACTTCATAGACGATCGGAATCTCAGGGTCGCCAGGCAGCAGGAAATAGGCGTGCAGCGAATGCGGCTGCCGATCCTCGACCGTCTTGCAGGCGGCATAAAGCGATTGCGCGATAACCTGTCCGCCGAAGACACGCGGCCAGTTCGACTTCGGGCTGCGACCGCGGAACAGGTTGCGCTCGAGCGGTTCGAGGTCGAGGATCGCCGTCAGGGAGGCGCTGATCTGGGACATGGCGGCGGGTATCGCGGTCAGGTTGACGGAGCGGCCGGCGGCCCGCACAGGAACAGCCGGTTCGTCTCGCATCAGCACCGAGGCGTCCCGAGCCGTCAAGACGTCAGAGGGAGCAGCAGCATGGCCATCGAGCGGGATTCCGACATGCGCATCGTCATCGCGGGTGGCGGGATCGCGGGGCTGACCCTGGCGCTGGCGCTGAAGCGGGCGCTCGGGAGCGATTTCGCGATCACCCTGGCCGATCCGGCGCTGGCTGCGCCGCCGCGCGCGGACAACCGCGCCTATGCCGTCGCAGCCGGTGCCCGCGCCATGCTGGAGACGCTGGGAATCTGGGATGCCGTCGCAGGCTCTGCGCAGGCGATGACGGAGATGATCGTCTCGGACAGTCGGACGAAGGATGCGGTGCGCCCGGTCTTCCTGACCTTCGACGGTGAGGTCGAGCCCGGCCAGCCCTTCGCCCACATGGTCGAGAATGCAGCGCTGGTTGCGGAACTCAAGACGGCCTGCGAGCGCGAAGGCGTCGAGCTGCGCGCGACCGGGGTGCGCCGCTTCACGACCAAGGAAGCTGCCGTTACGGTCACCTTCGGCGACGGCGCGCACGTGCAAGCGAGCCTGCTGGTCGCTGCCGACGGCGCGCGCTCGAAGCTGCGCGATCAGGCCGGCATCGGCTGGGTCGGCTGGGGTTACGCCCAATCCGGCATCGTCGCGACGATCGGCCATGAGCGTCCGCATGGCGGCCGCGCCGTCGAGCATTTCCTGCCCTCAGGGCCCTTCGCCATCCTGCCATTGGCGGATGGCGGCCGGCTCGGCCACCGTTCCTCTATCGTCTGGACCGAGAGGACGGGAAACGTCCCGGCTCTGCTCTCGCTCGATGCGCAGGACCTGCTCGCCGAGATCGAGACGCGCTTCGGGCTCGAGCTTGGCGAGATCGCGCTCGAAAGCGCAGTAAGCGCGCATCCGCTCGGCTTCGGTGTTGCCCGGCGCTTCGTCGCCGAGCGGTTCGCGCTGCTTGGCGACGCCGCGCATCTGATCCACCCCATCGCCGGGCAAGGACTCAACCTGGGCTTGAAGGATGTCGCGGCGCTGGCCGAGACCGTTGTCGACGCGGCCCGGCTCGGGCTCGATCCCGGCTCGCTCGACGTGCTCGAAGGCTATGAGAAGGCGCGCCGCTTCGACACGGTGGCGATGGGTGCGGTTACGGACGGGTTGAACCGGCTGTTCTCGAACGACGCGACGCCGATCAGGCTGGCGCGCGACTTCGGCCTCGGGGTCGTCGACCGGCTGCCGGGCCTGAAGCGCTTCTTCATCCGCGAGGCGGCGGGCGTTGCGGGCGCGCCGCCGCGGCTGCTCCGGGGCGAGGCGTTGTAGGAAGCGCCATCGGCCCTCGTCATTCCGGGACCGGCCCTGCAGGCCGCCCCGGAATGACGGAGGAGGTCAATCCTCCAGCGGCCGGGCTTCTTCCGGCAGCATGATCGGGATGCCGTCGCGGATCGGATAGGCGAGCTTCGCCGCCCGGCTGATCAGCTCCTGCTTCGCGGCATCGTATTCGAGCGTCGCCTTGGTCAGCGGACAGACCAGGATTTCGAGCAGCTTGGGGTCAATGCGGGTGCTGTGGTCGGCTTCGGTCATTCGGTTCGTCCTGTTCAGCCGCGCTTGTGCGGCAGGTCGGCCAGCATGCCGGCTGCCACCATCAGCTTCGGCAAGGTGAGGCCGGAGCTCGCGATCGCGTTGACGGTGGAGCGGGTCCGTTCCGCCTCCTCGCCGCGCTCCGCGAGCCAGCTGTCCAGTGTGCCTTCGCCGTTTCCAGACGCGGAAGCCTCCTGGGTCAGGCTCGAATGGGCATCGTCGAGCGTTTCAAGCGCGCGCTCGCGGGCAAGGCGCTCGTAATCGTCGGTCGCGGGGACCGCTGACGCCGCCGTCTTCAGGCTCGACAGGCCGAACAGCGCGTCGATACCGAAGTGGATGCGGGCGACATCGCCGATCTTGCGCTTGCTGCGCTCGGCGATGTCGACGATGTCGGTCGCCTCCGCCAATGCCGGCAGGCTGGCGACGCGGGTCGCAAGCGCCTCCGGCACGCCTTCCGAGGTCAGCACGGCAATGCGGGCGAGACAGGCCTGCGAGGCGGCCTCGGGCAGCAGGCTGCCGAGCTCGGCCGACAATTCCTTCACGCCCTTGGCGTAGTGGGCGATCGTCTGCTCGATCGTGCCGGGCTTGGCGACCCCGCGGCGCAGGAACCAGCCCATCCGGTTGGTGACGAGCTCCTGGGCGGCGCCATAGAGGCCAAGCTGGGTCTTGCCGGGAATCCTGGCGTCGAGCACGTCGATCTCGCCGTTGAGCGCGATCAGGTCGAAGGAATCGCGGGCGATGGCGTAGGCGGCGGCGATGGCCGGCGCGTCCGAGCGGGTCAGCGCCGCCAGGACCGGCACCAGTGACGGGCCGCCGCGGTTGACGATGGCGTTGGCGAGCTGCGTCGCCACGATCTCGCGCCGCAGCTTGTGGCTGGCGATGGCGTCCGGATAGGCGTCCCGCAGCGCCTTCGGGAAGTAGCGGACGAGTTCGCTGGCGAGATAGGGATCGTCCGGCACCGAGGATTCCAGCAACGCGTCGTGCAGAGAGAGCTTGGCATAGGCCAGGAGCACGGCGAGCTCCGGCCGGGTCAGGCCTTCGCTGCGCTTCTCGCGCTCGGCGAGCTGGGCATCGCTCGGCAGGTACTCGACCGAGCGGTCGAGACGGCCGTCCTGCTCCAGTCTCTGCATCAGGAAGCGCAGGCCGGGCGTCGCCGCAGCGCCTTGCGCTTCGGTGAGCGAGAGCGCGAGCGTCTGCAGATAGTTGTTGCGCAGAACGAGGTCGCCGACCTCGTCGGTCATCGCAGCGAGCAGGGCGTTGCGCTTGTCCTCCTTGAGGCGGCCGTCCTTCACCGGGCCGGCGAGCGCGATCTTGATGTTGACCTCGACGTCGGAGGTGTTGACGCCGGCGGAGTTGTCGATGGCGTCGGTGTTGAGCTTCACGCCCTTGCGCGCGGCCTCGATGCGGCCGCGCTGCGTCACGCCGAGATTGGCGCCTTCGCCGACGACACGGGCGCGGAGATCGTTGCCGGCGACGCGAATCGCGTCATTGGCGCGGTCGCCGACCTGTGCGTCGGTCTCGTCGCTGGCGCGGATATAGGTGCCGATGCCGCCGAACCAGAGCAGATCGACGCGCGCCTTCAGGATCGCCGTCATCAGCTCGGGTGGCGAGACCTCCGCCTTGTCGAGGTCGAGCAGGGCGCGGACCTCGGCTGAAAGCGGGATGCTCTTGGCCTGACGCGAGAAGATGCCGCCGCCCTTCGAGATCAGCTTCTTGTCGTAATCCTGCCAGGAGGAACGCGGCAGGGCGAAGAGGCGCTGGCGCTCGGCGAGCGACTCGGCCGGGTCCGGGGTGGGATCGAGGAAGATGTCGCGGTGGTCGAAGGCCGCGACGAGCTTGATCGCCGGCGAGAGCAGCATGCCGTTGCCGAAGACGTCGCCCGACATGTCGCCGACGCCGGCGACGGTGAAGGGCGTGGTCTGGATGTCGATATCGACCTCGCGGAAATGGCGCTTCACCGCTTCCCAGCCGCCGCGGGCGGTGATGCCCATGCCCTTGTGGTCGTAGCCCTGCGAGCCGCCGGAGGCGAAGGCGTCGCCGAGCCAGTGGTGCTTCTCCAGCGAGATCGCATTGGCGGTGTCGGAGAAGGTCGCGGTGCCCTTGTCGGCGGCGACGACGAGATAGGGGTCGTCGCCGTCATGGCGCACCGTATCCGGCGGCGGCACGACCGTCTCACCGTCGAGATTGTCGGTGAGTTCGAGCAGGTTGCGGATGAAGATGCGGTAGCTTTCGGTGCCCTCGGCCAGCCAGGCGGCGCGGTCGGAGGCCGGCGGCAGCTGCTTCGGCACGAAGCCGCCCTTGGCGCCGACCGGCACGATCACCGCGTTCTTGACCTGCTGCGCCTTGACGAGGCCGAGCACCTCGGTGCGGAAGTCCTGCGGACGGTCGGACCAGCGCAGGCCGCCGCGCGCGACCTTGCCGAAGCGCATATGAACGCCCTCGACGCGCGGCGAATAGACGAAGATCTCGTAGAGCGGGCGCGGCAGCGGCAGCCCGTCGACCTTGGCGCAGTCGAACTTGAAGGTGATGGTCTGGCGCGGGTGGCCGTCCGGGCCGAGCTGGAAGAAATTGGTGCGCAGGGCGGCATCGACCAGATTGATCAGGCGACGCAGGATGCGATCCTCGTCGAGGCTGGTGACGGCGTCGAGCGCCTCCTCGATCTCGGCGCGCTTCTGGGCCATGCGCTGCTCGCGCTCGCCCCCCGGAACGCGCGGATCGAACTTCGCATTGAAATAGGCGATCAGGCCCGAGGCGATGTCGGGATGGCGGGTCAGCGCATCCGCGATGTAGCCCTGCGCATAGGGTGCGCCGGCCTGCCGGAGATAGCGGCCGAAGGCGCGCAACAGCGCGGCCTCGCGCCAGGCGAGGCCGGCGGCGAGGACGAGCTGGTCAAAGCGGTCGGATTCGGCGAGGCCGCGGAACTGCGCCATCAGGGCGGCCTCGATCGTCGGATCGAGATGCTCGATGTCGATCTCGCCGTCGTCGGCGCGCTCCAGCGTCATGTCGTGCAGCCAGACGCGGACATTCTCGCCGGTGCCCTGGGGCATGACGTTGTAGGTCCGCTCGTTGACGACGCGGAAGCCCATGTTCTCCAGCACCGGCACGCGGGCCGAGAGCGAGATCGGCGCGCCGCGCGAGAAGACCTTCAGGTTGGCGCGCTTGGCGTCGTCGCCCTCGCGCCGGTAGAGATTGACGGCCCGAGCGCGCTCCGGCGTCAGCTGCTGCAGCATCTCGATGTCGATCAGCGCGTCGGCCGCCGAGAAGCGCTCGCGATAGGCGGCGCCGAAGGCTTCGGCATAGCGCTCGGCGAGCGCGCGGGCGGCAGGCCCGGCCTTCTCCTGATCGAGCACGTCCTTGAGGCCGTCGCCCCAGGTGCGGACGATGGCGCTGATGCCGGCTTCGAGCGTGGCGCGGTCGATGCGCGGGGTTTTGCCCTCGTCGCGGCCGATGATGTAGTGGGTGCGCGACAGCGGCCCCTCGGGATAGGCCGGGTAGGCCGCCGAGATGCGACCGTTGTAGATCCGGGCCAGGAATTCGCCGACACGCTGGCGCACCGTGGTGTCGTAGCGGTCTTTCGGGATGAAGACGAGAATCGAGACGAAGCGATCGAACTCGTCGACGCGGGCAAGCGCGCGGATGCGCGGGCGCTCGGTGAGCTGCAGGATGTCGAGTGCGAATTGCTCCAGCGTCGGGGTATCGATCTGGAACAGCTCGTCGCGCGGATAGGCGTCGAGCACGTTCATCAGCGCGCGGCCGGAATAGCTCGCCGGATCGAAGCCGATGTTCTTGGCGACGCGCGCGACCTTCAGCCGCAGATAGGGGATGGCGCGAGCCGAGCCGGTATAGGCGTTCGAGGTCAGCAGACCGACGATGCGCAGCTCGCCGTCGAGCCGGCCATCCGGCGTGAACAGCTTGACGCCGACATAGTCGAGATGGACGCGCCGGTGGACCAGGCTCTTGACGTTGGCCTTGGTGATGATGAGCGCCTGGGGCTTGGCCAGGAAGGAGCGCACCTCCGGCGTGGTCGTCACCAGCTCGCGGCCCTTGCGCAGCACCTTGACGGAAGGGTCGCGCAGGATGCCGAGGCCGGAGCCCTCGATCGGATCGGCCGCGACGTCGCCGCCGGGGAAGCGATAGGCGCGGATGCCGAGCAGGGTGAAGTTGTCCCCGGCGATCCATTCGAGGAACTGCAGTGCCTCGGCGATCTCGTCCTCAGGCAGCGGTGGCGGGTTGGCACGATAGGCCTGGATCACCTCGGTGATGCGGCCCCGCATCGCGGCCCAGTCGTCGACCGCCAGGGCGACGTCGGCATAGACATGCTCCAGGCCGGCGCGGAGCTTCTCACGCGCCGCGGGCGTGTCGATGCGCGGGACATGGATGTGCAGCAGGCTTTCACGCCGCGTGCCTTCCGGCGCACGGCCGGTGGCTTCGCCGGCGAGCGAGACGAACTTGCCCTTCGCGTCACGTGCCACGGCCAGAATCGGATGGGCGACCAGGCGGGGTTCGTAACCCCGATCCTGCAGTTCGGCGAGCGTCGAATCGAGCAGGAACGGTTTGTTGTCGTTGACGACTTCCAGGATGGTGACCTGGCGCTTGCGGTCACCCTCGCCGAACTCGTCGTCGCGGAAACGCAGGTTGATCGTCTCGGGCTTGCGGGGCTCTGCTAGGTGCTCGTAGGCAGCGGCCGCGGTGTGGGCCAGCATTTCCGGCGGCAGGGCCTCAAGATCCTCGGCGACCGAACGACCGTAGAGCAGGCGGGGGAATTCGGCCGGCATCGCGCTCTTCAGGCCCGTGGCCGCGGCTTCGATGGCTGCGATCGCTCCGGCGGTCGCGTTCGTCACCCGTTTGCCCATGTGTCACCCCAGTTGTTTTGCAGCAGCGATGGCATAGGCTGCTCAGGCTTTCAACTTTGCCTTGCCTGAAAAAGCGGCAAAATTGCCGCACAGGATCTAACAGGATGCACCATGGCGACGAAGCATGACAAACCAAAGGTAGGCGAAGAGCCGGTACGGCAGGATGCGCCGCCACGAGTGATGGCACTGGAGCTCAAGCCGGGAAAGCTCTCGCCCGAGAATGACGCCTATTTCGAGAAATGCCGGGAGAAGCTCGGCTTCGTGCCGAACGTGCTGAGCTCCTACGCCCATGACGACGCCAAGCTCTCGGCCTTTGCCGCGTTCTATAACGACCTGATGCTCGCGCCCTCCGGCCTATCCAAGCTGGAGCGCGAGATGATTGCGGTCGCGGTGTCGAGCGTGAACCGCTGCTACTACTGCCTCACTGCGCATGGCGCCGCGGTGCGCCAGCTCTCCGGCGATCCGGTGCTGGGCGAAATCTTGGTGATGAACTACCGGGCGGCGGAGCTGTCGGTGCGTCACCGCGCGATGCTCGACTTCGCTGTGAAGCTGACCGAAACGCCGCATCTCATCGGAGAAGATGACCGGGAAACCCTGCGCAGGGCCGGGTTCGGCGAACGCGACATCTGGGACATCGGCGCAGTCGCGTCCTTCTACAACATGTCGAATCGCATGGCCTCGGCCGTCGATATGCGGCCCAATGCCGAGTATCACACCCAGGCGCGCTAGCTTGCTTTTCTGGTCGTTGCGGCCTTGTGAAGCGGCGCGCCACCCCCAAAAAGAAAACGGCCGGCGCAATGCCAGCCGCTAGTTGGCCCCGACTCGGTGGCCCGGCTCCACCGGAACTCCGGGGGGCTGGGGGGCTGACAAACCGGCGTTCAGCGAAACCGGGCCGTCGAGGCAACGAGGGGAGTTGAGCGGCGCAACTTGGCGCTCGCTTGACGCGTTCGCGGCGAAAATGCGGCATTTGCGACGAATGCTTACCCAGTGCCCGACCCCGGATGAGCGCGATCTCTTGCCAGCGCAGCAGTGCGGGCGCATCATCTCCCGGTCACTTCGAGAGGCTCCGCTCAGGGAGGCGCCATGAGCGAAAGCGAAACGCCGCAATCGCAATCGGCCGGCGCGGTCGTCCATTTTCCGTCGCCGGCCCGGCCGGCGACCGTGACCTTCGACCGGCGCGAACTCAACGAATTGCTCAATCTCTACGGCCGCATGGTCGCGGCCGGCGAGTGGCGCGACTACGCCATCGATTTCCTGAAGGACAAGGCGCAGTTCTCGGTGTTCCGGCGCTCCTCGGAGATGCCGATCTACCGAATCGTTAAGGATCCGGCGCTCGCCCGCCGGCAGGGCGCCTATTCGGTCGTCGCTGCGACCGGGCTGATTCTCAAGCGCGGCTCGGAACTGTCCCGCGTCCTCAAGGTGCTCGACCGCAAGCTCAGCATCGTGAACTGAGTCCCGATAGAGCTGTCGCGCCTCAGAAGGGCGGCGGCGAGCGGTCGCCTTCGCCCAGCTCTTTCTGCATCAGCATCTGATCGAGCCAGCGGCCGTGCTTGAAGCCGACCTTCTCGGCCACCCCGATCAGGCGGAAGCCCGCCTTCTCGTGCAGGCGGCGTGAGCCGACCGAGGCGCCGGTGCCGTCCCCGATGACCGCGATCATCTGGCGGAAGCCGTGTTCGGTGCAGGCCTTCATCAGCGCATCGAGGAGCAGGCCGCCGACGCCAAGCCCCTGCGCGGTGGGGGCGATGTAGATCGAGTTCTCGACCGTGGCGCGATAGGCGGGGCGCGGTCGGTAGGCGCCGGCATAGGCATAGCCCAGCACCTCGCCCTCGCGCTCGGCGACGAGATAGGGATAGCCGCCTGCCAGGATGGTCTCGAAGCGCCGCAGCATCTCCGCTTCCCCCGGGGGATTCAGCTCCCAGGACGCCGTCCCATGCAGGACGGCATGGGTGTAGATCGCGGCGATGGCGGGGATATCGGCGGGAGTGGCCGGGCGGATCGCAGGCTTCGTCATCGCTGCAGAATGAGCAATGCCCGTGCCAAAAGAAAAGCCCCGGCCGTGAGGCCGGGGCTCGCTCCGGGCATGACGCCCGATGAAGGTCGGCTCAGCGGCGGTCGCCGAGCAGGCTGATCAGCATCTGGAACATGTTGATGAAGTTCAGGTAGAGCGACAGCGCGCCGTTCACCGAGAGCTTCGCAGCCGATTCCGGATCCAGATCCGAAGAGAGATACATCTCCTTCAGGCGCTGGGTGTCCCAGGCGGTCAGGCCGGCGAAGATCAGCACGCCGATCACCGAGATGCCGAAGGACAGCGCGCTCGACGCCAGGAACAGGTTCACCACCGAAGCGATGATCAGCCCGATCAGGCCCATGATCAGGAAGGAGCCCATTCCCGAGAGCGACTTCTTCGTCGTGTAGCCGGCGAGGCTCAGCGCGCCGAAGGCAGCGGCCGTGATGAAGAACACGCGCGTCACCGAGGCGCCGGTGAAGACGACGAGGATCGACGACATCGAGACGCCCATCACCGCCGCGAAGGCGAAGAACATGGCGCGCGCCGAAGAGGCGCTCATGTTTTCGGCCTTGAACGAGAAGAGCATGATGAAGGCGAGCGGGGCCAGCATCACGACCCATTTCAGCGGGCTGAGATAGATCGCCTGGCCGAGCGCGGTCAGACCGGTGATCTTGCCGTCGGGCGTGAAGCCGGCGATCGCCAGCATCGAGATGCCGAGCGCGGCGAGGCCGGTGATGCCGAGGCCGATCGCCATGTTGTTGTAGACGCCGAGCATGAACGAGCGCAGGCCCTGATCCATCTCGACGGCGCTGGTCTGCTGTGCGCGGCCGGCACCCCAGACTGGAGCATTGCGGTCGAAGTTGCTCATTAAGAGAGTTTCCCCTGACGTAGTTTCGGACGACGGATGGCAAGCGGGCGCCAGCCGTCCTCGCACACGATCGGCGCGATGGGAGGAATATGAGGGGCTTTGCCGGTTCTTACAAGGGCTGGCCATGATTAGGACCGGCCGAGTGATAGAAGTTCGGCACTGCACAAAGGCAGAATTACAGGATTTTAATGTCTATCGAGAGACGTTCCCAGATAGTCATCATAAATTCCTGAGATGAGAAGCAGGCGCTTTCGCGAGTATTTTTATCGTACCGACGAGCCCGAACAGGACGGTGACACTGACCGCTGCAGTCGCGGCCAGTATGGCGCCGGTCGGATCACTGACGAATTCGATCCGCATCACTTGCGTGACGATGCCCCAGCCCGCCGCTGTACCCGCGACAACGCCGAAGACGGCCGCGACGAGGCCGATGGCGGCGTATTCAAGGGCGTACGACGAAAGTATGAAGCGACGGGTCGCGCCGAGGGTCTTCAGGATCATCGCGTCATAGAGCCGCGCCCTCTGTCCGGCGGCGAGTGCGCCGCCCAGCACCAGCAGGCTCGCGGCGATGGCGAGGCCGGAGGCACCGCGGATCGCCATGGCGAGCTGGGCGACGATGGTGTTGACCGCTTCGAGCGCGTCCTTGACCCGCACTGCCGTGACGGCGGGGAAATCGAGCGCGAGGCGGCGCATCAGGACGGCGTCGGTCGCGCCCTTGCCATCCGGGCTCGTCGCGATGGTCGCGAGGTTGGTGTGCGGCGCGCCGGCGAAGGTGTTGGGCGAGAACACCATGACGAAGTTGATGCCGAAAGAGCGCCAGTCGACGGTGCGGAGATTGGCGACGCGGGCGGTGATGTTGCGGCCGAGCACGTTGACGGTGAGCTTGTCGCCGATCTTCAGGCCGATGCCGGATGCGTTCTGGGCATCGAAGGAGACCAGCGGCTCGCCGCGATAGTCCGCCGGCCACCACGCGCCGGCGGAAACGCGCGAGCCTTCCGGGATTGTCGCCGCATAGGTGATGCCGCGGTCGCCATCCAGCACCCAGGCGGATTGCTCGCTCGCCTTGATGTCCTCGGCGCGGGTCTCGTTCACGGCGACGATGCGGCCGCGCATCATCGGCACGCGTTCGGTCTTCGCGCCCGGCCGCTGCTCGAAGAGGAAGGCATCGAAGCGATCGGAATCCCGGCTGGGCACGTCGAGGAAGAAGAAGCTAGGCGCCTTGTCGGGCAGGGCACCGGTGAGCTGCCGGGTCAGGCTGACGTCGATGAAGGAGAGCGCCGAGAGCAGCGCGACGCCGAGGCCGAGCGAGAGCACGAGCGAGGGCGTCAACGCGCCCGGCCGATGGCTGTTGGCGAGTGCCATCCGCAGGGCCGGGCGGCGCGGGCGCGGGATGCGGCGGGCGAGCGCCATCAGCCCGAGCGAGACGGCGCGCAACAGCACGAAGACGCCGAACATGACGCCGATGTAGATCAGCGCGATGCGGCGGTCATAGGCGAAGCCGATGGCGACGCCGGCGAGCCCGGCCAGCGCCAGCGCGCAGAGGATGAGGTAGATCGCACGCGGGCGGCGCGGGTCGGGCTCGATGCGATCGCGGAAAAGGGCCGAGACCGGGGTGTCGTGCGCCCGGCCGAGCGGAATGATGGCGAAGACGAACGCCGTCAGAAGCCCGTAGAGCGCGGCGATGGCGAGCTCGCCCGGTGCCAAAGTGGGTTCGAACGGAACCGGCAGGATGCTCTGCACGACGGCGCCGAGACCGAAGGGGGCTGCGGCGCCCAGCACGAGGCCGATCGCCGTGCCGATAGCGGCGACGAGCATCACCTCGGTGAGGTGGATGGCGACGACGCGGCCACCGCTGGCGCCGACCGCCTTCATCGTGGCGAAGTCCAGCTTCTTGGCCTCGACGAAGCGGCGCACCGCATTGGCGACGCCGACGCCGCCGACCAGCAGGGCGGTGAGGCCGACCAGCGTCAGAAACTGGGTGAAGCGTTCGAGATTGCGCTGGAAGCTCGGCGCGGCGTTGGCGCGCGAACGGATCTCCCAGCCCGCCTCTCGCTGCTCGCTGCCGACAGCCGCGATCACCTTCTCCAGATCGCCGTCGCCGGAGGCGGTCGGCGGGAGCTGGAGGCGGTAGGTCCAGCGGATCAGGCTGCCCGGCTGGATCAGGCCGGTAGCCCGCAATGCCTCCTGCGACATCAGGAGGCGCGGGCCGAAGCCGATGCCGGCGGCGATCTTGTCGGGTTCGGAGACCAGATTGGCGCGCAGCTGGATCTTGGCGCCGCCGATCGTGACGATGTCGCCGGGCTTGAGGTCGAGCCGGCCGAACAGGACGGGGTCGGCAACTGCGCCGAAAACGCCGTCGCGTTGTTCCAGTAGGCCGGGGAGCGGCGCCTGCGGGTCGGTTTCGACCGCCCCGATGCCCGGATAGGTGGAATCGACCGCCTTGATCTCGACGAGGGCTGCGCCCTTGTCGCCGGCATTGGCCATGCCGCGCATCGTCGCGATGCTGGAGATGGTGCCGCGGGCCGTCAGGAAGGCGAGTTCCGGCGGCGTCGCCTCGCGGTGGATCAGGCTGAAGGCGGCATCGCCACCGAGGATGCGCCGGCCTTCGCGGGCGAGACCCTCGGTCAGGCCGCGCGAGGCGGAGGCGACGGCGGCGATGGTCATGACACCGAGCGCCAGGCAGGCGATGAAGACGCCGAAGCCGCCGAGGCCTGCGCGCAGGTCGCGCAAGGCGAGCCGCAGGACGAGGCCGATGCCGAGCGGTCGAGAAACTGGACTCTGGGGCGGCTTGACGAGGGCGTGCATCGTCAGGCGACCGCCATCGCGTGCTCGGCCTCGATCACGCCGGAGCGCAGGCGGACCGTGCGCTCGCAGAGCGCCGCGAGCGAAAGATCATGGGTGACGAGAACCAGTGTCGCGCCACGCTCGCGCTTCAGCGCGAAGATCAGGTCGACGATCGCGCGCCCGGTCGATTCGTCGAGATTGCCGGTCGGCTCGTCGGCGACGAGGATCGCCGGATCAGGCGCGACGGCGCGCGCGATGGCGACGCGCTGCTGCTCGCCGCCGGAAAGCTGGGCCGGGTAGTGGTCCATGCGGTGGCCGAGACCGACATTGCGCAGTTCGGCCTCGGCGCGGGCGAAGGCGTCGGGATGGCCGGCCAGCTCCAGCGGCAGCGCCACGTTCTCGCGCGCCGTCATGGTCGGCACGAGGTGGAAGGACTGGAAGACGATGCCGATATGCTTGCCCCGGAAGACGGCGAGCCCGTCTTCGTCGAGAGCGCCGAGATCCTGCCCGGCCACGCGGACGAGGCCCGAATCCGGCCGCTCCAGCCCGGCCATGGTCATCAGCAGCGTCGACTTGCCGGAGCCGGAGGGGCCGACGAGACCCGTCGCCTCGCCATCCGTCAGCGACACCGAGACGCCCTTGAGGATATGGACGCGGGCGGCGCCGCGGCCCAAACTTAGGTCGACATCCTGCAACTCAATCGCCGGGGCGGCCTTCTCGCTCATCACGCCATGATCCTGACTTCGCTATCCATCGCCTTCACCGCTGGCACCGGATCACGTCCCCAGCGGGGCGCAATCATGTCGTGGCACGGTTTGCGGCCATATGGGCGCGGTTTCACGCTTATCCAATCGGTTGCGGCGTTTTTCGTCGCCGCCATGCTGCTTTTCATCGGTTCCAGCGAGATGGCCAGCGCCCAGAACTCCCAATCCAATCCAGCCGCTGCGAAGCCGCTGAAGCTCGTCGCCTTCGGCGATTCGCTGTCCGCGGGTTACAACCTGCCCGGCAGTGCCGCCTTTCCCGCCGTGCTGGAGCAGGCGTTGCGCCAGAAGGGCGTCGCTGTCGAAATCGTGAACGCCGGCGTTTCCGGCGACACGACCCAGGGCGGGCTGGAACGGCTCGACTGGTCGGTGCCGGACGGCACAGACGGCGTCATCCTCGAACTCGGCGCCAACGATGCCCTGCGCGGCGTCGACCCGGCGCAGACGCGGCAGGCGCTGGAAGCGATGATCGTGCGACTGAACGAACGGAAGATCCCGGTGATGCTCGCGGGCATGTATGCGCCGCGCAATCTCGGCGAGGATTATGCGAAACGTTTCGACGCAATCTATCGCGAGCTTGCGGAGAAGCACGGGCTGGTGCTTTACCCCTTCTTCCTGGAGGGCATCGCGGGCGACCGTGCTCTGAACCAGGCGGATGGGCTCCACCCCACGGCCGAGGGCGTCACCGTCATCGTCCGGAACATCCTGCCGACGGTCGAGCGCTTCATCGCCACCCTGCCCGCCAGGTCCTGATCCGTCCGCGGATTCTCCGCGCGACGAATCCCCGATTCTTGCATCGCCGCCCGCCGGCCCCGCTTCCGGAGTTGCTTCGCCATGGAATATCGCCGCCTCGGGCGCACCGATCTCAAGGTCTCGGTGATCTGCTTGGGAACCATGACCTGGGGAGAGCAGAACACGGAGGCCGAAGGCCACGCCCAGATGGACTACGCCGTCGAGCAGGGCATCAATTTCTTCGACACCGCCGAACTCTACTCGATCCCGCCGAAGCCGGAGACGCAAGGCTCGACCGAGCGGATCATCGGGAGCTGGTTCAAGGCCCGCGGCAACCGCGACAAGATCATCCTGGCGTCGAAGATCTGCGGGCGCGGCGGCAATACCTGGTTCCGCGACGACAAGAGCCCGACGCGGCTGACGCGCAAGCAGATCCTCGAAGCCGTCGACAAGAGCCTGCAGCGGCTGCAGACGGACTATATCGATCTTTATCAGATCCATTTCCCGGAGCGGCCGATGCCCTGGGGCTCGAACCCGACGCGTTTTTCGAAGGCGGCCTATGAGAAGCCGGCCGACGAGACCTCGATCCCCGAGCAGCTCGACGCCTTCGGCGAACTGGTGAAGGCCGGCAAGATCCGCCATCTCGGCCTCTCAAACGAGAGCGCCTGGGGCACGATGCGCTTCGTGACGGATTCGGAGGCGCGCGGCACACCGCGCGTGCAGTCGATCCAGAACGCCTACAACCTGCTCAACCGCACCTTCGAAACGGCGCTCGCCGAGGTCGCGCTGCGCGACGATGTCGGGCTCCTCGCCTATTCGCCCCTGGCGCAGGGCTATCTCACCGGCAAATATCTCGACGGCGCACGCCCGGCGGGCGCACGCACGACGCTGTTCGATCGTGGCCAGCGCTATGAGGGCGCCGGTGCCGAGGATGCGATCAAGCGCTACATCGCGCTCGCCCGGGAGGCAGGCCTCGATCCGGCGCAGATGGCGCTGGCCTTCGTCAACAGCCGCTCCTTCGTGACGTCGAACATCATCGGCGCGACCTCGATGGAGCAGCTCAAGACCGATATCGCCTCGATCGACGTCAAGCTGTCGCTCGAAATCGAGGCGAAGATCGACGCGATCCATCAGCTCGTCGGCAATCCCTGCCCCTGACGGTGTGACGTCATTCCCGGGCCGAAGCGGAGCTTCGGCCCGGGAAGCTCCGGACGCGACGGCGCCGCGAGCCTCTTCCGGCATGAGATGCCCGGGTCGAGCCCGAGCATGACGATGATGTCGCCGGTGCAATATCCGCAAAAACGGTTCCCTTGAGCCGGCTGCGCGCTTACCGTCTCGCCAGAGTCACAATTGCTTGGCAAGGGATTCACTCATGCCGAGGCTTTTCATCGCTCTGGAAATTCCCGCCGAGGTTGCAAGCGAGCTGACGCTGCATCGCGGCGGCCTGTCGGGGGCCCGCTGGATCGAGCCGTCCGACTACCACATCACCCTGCGCTTCCTGGGCGATGTCGACCGGCGCATGGCGAACGATGTCGACCACATGCTCTCCGATATCGGCGCCTATCCCTTCGAGGTCACGCTCGACGCGCTCGGCAGCTTCGGCGGCGACAAGCCGCGCGCCGTCTTCGCCCGCGCAATGCCGACGAAGGCACTGACCGATCTGCAGGGCGATATCGAGCGGCAGATGCGCCGCATCGGGCTGCCGGCGGAGGGCCGCAAATTCGTGCCCCATGTCACGCTGGCGCGGCTACGCGACACCATGCCGACCGAGGTCGCGCATTATCTCGGCCTGCATCCGATCATCAGGCCGATCAGCTTCACAGCGCGCCGCGTCGCGCTGATGTCATCGCGCGATTCGATCGGCGGTGGGCCCTATGTGCTGGAAGCCGCCTATCCGCTCGGCCCGTCCTACCCGAATCGCCTGCCGCGGGAGATTCGCCGATGACGAGACCGAAGCGGCTCTCTCCGGAGGCACAGGCCGAGGCGCTGGCAACGTTGACCGGCTGGAAACTGGTGCAGGGGCGCGAGGCGATCACCCGGCGCTTCGTCTTCCGCGACTTCAGCGAGGCCTTCGGCTGGATGACGCGGGTCGCATTGCTGGCGGAAGCGATGAACCATCATCCCGAATGGTCGAACGTCTACCGGACGGTGGAAGTGACACTCGCCACCCATGATGCTGGCGGATTGACGGAGTTTGACGTCAAGCTCGCCCGGGCGATCGACGCGCTGGCGAGTTGACGAGGGTTCACCGTCATTCTCGGGGCAAGCCCGAGCATGAAGGCCAAGTCTTTGTCCAGGCCGTCAGGGACTGCTCCACCCGCAAGCCCGCAGCGCCGCCAGCATATGCGGTGGTGGCGGCGCCTCGACCTGGATCGGCTCGCGCTTGCGGTAGAGCGGCACGGTGATGGCGCGGGCATGAAGCTGAAGGCCCGGGCCGCCCTCGCGCGGCGCCGTGCCGTAGATCTCGTCGCCGAGCATCGGCCATCCGGAGGCCTGGCAATGGACGCGTAGCTGATGCGTGCGGCCAGTCAGCGGCTCCATGGCGAGCCAGGCGAGAGGGCCGCTATCGTCCTGCCCGCGCCCGAGCACGCGATAGCGGGTCTGCGAGGGCAGGCCGGCGGGATCGACCTTCATCCACCAGCCGCGCTCGGGCGAGCGGCGCGCCAGCGGCAGGTCGATCAGGCCTTCGTCCTCGGCTGGTTCGCCCTGGACGATCGCCCAGTAGGTCTTGCCGATCCGGCCATCGCGAAACATCTGGTTGAGCTCGGCCATGGCGCGGGGATGGCGGCCGAGCACGAGGCAGCCGGAGGTGTCCTTGTCGAGCCGGTGGGCAGCCTCCGGCCGGCGCGGCAGGCCGAAGCGGAACTGATCGAGATAATCGGTCAGGACGGGAATGATGCGGCGCTTGGCCTGCGGGCCGCGATGCGAGGGCAATCCGGCGGGCTTGTCGATGACGAGCATCATGGCGTCGCGATAAAGCAGCGGCACCGGCAGCTCCTGGTCGATCTGCCCGGGGGATAGCGAATTTTCTGGTCGGTCCGGCGCTGCCATGGCATTGCGCTAGCGAAGCCGGCCCGGCGGCGCAACCAAAGATGCCCGCCGAACCGAAGACAGGATGGCGATGAGCGAGACCGAACCGAAGAAACGCGGCTTCTTTTCGAGGCTGTTCGGGCGCGAGGAAGAGCCGGTGAAGCCGGCACAGGCGCCGGAGGCGGCGACCGAGCTGGCGGTCGAGCCTGTAGAGGAGCTGACGCCGGAAGTCGAAGAGATCGCTGCTCCGCCGGTTGCCGACGCGGAAGTGCCCTCTGTTGAGGTCCCCGCTCCCGAGCCCGCCGCACCACCGGCGCCGGTCGAAAGCGCTGCGCCTCCGATGGAGCCGGAAGGGGAGCCCGAGGTCGCCGTCGTTTCGCCGCCCGAGCCCGTTACGGCTCCTGAGCCTGTTTCAGTCCCCGCGCCGCAGCCGAAGCGGAGCTGGTGGCGGCGCCTGACCGAGGGCTTGTCGCGGACCTCGTCGGCGCTGACGACGGGGATCACAGACCTCTTCACCAAGCGCAAGCTCGATGCCGGCACGCTGGAGGATCTCGAGGACATCCTGATCCAGGCCGATCTCGGCCTCGCCACCTCGGCCCGCATCGCCAAGGCTGTCGGCGACGGGCGCTACGACAAGCAGATCGAGCCGGCCGAGGTGAAGGCGATCCTGGCGCGCGAGGTCGAGACGATCCTCGTGCCCGTGGCGCAGCCGCTGGTGATCGACGCCACGAAAAAGCCGTTCGTGCTATTGATGGTCGGGGTCAATGGCTCCGGCAAGACCACGACGATCGGCAAGCTCGCTGCGAAATTCCGCGCCGAGGGGAAATCGGTGATGCTCGCCGCCGGCGATACCTTCCGCGCGGCCGCGATCGAGCAGCTGCGCGTCTGGGGCGAGCGCACCGGGGCTGAGGTCGTCTTCGGCCAGCAGGGCGCCGATGCCTCGGGCCTTGCCTTCGAGGCGCTGCAGAAGGCCAAGGCTGATGGCACGGACGTGCTGCTGATCGACACCGCCGGGCGGCTGCAGAACAAGCAGGGGCTGATGGACGAGCTCGCCAAGGTCGTGCGCGTCATCCGCAAGCAAGATCCGAGCGCACCCCATGCCGCGCTGCTGGTGCTCGACGCCACCGTCGGCCAGAACGCGATCAGCCAGGTCGAGGCCTTCCGCGAAACGGCAGGCGTGACCGGGCTCGTGATGACCAAGCTCGACGGCACGGCGCGCGGCGGCATCCTGGTGGCGCTGGCGGCTCAGTTTGGCCTGCCCGTGCATTTCATCGGCGTCGGCGAGAGCGTCGAGGATCTGGAGCCGTTCTCGGCGCGCGACTTCGCCCGCGCCGTCGCGGGGTTGGGAGAGGCGGCGTGAGCGAGACGATGAGGCAGGCGGTGGACGCGGCGGGCAAGGGCAAGGCGGTGAATCCGCTGCTGAAACTGGCGCTCGAGTTCGGGCCGCTGGCGATCTTCTTCTTCGCGAATTCCTACGGCGACCGGCTGTTCCACGTTGCTGAGGACCGGCGCATCTTCGTCGCGACCGGCATCTTCATCGTGGCCTCGCTGGTGGCGCTGGCGCTGGCGCGGGTGCTGATGGGCTATCTGCCGCGCATGGCGATCGTGAACGCCATCGTCGTCACCGTCTTCGGCGGGCTGACGCTGGCGCTAGACGATGCCTTCTTCATCAAGGTCAAGCCGACCATCGTGAACGCACTGTTCGGCTGCGTGCTGCTCGGAGGGCTGTTCTTCGGGCGCTCGCTGCTCTCGCTGGTGCTGGAAACGGTGCTTCAGCTCGACGAGGAGGGCTGGCGCAAGCTGACCTTCCGCTGGGGCCTGTTCTTCTTCGTGCTGGCCGCGCTGAACGAGGTGGTCTGGCGCACGCAGACGCAGGATTTCTGGGTGGCCTTCAAGGTCTGGGGCGTGATGCCGCTGACCATGGCCTTCGCCCTGGCGCAGACGCCGCTGATCCTGAAGCACGAGATCAAGCCGACGAAGATCGAGGATAAGGTCTAACCGACCTCCGCGCCGTCATCCCGGGCAAGCGACGATGTCGCCCCGATCCGGGATCAATGCCGGAGCTTCCGATGAAGCTTCAGACATGGATCCTGGGCCTCCCTTCGGTGCCCGTAATGACCGCGCCCTAAGAGGACCTTGCCATTTGGCATCATTGTATCCATTTTATGCCAAATGGAGAGCGATGCCATGGCAACCCTGCTGCGCGTCGAGACGGCCGAGCGCGATTTCGCTCCCGATCCGATCACGGACGAAGAGGCGGCCGCCATGTTCCGGGCTGCCGTGAACCTGTTCCGGCTCTGGCGCGTCACCGACGAGGAAGCGGCGGTGCTGATCGATCTGCCGGTCAGGAGCTACCGGCGCTGGAAAGCCGGCGAGATCGGCCGCATCTCGCGCGACGGCAAGGCACGGCTCTCCAACCTGATGGGCATCCACAAGGCGCTCCGGCTGATCTTCGTCGAACCGCAGCGCGGCTATGACTGGATCAAGCGGCCCAACAGCGATTTCGCCGGCAAATCGGCGCTGGATGCCATGCTCGGCGGCGAATTGACCGACCTGATGCGGGTGCGCCGCCTGCTCGACGCCGAGCGGGGCGCCTGGTGATCGATCCGGCGAGCCTGCCGGTCGTGGAGGTCGAATGGCGCGGGGCGGTGCGGATCATCCGCAGCATCTTCCCGCCGATCGACCTGTTCGAGGATATTGCCGACCCGGCCGACTGGTCGCTCCTGATCGCGGCCGAGCAGAAGACCAATCCGCGCCTGATGGAGACGATCGGCAACCTCGATCTCGTGCCGCCGGAGCGGCGCGTATCGGGGCCGGGCGCGACCTGGCTGATGGCGCCCTTCACCCATGTCAGCCCCGATCGGCCGAGCCGTTTCAGCGACGGCGGCTTCGGCGTGCTCTATGCGGGCGATCGTTTCGAGGTCGCGTTGCTCGAGACGATCCATCACCATACCCGTTTCATGCTGGCCACAGTGCAGCCGCCGGGCTGGACCTCGCAATTCCGCGAGATCGTCCTGGAGATCGATGCCGCGCTGCATGATGTCCGGGCACTCGGGGCCGAAGGTTCCCCTCTGCTCGATCCGGTGGATTATGCCGCAAGTCAGGCTCTCGGCGTCGGATTGCGGGAGATCGGCTCGGCAGGCGTCGTCTATCCCAGCGTGCGCTGTCCCGACGGCGAATGCGCCGGGCTGTTCTATCCCGATGGAGCCAGCCACCCGGTGCAGGGACGGCATCTCGACTATCACTGGAACGGCGAACGGGTGGATCTCTACCGGGACCGCGGTGCCGGCGAGGTCTACCGGATCGTCTGAAGGCGTCATTGCAAGGAGCGTCAGCGACGAAGCAATCCAGGGGCGGAAAAGTTCCACGCGCCCCTAGATTGCTTCGCTGCGCTCGCAATGACGACCCTATTTCGGCGCGAGGCGGATCGCGCCGTCGAGGCGGATCGTCGTGCCGTTCAGCATGTCGTTCTCGATGATGCTGCGGGCCAGCGCGGCGTATTCCGCCGGGCGGCCGAGGCGCGAGGGATGCGGCACCGAGACGGCGAGCGAAGCCTTGGCTTCCTCGGGAAGGCCGGCGAACATCGGGGTCTCGAACAGGCCGGGCATGATCGTGACGATGCGGATACCGACCCCAGCGAGATCGCGAGCAATCGGCAGGGTCATGCCGACGACGCCTGCCTTGGAGGCGCCATAGGCGGCCTGGCCGATCTGGCCGTCCTCAGCCGCCACGGAGGCGGTGCAGATGATGACGCCGCGGCTGCCATCGGCGGTAATCGGATCGAGCCCGGCCAGCGCCGCGGCGGATTTCGCGATGATGCGGAAGGTGCCGGTCAGGTTGATCGCGACCGCCTTCTCGAAGGTGGCGAGGTCGTGTGCGACGAGCTCGCCGGTGTCGCGCTTCTTCGACACGACGCGGCGGCCGGGCGCGATGCCGGCGCAGTTGACGATGATGCGGGCGACGCCATGGGCAGCGCGGGCCCTGGCCAGCGCCTCGTCGACGGAGGTTTCGCTGGTGACGTCGCAGCTGCAGAAGATGCCGCCGATCTCCTCCGCGATCGCCTCGCCGCGCTCGGCGTTGAGGTCGAGCAGCGCCACCTTGACGCCCTGGCCGGCGAGCATGCGTGCCGTCGCTTCGCCGAGGCCGGAGGCGCCGCCGGTGACGATGGCGGCGAGGGAGGAATCGAGTTTCATGGCGCGTTTCCCGTTCGTCTTGGTTTCAAATCCGGTTTAGAGGGCGTCGCAGCCTGCTCCAAGCGGGTTTTCCGGCAGGCCTCTTGTGCAGGATTGCGGCGGGGCCATCTTTCGACATGGCGGGCCCGGACGAGGCGCGCGACCATGAGCGTCACCGGACGCCAAGGAGCAGGACAGGAATGAGCGAAGGGTTCAGCGCAAGCTTCAGCCGCGAGGAGATGGAGGCGATCCGCAAGAGCCTGCGCGACGAGGCGAAGTTCGGCACCGATTTCATGGCCCGACTCAAGCGCGTCGCGAAGCGCATACCGTTTGCCGAGGATCTGCTGGCCGCGTGGTTCTGCGCGCGCGATCCGGCAACGCCGCGGCGCGTGCGCATGACGCTGCTCGCCGCGCTCGGCTATTTCGTGCTGCCGGTGGATGCGATTCCCGACTTCATGCCGCTCATCGGCTTCACCGACGATGCGGCGGTCATCGCGGCCGCCATCGCGGCGGTGGCCGGCTCGATCACACCCGCACATCGCGAGCGGGCGAGGAGCGCGCTGGCGGAGCTTTAGTGAGCTTTCACTGGAAATATGCGGTCATCCCGGACAAGCGGCGCAGCCGCGCTGATCCGGGATCCATGCCTGAACCGTGCCGGAATGGATCCCGGGTCTCCCTGCGGTCGCCCGGGATGACGGCGCTGGGTGTCATCACGGCATTCTTGAAACTCAGCCGTCACAGCGTCAGGACGATCTTGCCCTTGGCCTTGCGGTCGCCGATCAGCGCATAGGCTTCCGTCCAGCGCTCCAGCGGGAAGGTGGCGTGGACATGGGCGCGGATATGGCCGCCTGCCGCCCATTCCAGCAGGCGCTCCATGTTGCGCCGATGCGCGGCCGGCTCGCGGGCGACGAACTCGCCCCAGAACACGCCGCGCAGGTCGCAGCCCTTGAGCAGAAGCAGGTTGAGCGGGATCTTCGGGATCTCGCCCCCGGCGAAGCCGACGACGAGGTAGCGCCCTTCCCAGGCCATCGACCGCAGGGCCGGCTCGGCGAACTCGCCGCCGACCGTATCGTAGAGCACATCGACGCCGCGCCCGTTGGTGAGCTTCTTCAGGGCGGCGCGGATGTCGTTCTGCGCATAGTCGACCTCCTCCTGCGCGCCATGCTCGCGGGCGAGCGCGAGCTTGTCGGGCGAGGAGGCGCAGGCGATGACATGGGCGCCGAGGAGCGCGCCGATCTCGACCGCGGCAAGCCCTGCTCCGCCGGAAGCGCCGAGGATCGCCAGCGTCTCGCCCGCCTTCAGATGCGCGCGCTGGATCAGCCCGTGCATCGCGGTGCCATAGGTGACGAACAGGCTGGCGGCCTGCGCGTCGTCGAGCTTGTCGGGCACGCGAACCAGCGCCTCGGCCGGCACCGCGACCTTCTCGCGCGCTGCGCCATAGCCCATCCAGGCCGCAACGCGCTCACCGACGCGCCAGCCGGTGACACCTTCGCCCAAAGCGGCGATGGTGCCGGCGCATTCGGCCGAGGGAGAAAAGGGGAAGGCCGGCTTGGTCTGATAGCGACCCCGGATGATCAGCGTGTCGAAGAAATTGAGCGCAGCCGCCTTCACGGCGATGACGACCTCGCCGGGGCCCGGTTTCGGCTCCGGCAAGGCGCGGATGACGAGTTCCTCGGCCGGTCCGAGGTGTTCGCAGAGCAAGGCCTTCATCGTCGATCCACCGTTGCCGCCCTGGGCGCCGGACTGTGCCATGGCCGCCCGGCGCGGGGAACCAGCCGGCAACGGAGCCGTTCGCATTTTCGCCAGGATCGTAACACTCTATTCCGCCGTCCAGCGCGATCTGCCCCGTCAGCACGTGGTAAACGCGGTATTAAGTTTTTTAGTGACTGATGGCGGTCCATGATCAAGTCCTTCTTCCGCACCCGCGACGCCGCATTTTTCCGCATCGCCGCCGCGCTCGGCCTGACGGCTGGATTGCTGGCTCTGGCCGGTCTGCCGGCTGAGGCTGCTCCGGCCAAGCCGAAGCCTGCCGCTACCGCCGCCGCCACGCCTGCCGCCAGTCCCGGACAGGGGCAGGCGATGCTGCTGGAGACGGCCGGCAAATGGCAGGCCTTCTCATCGCAGCAGGGCCGTTCCAAGGTCTGCTATGCGCTGGCCAAGCCGGAAAGCCGCTTGCCGGTGAATCTCAAGGATGTCGAGGGCATGCTCTTCGTCTCCAGCCGGCCGGGTGAGGGCGTCCGCAACGAGATCAGCTTCGTGATGAACTTCGACGTCAAGGAAGGCGTCGAGCATCAGGCCCTCATCGGCAATGATCGCTTCGCGCTGGTCGCCAAGGGCCAGAACATGTGGCTGAAGAACCCGGCCGAGGAGCCGCGCATGCTCGACGCGATGCGCCGTGGCTCCGGGCTGGAGATCAAGGCGACCTCGAAGCGCGGCAACGCCACCGCGGACAAGTACTCGCTCGCCGGGATCAGCCAGATCGTGAAGCGCGCCGAAGACGCCTGCAAATAAGGCGATCGGCACCATGACGCCGGCCGCGACCACAATGGAGCGCCGGCTGCGGGGGCGCTGCTATTGCGGGCAGTCGCGCTACGAGGTGGCGGACGCCTTTCGCTACGCCGCCAATTGCCATTGCTCGCAGTGCCGGCGCACCACCGGGTCGGCTTTCAAGCCCTTCGCCGGCATCGAGCGCGACAAGCTCTCCGTCATCGACGGAGCCGAAAGCCTGCTGATCGTCGGAGAGGTCCATAATCACGACGCGCATTGCGGGCGCTGCGGCTCGCTCCTGTTCTCCGTCGTTCGCGATGGAGCCTATGTCCACGTCGCGCTGGGTACGCTCGAGGATGCGCCGGGCGTCCGGCCGGACCGGCATATCTTCGTCGGCTCGAAGGCGCCGTGGTTCGAGATTACCGACGATCTGCCGCAGTTCGGCGGACATTCAAGCTAGGCGCGCGCAGCACATATCTGTGACGATTTCCGGTTTTCCCGCATTTGTGCTAGGGAGCGGCGAAATCCCGCGCCTTCCCAGATGGGCGACGACAGAGCTCCGATGACCGTGTCCGTTTCCGCACCTGCCGCTCCGGCGGCCGAAACCGTTTCTCGACGCCCCTCGCTGGTGGGGCGTACCCGCGCCGGCCTCACCGAGGCGCTTGCCGAGATCGGCGTTCCCGAGAAGGAGCGGCGCATGCGCGTCGGCCAGCTCTGGAACTGGATCTATCATTACGGGGTGCGTGAATTCGACGCGATGACGACGATCGGCAAGGGGCTGCGCGGGCAGCTGGCCGAGCATTTCTCGCTCGACCTGCCGACGGTCACTGCCGAGCAGGTCTCGACCGACGGCACGCGCAAATGGCTGATGCGCATGCCCTCGACCGGCCCGCACGACCGCGGCGCCGAGATCGAATGCGTCTATATCCCCGAGGTCGACCGCGGCACGCTCTGCGTCTCCAGCCAGGTCGGCTGCACGCTGACCTGCACCTTCTGCCATACCGGCACGCAGCGCCTGGTGCGCAATCTCACGACCGAGGAGATCGTCGCGCAGGTGATGGTGGCGCGCGACCGGCTCGGCGATTTCCCGAATCGGGCGGCGCCCGATGGCGCCTTCGTGCCGAATGATGGCGGGCGCTTCGTCTCGAACATCGTCTTCATGGGCATGGGCGAGCCGCTCTACAATTTCGACGGCGTGCGCGATGCGATCGCCGTGATCACCGACGATCAGGGCCTGTCGATCGGGCGCCGTCGCATCACCGTCTCGACCTCCGGCGTGGTGCCGCAGATCGGCCCGCTCGGCGAGGAGATGGGCACGATGCTGGCGATCTCGCTGCATGCGGTGCGCGACGATTTGCGCAACGAGCTGGTGCCGCTGAACAAGAAATACCCGATCAAGGACCTGCTCGAGGCCTGCCGGAACTATCCTGGCCTGTCGAACGCGAAACGGATCACGTTTGAGTACGTCATGCTCAAGGGCGTGAACGACTCCGACGCCGAGGCGCGGGAGCTGGTCCGGTTGCTCAAGGGCATCCCGGCCAAGATCAACCTGATCCCGTTCAACCCCTGGCCCGGCACGAAATACGAGTGCTCGGACTGGGACCGGATCGAGCGCTTCTCCGAGATCGTCTTCCGCGCCGGCTATGCCTCGCCGGTCCGGACGCCGCGCGGGCGGGACATCCTGGCCGCCTGCGGCCAGCTCAAGAGCGAGACCGAGAAGCTCTCGGCCCGCGCCCGGCTGATGCTGGAGCAGGAAGAGGCGCAGTCTGCGCCGGCCGTCGCGGCGGAGTAAGCCTTGCTACGCTGGATTCTGCTGATCCCCTTCGCCTGCCTCGTCGCGATGGGGGCGGGGCTGTTCTTCCTGGCCATGGCGAGCGTAGCTTCGCCAGCGGTGGCGCTGCTGATCGGCGGCGGCATCGAGCGGCTAGTCGACATCCTGTTCGGGCTGGCCGAAAGCGGCATCGACCCGGCACCTGCCGCGCAGGCGGCTTTCGGCCTGATCGGGCGGCTGGGGATGGCGATCATCGTCGCGCCGGTGGTGCTGGTCGCGATCGGCAGCGAGCTGTTCCGGCTGCGGAGTGGCCTGATCCAAGCCGGATTGACCGGGGCGCTGGCGGCGCTGCTGCCGCTCGCCATGCTGAGATTGTCACGCGCGCCGAGCCACGCGGAGATCCAGATCATCTCCGGGCTCTTCCTGGTCGGCGCTGCGACGGGCTTCGTCTACTGGCTGATCGCCGGACGCGGCGCCGGCGGCGAGCGCAATGCGGCCGCCGCCCCGCGTCATTGAGCGACGCTCAGAGCGCGCGCCGATCCAGATTGCAA
The DNA here is from genome assembly GCF_052114025.1 of Allobosea sp. RAF48. Lineage (NCBI taxonomy): Bacteria > Pseudomonadati > Pseudomonadota > Alphaproteobacteria > Hyphomicrobiales > Alloboseaceae > Allobosea > Allobosea sp. RAF48. Next base: position 30,364 of record NZ_JBFRDZ010000021.1, read on the forward strand.
CGCAATCCGGCTCTTAGAGCCCGAGCACCTTCCGCAGTTCAGCCTTGGCGGCGGCGAACTCGGTTTGGAATTCCGGCTGCTCCATGATCCGAGCGGCGATGACCGATCCGGCGATCCGGCCGGCTTCGATATCCGAGCGATAGTGAATCCCGCCGATCACGCGGTTCCAGCCATAGGCCCAGGCCCTGTCCATGATCTCGGTGCGCTTCTCCGGCACCATGTTGGACAACACGATGCCCATGAGTGTTCCGACGGTGGTGTGGCCGGACGGATAGGCGCCGGAATTGGAAATCTTCACCACCGGCTTCACCAGCGCGCTCGCCTGATGCGGGCGCGGGCGCTTCCAGCTGTCCTTGGCCGGATCGACCACCGCGCCTTCGGTCGAGACGACGCGATCGAAGAAGGCCGAGAACACAGGCAAGGATTCGGCCTTGAATGCCGGACCCATGACGCCGGCGAAGCGCCAGATGTCCTCGACGGCATCGGCCTGAGCCTGCGCTTCCATCTCGGCCGAGCGGGTGACCTGGATGGTGAGAACTTCGCCGAGCTCGGCCTTGGTCTGAGCGGAGTCCTGGGCCGGCGGCGGCTTGAGGACGGCGCGCAGATCGATGGAGGCGGCTGTGGCGAAGGGCTTGGCTTCTTCGGCTCTTAGCGGCGGGGCAGAGAGCGCGAGCAGGGTCAGGAAGGCGAGAGCGACGGAGCGCATGAGAGTGGTCCTCGGTGGAGCGCGGGATGCACGCGCTCGCAAGATGACAGTGTCATGACGCAGCTCAGTCCCCGATCGCGACACCCTCCCGCCGTCCATCGGCGCCGCCAAGGAAACCCTCGGGCGTCTTGACGATGGCCTGGGTGCCGGAGGTCATCTCCAGCAGCCGGACCTCGTGGCCCTTCGCTTCCAGCGCGGCCTTCCAGGCCTCGGCCTCCGTCCCCCTTTCCAGCTCGGTCGGGCCGTTGCGGCTGCCGAAATTGCCGAAGTCGACCGCCTGTTGCGGGTCCATCTTCCAGTCGAGCAGTGCGACCAGCGTCTTGGCGACATAGCCGATGATCTGGCTGCCGCCCGGCGAGCCGGTGACGGCGTAGAGCCGGCCGAAGGCATCGAAGACCAGTGTCGGTGCCATCGAGGAGCGCGGCCGCTTGCCGGGCTCGACGCGGTTTGCGACAGGCTTGCCGTCTTCCTCCGGCGCGAAGTTGAAGTCGGTCAGCTCATTGTTGAGCAGGAAGCCGCCCTTGGTCATCAGGCGCGAGCCGAAGCCGTCCTCGATCGTCGTGGTCATGGCGACGGCGTTGCCGTCCGCGTCGACCACCGAGATATGGCTGGTGCCGTTCTCGATGCCATCGGAGGGAGCGAGGAGCTGCGCCCGCTTGTTCGGAGGGTCGCCCGGCCTGGCCTTGCCCATCGATCGTTCCGGGCTGACGAGGCTGGCGCGGGAGCGGATATAGTCGCGGTCGATCAGGCCGCGCACGGGCACGCTGATGAAGGCGGGATCGGCGAGATAGAGCGCCCGGTCGGCGAAGGCGAGCCGGCCGGCTTCGCTGAACCAGTGCGCCGCCTCCGCGCCCGGACCGATCCGGCGCAAATCCTGTTCTTCCAGCACGCCCAGAATCTGCTGGATGGCGACGGCGCCCGAGCTCGGCGGCCCCATGCCGCAAAGGCGCCAGATGCGGTAGCTGCCGCAGACGGGCTCGCGCTCCTCGACCTTGTAGGCTGCGAGGTCGGCGAGCGCCATGTCACCGGGATTGGTGGGGTGACCGGCGACGGTCGCGACGATGTCCTCCGCGATTGCGCCCTCATAGAACGCTTTCGCGCCCTGCGCGGCGATGGCGCGCAGCGTGGCCGCGAAGGCCGGATTCTTCAGGATAGTGCCTACGGCCTTCGGCTTGCCGTCCGGCTCGTAGAAATAAGCGGCGGCGAGAGCGTTCTTCGGCAGATTGGCCTCGCCGGCCAGCAAGCCATTGAGGCGAGGCGAGATGGCAAAGCCCTCCTCTGCCAGCTTCAGCGCCGGCGCCACAACATCGGCCCAGGGCAGCCTGCCCCAGCGGCGATGCACCTCTTCCAGGAGCTTCAGCGTGCCGGGCACGCCGACCGAGCGGCCGCCGATGACGGCATCGGCGAAGCGCATCGGCTTGCCGTCCTTCATGAAGCGATCCGGCTTGGCAGCCGCCGGCGCTGTCTCGCGGCCGTCAAGGGTGGTCACTTTGCGAGTGGTCTCGCCCCAATAGACGAAGAAGGCGCCCCCACCGATGCCGGAGCTCTGCGGCTCGACCAGATTGAGCACGAGCTGGGTGGCGATAGCGGCGTCGGCCGCACTGCCGCCGGCGCGCAGAATGTCGCGCCCGGCTGCAGCGGCGAGCGGATTTGCGGCCGCGACCATGAAGCGCTGGGCGGTGCCAAGTGTCCTGATGCTACGCCCTGTGGCGGCTTCGGGCGCCGGGGCGAGCAACTGGGCGGTCGCGATCTGGGTGGTCAGCAGGGCTGCGGTCAGGGGCAGAAGGAGGGGTAGGCGCATGGCTCAACTCCGAGGATAGCGGGCAGAATAGGCCATTCGCCGCGGTCTGCCAGCTTGGACCGGCGCGTCGCGACAGGTAGAGTTCCGAATCGAGACCGTTGTGACGCTGCCAAAAGGGGTTTTCGGCATGTCGTTTTCCACCCATCTGCGCCGCCCGATCGCGTGGCTCGTGCTCGGCCTAATCGGCGTCGCGCTCGCCGGCTGCGGCTATAACAACGTGCCGACGCTGGAGGAGAAGGCGAAGGCGGCGTGGTCCGAGGTGCAGAATCAGTATCAGCGCCGGGCCGACCTGATTCCTAATCTCGTCGAGACGGTGAAGGGCTATGCCGCGCAGGAGCGCGACGTGTTGACCGCCGTGATCGAGGCCCGCGCCAAGGCGACGCAGGTCAAGGTCGATGCTTCGACCGTCAACGACCCCCTGAAGTTCAAGGAATTCCAGGATGCGCAGAACCAGCTCACCGGCGCGCTGGGGCGGCTGCTCGTCACGGTCGAGCGCTATCCGGATCTGAAGTCGAACCAGAACTTCCTCGCCCTGCAGTCGCAGCTGGAGGGTACAGAAAACCGAGTGGCGGTGGCACGGCGCGACTACATCCAGGCCGTGCAGGCTTTCAACACGGAGATCCGCACCTTCCCGGGCGTGATATGGGCGAAGCTGTTCTGGGGCGCAAAGCCGATGGAGACCTTCACGGCCGCCACTGGTGCGGAGCGGCCGCCCGCGGTGAAGTTCTGAAGCGCATCGCGTGATGCTGGGCATCGCGTCATGCCCGGGCCTGACCCGGGCATCTCCTGCCAGAGATTCTCGGCTCTGCGCTTCGCTGCGCCCGAGAAAGACGCTCTGGCATGTCGCGCTGGCGCTGTCTCTCCTGCTCTGGAGCGGCCTCGCGCACGCCGCCGAGCCGTCCTATCCCAGCCTGACGGGCCGGGTCGTCGACGGCGCCAACCTGCTCGCCCCCGACGTCCGAAAGCGGATCGAGGACAAGCTCAAGGCACATGAGGACAAAACCTCCGATCAGGTCGTCGTCGCGACGGTGCCGTCGCTTCAGGACGTCACGATCGAGGATTTCGCCAACGGCCTCTTCCGGCACTGGAAGCTCGGCGAGAAAGCCAAGAACAACGGCGTGCTGTTGATCGTCGCGCCGAAGGAGCGCAAGGTCCGCATCGAGGTCGGCTACGGTCTCGAAGGGGCGCTGACCGACGCGCTCTCCAAGGTCATCATCACCACCGCCATCGCGCCGAAGTTCAAGACCGGGGATTTCGCCGGGGGGATCGATGCCGGGGTGGATGCCATCCTGACGATCCTGGCCGGCGATGCGGAGGAATGGCAGCGGCGCGCCGAAGTCCGCTCGGACGAGAGCACATTGGGCGAGGACATCGCCGTCATCGTCGCGATGCTCTTCATCTTCCTGTTCATCGTCGCCTTCCTGCGCAGCGTGAGCCAGCAGGGCGGGGCGCGGCGGCATCGCCTGCGCAACGGGCAGTGGGTAATCCTGCCCCCGAGCACAGGCTCCGGATCCGGCTGGAGCAGCGGTTCCGGCTGGGGCGGTGGCGGAGGCGGCTGGAGCTCGGGCGGCGGATTTTCGGGTGGCGGAGGCTCTTCCGGCGGTGGCGGGGCTTCGGGAGACTGGTGATGGATGCCGCTGACAGGGATGCGATCGCGGAGGCCGTGCGCCGGGCCGAATTGCAGACGGCAGGCGAGATCGTGGTCGTGATTGACCGGGCGGCTTCGAGCTACCGCAACGTCCCGGTGGTCATGGCGCTCACGCTCGCGCTGTTCGTGCCGTGGCCGCTGCTGTCACTGACGGCGTTGAGCGCTCAGCGCATATTCATGATCCAGCTTTTCTGCGCCGCGCTGCTGCTGGCAGGGCTCCTTTGGTATGGGCGCGGCGGGCGCTTCGTGCCGGGCTTCGTCAAGCGCCGGCGGGCGCATGAGGCGGCGCTGCGCGAATTCACGGCGCGGGGCCTGACGCGAACCAGGGCGCGCACTGGCGTGCTGCTCTATATCGCGCTGCAGGAGCGCTATGCCGAAATCCTCGCCGACACCGGGATCGACGGGCTTGTGGACCAGGACACCTGGGGTGGCATCATCGAGCCGCTGCTGGCGGCGGCGCGCGAAGACAGGCTCACCGAGGGGCTGATCAAGGCGGTCGATGGCGTCGGCGTGGTGTTGGCACAGCACGCCCCGCCGGTTCCCGGCGATGTCGACGAGCTGTCGAACAAGGTCATCCTGCTCTGAGGCAAGGCCTCGGCAGGGCGTTCAGCGCGTCGCCGGCCCCTTGGCTGCAGCCAGGATGGCGCCCGGCATCATGTAGCCATGCTTGCCCGGCCGGTCGGCCTGAATGACGACGACATAGCCATCGGCCTCCGGCGCCTGCGTCGCGGACAGCGGGGCGGTGACGGTCATCTCCTTGCCGTTCCAGTCGCCGACACGGACCATGCCGCGCACCACATTGGCGTAGGTCAGCGTCTTGCCCTGGTTCTCGCCGCGTATGATCGGCACGGTGGCCTGATGTGTCGTGGGCAATACCCAGATGCCGGCTGCTTCGTCGGTTGCAGCGGCAGTCGGAGCGATATTGATCTGGAGGCTGCCGTTCTCCTCCTTCAGCGCGAGCTTCGCGGCGAAGCCGGTGGCGGCGAACTGGTTGACCGCCTTCTCGATCTCCGCCTTCTCCGAGCCCACAGCATGGGAAGAGCCGCTGATGACGATCTGCGGGGTGTAGACCTGCCCGTCGCCGCGGGCCTTGGCATAGAGCTTCTGGCGCTTCGCGAAGGAGTCCTTGCCGAGCGTGTCCTTCCAGCCGAGATAGTCCCAATAGGTCACCGGCAGCGTCAGCGCGATCAGTGTCGGGTCCTTGGCCAGTTCGACGACCAGCGCATCGGCTGGCGGGCAGGACGAGCAACCCTGGCTGGTAAAGAGCTCGAGCACCGCCCTGGGCGCCTTCCCTGCCGTCTGCGCGAGGGCCGTCGTCACGCCGAACACGAGGACGGCGGCAGTCACAGCGGATTGGCGCAGGACAGGGAGCATGATCTCGACTTTGACGACGACTTATTTTCCGAAGGTTACCAAAGCCAGCAATTCATCGAAGAGGGAAATCACGTTGCCTTGAAAACGGGCATGGTCGCGCGGGCGTGATCGAATTTTGCCAGTGCGGCAGGCGAAATCATGTTGGGGCGCCAGCGGCGATGCATCCAGAGCCATTGTTCAGGGTACTCGCGCACCCAGCCTTCGACCACCGCCGTCATCATCGCCATGGCGCCCTGCACGTCGATCTCGCCCGCGGCGTCGCGCGGCAGGTCGAGCGGCGGCGTCAGCTCCAGCCGGAAGCGGAGGTTCGGCAGCCGGATGACGCGGACGCCATGGACCGGACACTCGAAGCGGCGGGCGAACTTGCCCATGATCGGGTTGGTCAATGCCGGACGTCCGAAGAACGGTACGACGACGCCCCGGGTGAAATGCTGGTCGATCAGCATGCCGAGATGGCCGCCATTCTCGAGCACGCCCTGCATGGCAAAGGCCGCTCCCTGCTTGGCAGCGGCGAGGCCGCCCATGGCGCCGGAGCGGATCTCATGCACGACGGCGGCGATCGCCGGGTCGTTGGGGGCGCGAAAGACGGCCGTCGTCTCGAGATCGTAGGCGGCGGCGCAGATCGCCGGCAGTTCCCAATTGGCGAGATGGGTCGAGAAGATCAGGCCGGGTTTGTCGTCCTCCTTGAGCGCGATGAAGTGCTCGATGCCCTTGACCTCGATGCGCGAAGGCTTGTCCGGATTGTGGTAGTCGTAGTCGAACAGCGTCTTCAGATGGGCATATTCGCCGGCGACGCGGCCGAGATTCTCCCATGCGCCGCGTGCGATGCGCTTCACCTCCGCCTCGTCCTTCTCGGGAAAGGCGGCGCGGATATTGGCGAGGGCGACGCGGTTGACCGGGATGACCGGGCTCGCCGTGCGCAGCAGCCAGCCGCCGAGATTGCTGGCACGTTCTGGCCCGAGCAGGCGCAGGAACGCGAACAGCGTGCGGATCACGCCAATCATCACCGCCGCGCCGATGCGCGCGGCGATTGCTTTCAATCGTCTCAAGGTCGGTCCAGCCTCAATCGCCCGTGCCGAGAGCAAGACCGGGCCTGAAAGGCGCGATCTGGGGCAGGAATGCGCCGACGTCAAGTCTTGCGCCGGAGCAGGCGGCTTGCTCAGAAGGCGATGACGACCTTGCCAAAGACCTTGCGACCCTCGATGCGGGCGAGGCCCTTCTCGAATTCGGCGAGCGGGAACACCGAATCGATCACCGGCTTCATGCCGCCGGCCATCTTCTCCAGCGACTGCGCGATGTTCTCGATGCGGCAGCCGAACGAGCCGGTGATCCGGTATTGCTGCTGGAAGAGCTGCATCAGGTTGATCGTGGCGGAGGGGCCGGAGGTCGCGCCGCAGGTGACCAGCCGGCCGCCGCGCTTGAGGCAGAGCAGCGAACCGTTCCAGGTGTCCGCGCCGACATGCTCGAAGACGACATCGACGCCCTTGCGGCCGGTGAGCTTGCGCACGACCCCCTCGAAGCGGTCCTCGCGATAGTTGATGACGTGGTCGGCGCCGAGGGCCCTGGCCTTGGCACCCTTCTCGTCGTCGCCGACCGTCGTGTAGACCGTGCAGCCGATCGCCTTGGCCATCAGGATCGCGGCCGTGCCGATGCCGGAGCCGCCGGCATGGACCAGCACCGACTCGCCGGGCTCGAGCTTCGCATTGTCGAACAGCATATGCTGGACCGTGCCGAAGCCGATCGGCGCGCAGGCGGCGTCCTCGAAGGAGACGCCCTTCGGTGCCTTGATGGTCAGGCGCGCCGGGCGGTTCAGCAGCTCACGGGCGAAGCCGTCGATATGGAAGCCCATGATGCCGGCGACGTTCTCGCAGAGATTGTCGCGGCCCTCGCGGCAGGCCTTGCACTGGCCGCAGGTGTCGGCACCGTAGGCGGTGACGGTGTCGCCGGGCGCGAAGCCGGTGACGCCCTCGCCGACGCAGACGATCTCGCCAGCGGCCTCGACGCCTGCCGCCTGCGGCATCTTGCGTTTGGCGAAGGCCATGCCGCGGAAGCCCCAGAGGTCGAGATAGTTCAGCCCGACCGCCTTGATGCGGATCTGTACCTCGCCCGGAGCGGGCGGCGGCGGCGGCTCGATCTCCTCGAGACGGAGGTCACGGTCGCCATGAAGCTGGAGGGAACGCATGAGGATTCAACGTCTTTCAGAGCTGGTCCGGCCATTGCCGGGAGGTGTGGAGAACCGCGAGGATTTCGACGCGGCCATCACTGACGCGGTAAGGCAGGATATAGGGCGTGCCGGGCACGACAAGTTCGCGGGTTCCATCGCTCCGGCCCGGCCGCCCGATTTCCGGGTGGCTCACGAGTACGGCGGATCGCTTCTCGACCAGGTCGACCAACGCTGCAGCAGCAGATCGGCTATCCTTCGCGACGAACGCAAATATCTGGTCGAGTTCGCGCAGCGAGCGTTTCGTCCAGACGAGCTTCACTCGGCCGTGGCCTTGTATTTGCGGAACACGGACTCGACTTCTTCCTCAGTCGCGAACTCGCCGCGATCCGCCTCGGCGATGCCTTCCTTGATCCGTTGGATCTGCCAAGCATTCAGCTCGACATAGGATTCGATCGCTTTCGCGGCGATCCAATTGCGCGAGCGGTCGGTGTCGGCGGCAAGCGCGTCGAGCTTGGCCAGCATCTCGTCGTCGAGGCGGATGGTGAAGGCTGCCGTCATGTCGGGTCACTCCGGTTCGAAGTGAACCGTATCACATGCGGCCACCTTGGTCGATTCAGCGGTGCACGCCGAGCTGGGCGGTCAGGCCGCCGTCGATCGGCAGCACGGTGCCGCTGATATAGGCTGCGGGCTCGCTCATCAGGAAGGCGGCGAGGCCGGCAACCTCTTCGGGCTTGGCGAAGCGGCCGGCCGGGATCTGCGACTGCATCTTGTCGCGATAGGCCGCGTAGGGCGCCATCATGTCGGTGTCGACAAAGCCCGGCGCGATCACGTTGACGGTGACGCCCCGCTTGCCGGTCTCGACCGCCAGCGTCTTGGCGTAGGAGATCAGCGCACCCTTGGAGGCGGCATAGGCTGCATTGCCCGGATTACCGCGCAAGGCCGCGACAGAGCCGATGGCAACGATGCGGCCGGCCCTGGCGCGGATCATGTTGCGCATCAGGCTCTTGGCGAGGCGGGCGAAGGCCCAGAAATTGACCTGCATCGCGGCTTCGGCCTTCGCCTGATCCATCATCGCGGCGAGGGAATCATAGGGCTGGCCGGCATTGTGGACGAGGCCGAAATAGCTCTCGCCCTCGCGCGCCTCGCAGAAGGCGTCGAGCGCGTCCTTGTCGGAGAGGTCGAGGGGCAGCGCGGCAACGCTGCGGCCGGGATGGCCCGCGGCGATCTCCTCAGCCAGCGCCTTCGCCTGCTCGGCGGAGGAGCGGAAGGTGAAGTCGACATCGTGCCCGGCCGCGGCGAGCGCGCGCACGATCGCGGCGCCGACGCCCTTGGCGCCGCCGGTGACGAGAACCTTGGTCATGCAGCCTCCGGAGGCGCCGTCAGCACGAGGCAGGTGTTCTGGCCGCCGAAGCCGAAGGAATTGGAAATCACCGTCCGCACCTTCGCCTTGCGTGCCGCGTTCGGCACGACGTCGAGCGCAATGGCAGGGTCGGGGTTCGTGTAGTTGATCGTCGGCGGGATGGTACCGTTGGCAATCGTCAGGAAAGAAATCACTGCCTCGACCGCGCCGGCCGCCGTCAGCGTGTGCCCGATCATCGACTTGTTCGAGGAAATCGGCAGTTTCGCCATGCGCTCGCCGAAGACGGCGGCGCAGCTCATCGCCTCCATCTTGTCGTTCTCCGGCGTCGAGGTGCCGTGGGCGTTGATATAGTCGACATCGTCGGGGGTTAGCCCGGCATCGGCCAGCGCATCCTGCATGGCGAGGATGGCGGGCTTGCCGTCCGGGCTCGAGCGCGTGCGATGGAAACCGTCGCCGCGCTCGCCACAGCCCGCGACGATACCCAGGATGGTCGCGCCGCGCGCGAGCGCGTGGTCGTAGTCCTCCAGCACCAGCGCGCCGGCGCCCTCGCCCATGACGAAGCCGTCGCGGTTCTTCGAGAACGGCTTGGCGGCGCCTTCCGGCGGATCGTTCTGTGTCGAAAGGGCCGACAGCAGAGAAAAGCGGATCAGCGCCTCGGCATGGATCGAGCCGTCGGTGCCGATGCAGAGTGCAGCTTGCGTCTCGCCGCGGCGGATTGCCTCGACGCCCATCTGAATCGCGGTCGCGCCCGAGGAGCAGGCTGTCGAGAGCGAGATGGGCGAGCCCTTGGTGCCGAAGCGGTCGGCGATGTGGTCGGCGACGCCGCCGAAGACGAAGAGCTCGTGCATGGCCGCGAACTTGCGGGTCGCGGCAGCGCGCAGCAGGCCGTCATAATCGACCTCGCCATCGACCGCCTCGGCGAGTTCCTGCTTCTGCGGCCATTCCATCTCGACGGGCGGGACGGCCATGAACAGCTCGCCGGGAAAATCGCCGCGCTGGCCGAGGCCGCTCTGACCGACCGCTTCTTCAGCGGCGAGGGTCGCGAGCTTCTCGGAGAGCTGGGGGGCGGTGAAGGGACCGTCGAAGAGGAAGTCGACCGTGCCGCCGATAGTGGTGCGCAGCCCTTCGGTCGGGAAGCGCTCGATGCGGTGGATGCCGGACTGGCCGGCGGTCAGCGCCTGCCAATTGGCGTCCTTGCCCTGGCCCAGTGAAGTGACGACGCCGAGGCCGGTAACGGCGACGAGCGGACGGCCCTTGGCATCACGATGCGTGGTCATGGCTTCAACCTCTCACGCTTGGACCAGATGTGCGGCGCCCTCGCCACGCCAGTGGCCGGCGCCGGTAACGATCGCTTCCTTCGCCTGCCCGGCTGACAGGGCGATTGCCGCCAACGCCACCGCAACGGGGAAAGCGGCCTCGACACCGTGGCCGACGAGATCGCCGACGGCGATGCGCCTGGCTGAGGGGGCCGTCGCCTGCAACGCAGCCGCCTCCTCGGCGGTGATGCCGGCGCAGCCGGTCGCGGCGGAGATGGCGAGGTTGTCAGGGCCGATCGAGCCGAAGGCACCCACGAGCTTCGTCAAGGCGGCCTCGACGGTGCCCGGCGCGCGGCGGCTGCGGGCGGCGCCGGTATGGCTGAGCCGCGCATGGACCTTGGCACCCCGCGCGGCGGCGCGCTCGGCCGATTCCAGCACGAGGAAGGCGCCGGCGCTTCCGGTGATCAGGCCCGGCGCCTCCCCGCGCTCGAACACGGGCGCAAAGCTGTCGCGGCGCAGATAGCCACCGAGTTCGAAGAGCAGCAGCATGTCGCGGCGCTCGGCATTGTAGGCGCCGCCGACGAGCATCAGGTCGGACTGGCCGGAAGCGATGCGGGCGTGCGCCGTGCGGATCGCGTCGACGCCGGCCTGTTCCTCGCCCATGAAAGTGCGCGACGGACCGGTGATGCCATGGACGATGGCGATGTTGCCGGCGAGCAGGTTGGAGAGCTGGGCCAGGAAGAGCGTGGGTCTCAGATCGCTCATCAGGTGCTCGTTGAGATAAGCGCCCGGCTGGTTCGCGCCGCGCAAACCGCTCAGGATGGCGGCGTCGACCGCGTGGTCGCGCTCGCCGCCGCCGGCCGCGACGATGACCTGCAGGGCGCTCTTGGCCTCGGCATCCTCTTTCAACCCTGCGGAATCGAGGGCGAGCCCGGCGGTATAGACGCCGAGGCGCTGCCAGGGCTCCATCTGGCGCTGGTCGGATTTCTTCGGGATCTGCCGATCCAGCTCCAGCGCCATCAGCGGGTGGACCGGATAGGGCTTGAAGGTCTCGGTGTCGACGACCGGCGGGCCGCCGCCGGCGAGCGCTGCGGCGTGGGTATCGATGCCTTCGCCGAGGCTGGAGGCGATGCCGATGCCGGTGATGACCACATCGCGCTTGGCAGTGGCGTTGGTCATGGCGCGGGCTCCGGCGTCAGGCCGATGGCTTCGATGCGGCTCTGCATCAGCGCGCGCATGTCGGCAGGGAAAGGCATCAGGCGGAAGCGGAGTTCGGCATCGCAGATCGGCTTGCCGCCGCTGGTCAGCTTCGCCTTGGTTGCCGCATAGCCCGAGCCCTCGATGACGAGCTCGGCGCTGGCTTCCAGCTCGGTGTTCGGCTCGACGAAGGTGCGGAAGCGCGCCTTGTCGACCGTCATGAGGAAGGGCATCTGGCTGAGCCCGTTGAGGCCGAGCAGCAGGTAGCCCGAGGCCTGCGCCATGGTCTCGGTCAGCAGGACGCCGGGCACCAGCGGGTGGCCCGGAAAGTGGCCCTCGAAGACCGGGCTTTCCGCGGGGACGGTGGAGCGCGTGACGATGCGCTTCTGCGACGGATCGAAGGTCACGACCCGGTCGATCATGTCGAAATATTCGAGGCGCATGCGATCCTTGGTCTGCTGGGCGCCAGAACGGCGCGAGGCCGCGGCACGGATCAGCTGATCCGCGCGACGGCCCCTATGCTCTATCGGGAGCGACGCTTGGGCTCAAGCCCGGCAAGCCTGCAGGCTTCGACCGAGGCTTTCACGCTTCCGTCGTCACGCCTTCTTGGCGGCGACGAGGTCGTCGATGCGCTTGCAGAGGTTCTCGAGCACGAAATACTGCTCGGCCGGGGCCTTGCCCTCGTTGACTTCCTGCGTCCACTGCTCGAGCGGCAGCTTGATGCCGAACGCCTTGTCGATCGCGAAGGCGATGTCGAGGAAGGCGAGGGAATCGATGCCGAGGTCGTCGATCGCGTGGCTCTGCGGTGTGATCTTCTCGCGCGGAATATCGCAGGTTTCGGAAATAATGCCGGCGACCGTCTCGAACGTGGCGGACATGCTGCGGGTGCTCCCGTCTGTTGTCGGTGATGGCGGACGACATCCGAGCGCCGGATTGTCGCCTGCGCTTGCCCCTAGTCGCCACCGAGGATGACTGAAACGCCCCCTTACACTGCGGCGGGCGCGAGGACAACCGGGGCAGGTCCTCAAAGCATCATGGCCGGCTTGCGCCGGCCATGACACGTTTTGGTGCTGGTATCCGGCTCAGGCGGCGAGGCCGCGCAGGACGTAGTGCAGGATGCCCGCGTTCTTGAAGTAGTCGATCTCGTCCAGCGTATCGATGCGGCAGAGGATCGGAACCTTCTTCACCGAGCCGTCGGCATAGGTGATCTCGGCTTCCATCATCTGGCGCGGCTTGACGTTGGCCAGGCCCTTGATGCTGACGAGCTCGTCGCCCTTGAGGTCCAGCGAGGCCCAGCTGGTGCCCTCCGCCAGGGTGAAGGGAACAACGCCCATGCCGACCAGGTTCGAGCGGTGGATGCGCTCGAAGCTCTGGGCGATCACCGCCTTGACGCCGAGCAGGTTCGTGCCCTTCGCCGCCCAGTCGCGCGAGGAGCCGTTGCCGTATTCGACGCCGGCGAAGATGACGAGCGGGACGTTCTCCTGCTTGTACTTCATTGCCGCGTCGTAGATCGGCAGCTCTTCCTTGCTGGGATAGTGGATGGTGTAACCGCCCTCGCGGCCGTTCGGGCCGAGCATGTGGTTGCGGATGCGGATGTTGGCGAAGGTGCCCCGCATCATCACCTCATGGTTGCCGCGGCGCGTGCCGTACTGGTTGAAGTCGGCGACCGCGACGCCATGCTCGGTCAGATATGCGCCCGCCGGCGAGGCGGCCTTGATCGAACCGGCCGGGGAGATGTGGTCGGTGGTGATCTTGTCGCCGAAGAGGCCGAGGACGCGGGCGCCCTTGATGTCGGTGATCGCATCCGGCTTCTGGTGCATGCCCTGGAAATAGGGCGGGTTCTGCACATAGGTCGAATCATCGTCCCAGGCATAGGTCTCGCTCTGCGGCGCATCGACTGCCTGCCAATGCGCGTCGCCCTTGAAGACGTCGGCGTATTTGGCCTCGAAGATGGCGCGCGTGACGTTCTGCTGGATGAAGCTCTGGATCTCCTTGTTGGAGGGCCAGATGTCCTTGAGATAGACGTCCTTGCCGTCAGAGCCCGTGCCGAGCGGCTGCGTGGTCAGGTCCATCTGGACCGAGCCGGCGAGCGCATAGGCGACGACCAGCGGCGGCGAGGCGAGGTAGTTCGCCTGCACGTCCGGCGAGACGCGGCCTTCGAAGTTGCGGTTGCCGGAGATGACGGCGCCCGCGATCAGGCCCTTCTCGTTGATCGTCTTCGAGATCGGCGCCGGCAGCGGGCCGGAATTGCCGATGCAGGTGGTGCAGCCGAAGCCGACCAGGTTGAAGCCGAGCTTGTCGAGATCGGTCTGCAGGCCGGACTTCGCCAGATATTCCGCGACGACCTGCGAACCGGGCGCCAGCGAGGTCTTCACCCAGGGCTTGACCTTGAGTCCCTTGGCGACGGCGTTGCGGGCAAGCAGGCCAGCCGCCATCAGCACCGAGGGGTTCGAGGTGTTGGTGCAGGAGGTGATGGCGGCGATGACGACGTCGCCATGACCGAGGTCGAAGTCCTCGCCTTCGACCTGAACGCGGCGCGAAAGCTCGGCGCCCTTCTTGTAGTCGGTCTCCATCGCGGCGGCGAAGCCGGCCTTGACACCGGAGAGATCGACGCGGCCTTCAGGGCGCTTCGGGCCGGCCATCGAGGGCTGGACCGTCGAGAGATCGAGCGCGAGCGTGTCGGTGAAGATCGGATCGGCCGTCTCGGGGGTGGCGAAGAGGCCCTGAGCCTTGCTGTAGGCCTCGACCAGCGCGATGCGGTCCGCCTTGCGGCCGGTTGTGGTGAGATAGTCCAGCGTCTCGGTGTCGACCGGGAAGAAGCCGCAGGTCGCGCCGTATTCCGGGCCCATGTTGGCAATGGTCGCGCGATCGGCCAGCGTCAGGTTGTAGAGGCCGGGGCCGAAGAACTCGACGAACTTGCCGACCACGCCCTTCTTGCGCAGCATCTGGGTGACGGTGAGCACGAGGTCGGTGGCGGTGATGCCCTCCTTGAGCGAGCCGGTCAGCTTGAAGCCGATCACCTCCGGCAGCAGCATCGACTGCGGCTGGCCGAGCATGGCGGCCTCGGCCTCGATGCCACCGACGCCCCAGCCGAGAACGGCGAGGCCGTTGACCATGGTGGTGTGCGAGTCGGTGCCGACGACGGTGTCGGGATAGGCGACCTCGACCTCGGCGCCATCGATCGTCTCGTTGCGGGTCCAGACGGTCTGGGCGAGGTATTCGAGATTGACCTGGTGGCAGATGCCGGTGCCGGGCGGGACGACGCGGAAATTGTCGAAGGCGCCCTGGCCCCATTTGAGGAACTTGTAGCGCTCGGCATTGCGCTCGTATTCGAGCTCGACGTTCTGGGCGAGAGCCTTGGGCGTGCCGAACTCGTCGACGATGACCGAGTGGTCGATGACGAGATCAACGGGCACGAGCGGATTGATCTTCTGGGCGTCGCCGCCGAGCGCCTTGACGCCGTCGCGCATCGCGGCGAGGTCGACCACGGCCGGGACGCCGGTGAAGTCCTGCATCAGCACGCGGGCCGGGCGGAAGCCGATTTCCTTGCCGGCTGTGCCCTTGTCGTCGAGCCAGCCGACGAAATTCTCGATGTCCGCCTTGGTGACGGAGCGGCCGTCCTCGAAGCGCAGCAGGTTCTCGAGCAGCACCTTCATCGAGAAGGGCAGCCTCGAGATGCCGGGCAGGCCGTTCTTCTCGGCATCGGGGAGGGAATAATAGGTGTAGGTCTTGCCGCCGGCGGTCAGCGTCTTGCGGGCTTTGAAGGAGTCGAGCGAGGCCATTCGGGCTTGATCCTGATCAAGGGGTTGCGGTCGCGATCGGCTCGCCCTTGCGGACGGCGCCGTTCGAAGGCCTAATGCGCATGACGCGCGCGCCGCCTCGGGAGTGCCCGAGCCCCGCGCCGGATCGGCGTGCGGCGTAGCCGCGGGTTCTATAGAGCAATTCCAAGAAGCGCGCTAGATAAACGAGATGTGGTCGAACCTATCGGCGGCAGCGCTGCCTTGACGCAAGCTCCATTCCCGCCGTCGCGCCTCTTCGCCGAGAATCTCGCCTGCCGCCGCGGTGGCCGGTTGATCTTCGAAGGGCTGAGCTTCGACCTCGGATCCGGCGAGGCGATCGCCCTGACCGGCCGCAACGGCGCCGGCAAGTCGAGCCTCATCGCCATGCTGTGCGGGCGGCTGCAGCCGGATGGCGGCCTGATCCGGCTGGAGGGTGGCGAGGAGGAGGCGCATCTTGCCGAGGTTTCGCATCTCGTCGGCCATCGCGACGGGCTGAAGACGGCGCTGACGGCCCGGGAAAATCTCATCTTTGCGCAGTCTGTCCTCGGCGACGCGGCTCTCACACCGGAAGGGGCGCTGGGCGTGGTCGGGCTTGCCCATGCAGCGGAACTGCCGGTCGGCTATCTCTCGGCCGGGCAGAGGCGGCGGGTGGCGCTGGCGCGCCTTCTGGTTTCGCGCCGTCCTTACTGGCTGCTCGACGAGCCGATGTCGGCCCTCGATACCGCCTCCCAGGCCATGCTCGCCGGCCTGATGCGCGATCACCTGACGGCAGGCGGCGCGATCCTCGCCGCGACGCATGGCCCTCTCGGCCTCGACGGGGCACGCGAACTCAGGATCGGGCCGTGAATCACTTGTCTTCGGATCGCCCGCAAAGCCCAGAGGAGTGCTCGAAGAGTGCGCCTCCGGGGATACTTCGGATGTCCCCGGAGCCTCCTGAAACCTCCTTCGAGACGCCATTCCTGCCGGAATGGCTCCTCGGGATGAGGGTTGAGGAAGACGCGCGGGGAGAGTTGGTCCCATGAGCCGGGCTTTCATCGCGATCCTGAAGCGCGATCTCGCGTTGGCATCGCGCGCCGGTGGCGGCGGAGAACTGGCGCTCGTCTTCTTCCTGACGCTCGTCGTGCTCGTGCCGTTCGCGCTCGGGCCCGATCTCAACCTGCTCTCGCGGATCGGTCCCGCGATCCTCTGGCTCGGTGCGCTGCTCTCGGTGCTGATCGGGCTCGACCGGTTGTTCCAGAGCGACGAGGAGGACGGCTCTCTCGACCTGATCCGGGCATCGAGCTTGCCGCTGGAGCTCGCGGTGCTGGCCAAGGGGCTGGCGCATTGGCTGACGACGGGACTGCCGCTCGCACTGGTCTCGCCGCTGCTCGGGCTGCTCGTCGCGCTGCCGGGCGAGGGCGTACTGCCGCTGGTCGCGACGCTGCTGGTCGGCACGCCGGCGCTGAGCTTCATCGGGGCGGGCGGGGCGGCTCTGGCGGCGAGCCTCAGGCGCGGCGGGCTGATCGTGCCGGTGCTGGTCGCGCCGCTGACGGTGCCGGTGCTGATCTTCGGGGTTTCGGCCGCCAATGCGGCGCTGGGCGGCACGGTGCCGTTCCTGACACCCTTCCTGATCCTGTGCGCGATCTCGCTCGCGGCGGTCGTGGTGGGGACGGTGGCTGCGGCCGCAGCCCTGCGTCAGGCCGACTGAACGCCGCCGCCTTTGGCTCCTCCGAGCTCGACCGCGCAACCGCATTGGGCGGCGAGACGTGCGACCGTAGCGACGATGGCGTCGAGATCGACCTCGCCGGTATCATGCCGGCCGCGGATCTCTTCGGCAGTGGCGTAGAGATCGATGACGAGGGACTGGCTGGCTTTCGAGCGGATCGTCTGCTCGACTTCGCGCTGGACCTCGTCGGATAGCTGAAG
Organism: Allobosea sp. RAF48; assembly: GCF_052114025.1. Classification (NCBI taxonomy): domain Bacteria; kingdom Pseudomonadati; phylum Pseudomonadota; class Alphaproteobacteria; order Hyphomicrobiales; family Alloboseaceae; genus Allobosea; species Allobosea sp. RAF48. Next base: position 47,554 of record NZ_JBFRDZ010000021.1, read on the forward strand.
CCGCATCTTCATCCCCCGCATCCAGACGGGCAGGCTAGAGGATCGATCTGGGGCTTGCAAGAAGAGCGAGCAAAAACTGCAACTGCTTCAATGTGATAACTATTAGCCGGCATCCGTTCGCAGGCGCCGATGAAGGCGGAGACCAGCGAGCGATCGGAATTGCGCGGGTCCGACAACGGCTTGGATCGCCTGGCGCCACCGCGCATACGCGCAGGTTCGTGATGTCGCAGCCGGGCTGGGCGCATTGCTTGGAACCGGTCGAGATTGCTAAAGCATGCCGCCATGGCACCTGCGCCCGAGATGATACCGCCAGAACGATGGCCAGCCTGATCGAACTCGCCAATCCCACGCGCTTCATGCGTCTCTCGGCTGCGCTGCTGCCCTGGCTCGCGGCCGCCGCGGCGTTGCTTATCGTCGCCGGGCTCTATCTCGCCTGGTTCGCTCCGGCGGACTACCAGCAGGGTGAGACGATCCGGATCATGTTCATCCATGTCCCGGCAGCCTGGCTCGCCATGATGTTCTACTCGATGATGGCGATCTCGGCGCTTGGCACGCTGGTCTGGCGCCATCCGCTCGCCGATGTCGCGCAGAAGGCTGCGGCACCGGTCGGGGCCTGCTTCGCGCTGGTCTGCCTGATCACCGGAGCGCTCTGGGGCAAGCCGATGTGGGGCACCTACTGGGTCTGGGATGCGCGGCTGACCTCGGTGCTGGTGCTGCTGCTGATCTATCTCGGCATCATCGCGCTCTGGCGCGTGCTGGACGAGCCGTCGCGGGCGGCGCGCGCCGTGGCGATCCTGACGCTGGTGGGCTTCGTCAACGTGCCGATCATCAAGTTCTCGGTCGATTGGTGGAACACGCTGCACCAGCCGGCTTCGGTGCTTCGCATGGGCGGTCCGACGATCCATCCTTCGATGCTCTGGCCGCTGCTGATCCTCGCCGTTGGCTTCACGCTCTTCGCCCTGTCGCTGCACATGCTGGCGATGCGGGCCGAGATCATGCGCCGGCGGGTGCGGACGCTGACGATCCTGGAAGCCGAGCGGCTCGACCGGCTCGCGGCACAGGGATTGCCGGCATGAGCGCGCTCATCGAAGGCATCGGGCCGCATGCCGGCTTCATCATCGCCTCCTACGGGGCGGCCGCGCTCATCCTGATTGGGCTGACGCTGGCGATCCTGCGCGATCACCGCGCCCAGAAGCTGGCGCTCGACGCGCTGGAGCGCCGCGGCGCCGGCCGCCGCTCTGGCCGGGAGACGTCATGAGTCAGACCGAAACTGCGCCGCGGCGGCGCTCGCCGCTGCTTTTCCTGGTGCCGCTGATGATCTTCGGCGCGCTCGCCATCGTCTTCGGCATCGGGCTGTTCTCTGGCGACAAGAGCACGGTGCCGTCCGCGCTGATCGGCCGGGCCGCGCCCGCGATCACGCTCGCGCCGCTGGAAGGGTTGCAGCGCGATGGCCAGCCCGTGCCGGCCTTCGGCAATGCCGATCTCGGTAGGGGACGGGCGACGCTGGTCAATGTCTGGGCGAGCTGGTGCGCGCCCTGCCGGGTCGAGCATCCCGTGCTGATGGGCCTCGCGGAAACCGACGCGGTGAAGCAGGGCAAGGTCGCGCTGGTCGGGATGAACTACAAGGACGAGGCTGAGAATGCCCGCCGGTTCCTCGGCGCGCTCGGCAATCCGTTCTCCGCCGTCGGCGTCGACCGCGCCGGGCGCTCGGCGATCGAGTGGGGCGTCTACGGCGTGCCCGAGACCTTCGTCATCGGGCCGGACGGCCGCATTATCGAGAAACATGTGGGTCCGCTCGACCAGCAGGCTGCGGCCAAGCTCCTGCAGCAGGCGCTGAAGGCGCGGTGACCAGCGCGTCATGCTCGGGCCTGAACCGAGCATCTCCTGCCGAAAAGGGCGTTCTGTCCTGAAAGGGATTCTCGGGTCTGCGCTACGCTTTGCCCGAGAATGACGCGCTTCAGGCCGCGCGCTTCGCCGCGACGAGGCTTTCGAACAGGCCGCGTCCATCGGTGCCGCCGACCAGCGAATCGATCAGATTTTCCGGGTGCGGCATCAGGCCGAGCACGTTGAAGCCCGGCGAATAGATGCCGGCGATGTTGTTGAGCGAGCCGTTGGGGTTCGTTTCCGGCGTGACGTTGCCCTGTGCATCCGCATAGCGGAAGGCGACGAGGCCTTCGCCTTCGAGGCGGGCCAGCGTCTGCGCGTCGGCGATGTAATTGCCCTCGCCATGGGCGATGCAGACGTCGATCGCCTGACCCGGGGCATAGGCGCGGGTATAGGGCGTGTCGTTGCGCTCGACCTTGAGGTGCTGGCGCTTGCACACGAACTTCAGATTGGCGTTGCGCACGAGGATGCCGGGCAGGAGCCCCGCTTCGCAGGCAATCTGGAAACCGTTGCAGATGCCGAGCACATAGCCGCCGCGGGCGGCATGCGCCCGGGTCGCGTCCATGATGTGGGCGCGGCCGGCGATGGCGCCGGTGCGCAGATAGTCGCCATAGGAAAAGCCGCCCGGCAGCACGACGAGGTCGATGCCCTTCGGCAGCTCGGTATCGGCATGCCAGACATGGGTGACTTCGGCGCCGGCCTGGTTCAGCGCCTTGGCGACGTCGCCGTCACGATTGGAGCCCGGAAAGGTGATGACGGCGGCCTTCATGGTTCAGGCTCCGATCTCGACGCGGTAGTTCTCGATCACCGTATTGGCGAGCAGCTTCTCGCAGGCGGCCTTCAGCGACGCCTCGGCCGCGGCCTTGTCCGAGCCCGAGAACTCGATGTCGAAGACCTTGCCCTGGCGCACGGAGTCGACACCGTCGATGCCGAGCGACTTCAGGGCACCTTCGATCGCCTTGCCCTGCGGATCGAGCACGCCGTTCTTCAGGGTGACGGTGACGCGGGCTTTCATGGGGTTCTCCGGACGAACGCTGTTGGGGCGTGCCTTAACGATGAATCGGGGCGGGCTCAACCATTTCCCGCCGTTTCACGTGAATCAGCGACTGCGCCAGGCGGCCTCGGCGTCCCGGCGCGCGGCCTCGGCCGTATCGCTCACGCCGAGCGCGACCACAAGCCGGCTGGCCTCGCGGCCATAGAGAATGGCGGTCACGGCCTGACGCCCGGGCGTGTCGAGCGAACGGATCGTAACGAGGATGCCGCGTCCTTCCGCCGAATCGAACTTGGCGACATCGGTCGCGCTGCGGGCTGCTTTCGGCTCGGTTTTGTTTTTCTGGCTCCGCAGTGCCTTGCGGCGCTCGGCTGCTTTCGCGGCTGCCAGTCGGGCGAAAGCCTGTCCGAGCGAGGCCGGGCTTTCCGACAGAGCCCGTTCCATGTCCCTGGCCTGATCTCCTTCGAGGGCGATCACCGCGGCAAAACCCTGCTGGACGCAGGTCTCGTGCGGGCAGAAGACCATCGCGCGGGCCTCGAGGCCGTCGTTCAGCACCCAGGAGCCGATCGGCAGCCGGTGCCAGCCTTCGGATGCGGGCAGCTCGGCGATCCCGGCGCCGAACTGGTTCGCGCAGCCGGCGAGCAGGAAAACGCCGGCGGCAAAAAAGGCCGTGACATGAAAACGGGAGCGCATGCGCTCCCGTTTCGGTGGCGATAATGGCCGGGCGATGGCGCTCACTGCACCAGGCGCGGGCCGGTCGGGCCGGGGTTCTCGTTCTCGCCGAGGATGCCGAGGCGGCGGGCGACTTCCGAATAGGCTTCGATCAGGCCGCCCATGTCGCGGCGGAAGCGGTCCTTGTCCATCTTGTCCTTCGACTTGATGTCCCAGAGCCGGCAGGAATCCGGGCTGATCTCGTCGGCGACGACGATGCGCATCATCTCGCCTTCCCAGAGGCGGCCCGTCTCCATCTTGAAGTCGACGAGGCGGATGCCGGCGCCGAGGAAGAGACCGGACAGGAAGTCGTTGACACGGATGGCGAGCGCCATGATGTCGTCGATCTCCTGCGGCGTCGCCCAGCCGAAGGCGGTGATGTGCTCTTCCGAGACCATCGGGTCGCCGAGCGCGTCGTTCTTGTAATAGAACTCGATGATCGAGCGCGGCAGCTGCGTGCCTTCCTCGAGACCGAGGCGGGTGGCGAGCGAGCCGGCGGCGACGTTGCGCACGACGACTTCGAGCGGGATGATCTCGACCTCGCGGATCAACTGCTCGCGCATGTTCAGCCGGCGGATGAAATGCGTGGGCACGCCGATGTCGTTCAAGTTCGAGAAGATGTGCTCGGAGATGCGGTTGTTGAGCACGCCCTTGCCGTCGATCACTTCATGCTTCTTGGCATTGAAGGCGGTGGCGTCGTCCTTGAAATGCTGGATGAGCGTACCGGGCTCGGGTCCCTCATAGAGGACCTTCGCCTTGCCTTCGTAGATGCGACGGCGGCGATTCATTGGGATGTACCGTGGCTTGAGGAAATCCAAAGGTCGGCCCTTCTCTGGACGCGATATGGTCGCGGCGGGATCTTGGCCCCTGGTCATGTCGGTCCTGCCGCACGGCCCGGCGATCCGGTCCGGATCGATCTTCGGGCCGGCGCAGACGCCGGTCGTGCACGGGATGCCCGAGGACAACCACGCGCCTGCTATATGGAGCCTCTCGGCCGTAAACGCAACAAAACGCCTTTCGGCAGCGCGGGCAGGCTTAAGCGGGGCTGAATCGGAGCGATCAGGCTGGTTATCGGCGCCCCGGCATCCTATATGGTCAAGCAGTGCTAATTCCCGCCCGTGAGAGGACATGGACGCCGCATGACGACCTTCGATCAGCGCAAGGACGCCTTCGAAAACAAGTTCGCCCATGACGAGGAACTGCGCTTCAAGGCTACCGCCCGGCGCAACAAGCTGCTCGGGTTCTGGGCGGCCGAGAAACTCGGCAAGAGCGGCGCCGATGCCGAGGCCTATGCCAAGTCGGTCGTGGTCGCCGATTTCCAGGAAGCCGGCGACGAGGATGTGGTGCGCAAGGTCAAGAACGATTTCGCGCTGGCCAATATCAACACGTCCGACACCGAGATCCGCACCGTGATGACCGAACTGTTCATCAAGGCGGCTGAGGATATCCAGGCCGGGCGCTGACGTATCCCGGCAGACGCAGGACGTCTCTGAAACGGGCGCATGGGCGCCCGTTTGCATTTCCGGGCCGGCCCGGTCCAACGTGCGCAAGCCGCCGCTCCGACTGAAGGGCGGAGTTTCAAACGGATGAACGCACCATGGCCAAGCCCACCGTCCTCTCCTCCCTCGCCGATCGTTTCGCCAAGGGGGACAGCATCGTCTCGGCCTGGTGCGGCCTGCCCGATCCCTCCATCTCGGCGATCCTGGCGCAGGAGGATTTCGATGCGATCACGCTCGACATGCAGCATGGGCCGATCACGCTGGGCGAGGTCATCCGCGCGATCCCGCTGATCAATGCCGCCGGCAAGCCGGCGATCGCGCGCATTCCGGTCGGCGAATTCCAGAATGTCTCGAAGCTGTTCGATGCCGGCGTCTCCGGCGTCATCGCGCCGATGATCAACACCATGGAGGATGCCCGGCGCTTTGCGGCCTACGCCAAATATCCGCCGATGGGCGAGCGCAGCTGGGGCAGCTATGGCGGCCTCGGGGCTTCCGGACTCGACCAGAACAGCTATCTCAAGGCCGCCAACGGCTTCTCGCTCACCTTCGCGATGATCGAGACGCGCGAAGCGATGGCGATCGTCGACGACATCCTGGCGCTGGACGGGATCGACGCCCTGTTCGTGGGGCCGTCCGACCTGTCGATCGCCTTGTCCGGCGGTGCACGAGTCGATGCGACCGCGCCTGAGGTCGACGAGGCGCTCAAGCATGTCGTCGCCAGGGCGTCCGCCGTCAACAAGCCGGTTGCGCTCTATGCGGCGACGGCCGAGCGCGCCAAGCAAGGCCTCGCCATGGGCGCGCGCATGGTCACGGTGATGAGCGATTCGGCTTTGCTGCGCGCGGGCACGCAGACGGCGCTCAAGATCGTGCGCAGCTAAAGCATAGGACCGAAAAGTGGACTCCACTTTTCGGGTGAAGCCGATGCCCGAACACGGAGGCAGATCGCACTTCGCGTCCGAATGGACGCGCGGCGGTCTGCCCGGTCAGGCGTTGATGCCCTCGCGGCGCTTCAGGATGGCGTAGTAGGCCCAGAGCAGCCGCGCGGCGACGCCGCGCCAAGGCCGCCAAGCCTCGGCCATGGCCTGCAGCTCTGCCGCCTTCGGCCGCTCGCTGAGTTTGAAAGCGTGCCGGGCCGCTTCCTGGATCGCGAGATCGCCGGCGGCGAAGCCGTCACGGTGGCCAAGGCAGAACAGCAGATAGACATCGGCCGTCCAGGGGCCGATGCCGGAGATTGCCGTCATCTGCACATGAACGTCCTCGGGCGTCGCCTGTTCGAGGGCCTCGAAAACCAGGCGCTCCTCAACGAGTGCGGCTGAGAGCGCCAGCAAGGTGCGCTGCTTCGGCCGTGACAGGCCGGAAAGGCGCATGTCGTCATCCGTGGCGGCGAGCATGCGCTCCGGCGTCAGCGGGACAAAGACGCTCTCGAAGCGATTCCAGACCGCGCGAGCGCTGGCGACCGACAATTGCTGCGAGACGATGATCGAGGCGAGGCCAACGAAACCGCCCTCGCGCAACCTGAGCGGCGGCAGCCCGGTGCGCTCGACGATGGCTTGCCAGTGCGGGTGCAGGGCAGCCAGCGCAGCCATGCCTTCTTCGAGATCGCTGTTGCAGGTGATTCGTTCGGTCATCGCATGAGCATTGATGAAGCAGGAGCTTGCTTGCGTCAGGAGCGGCGCGCGCTTGGCTGGTAGCAGCGAGCCTCCTAGACAGGAGCGATGGCATTCATACCACCCGATTCCGGCAAACCGGTCTTCCGCTTTGCGCCAAGTCCGAACGGGCGGCTGCATCTCGGCCATGCGCTGTCGGCGTTGGCCAACGAGGCATTGGCCGAAGGGATGGGTGGGCGTCTTCTGCTGCGGATCGAGGATATCGACCTCGCCCGTTCGCGACAGGAGTTCGTCGCGGGGATTGTCGAGGATCTCGGCTGGCTGGGAATCGCATTCGAACCGGATATCCGCAGGCAGTCTGAGCATTTCGACGACTATGCCGTGGCTCTCCGTGCCTTGCAGGAACGAGGGGTGGTCTATCCCTGCTTCTGTTCGCGGCAGGAGATTCGCGCCGAGGTGGCGGCGTATGAGGCTCGCTCGGGGCGTCCCTGGCCGCTCGATCCTGACGGGGCTCCGCTCTATCCCGGTCGCTGCAGGGCGCTCGAGCCGGCGGAGGCAATGCGGCGCATCGCTGCCGGCGAGCCACATGTCCTGCGTCTCGACATGGCCAGGGCGCTGATCGCTTCGGGAACGGCGCTGAGCTACGCCGTTTTCGATGCAGACGGTGCGACCCGGACCGTCTTGGCCAGGCCTGAGCGCTGGGGCGACGTCGTGCTGGCCCGAAAGGACGTGCCGACGAGCTATCATCTTGCCGTTGTCGTCGACGATGCCTTGCAGGGCGTGACGCATATCGTCCGCGGCCGCGATCTCGAAGCTGCCACAGACATCCATGTCGTGCTCCAGCGCCTGCTCGGGTTGCCGACGCCGCTCTATCGCTTCCATCGCCTGCTGCTCGGCGAGGACGGGCGGAAGCTCGCCAAGAGCCGGCAATCGGAAAGCCTGTCGGAGCAAAGGGCAAAGGGCGCCCGACCGGCCGATATCCGCCGGAAGTTGGGCTTCGCTTGAGGCCCTTGAGACGGATTCTCTAGCCGACGCCGAGGAAGGTCAGCCAGGCGGCTGTCGTGAACAGCGACAGCAGCGTCGATAGCGTAATCGCGCTCGAGGCGTCGGCCACGCCCTGCCGGTAGCGTTCGGCGAAGAGATAGGCGTTGATCCCGCAGGGGCAGGCCGCAAACAGCACGGCAACGCCGGACCAATGGGCCGGCATGTCGAAGACCTTGGTCGCGAGCCCGTAGACCAGGAGCGGGTGCAGCCCGAGCTTCAAGCCGCTCAGCACGGCCGGCAGGGCAAGTCCGGACTCCAGACCGTAGCGGCGCATGGCGATGCCGAGGCTGATGAGCGCGCAGGGAACGGCGGCTCCCGCCAGCAGATCGACCAGCGTCCAGGCCGGCTCCGGAATCTGGCCGACGAAGGGGCGCACGGCCGAGCCGAGCAGGATGCCGACAATGATCGGATGGGTGAAGAGCCGCTTGATCAGCTGTGGGATCGAGGCGGACCGGCCTTCGGCCAGGAGTGTCGCCACGGTCATCGTCACAGGCAGATGAATGGCGAGCAGCAGGCCGAGCGGGACGGCGCCGGCATCTCCATAGGCCTTCAGGATCATCGGCACCCCGACGAAGACCGTATTCGACTGCGCGGCGGAGAAACCCGACACCACCAGCTCCGGCCCCTTCCGCGCGAAGAACTTGCTGGCGATCAGCATGGCCAAGGCCCAGACCACGGCGAGCCCGGCGAAATAGGCGATCCAGTAGCCCCAAGGCTGGGTCAAGGGGATGTCGGCCTTGGCGAGCGTGCGGAACAGGAGGCAGGGAACGGCCAGCACGAAGACGAAATCGGACAGGCCTTCGCCGGTCGTCTCACGCAGCAGCTTCGACCAGCGCGCGAAATAGCCGAGGCCGATCAGCCCGAAGACGGGCAGGACGACGAGAAGAGAGGCGAGCATCGGCCGGTGACATCACGAGAGAAAGCGCCTGTTCAGGCGGTGTCGTCTGAAGGCGGCGCTGTCAAGCTGCAGATGCCTAGCAGCGGCCCGATCGCCGAGCTGCCATGCGCTCAGCGCAATTGAGCGACCGTGCCGCCGGCCTTCTCGATGAGGCCCCGAACTTCGTCGCGCTGACGTTTGAATTCGGCGAGCATCGGCCCCTGCAGCTCGCGCCCGCGCGGCACGCGAATCTTCATCGGATTGACGAAGTTGCCATTGACCAGCACCTCGTAGTGCAGATGCGGGCCGGTGGAGAGACCGGTCGAGCCGAGATAGCCGATGACCTGGCCCTGGCGGACCTTGGCGCCTGGCACGATGCCGGAAGCGAAGTTCGACTGGTGCGAATAGGTGGTGACGTAGCCGTTGGCGTGCTGGATCTCGGTGTGCTTGCCGTAGCCGGAGGACCAGCCTGCCTTGGTGACGACGCCGTTGCCGGCGGCGAGGATCGGCGTGCCGATCCGGTTGGCCCAGTCGATGCCGGTATGCATCTTCGAATAGCGCATGATCGGGTGGTAGCGCATGCCGAAGCCCGAGCGCAGCTCGCCATCGGCGATCGGCTTGCGCAGCAGGAACTTCTTCAGCGACTTCCCTTCCTCGTCAAAATACTCGATCAGCCCGTCGTCCGGGGACTGGTAGCGGAAGACGCGGCGGCTTTCGCCGTTCACGGTCAGGGTCGCGGAGAGGATCTCGCCGCGCTCACCCTCGTCGTCCTCGGTGAAGATCACCTCCAGATTGTCGCCGCCATGGACGCGCTGCTGGAAGTCGAGATCGTAGGAGAAGATCCGCACAAGCTCGTCGATCAGCGGGCGCGGCAGATCATGGCGCGCGCCGGTCTCGTAGAGGCTCTCATAGAGGCGGGCGCCGCCGGTGCCCTCCTCGTCGTCGTCCTCTTCCGTCTCCTGGCGCTGGGGCCGCTGGGGAGCAAGATTCTGACGCGGCAGATCGACGGTGACGAAGGCGCCCTTGTCGTTCATCGCGATCGTACCGTCCGGCTGGCCGTTGCTCAGCAGGGAGACACGCATGATCTGGCGCGCATCGCCGGGGCGCGGCCCGGGCGCGTAAAGCACTTGCAACACCTGGCCGTCGGGGAGGGCCGTGGTCCGAACCTTACCGCCAAAGGCCGCCATCATCGCTCGGATCTGCTCGGGCGTGGCGCCGGCACCGCGCATGGCCTGCTCGAAATTCTCGCCGCGCTTGGCCATCACCAGCTTGTCCTCGACGAGCGGCTCGCGGGAGGCCGGGATCGGCGTCTTCGGCGCGTTGGTGACGTTTTCCGGGACGACGCGGACCTCGATGCCGGAGAAGCGCGTATCCGTCGCCGGCGCATAGGCCAGGATGTCGCCGCTGCCGGCGGCCGTGCCGGTCAGGGTGCGGCTGAGCATCAGCTGCGGCGGGATCGGCAGGGCGCGCTGGCGGCCGGAGTTGGCCAGATTGGCGCGCTCTTCTTCGACCTGGGAGGTGATGTCGTTGTCGCTCAGCTGTGGCTTGCCGGCGGGAATGACGATGTCGCCGAGGTCGCGCTTGACGATGGTGACGTCGGCATCGGGCATGTCCTGGGCCGGCTCGGCATAGCGCTCTTCGGGCTGTCCGCCTTCGGCGAAAAGCCGCAGCGGATTGAAGGGCGGGATATTGCTCGCATAGACCCCGGTGGTGAGCGAGAGGTCGGATGCCAGCCGGACGAAGGGACGGACGCGGATGACTTCGCGGTTCCCGACCTTCTGCGACATCGGCGCACGCAGCGTATGGCGTGCCGACATGATCGGCTGGTCGGCGACGAGCTTGTCGGCCTTCCGGGCCCCGCCGCCTTCACCGGCTGCCGACGAGCTGCGCACCGCGACGGTTTCGGGCTGCTCCGGGTAGCTTGTGTCGCCACGCATCGCGACGAGGATCGCGGCACCGAGCAGCGCGGCGCCGCAGGAGCCGACGAGCGCGCAGGCGAAGAGCCAGCGCAGCGACACGCCGCGCCGGTCGAGCGGCTGCTGGCGGGAATTGGCGGGCTGGATCGGTGGCTCGATCCCGAGATCGACCAGCAGAGCCGCAGCCTCGGGGGCGAGCGGTTCGACTGGCTGAGCGAACTCGGGATGGGCGTTCATATCGTGCGGGCTACTTCTTGCGGGCTGTTCTGCGTGCGGGGTGCTGGATACCTCGATGGCGAACTCCGCTGCGGCGAAGATGCCTGGAGCGCATTCTGACGAAAGCGCACCAAGACCATGCCCGTGCCGGAAGCGGGAATCAATCCGTTCAGCCGTGGACGATCTCCTGTGCGGAGAGATTGCGGCTGTTTTGGGAAGCGCAGCGCAGATGGTGCGAGCCGGCTCGCGCGCGAGCGCACGCGAGCGCTACTATGGAGGCGCTGTTATGGATAGGCGGCCTCCGGGAATGCGGGCCGGTTGCGGCGCCGTGGGCCGATCCGGCATTCAGCTGCAGACAGGTGGGGCTGTCGCTGTCGATCCAGACCAAGAATGAGCCGGGCGCTTGGCGCAACGAAACGGGGATGGTGCCGCACTCTGCGAGGTGTCCAAAAACCCGCGAGAACGCCCCGTTTTGCGGGTTTCGGAAAAAAGAGAAGCGCTCCGTCAAAAAAGCTTCATGAGCGTGTTGACAGGGGTTCTTTTGGTGTCCTATAAGCCACCCATCGAGACGGCGCCGCCGCTGAGCGGCGCCTCTTCTGCGCTTCCTGATGAGGCTGGGGCTGACGTCCGGGACACCGGGCGAGTTCCTGTCGGAATTTGTAGAGCGCACG
>NZ_JBFRDZ010000022.1:0-54923 GCF_052114025.1 Allobosea sp. RAF48
CTTCGTGCCGCATCTACTTCGTGCCGCATCTAGATTGTCAAATGCGTTCCGAATGGAATCTCTCAGACGTAGATCTTCTTCCTTTTCGCCGATTGCGCAAAGGAATGCACTTTTCAAGAAAACCATACATTGGTCATAGCTCGAAGTGAGATTTTCGCGACTTAGGTCTGACCTCATGGTGGCCCCACGCAACTAAAAGTGGTTCAAGACGGGCCGGCGTAGTCGTAGGAGGGAATAGAAGCATAAAATAAAGGCCGATGGCCCGTCAAAAGACATGACCTACGTCAAATCGGATGTCTATTTTTCGACGGTTTTAATGGGGTTGCCAGTGTTCGGGCCCGCAAAGTAAACGCCAAACTCATGGCGCCAACGGTGGTAGTTAACCTCTGTCACGCCGATTGACGAGGGTCGCGTCTGCGACGGACTGGACCTGAGAGACCGGTACATAGACTTGTCGCAGCTTCGCGACTATCTCTTCGGGGTTAGCCTGAAGTGGATCCAGAAGGGTGGCGGCTACTACAGCCAATGCAATGCTCGTCTGAAGGGAGCTTGAGCCGCTTTCCCGGCAGTTGCCTTTGAGGTTTGGCCGGGGTATCGGAGCATGTCCCGGTTTGTCGGCGGATGAAAAACAACAGAGTGGCCCTTCGGCGCTAGATGTGCGGCAACGTCCGCTGCATCAATGGGCTCGATCTTACCTTGCGTGTGAATCGGCGTGGGGTTTCAGTGCCGACCGGCGTGGCAGCCATGGAAATTCAATAACATGGTAGGGTCATTTCATGGCGCCGGTTTACACTGTCCATTCACGCGGCTGGCTAGGGCACAAGGTTCCTGTCGATCATTTGCGTTCAACATCAACTGCTGTGCTTCGCAATTGCGCGAGAGCTCGCGATGAGAGTCTACCGCCGGGAGATTTGCGATCATGAGGAGACGCTGGCGTCAGCCCAAAGCCGGCGCACTGGTCCGTCATCGCCGAGTACCGGATCTCGGGGTGGAAAGCTCAGAAGGGCGATCCTCTGCATCATTGCCGGCGTTGCTTCCTCGCGAACAATGTCTCCGGCTTGGCCTGGCGGATACCCTCTCATGCCATCGATCACGAACAGGCTCGCGGTCTGGACGAAGCCAAGGCCGGCCTGCGGTCCGTCCAGCCCGGTCTGCAGCGCGGAGGAGCCTTAGGAGTGGCAGCTACTAGGCTTAGTGCCTAAGACGACTGAGGGGTAGGCGGAGAGAAAGGGTTAATCCGTCCCTTTCCCACTTCCGTTCGATGGTTGCCTCTAGCCCGCTCAGCGTGGCCTTCTCCAGCTTGCTCCCAAAGCCCGACTGGGAGGGAGCTGCCTGTATTTCAGGACCTCCACGTTCGATCCAGCGAAGCGTCAGCGTATCGTTGTCGCTTAGAAGCTCGATAGACAGCTGTCCATCTGGAGAGGACAACGCGCCGTACTTGGCGGCGTTTGTTGCAAACTCGTGAAGAACTAGGGCAAGAGCTGTCAACGCGGAACCTTGAACAGTCACTCTGGGACCCGCGACCCGCAGCGATTGCCGATGCTCTGCCTCGTAGGGTGACAGGATCGCCCTCACCAAGCTTAGCAAATCCGTTGAGGCGCCTTTGTCTTCAGCTTCATCCCACATGGTGAGCGCATGAGCGCGAGCCAGAGCTGTAAGTCTTTCACGAAGTTTCTGGGTTAGATCCTCGACGGAAGTTGCCGACCGCGCACTTAGAGAAATCAGCCCGCCCGTTAGGGCGAAGAGATTCTTGATGCGGTGGTTCATCTCGCGCAGCAATAGTGCCTGGCGTTCCTGAGCCTGAATGCGTTCACTGATATCGCGCGCGATTTTCGAGGCTCCCACGATCGCGCCGTTTTCGTCGCGGATAGGAGAGACCGTCAGAGCGACGTGGACAAGGGAGCCGTCCTTGCGGCGCCGAAGGGTCTCGAAATGGTCAGTGCGACGTCCCTCGCGGACCCCGCCGATGATCATGTCTTCTTCGTGCATCCTATCATCGGGGATCAGCATGGTGATCGGGCGCCCGATCGCTTCCTCCACGGTGTAGCCGAATAGGCGCTCGGCACTGGCGTTCCAGCTCGTGATCGTGCCGTCGAGCGACTTGCTCACGATCGCATCGTCGGAATGGGCCACGATTGCCGCGAGCTTCGCATTGGCCTCATGGGCGATCCGCCGGGCCTCGGACTCCCGACGCGCCTCAAGGAGGAGCGCAGCGTTATCGATGGCGATGGCGGCATGGGCTGCGATAGCCTTGACGATCTCCTCCGCCTCTTCATCGAATTGCCCAGGCTCGTCGTGAGCGATGAAAATGCCGCCATGGACGGTTCCCGTTCGCGAGATGACCGGAACAGCCAAGTAACTGACGACGGGCAAATGACCCGGGGGCATTCCGAAATGCGGTTGGCTCAGCCCATATCGAGGATCTTTGCGGATATCGTCCGATCGAACCACGCCGGTTCCGTCGAAAGTCGGAGCGAACACCGCGGTCTTACGGGGCATATCGAAGTCGGCGAAGGCTGATTTCGGTATCCCTGACAACGTGTAGAGGCTGTAGATTTCGCCCTTTTCGTCGACTTGATTGTAGAAAAAGGCGCCGAACTTTCCTCCAGACCATTCGGTTGCGGCATCCGTCACGATGCTGACCAGTTCCGCGAGATCGAATTTTCCCGCCACGGCACCGGCGATGCGGCTGAACATCCGCCAGCGTTCGATCTCGGTGGAACGGGCATGCGCGCCTGCGCCAGTATCCTTGTTCAACCGTGTCCCCACCCAACTTACCGCAGCGCGAGAGGCCGAGCGACGCCATACGCCAACGAACGCTACCTCTCTTTCTCGCTTTAAGTCGAGCACGGTCTGATCGACGGGCACCAGCGGGTCGATCAATCAATCATTCGCAGAGAGGCCGGCTCGCCGCGTTTCCTGAGCCCGCTCTACGGATCTCGCCGCCCTACGGGCGGCACGCAATTCTTGGATCGTCGGCTGCCACCATCCGCGCCGGAAGGCATCCGTTGTGGTCGGGCGGCGCGCAGGCCAGGCCCTGACGAGCTCTTCATGCGTCGGACGCCGCCACAACGCCCAGACGAGATCGTCGAAGAGTTCGGAGCTCCAGGGGTAATGCCGAGCGGCGGCTTCCGCAGGCACGATCTCGCCGGTTACCTCAAGGACGACGAGCGGTCCTTCATGGGACATCAGCACTCGGTCCGGCGGCGGAATTTCGGTTGCCGGAACGGGGAAGCGGCGGCGACGCCGCTCGGCTGCTGTGGCTTTCTCCTCCTCGTATTCCGGCGCGGATTTTGCTGCTTCGCGTCGCTTCCTTCGTGCTTCTGGCTCGCTGCGTTGCGCGGCAGCTTCGATTGACGGCCCTCTTCTGCGAAGCTCGTCGATCGATCGGAACGGAACGTGCCAAGCCTGGTCCTCTCCGTTCCACCAGGCCCACGGAATCGCGCGCAATTCCTCGATGACGGTTCGTGAATAAGGGGTGCGCCCGACGATCTCGTCGGCGGCTTCCAGATAAGGACTGACGATCGGCTCGAACGAAAAGGAATCGCGGCCGCGCTCATCCACGAGGGTGAATGTACTCGGCAGCTCGCGATCGAGCCATCGCGCCACGCGAAGCATCGCGGTCGTGCCCGGTATCCGCCAAGCAGCTAGATCGTCATTCCAGCGCGCTCTCGGAAAAGCTTCCCGAAAACGTTCCACGGCAGCGGCGTCGAACGGGAAAGAGACGATCGCTCCCGGGCCCTCTCCATCTTCGCTGATTTCGACGTCGTTGCGTTCGCGCGCAGCCATCGCCTACCGTCCCGCAGTTCGAACGATGCCCCCGGCCCCGTCAAGGTTGCAAGCCAGATTCCGGGGTGACATCGGCTAGTCGACGAAGCGGACGGTCGTACCTGGCCTGACGATCTGGGCCAGTTCCTCGGCATCCCAATTCGTGAGCCGAACGCAGCCATGCGATGACGCCTTGCTGATCTTCGAAGGCTCCGGCGTACCATGAATGCCGAAGGTCGGTTTCGACAGCTCGATCCAGACCGTACCGACAGGATTGTTGGGTCCCTTGGGAAGAACCAGGCGACGCTTGTTCTTGCCCTGTTGGAAATTCTTGACCGGATCGTAGTGATAGGTCGGGTTCTTCACGACCCTCACCACCTGATATTCGCCCTCAGGCGACGGGGTGTCCTCGCTGCCGATGGTGGCCGGATACATGGCGATCACCTTTCCCGTCGCATCGAGCGCTCGAACCATGCCGTTGGTCTTGTCGGCCTCGACGGTTCGCGCCTCGTCCGAAGGAGCGGTTCGTCCGACCGAGACGACGTGCAGCGTTTCTTCACGCTTCCGATAATGCGTTCGCGGGTTGAGCACCCTGAGTAGGCCTTCGCTCATGTGAAAACGTTCGGCGAACATCTCCTGAGCGTTCCTGTAGCCGAGCCGCTTCATCCGGGCCTGGCGAGCGTAGTCATGAGGAATGCGCCGGACGAACCGGGTTTTGATATCCTCCTTTGTCACCACGAAGTCGGCGACGATATCCGAGCTGATGTCCCCTTTAAGGATCTGCCATGTCGCGGCGTCGATGATTTCGCCATCTCCGAGATTTTCGCGGCGGCGGAACTGGTCGATCGCCTTGCGGTAATTGTCGCCATCGAGTCCGTCGATCTCCCCAGGAGAAACTCCCTGACGCGCCAGCAAGACCTGAGCCTTGACGATAGATGCGTTGAGGCGCGTCACCTTGCCTTTCGTAGGCGCAGGGCGGCCCGCCTGATTCACTTCGTCGGCGGTCAGGGCTCGTGCGGCTGTCGGCGCCAGCAAGACGCATCCGCACACTAAGGCTGCCTGGAAAATCTGCAGTAGCTCGAAAGCGGCTCGCGGCATGGACATCGCCATCGGTCGACTCATGCCGCGGCAACGCGATGTTTCATCCTGGAGTTCCGAGATGTCACGCCGATCCATTATTCGGTCGCCTCGGACCGCCGTTCCTTCGCCTCTGCCGCTGGCAATCACCTTGATGACAATCACGACACTCCGATCGATATAGAGATGGGCGCCGCCAGCTCCGGATCATTCTTCTTGAGTTGATGAGCTGGTCGCTCAGGGCATCGACGGTTCCGACGTGCCCTCCATCGGAGCCCAGCACTGCAGGCGCCGAGGCACGCGTACAATTTGGGGCAGGAGCGAAGACCATTCTGACGGTGAGAATGCGCCTCGTAGCGCCTCGTCTTGTGAAAAAAAAACGCATGCGGCTCATCTCGCCGTCCAATTCATTTTGCGGAAAAGTCCGGCCTCGCGGGAGCGGGGCCGGACTTCTTCCGAGCGATGTTCGGCTTCGTCGAGTTCGCGCCCGGCGAAAATTATCGATCATTCAATGACTTGAATGATCCTGCGGGATTGCGGCTCGACGATCACCGTCCGGCCGTTGACGACGGTATAGCGATAGCCCTTGGTGCCGAACTCAGCCGGCACTTCGCGATAAGTCACTCCGCTCTCAGGCAAGACCGCGCCCACCCGGACGTCTTCGCGATAGGTGTATGAGGGAACCTCGTTGGCGCGGACGTAAGTCTTGAAGCGAGGTGTGGCGTCACCGGCGATTCCGCCGACGACCGCGCCGCCTACGCCGCCCACAACCGCACCGACGGGGCCCCCAACAATCGCGCCGCCGACGGCCCCCGTCGCAGCACCAGCGGCAGCGCCGCCGCGCGCACCTTCCGGGTTCTGGGCATTAGCAAAGGCGGGTGCCATCACAACCGCCGCGATGATAAGGTACTTCTTCATGGGTAGATCTCCTCAGAAGCCCCCCGACTGCGGAGACAACTTCAGGAGCCATCGCCTGTTCCACGGTTTCAACGGTCGGGCGGTTAGGCAAACGCCGAGGAAGCGAGCAAGCGATCCTGACTTGCATGGACCCGCGGTAGTGCTGATCTCCTGTTCATGCAGCGCGTCAGACTGATCGACGTGGAGACGACCGGACTGGCTCAACAGCTACAGAAGCCGCTGGGATCTGATCAGGGAAGTAGACTGAAAGAGAAAAACCCGGCCTCGCCGACGCGGGACCGGGCAGAGGGAGAACTATGAATCCGCGCCAATGGCTTCCCCATCGCCCTCGCCTTCATGGGGCTCGTTTTTGTGCTGGTTTACGGGTGGTTGAGCGAGGCTTGGCGGTGATCAGACGAGCTTGCCGCACTCGCGGGCAGCCGCCTCAAACGCTTTCCTCGCGTGGACTGCCGGCACTTCGCCCTTGATCGCTGCCATGCATGTGGCGATGGCAAAACGCCACGTTTCTGCGCCAGATTGCTCGCGCCACGACAGCAGGAACTCAGCCGCACGCTCTACGCTGCTCACGGCGTAGCGCTCGCCGACCCTAGTCGACTCGACATAGACCGGAGGGGTGAACCAGTGCAGCGGCATGTCGCGACTACGCGCGTGGCCGCGAAGGGTTCCGGCTGTCGTAGTAGGTCGAGCGCACGATTCCCACGGCCGCGGTCTGTGCTTCAGAGCCCCCTTTAGGAACTCAATCTCCAGGGCCTGCCTGCCGACGAGCCGTTCCAGCGCGGCGATGCGCGTCTCGTAGGCCTCGATCGCATCGGCGGCGACAGCCTCGTCGTCGAAGGCGCCGGCTTCGAACTTGTGGATCCAGATCCGTGTCCTCTCAACGCCGGCATGATTTAGATCCCGAGGCAGGAGACATCTCAGGCAGAATGCTGGTCGCGGCTCTGGACGGCGCGCCAAGTTGCGGCAGGCGATAGGTCTGGCAAGCCGTCTCAGCAAAGAGCTTCGCCTGTTCGGCCGGCGAATAGCGCGCCGCGATCGTCTTGAAGCCGGTGTAGATCGTATCGAAGGGCGCGCAGAGGCTGTCGACTGGGAAATTGCTAGCAAACATCGCGCGATCCGCGCCGAACATGGCGATGATTTCCTCGACGATCCAGCGATTGTCTGAAACCCTCCAGGGCAGGCCGGCTAGCCCTATGCCTGAGATCTTGACCCGAACGTTGGCGCATTCGGCAAGTTTCGTCATAGCAGCGTGCCATCCTGTGAGCCCGGCCTCGCTGCGGTCAGATGGCAGGCCGGCGTGGTTCAGAACGATCGTGGTCTCCTGGAAGCTGCGAGCCAGGTCGATAGCTTCGCCGAGGTTCCACCAGGCTGTCTGCAGATCGAACTTCAGGCCGTGGCGCGACAGGAGCGCATATCCCTGCCGCCACCGGTCGTCCGACATAAGCGTGCGCTGTGCGCCGACGTCCTCGGGTCGCTGCGGACCGCCCGGTTTGTGCCGGACGCTACGCACCAGGCCGAATGCGGCCTGGTCAGCAAGGACCTCGTCAACATCGGGACGATCTAGCCAAGCCTGGGCCACGATTGCGTTGGGCACGCCGAACTTTTCGGCGAGGCCGGCGGCATAGCGTGTTTCGCCAATCGGATCGTTCTCGTCCCACTCGGTCTCGACATAAACCGTCTGGCGAACGTCGTGGTCGGCCGTGTCGACGAAATACTCGGCCGGCAAGTAGCGCCTCTTGATCGAAGAATAGTTGCCGTAGCGGAAGGGGATGTTGGCGTCGGGCTTTAGCCAAGGGTGTGGATTGCGCTCCGGATCCCAGAAGTGCTGATGCGCATCGACGATTGGCCCCTGCCAAAGTTGGGGTTGGGTCATGCCAAGCGATCCTCAATCTGTCTCAGCGTCTTGGAAGTCGATCAGCATCGTGCCGATGACATAGAGCGCCGCGCAGCCGGCAAAGAAGTAGAGCACCATCAGGTAAGCGCCGGTCGCCTGCAGGATCAGACCGGTGATGATCGGGATCGCGATGCCGCTGGCGCTTCCCGCGAAGTTCATGGCGCCGCCGACGATACCGACCTTTTCGCGAGGCGCGAGGATGGCAGGCAGGCTCCAATAGAGGCTGCCGAAATACAGCAGGAAGAGTGTGACGGAGAGCACCGCTACCGCCATCACCGGATCTGCCACCTGCGGGAGGATCAAGAAGGACAACATCACGCCGAGCCCGCTGATGCCGAGAGCGGCCTTGTAGGTCGTGCTGCGGCGCATTCCTCTTGCCTGCAGCTTGTCGACGAGGAAACCGCTCAGCAGAGAGCCGAACATGCCGGACAGGAAGATCACGAAGGTGGCTCCGCCCATCTGCTTGAGATCGAAGCCGCGGGCCTGAGCGAGGTAGCTCGGCCCCCAGGTCAGCAGGCCGAAGTTGATCATCGCCCAGCTCATCCGTCCCGTGAGGATGGCGGAGAGAGAGCGTCTCGAAATGGCCTTCGGCGTGGCGCTGGAAGCCGAGGCTCCGCCAACGGCGGAAGCCTCGATCAGCCGGAGTTCATCACCATTGATGCTCGGGTGGTCGGACGGCTTGTCGCGCAGATACCACCAGGAAAGGTAGCCGAGCACGATGGTGGCGACACCAGCGACGACGAAAGCTGTGCGCCACGAGCCAAGCGCCAATATGAGCCAGGCGATGATGACGCCGCCAAACGCCGCGCCGAGCGGAGCGCCGCTGTCCATCAACACCGCGCCCCGTCCACGTTCACGAGGCGATAGCCAGATCGAATTGAGTTTGGCGCCGGCCGGGAACAGGGGCGCCTCTGCGGCTCCGAGCCCGATGCGGCTCAGGAGGAGCGTCACTCCACCGGTGCACAGCCCGGCGATCGTCTGGAAAACGCCCCAGCCAACGGTCGCGCCGGTGATGAGCGCGCGGGGGCCGAACTTGTCGATCAGCCACCCGCCCGGAATCTGGAGAGCGGCATAGCTCCAGAAGAAGGCGCTCAGAATCAGCCCCTGCATCGCCGGTTTCAGTCCAAATTCTTTGGCGATGGTCGGCATCGCAATCGAAAGCGCCGTGCGGTCAATGAGGTTGATGACGACCAGAACGAAGACAATTCCGAAGATGCGCCAGCGTACCGTCGTTGCTCCGGCCGCCCCCACGCCAGCATGTGCGACGCCGCCCTGCGGAGCACGAGCCCGCTCAAGTCCAGACATGATGATCCCTCCCCCCGGGTTAGCCGGGGTCGCTGCTGCGTTTCCCTGAGGATGCGACTGAGGAAGTCGGTGGGACAACCGCGTCGGGCATCTCTCTTTGTCGCCGGCGATGCGTGCCGCCAGCGTTATCGGAGCTGACGCTACACGCGTTCTGGTATGCCGATGAAATGAAGTTTATGGATTATGTGATCTGCAAAACGATATCACTGGGAGCGTCTGGATGCTGCCCGTCGCGAACGCATCGTCGCTTCTGCGGCGACTGAAGAACCGGCAGCTGCTGCTGCTCACGGCGATCGACGAAACCCGAAGCCTGCGGCGGGCGGCCGCTTCACTGAACATGACGCAGCCGACTGCGACGAAGCTGCTTCAGGATCTGGAAACCACATTGGGGCTTTCGCTGTTTGACCGCGGTAGGCGAGGGGTGAAGGCAACGGTTTATGGCGAGGTGATGATCCGGCACGCGCGTCTGATCTTGAATGATCTAGAACGCACGCGGCTGGAGCTAGAGTCGCTAGCCTCGGGCGCAACCGGCCGACTGAGGATAGGCGCTGTGATCAGCGCCATTCCCTTCTTGCTGGCCAGGGCAGTCGCGGCGCTTAAGCGCGATCAACCGCGCCTCGACATCGCCATCGAGGTGGGGACTAGCGACGCATTGGTGCCGATGTTGGCGAAGGGCGAACTCGACGTTCTGCTGGCCCGCCCTTTGGCGCTCGCAGGGCGATCTGACTTCGACTACGAGGATTTGATTGACGAACCACTGCAGATTGTCTCGCGCGTCGGGCATCCATTGGCTTCGGCTAGGGCGTTGACCATGGCAGACCTGGCGTCGTGGCCATGGACGCTGTTGCCGGCAACTAGTCCGATGCGAAAGGTGCTGGCGCCGCTGTTTGCCGCGATGATGGCTCATCAGCCTTTGGATGTCGTCGAGACATCATCGATGATGACGATGATCGCTTTGCTTCAGGAAAGCGACATGCTGGCTGTGATGCCCGGCGATGTTGCAGCCTTCGCCATCCAGCATGGCCTGCTGCACCATTTGGATGTCGCGCTGCCTCCAATTATGGGCTCGTACGGCATACTGAGCGTCAAGGAGCAGCCCCGCTCGGCAAGCACGAACGCGTTCGTCAAATGTCTGAAACAGTGTCTGCCCGAGCGAGGCGTTTGAGCTTGTATTTGAGCCCCCGATCGTCGCAGCGGATTCCAACACGGTCTGTTACTCTAGCCGATGGAGCACTTGGCTGTCATATGAGGGCAATTGCGAGGCGAGAGATCGCTGAGATATGAAGCCGAGTTCTGCTCAAATTGACCTTTTTGATGATGCTCCAGTTTATCGCGAGGCGCCTCGGCCTGCGCCCCGGAAGCGTCCGGCCCCGGCGCCTCCGCTAGCCGGTTGGGACGACGAGGAAGCTGCTCAACGGCTGGAGCAAAGTGGTCGCTTCAAGGTTCTGCGAAAGCTCGCGCCGCGCCCAATCATCCCGCGGGCCCAGAGCGCCTTTCCGAACCTTGCGGTCTTGGTCGATACCGAGACGACAGGCCTTGTCCACGCCAGGGACGAGATCATCGAGATTGGTGCTGTCGCATTTACCTATGACGACGAAGGGGCGATCGGCGACGTCATCGGCATCTACAGCGGCCTGCGTCAGCCATCGGATCCCATCCCGGCGGAAATCACAAGGCTGACGGGCATCACCGATGAAATGGTTGCTGGCAGGGAGATCGATTTCGCAACGCTCGAAGCGCTGATCGAGCCCGCAGACCTCATCATCGCTCATAACGCCGCCTTCGACCGACCGTTCTGCGAGAAGCTCTCCCCTGCCTTTGCGTCGAAAGCCTGGGCATGCTCCGTCAAGGAGGTCTCGTGGGCCGACCTTGGCTTCGAAGGAAACAAGCTCGGGTACCTCGTTGGTCAATCGGGCTTGTTCCACGAGGGGCATCGAGCAGCGGACGATTGCAATGCGCTCCTCGAGGTTCTGGCTCGGGCGGTAAAGGACGATGGGACAACGCCTTTCTCGATGCTTTTGCAATCCAGCTATCAGAGCCGGGTTCGCATCTACGCAGAGAGTGCGCCCTTCGACATGAAGGACCATCTCAAGGGCAGGGGATACCGCTGGTCGGACGGCAGCGACGGACGGCCAAAGGCCTGGTGGATCGAGATCGATGACGAGCTCCGGGAGGAGGAAATTCGGTATCTTCGTACCGATATCTACTGCTGGGAGGATGCCGAGCCGCTGACCTTGCGGCTCACAGCGTATGACCGATATCGCGCGTAGCCGTCTCCCGTTCTAATTTGCGGCGCGGTGCCGACTTCGCCTGGGAGCTTGACTCCTTGCGGGTGATTGTTCTCATAATGTTCTAATTCTTGAGGGCGCACCCGTGCCCCCAGTCGTGCCCAAACACGCGCCTGCTCCAACCTCCATGGCCAAATGCGTCACCGAAGCAGACCTTGAGCTTCGAACTCTTCCCACCCTTCCAAGCCGGTTGCTTCTTTATCCGCTGGGGCTGCCTCGCGCGATTTGGCGGGGCGCTTTCCGGCGCGCGTCAACGCCGCTTTCGCTGCTGCTCGCCGCCGGTTCTCCGCTGCTGTTACGATGTCCTCTTCGCGCCATATCTCCGGCAGTCCACTGTCGAGGACATGTTCGATGAAGCCCGGCGTGAACACGTGGAACGTTACGGCCTCCGCGCGACCGCGCAGCTTGACCGTTTTGGTCCCTGCGCTCTGCAGCCGGCCATCGTCGAGCCACTTATGACGCTCGCGAGATGAGATGGAGAGGATGTCCTCGGCTTCGCTGGGGAGGATGGGCAACCCGGCAATTTCAGGCAACATGTCGCCAACGATCGCCAACAGCGCGTCAAACTCCGCCGCCTCGGCGTCTGGCAAATGAAGGATCACTTTGCCGGTTTCGACCGTGAGGTGTTTTCGGGTCGACCAAGGAACCCGCCGCCTGATTTCCCGCTCAATCCCCTTAGCGCGGACCGACGATCCAAGGGTAACAGTGGACGGCAGAGGCCATTCGGCGAGCTGCGTTGAAGTGCGCTTCACATGATGCTCGGCTCAGGATTGCAGGCATGGATTCAATCGCACAGGCAATCCTATGTTCCCATTTGGCTTACTGCACTGGCTTCAATGGGCGCGTGAGCCAACAACGGGCACGTCCTCGAGGCGGGTGGTGTAGTGAGGCGAACGCTGATCGAACTTGGTGACCCACGCCTTGCGCTGACGGGCAACGCCTGCAGCGGCCGGGAAAACGGCGCCCCGACCGTGCTGCGCATTGCAGGCGTCGAGAGCGGCCATGAGGCGCCCAGACTTCTCGCGATCGAGGCTGCCTATCAACGCTCGTTGCGAACTTTCAAGAGGAACCAGGTCGACCGTCATGAGGCCGGCCTTGGCGTAGCGATATCCCGGCTTCCAAATCCGCCGTGCTCCCCATTTGGCCGCCCGGACGAGGACGAGCGTGTCGTTGCTGGCTTCGGGGAAATCCACTGTGGTCGAGACTGAGCGCGCCGGGCCGCCGTCGAATGGTGAGGTGTGATAGAAGACGCTGACATGATCGGTGGCGAGCCCATGATGACGGAGCTTTTCGCCGAGACGGGTCGCGTGTGCCGCGATCGCCTCCTGCATCATCTCCAAGTTATCGACCCGTCCGGCGAAGGAACGCGTCACGGCGCAGCCCTTGCGGGTTGGGGCGACCGCCTCGAGGTCGATGCAAGGGTAGCCTCGCAGCTCTCGGATGATCCGTTCGCCGACGACTGTCAGTGTCTGACGAGCGAGCTTCGGATCGAGCGCGGCGACGTCTGCCGCGGTCTTGCAGCCGAACGCCTTCAGCTTGGTCTGGCTGGCAGCACCAATGCCCCAGACATCGTCGAGCGGCATCATTTGGAGCCATTCCTGCCTCGCTTCCTCGTTGGTCAGGTCGCAGACGCCTCCGAGCTGAGGCGTTCCCTTGGCGATCTTGTTGGCGAGTTTGGCCAGTGTCTTCGTGGGCCCGATGCCGACGCAGGTCGGAACGCCAGTCCAGGCAGAGACCGTCGAGCGCAAATCCTTGCCCCAATCAACACGTCGCTCCGGCTCGACCGGCGCCGCGTCGAGGAAGCTCTCGTCGATCGAATAGACCTCGATGTCGGAAGCGAACCGCTGGTAGACCGAATTCATCCGGCGGCTCATGTCGCCGTAGAGAGTGTAGTTCGAGGAGAATACGACAACGCCCTCGCGCTTCACGAGATCGCGGATGGTGAACATCGGGGCACCCATACGAATGCCCAGGGCCTTCGCCTCGCTGGTGCGTGCGACCGCGCAGCCGTCATTGTTCGATAGCACGATGACCGGCCGGCCCTTGAGCTTGGGGTCGAACACGCGCTCGCAGGAGCAATAGAAGCTGTTGCCGTCGATCAGGGCGAAGCTCGCAGTCATCGCCTGAAGCGCCGCACGCTGTTGGTGATGACGCCGAAGATCTCGATGTCGGCATCGGGGCCGGGGTCATAGTCGGGGTATCGACGGTTGCCAAACGCAAGACATGATCGGCCCCCGACGATGCGGAAGATTTTGATGGAGCGCTCGCCATTCACATCGACAACCACCGGGTCGCCGTCAAGCGGACGCAGGCTGCGATCGACCGTGATCAGGCTTCCGTCGAAGATCCCGGCATCGATGGCGCTGTCGCCGGCGACGGTCATGATGAAGGTCGCTGGCGCGTTCTTGATCAGAGCGCGCGACAGATCGATCGGGGCGTCCAGATAGTCGTCAGCGGGGGAGGGGAAACCAGCGCGGACTGGCTTCCGATAGACGGGAAGGAAAGCGGGAGGTCCGACGATGGCCGGATGTGTGAGCATGGCGCGTTCTCG
This sequence comes from Allobosea sp. RAF48, assembly GCF_052114025.1. NCBI lineage: Bacteria > Pseudomonadati > Pseudomonadota > Alphaproteobacteria > Hyphomicrobiales > Alloboseaceae > Allobosea > Allobosea sp. RAF48. The sequence continues at coordinate 13,799 of NZ_JBFRDZ010000022.1, forward strand.
AAAAAGAGAACATAAGAAGAACACTAGCCACCCGATTCCTGTCAACGCGGAATCTCCGCGGCGCCCAGAAAACACGCATTGAAGGTAAGAGGTCGATGGGAGATTCGCACCTGTATCGGTAGCTGGTAGCGAAATCCGTACCCGATACCATCGATCGGGGTCTGATGCGGGCGAAATAATCAGCCCACCGCTTGGGAAACGGCGGGCCTCTGACTTCAGTCAGGTCTAGGCGGTTCCGGCCATCGCCGGGAAACTGGCTTTGCCCTCCTGTCGGTTGCGGCCGGTACATCCGCGGCGGCGCATCCAACTGGAGAGCAGGCAGGCACCGGACGGTGCCGCACAGACAACGAGATAGGCGCTGCTTTGGTTCCCACAGGGCCGCGAACCGAGATCTTCTCCGCAAAGGAACGGCAGTGGGCTTGGCAGCGTTCAACCTCCGCACAGACAGTTGACGGAGGCACCCATGGCAGATCCACAGAGCCCGGCAGTCGAGAGTCTCCGGCAGGAGCAAAAGTCTCAAAAGAAAGCAGAGCGGAAGCTCACTTCGGATCAGAAACTCGAACGGGCCCTCAAAGACACCTTTCCCGCGAGCGACCCTGTGGCCCAGCAGGTGCCCATCACCCTGGGCGCCGCGGAGGAGCAGAGATGATCCGGGCAGCGGTCTTCAGCCTGGCTGGCGCTTGGGTTGCCGGGAAAGTGGGAAGAGGCGAAATCCCCGAGCGCCTTGCGGTTCCGCTGACGCTACTGGCGACACGGCTTCCAACGCCGCTGATACTCGCGGGCGCGATTGGCTACACCTGGTACCGCATGAGTCAGGAGGCGCGGGCGACGGTGGCGGAGGAAGAGCAGCCGGAACGCCCGGCCCGGTCGGCGGCGGGTCAGAGCGCAAAATCTCGCTCAGGCCAGGCGCGAAAGGGAACGCAGCGGCCTCGCAAGCCCTCAGCTGAGGAGGCTGCCGATGTTTAAGTTGTGTCTGGAAATGTCGATGCTGGCATTCGAGGCGCAGCAGGCCGTCTGGCTCCGGAGCATGAAGATCGCCGCGGGCGGCCGCGCTGCGGAGCGCGAGTCCCGCTTGATGGTGTCGGAGAAGGTCTCCACTGCGCAGGCTGCCGTGTTGAAGGCGGTCACCGGAACTGGCCTGTCGGAATTGCTCGCGGCTATCGACGAAAGGTCCGGGCGAATGTTCGGCGACTGTCGAGGTAGATTTTCGACGTGAATTGGATCGCCTTGGCCGGCACCCTTGCGGCGCTGTGTTCTACCATCAGCTTTGTCCCGCAGGCTTGGCGAATTGTCCGGACACGCGACACGGGGGCTATCTCTCCCGTGACCTATAGCCTGACGGTGACTGGCTTCGCTCTCTGGACGGCTTATGGAATCGGTCTGGGCGAATGGCCGCTCATCGTCACGAACAGCATATGCTTTGTGCTGTCAGCCTTCATCCTGGTGATGACGCTGCTGCCTCGGGCTAAAAAGGAGGCGGTGGCCGACACAGTCGATCCGGGTTCCTAACGCGTATGGGCTCGCAGCTCGGCCAGCACGTCACCCAAGTTCGATCATGACCGGAGCATGGTCGCTGGTGTGCTCCCAGCCTCGCGGAGCGCGTCGAACCTCCGCGGATTTCAACCGAGCCGCCAAGGGGGGACTAAGCAGAAAATGATCGAGGCGAAGTCCGGCGTCGCGTTCGAACGAGTTCCGCCAATACTTCCAGAACGTGTAAATTCGCTCTCTCGGATGAAGGTGCCTGATGGCGTCCGTCCAACCCTGTTCGAGGAGCTTGGCATATGCCGTCCTCACCTCGGGCCGAAAGAGCGCGTCATCTCGCCATCGCCCGGGTGCGTAAACATCGAGATCCGTCGGCATGACATTGAAATCGCCGACGAGCGCGACCGGTACCTCCAGGGAGAGCAGCTCCTGGGCGTAGCTATTCAGTCGCCCAAACCAGCGCAGTTTGTATTCGAACTTGGGGCCAGGGGCGGGATTCCCGTTGGGAAGATAGAGACACCCGATCAGTACCCCGTTGACCGCCGCCTCGATGTACCGGCTATCGCTGTCATCAGGATGACCCGGTAGCCCCCGGCGCGTGATAACCGGGAATGACCCCTTCGCGAGGATAGCCACGCCATTCCAGCTCTTCTGGCCGTGCCAAACCGCCGCGTAGCCGGCTTGCTGCAATTCGTGCTCGGGAAAGCGATCGTCTGAGCATTTCAGCTCTTGCAGGCACACGACGTCTGGGCTGTCCTGCTTGAGCCACTGGAGAAGAACGGACAACCGGCCATTGATGCCGTTCACATTGTAGGTCGCGATCTTCAACGATGGCCCTCCTTGAACGCGACCGCCAATCGTTAAAGGTTCTCGCGCAGGAACACTTGGGTCCTGGCTATAGCGTCAGGCCAGCTGGCCAGAGAGACCATGTCCTTCGCCGGGATAGATGTGGCTTCGGACAATGCCCCCTTGCTTTTGACCAATCGCTCGATCGCCCCGGCATTGGACGCAGGCACCACTCGGGCCGCATCCCCATGCACAATGAGCGTAGGGGGCAGCGAAGCTTGCTCTAAGCCGGGTGGCAGGAATCCGAAGAAGTCGACGACAGCTCTAACCCTGCGATCGCGAGCCGCCAGAGCCAAAGCCAATGCGCCGCCCAGCGAGAAGCCGACAACGGCGAAACGGGGCGTCTCAGCTGTGATCGGCTCGATCGCTTCCAGCCAGACCGGAAACTTGTTCTTGATTTCGCCGTAGCGGGCCCGCCGATCACCGGTGGCCTCGAAGTACCGTGGCAGCAGGACGTTATAACGAGCTCCCGCGATCGTGTTTGCGGCGAACTGGTATCGGCCGCTGTTCGTCAGACCGCCTGAGCCATAAAGGAGGATGACGCTGCCTCCAGAGGCGCTCGGACCAAAGCGGTCAACCGCGACGCTTGCCCGGGTGGGGCCAGCGACGATGGTCGCGCCGGCTCCAGCAACAAAATGGCGTCGGTCCATTACTCGGTCGCCTCAGACCATCTCTCCTTGGCTTCCGCCGCCGGGACGATTAGCTCGATCGTATCGTCCTCGGGGGCAACGGCGAGCGCCAGGTCGAGGTAGTGGTGGGCTCCGCTCGACTCAGGATCATTCTTCTTCAGCTTGATGAGCTGGCCGCTCAGGGCGTCGACGGTTCCGACATGCCCTCCGTCGGATCCGATCACCCGCTGGCCTTCCTTGATTGGCTCCACGAACATCATGGCTTGCTCTCCCTCCACACCCCGCCGATGGGCAACGGACCGTCCGGCATCGAGGTTCCACTCAGAATGGTGCCCCGGTTGCGCGGCGCGATCTCGCGCTGCGATTCCCGAAGTCCGGTACCGCTCCGGGGTTCGGGAATGAGCCGAAAGAGGCATGACATGCTGTCGTTCCGCGCCACAGGGGACGCGAGTGACCGTGCAATCCGAAGGTGTCGTAGGCGTCGCTTCAGGCGGCGAAATCACGCTGTGGTTGGAACAGGACTCTGCGGGTTAGATCATCCTCGTCGAGTGCGACTGGAGCGAAGCCCGCTACCAAATAGGCAATCCTCTCGCGCTCCTTTTCGTGGTCGCTGGCCGGTATGGAAGCCTTCACCCGTCTCCAAACCGCTTCGAGCGACGCACAAGCCCGAGCTAGATCAGGCGGATCGGTCAGCGAAGAAAAAGGCATGCCATCGTCTTCCTCATTAGATCCGGCAGGGGCTGATTTAGGTGAGCTTCGAGCCTCTGCAAGCCTCTTTGAAAAGTTCGGGAGCGCCTCCCTAAATTTGCGGGATCCAAGCGCACCGCGCGGGACCAGACCCATGTTGCTTCGAGGAGAATATGGCTATGGCACTGTTGCCGCCCGACGAATTTGAACGCCCTGTCGTCATTCTGACTGGCCTTGGACACCCCACCGCAATTTGCTCGGCGATGGAGGCCTACATGTTCCTGGTAGATTGGCCGAAGTCGCAGCGAGACACCGCCCACGCCTTTGCATTGAAGGCCAGCCTGGCTGCCGTCCGCGGCGAGATTGAACCTGAAACCGCGAAGGGATTATTCGCGGCCTGGGCGGAGAAGCATGATCTTCTCGCCCTTGAAGCCGGGGTGCTTGTCGGTCGCCGCAATGCGGGGTCCCACGGCATCGCCTGAACCAATGCGCGTTCCGTCAGGATGATAGGACAAGAGGAGGAACACTGCGCAGCGCGTCCGGTTGTCCCTCGCATCAGCGAGGCTTGAGATGGCGAAGAGTTCCCGGCCGAGAATTGTCGATGGACCCAAGGGAGGGTCTCGGGCCCCTTCTGTTGCCGATCGGCGCGCAACGCAGAAGCTCTCGAAATATCGGTCCAAGCGTGACTTCCAGAGGACGGAGGAGCCGAGCGGCGAACTCCCGATCCGAAACTCGAACCGGCGGCGCTTCGTCATTCAGAAGCACGACGCCTCCCGCCTTCATTACGACCTGCGGCTCGAACTGGACGGCGTATTCAAATCCTGGGCAGTCACGAAAGGCCCGTCGCTGGATCCCCACGACAAGCGCCTTGCCGTGGAAGTCGAAGCTCATCCACTGGACTACGGCGACTTCGAAGGGATCATACCAAAAGGCGAGTACGGCGGCGGCACGGTGATGCTCTGGGACCGGGGATATTGGGAGCCGGAGGGCTCACGTACCCCACAGGAGGCACTGGAAAAGGGCGACTTCAAATTTGAGCTGCACGGTAAGCGTCTGAAAGGTAGCTTCGTCCTGGTCCGAATGCGCAGCGACCGCGATGGCGGAAAGCGGACCAACTGGCTTTTGATCAAGCATCACGACGACCATTCAGTCGATGCCAATGGAGCTGCGGTTCTCGAAAAGAACATCACCTCCATAGCGTCCGCCCGGACAATGGAGCAGATCGCCGCCGGTAAGGGGCGAAAGCCCACGCCGTTTATGACCAATGCTGCGGATGTTGAAAGCGATGCAGTTTGGGACGGCAAGCGTGGCTTGGCCTCCAAATCAGAAAAACGCTCCGAAAGTGCGGGCAGGAAGGCCATGCTCCCTGTCTTCATCCCTCCTCAGCTCTGCGAAACCGTGGAGCGACCTCCGACGGGTGCGCAGTGGGTGCACGAGATCAAGTTCGATGGCTACCGAATCCAGATGCGGGTGGCCCACGGTGAGGTTTCTCTGAAGACCCGCAAAGGGCTGGACTGGTCCGCCAAATACCCTGAGATCGTGGTAGCTGGTTCGGAGCTTCCGAATTGCATTCTTGACGGCGAGATTTGCGCGCTCGATGAAAATGGCGCTCCCGACTTCGCGGCCCTACAGGCCGCATTATCCGAGCGTACCACGGGCAATCTTGTTTTCTTCGCGTTCGATATGTTGTTCGAACGCGACAAGGACCTGCGCGATCGTCCGCTCATCGAACGCAAGGAGCGGCTGCAGAGGCTGCTCTCCGACGCGTCGGATGATCCCCGCCTGCGCTTCGTCGAGCATTTCGAGACGGGCGGCGATGCCGTGCTGCGCTCGGCCTGCAAACTCTCCCTCGAGGGCATCGTGTCGAAGCAATCTGAGGCGGCTTATCAATCCGGTCGGAGCGACACCTGGGCGAAGTCGAAATGTCGGGCTGGGCACGAGGTTATCATCGGCGGCTATGCGAGGACTAACGGCAAATTCCGCTCGCTGCTGGTGGGCGTGCATCGCGGGGAGCATTTTGTCTATGTCGGGCGTGTCGGCACGGGGTTCGGAGTCGAAAAGCTCCTCCCCAAACTGAAGGAAGCAGAGACCGGCTCTTCACCGTTCACCGGCGCCGGTGCTCCCAAAAGGGAAAAGGAGGTCACCTGGCTCAGGCCCGAGCTCGTAGCCGAAATCGAGTTCGTCGGCTGGACCGCTGATGGCCTCGTTCGTCAGGGCGCATTCAAGGGACTTCGAGAGGATAAGCCAGCCGCGGAGGTCGAGGCTGAAAAGCCGTCCGCACCTTCCCGCACTGACACACCCGTGCCGGTCCCGAAGACTAAGTCCCCGCGTCGCAAAGGTGCGAAGGCAGAGGTGATGGGTGTGCTGATTTCCAATCCGGATAAGCCACTCTGGCCTGACGCCGGTGACGGGGAACCGGTAACCAAAGAGGATCTGGGGCGATACCATGAGGCGGTCGGATCCTGGCTGATCGACCACGTCAAAGGTCGGCCTTGCTCCATCATGCGCGCTCCCGATGGCATCGGCGGCGAGCAGTTCTTTCAGCGCCATGCGATGCCAGGCACGTCCAATCTGCTCGAACTGGTCAAGGTGTTTGGCGACAAGAAGCCTTACCTGCAGGTCGACCGTATCGAAGGATTGGTGGCGATCGCGCAAATCGGCGGAGTGGAACTTCATCCGTGGAACTGCGAGCCCGGCAAGCCCGAGATTCCCGGTCGATTGGTTTTCGATCTCGATCCTGGCCCCGATGTCGCCTTCTCGGCCGTGGTCGAAGCTGCACTTGAAATGCGCGATCGCCTGGATGATCTGGGTCTGGTTAGCTTCTGCAAGACCACGGGCGGCAAGGGGCTCCATGTCGTCACGCCGCTCGCCGTGTCCTCTCGGAAGCCGCTGCAGTGGGATCAAGCGAAGGCCTTTGCTCACGATGTCTGCCAGGAGATGGCGCGCGCGGCCCCGGATCGCTACCTAATCAAGATGACGAAGAGTCTGCGGGGCGGAAGGATATTCCTCGATTATCTGCGCAACGATCGCATGGCGACCGCCGTGGCTCCGCTTTCGCCCCGCGCCCGCCCAGGCGCGACCGTCTCGATGCCCCTGACCTGGACCCAGGTCAAATCCGATCTCGACCCCAAGCGCTTCACGGTACGCACCGTCCCGTCGCTGCTGGGCAAGAGTTCTGCGTGGCAGGACTACTGCGACGGGCAGCGGCCCCTGGAAACGGCGATCAAACGCTTCGCTAAGGCGAAGCGCGCCGCTTGAATGCCGCTGGCGAGCTCAGGATGCCTTCTTTTTCTTGCCACTCGCGGCGAGACTTGCGCGTAGAGCCTCCATGATGTCGATGACGTTGCTCTCGGACGTGTCCTTCGCGCCTTTTTTACCCTTGCGGGCGGGCTTCATCGCCTTCTTCTTTTCGGCGATGATGTCGAGAAGAGCAGTTTGGACCGGGTCTGAGACCATGTCCGCCGACCAGTTTTTGGTGTGCTGCTTGATGAAGCTTTGGACGAGAGGGATGAGATCCGGATCCGACTTCGCCGAGATATCCTCGAAATAGGCCCCTTCGGGCCGCACTTCGTCACCGAAGCGGAGCGTCCACACCACAATTCCTTCTCCCCGCGGCTCCAGCACGATGGCGCGCTCGCGGCGGCCAATAACGAGCCGGGAGATGCCGAGGACCTTGTCCGCCGCCATCGCGTCCCTAATGACGGCGAACGCCTCGTGGCCGACTGGATCGTCCGGCATCAGGTAGTGCGGCTTTTCGAGATAGATCCATTCGATGCTGTCGCGAGGGACGAACTTGTCGATATCGATGGTTTTGACGGTGTCGAGTGCGACAGCGTCGAGCTCATCCTCGGTCAGCATGACGTAATCGTTCTCGCCGCGCGCGTAGCCCTTGATCTCGTTGTCGTCCTTGACGGCTTTTCGAGTGACAGAGTCCACGTACTGGGACACGACGCGATTGCCGGTGGCTTTGTTCAATGTGTGGAAGCGTACCTTCTCGCTCTCCGAGGTAGCGGGCGACATCGCAACCGGGCAGGTGACGAGAGAGAGCTTGAGGTAGCCTTTCCAATAGGGACGCGGAGCCATAACGCCTCTCCTCAGCTGGCCTTACGCTGTTGATCGCGAGAGGCTGGGGTACCGGAGCGCTTTGCGCTACGAGCCGTCCCACGATTGGCGTTTGCCGCTGCGCGAGGACGCGAACCTTCCGCCATCATTTTGGCGCTCTCACGCAACGCCGCGAGGAGGTCGTCGGGCTTCGAAACCTTCACTGCCTTGCGCTGCGGTACAGCCTTGCCTTCGATCTTGGCCTTGACCAGCTCGGCCAGCGCCGCCTCGTAGCGGTCATCGAACTCGGCGGGGTTGAACTCCCCCTTCTTCGTGGCGATAATGTGCTTCGCCAGATCGAGCATCTCGCCTTTGATCCGGAGCTTCGGCATCTCCTCGAAAGCCTTCTCCGAGGATCGAACCTCGTAATCGTACTGCAAGGTCGTCGCGATCAGCCCCTTGCCATGCGACCGGATGAGGACCGTCCGCATGCGCCGAAACAGGACGGTCTGGGCCACGGCCGCTACCTTGGACTTCGCCATAGCGTCGCGTAGCGCCGTGAAAGCGTCGGATGAAACGCGATCGGTCGGTACCAGGTAATACGGCTTGTCGAAATAGACGTCGTCAATCTCTGAGCACGGGATGAAGGTCTCGATCGCGAGCATCTTGTCGCTCTCAGGAACGGTGGCTGCGACCTCTTCCGGATCGAGCATGACGTATTCGCCATTCTCGATCTCGAAGCCCTTGGTTTGATCCTCGCGCTCGACCGGCTTGCCCGTCTCGCTGTCGACGAAGATGCGATTGACGCGATTTCCGGTGGCTTTGTTCAGGGTGTGAAACGCGATGCGATCCGAGGTGCTAGCGGCAGTGTACAAACCTACGCCGCAGCTCACCTCGCCGAACTTGATGAAGCCCTTCCACTGGGCGCGATGACCCGCCATGACAAACTCCCCACGCAACTCACTCTAGCGACTCAATCGGCTTGACCGGAGCTTGTTCCGCCGCTTGGCAAATCAGATCTCCCCGCGGCGAAACTTCGCACGGACCTACGGGCGGCGGGTCTTGGTCTCTGCCAAAAACCGCTGAATCGCCTTATTCGCCATCTCCCGCGTGTCCTGCGTGCCCAAGGCTACAGAGGCGACGACAAACTTCATGCGCTGGCTTTGGCGCTCGCGGTCAGCCGGGGGCACGCCTTGCTCAACATAGCTCCACGCTGCTTCCCATGCCGACGTCGCCCGGGCGATCGCATCTGGATCCTCCAGAATGGCGAAGGGGTTCGGATCAGTCGATCGGAGCATGAGGTTAGAGATCCCAAACCTGAGAGGCGTACCAAGCCGGTAACGCCACTGCCATCATTCCAACTGGGGCGAAAACCGGCTCATCTATGGCCCGCTCCGAAACCCGCGGACGTTTACGCGCTCGGCGAAAAAAGGTTCCACACCGGGAGAATGCGGGCCGAGATGGTGCCCCGGAACTTGACGCGCCCCTGTCGATTGAATTGCGAGACAGGAGATTCAAATGGCAGACGACAAAACAAATCGGGGCCCTCAGGACCGCTCGCGGATCAATCTGAGCGAGGACTACGAAGTTCGCTATTGGACCGACAAGTTCGGGGTATCCAAGGCCCAGCTTGAAGATGCAGTGCGCGAAGTTGGGGCTTCCGCAGATGCTGTTGAAACCGAGCTACGTCGGCCGGCGCTCGTCGGTGGATCGAAGCAGTGAGCGAAACAATCGAGCTTCGCCGCGACGGCGACGATTGGATCATCGATGATGGCTCAGCTCGCATTCGTCTGACCACGCCGGGTGCCGGTATCATCGAGCGGTTCGTCGATCAGTGGGATGCCGAAAGCCACTCGCGCCGCAACGCAACTCGATCGGTGTCGCCCGAACGACCGGAGCGCCCGAAGGGAGTGTCATGACAATGAGGACACATAGCTACGAGGTTCTCGAAATAACGAAGCTCGTGGTCAGTCCGGAGGGAGCCGACGGAGCTGTCATCGCCATGCATCGCGCCGTGGACAGCGTGTACAGCTTGTTCTGGCTCCGCAACAGCTCGCTCAGCTCGAAGGTCTGCTGGACCGCGCCAACCTGGAGCAGATGGAGCATCAGCAGATTCACTGACATCGTTCACGAAAGAAGGGGCCAGGCAGGTTCCAGTCCCCTCCTGCGTGGCTTCAGGCGCGACACTGAAGGGGTCACGCATCTTCGGAACGGTGGCGCGCCAGTGAAGTTCCTCGGTGACTTCGGCTTTCGAAACATTGACGCAAGGAGCTCAGAATGGATCGCTCCGAGCCAATCACGAATGGTCGCGAGCTCGCCCTTCGCATGAACGCCCTTTCCCAGGTCGCGACTGGATAGCGATGCTGATGGACTGCTCCGGTTGTCCTCGCGACTATGTCGAATGGCATCTCCAGGAGGAAATGGTTCCTCCCGAGGCGATCCTCACGGCGGCCGGGATACTTCACGCGCAAGCCGAGCTCGCTCGCGACGGAGGGCGGCCCTAGAACGCCGATGACCGAACTCGCACGCAAGAATTGGAAGCGCTTCCGCATCGGGGCATCGCGAAGGGGTTCGGCCTCGACGTTCCGATTATGGGCGCCCGCGCTTTCGGAGGTAATGATCGAGATAGACGGCGGTGGCAGAAGCGTTGCTATGGTCGCGATCGGCGACGGCTGGTTCGAGCACAGGGACGACCTGCCGTTTGGCACGCGATATCGCTATCGCTCTCAGGGCGGGCTGGTCTTTCCAGATCCCGTCTCGCACCGCCAGTACGGCGGGGTGCATGGCTGGAGCGTCCTGACCGACCCGGATTCCTATTCCTGGCGCTGCGCGAACTGGCGCGGGAGGCCCTGGCGCGAGACCGTGCTGTACGAAATCCATCCAGGTCTCGCCGGCGGCTTCGCGGGAATCGAGCGAGAACTGCCCCGCTTGGCGGAGCTCGGTATTACGGCTGTCGAACTCATGCCGATCGCCGATTTTCCCGGCGAGCGCTCATGGGGATATGATGGTGTCCTGCCATTCGCGCCGGCTGCCGCCTATGGATCGCCGGACGAGCTAAAGCGGCTTGTGGATCGGGCGCACGAACGCGGCCTCGCGATCCATCTCGACGTCGTCTTCAATCATTTCGGCCCGGATGGCTGCTACCTGCACGCCTATGCCCCGCAATTCTTCCGCGCCGGAAGCCACACACCATGGGGCGCGGGGATCGACTTCGACCGGCCGGAGGTTCGGGCCTATTTCATCGCCTGTGCGGTCCAATGGCTCGTCGAGTATCGGTTCGACGGTTTGCGGCTCGACGCCGTCCACGCGATCCCCTCGATTGACTTTCTGCTGGACTTCGAGCGGGAGGTCCGCAATGCGATCCCGCCTGACCGTCGCATCCAGCTCGTGGTCGAGAACGATGCCAACGATTCCAGCTTGCTGTCGCATTTCGATGCGCAGTGGAATGACGATTTCCACCATGCCGTCCATGTCCTCCTGACGGGTGAGGCGACGACTTATTACGGCAGCTTCGCTGACGAGCCTGTCCGCCATCTCGCGAGAGTGCTGGCGGAAGGCTTCGCATTTCAGGGCGAGGTCGCTGCCTTCAGCGGCGAGACGCGCGGCCGGCCAAGCGCGGATCTGGCGCAGACCCGTTTCGTCAACTGCCTGCAGAACCACGACCAGATCGGCAATCGCCTGTTCGGCGACCGCCTCCTGTCATTGGCCGATCCTGCTGGGGTTCGCGTCGCCGTCGCGCTCCTGCTGCTCAATCCGCAGATCCCGCTGCTTTTCATGGGGGAGGAGTTCGGCAGCCGCACCCCGTTTCTGTATTTCACCGATCACCACGAGGAGCTTGCCCAGGCGGTCAGAGAAGGGCGCGCGCGCGAATTCGCCCATGTCGATCCCGGCCGCGAGAAGCGGCTGTTCGATCCCAACGCCGCCGAGACCTTCGACGCAAGCAGGCCGGACGCGGGCGAGGACGGAGCGCAGTGGAGCGCGCTTTATCGCAGTCTCATCGCATTGCGGCGCGAGCGGATCGTTCCTCATCTCGATTCCTGTCGCAGCACGGGCGCCGACCCCCTCGGCTCGTCAGCCGTTCGGGCATGCTGGAGTCTCGGTGGCGGGAGGCTGACGCTTCTGGCGAATTTCGGTGATGAGGCCGTGACCGACAGCCTGCCCGAAGGCGCGGAGATCTTCGCGCTGGGCGAGGCGAAGCACGGGCCGGACGGCCTGCTCCTCGGCGCGAGGTCGTTCCGCGCTTTCCTCTCGTAAGGCGCGAGACGGCTCAGCGATGGCCGAGCAGCACGCGGCAGCCGAGCCCATGATCCGCGAGCCGGACTTTTTGTGCTGAAACAGGCGCTCCTACCAGCGCCTGCCAGTCGCCGGATATGGACGGCAACGCCACCCCCGTATCGGCCCACCAATCCGCTCGCAGCGAGAGCGTGTCGTCGACGCCTGCCGGACAGCCGATCGGAACGACCACGGCGAGCGCCTGTTCCTCGGTCTCACGGCAGAATGCGATTAGTCGCTCGGCCCGCGACCCGTGCGCCGAAAGGGCGCGATAGCGACCGCGCCGGAACAGTTGGGGATGATCGCGCCGCACGCCGAGGAGCCGTCGCAGGATGTCCTGCTTGATGCGGCCGCTCCTCCACTCCGCGCGGAGCCCGTCTTCGTCAGCGCCTTGCGCCAGCGCCGCCTGGCGCGCCGCGAAATCCACCGGGCGGCGGTTGTCGGGATCGACCATGCTCAGATCCCAGAACTCGCCGCCCTGGTAGATATCGGGGATGCCCGGCACAGTGCATTGGAGCACCGTTTGGGCCAGTCCGTTGAGGGCGCTTGCCGGCCCGATCGCGGTGAGATGGTGCTCCAGCTCATCCTGAAAGCAGCGACTGATGCCCCGATCGAGCAGGGCGCGCAGGAAATCTGCGGTCAATTGCTCGTAAGCCTGGTTCGGTGTGGCCCAACCGGTGCGCAACTTCGCCTCTCGCAACGCCTTGCGCCACCAGCCGCCGATGCGATCGGGATAGTCGTCGGCCATCCCGCCTGGCGGCCAGGTGCCGATCAGCATCTGGTAGAGCAGGTATTCGTCGCTGCGATCCAATCCCTCCGGCCGGATCGCGGTGTTGATCTCGAACCAGCGCTGAACGGCGTCGATCCAGGATTGCGGGTCCCAGCTGAGCGTCGCTAGGCGGGCGCGGACATCGGCGCCGCGCTTGTGGTCATGCGTCGACAGGGCGAGCATGGCATCGGGCTGGAGACGGGCGCGCTCGACCATGGCCGCATGGAAATCCGGTACGGGCAACGCGAAAAGCGCGGCATCGAATCCGACATCGTTGCGGGAGAGCAGTCGGCCATAGCGATAGAACGCCGTATCCTCGACGCTGCGTGCGGCGAGCGACGATGTGAGCTGGTTGAAGCGCCGGATGACCGCGCGCCGTGCGGGTTGCTCCAGCGCTGCTTCCATCCCCGTCAGGGCGGCGACCAGGAAGTCGATCGCAATGAGTTCTGCCTGGGGCTGGCTGCGCGCGGCTGCGACAGCCTCGGAGAAGCCGGGACCGGGATCTTCCGGGGCTGAGGCGCCGGTCAGATAGGTCCGGTAGGAGCGCATGTTGCACGCGATGGCCGTGACGGCACGTCTCATGGCGCCACGCGGAATGGCCGCTTCGCGGCCCGCGGCCTGGGCCAGCGCCATCAGGCGGCCCGTGATCGCCTCCAGTTGCCCGTCGAACGCATGTTCCAGCACTTCGCGGCGCGCTGCGATCTCCTCGTCGGCGAAGCTTGCGGGCCGGCCGCTGAGCTCCGACCAGAACAGGCCGAGCCTGTTCTGGTCATCCGCCTCATGAAGGACGGCGCTGACCTGGTCCATGAAGTCGTAGCCGGTCGTTCCGTCCGTTTCCCAGCCGGCGGGCAGGGCTTCGCCGGAAGCCAGGATCTTCTCGACCCCGATCCACGCCGGGCCGGGCGCAGCCCAGTCGGGGCGCCGGGGCGCCAGAGCCGTGAGTCGGGCCCGCAAGGTCGCGCAGTAACCCGCCGGATCGGACAGTCCATCGACATGGTCGATCCTGAGCCCGTCGACCCAGCCTTCCTCATAGAGCGAGAAGGCGATGCGGTGGGCCGCATCGAAGGTGTCCGGGCGCTCCATCCGCATGCCGGCGAGCTGGGTGATATCGAAGAAGCGGCGCCAGTTCAGCCGGTCGCCGGCGTTGCGCCAGTAGTCGAGATGAAAATGCTGAAGCTCGATCAAGGCGCGCAGGGCTTCGGGCTCGCGTCGCGTCTGGGTCAGAGCCGCGCGAGCCTTAGCGTCATCGTCTGACCGTATCGGAAAGAGATGGTCGCCATAGCGGATGGCGAAACCGCTGCGCTGCGGGTCATCGACCAGCGTGAGCTTTCCGGCTGCGAGCGCCTCATCGAAAGGCTCGCCGAGGAAAGGCGCGTGGATGCGCCCGTCCAGCAACGGGTCTGCATCCTCGAAATCGATGTCGAACCAGCCAGCATAGCGGCTGCTGCGCCCATTCTTGAGCAAGTCGAGCCACATCGGATTGTCGTCGCTGCCGACGGCGACATGGTTCGGCACAATGTCGAGGACGATCCCGATGCCTTCGGCCCGAAGGGCCCGGGCCATGGCGTAGAAGCCGTCGAGGCCGCCGAGTTCCGGGTTGACCTCGTCATAGCTGATGACGTCGTAGCCATGCAGGGAGCCGGCGCGAGCAGCCAGGATCGGCGACGCATAGACGTGGCTGATTCCCAGCCGGCTGAGATAGCCGGCAAGGGCAGCCCCGCTCGCGAAGGGAAAGCCCTTGTGAAATTGCAGCCGATAAGTGGCCCGCACCGGATGTGCCTGCTTCACGATATCCCCGTTTCCGTCAGGCGATCCGAGTCGCCGCCGCCATAGCAACGTGCTTTCGAGGCTTAGGGTTTCGCATTTTTGGCGATCACTGCGAGGGCTTGAAAAAGGTGCGTCGGAAGATCGCAGGTCATGCGGGGAACCCGGTCTATCGAGGCGCGTTCAGCCGCCGGAGGTGAACCATGCAAGTTGCTCCGATCCGTTCCCCGATCGATATGCTGCGCGCCCAATCCCGCTTGAATATGCTTGTGGCATGCACACCCGGCTCCGCCGACGAGATCGAGAGCGCCGCCTTGCGCGACGCCATCGAGCACTATCGCTGCGTCACGGAAACGCTGGACATGTCCCGACGGTCGCGAGGTGTTGTCCGCCGGTCTCATGCCTGACGATCAGCTTGATCGATTGGCTCGCAGAAGCGCCAATCGGTCACGAACACCGACGCCATTGAGCATCTCGGCTGCATCGCCTTCCAGACGGTGCCGCCAGTTCGGCCTTTCGAAGGTCGTGCCTGGAACATTAGGCTGCACGCGAAGACCAAGAGCGTCCTCGATCGGCACGATCTTCATCGTGCAGGGCGTCGCCGCGACATAGCGGATCGCCGCATCGACCACCGGGTCGGTATCCTCAGGTGCCGGGCGTTCGCCGTCTGCCAGGCCAGCATCCCTGAATGCACCCCAGAGCACGCCGCGATCCCAGCTCCTGATAGCTGCGGCTTCGCTGGTCTCGCCCGGCGCATCGAGATCGGAACCCGCCCACCAGCCGGCGGTGGGGATGAGGTCATGGGTGCTGGTCAAGGCCACCGCATCGCGATCCCAATCCCAAGGTCGAACATAGCCGTGCTGGGTCCGTTCGAAGCGCAGGACGCGCAGGCCCGCCACGCCCTGCTCGCGCAGATAGTCGCGGAAGCCATAGGGCAGGGTGCCGAGATCCTCGCCGATGACGATGGCGCGATGGCGCCAGGATTCGAGAGCGATCAGGCGGAACAGCGTCTCGGAAGGAAAGCTGACATAGGCACCGTCGAGCGCGCCGGCACCTTCCGGGATCAGCCAGAGACGGCTCATGCCCATGACATGGTCGATCCGGATGCCGCCCACATGGCGCAGGCACGCCCGCAACGTCTCGATGAAGGGAGCGTAGCCGCTGGCCGCGAGGCCTCGCGGCGAGAAGGTGGTCAGTGCCCAGTTCTGGCCGTCAGCTGCGTAATAGTCGGGCGGTGCGCCGACGCTCAGCCCGTGCAGCACCTCGTCTTGACGGCTCCAGGCGTGGCTGCCGGCGCCGTCCATGCCGATGGCGAGATCGGCGATGAGCCCGACCGTCATGCCGGCTTCCCGGCAGGCGCGCTGAGCAGCGCCATAGGACAGGCTCGTCAGCCATTGCAGGAAGATCTGATAGCGGATCTCACCGCGATGGGCCTCGGCGAAGGCCGCGACCTGCGGACCGTCGGGATCGCGATAGCCGGGCTGCCACTCGCGCCAGGATCGCATGGTCGGGTCGCGCGCCAGCTCGGTGGCATGCAGGACCTCGAAGATCGCGTGGGAGCGCAGGAGGGACGAGGCTTCCGCGGCATAGCGCTCGAAGGCGGAGCGGCTTTCTCCGGCCTTGTCCAGTTGATCGAAGAGCGCGCGCAGGAAGCGTTGCCGCAGCGGCGTCGCGGCCGGCCAGTCGATCTGGTCGAGCCTGGAGAGCCGCTCCATCTCCTCGGCAAGGCCTGCCTGTGCGGCTATGGTCGATATCAGGCCGGCGGGAAACGCGGCCGCAGGATCGGCGTGCAGCGGATTGTAGAACAGCCGCGTCGAGGGCGAGTACGGGCTGAACTGGCCGGGCAAGGCGCCGTAGAGCGCATGAACCGGGCTGATCGCCAGCGCATCGGCCCCGCGGGCGGCGGCGGCGGCCCGGCCCAGCGCGGCCACGCCGGCGAAATTGCCGATCCCACCGTCATAGGCGCTGCGCAACGAATAGATCTGCGCCGCGAGACCCCAGCCTGGGCGCCCTCCCGAAAGGTCAGAGAAGGTGATGCAGCGCGTCGGGGCGACCGCAACGGTGGTCGTTTCGGCTCCAAGCTGGATAGTGTGGTACCCGGGTTGGTCGAACGCAGGCAAAAGCAGCCGGTCGTCGGCTCTTCGCGCCCTGAGGACGCGCCGCGATCCATCTTCCAGAACCACCTCGATCGGAGTTTCTTCCTCGCCGGCGGTGGGCAGGTCGACCGGCTGTCCGACCCGGGCGGTCAGGAAGCGCGCCGATCCTGACATGGGAAGGGTTTCCACGGCGGCTAGGGAATTGCGTAGCGCTTTATCGGTTTCGGCAGGCAGGCCGAGCGCGCCGAGGATCGCGCGCAGGCTCTCCGGCGTGACCTGGCGCAACGCGCCGGTCTGGTCGGTCCACTCCGGCGCGATGCCGGCGCGGGCGGCGAGCTGACGCAGGATGTCGTCCGTCATCGCGCGCCGCCCCCGGCATTACCCGACCCCGCATGTTCCAGCACGAGCAGCGCGAGAGGCGGCAGGACCAGCGACAGCGATTGCGGCTGTCCATGGGAGGGGATGGGCTCGGCCATCGCCTGTCCGCCATTGCCGAGCTTGGAACCTCCATAGATCTCAGCGTCGCTGTTGAGCCGCTCGGTCCACAGTCCAGAGGCTGCTACGCCGACACGGTAATCGTGACGCGGCACGGGCGTCATGTTCGCGATCACCAGCAGCGGCGGCCTGCCGTCGCCGGCCGAGCGGGTGAAGGCGAAGATGGCATTGGGCTGATCGTCCGCGATGACCCAGCCGAAGCCCTCCGGGGCGTGGTCAAGGCGGTGCAGGCTGGGATGGCTGCGATAGAGTCGATTGAGATCGCGCACCAGTTGCATGGTCCCGCGACGCCGGCCGTCATCATCAGCGGGCCAGGGGAAGGGCGCATCGACGTTCCATTCCTCCTCCTGACCGAACTCGCAGCCCATGAAGAGTAGCTTTTTGCCGGGATGGGTCCACATCAGTGCGAGGCATAGCCGCAGATTGGCGAAGCGCTGCCAGTCGTCGCCCGGCATGCGGGCGATGAGAGAGCCTTTGCCGTGGACGACTTCGTCATGCGAGATCGGCAACACGAAGTTTTCGGAAAAGGCGTAGATCAATCCGAAGGTGACGTCGTCGCCGTGATGGCCGCGATGGATCGGGTCCCGCGCGAAATAGCGCAGCGTGTCGTGCATCCAACCCATGTTCCATTTGAAGTGGAAGCCGAGTCCGCCATGGTGGACCGGCGCGGTAACGCCCGGCCAGGCGGTCGATTCCTCCGCGATGGTGATGGCGCCGCGCGTGCGCGCTCCGACAAGGGTGTTGAGCTCCTGGAAGAAGGAGATCGCCTCGAAGTTCTCGCGCCCGCCGAGATGGTTCGGCACCCATTCGCCGGGCTCGCGGCTGTAGTCGCGATAGAGCATCGATGCGACCGCATCGACACGCAGCCCGTCGAGGTGGAAAGTCTCCAGCCACCACAGCGCCGAGGCGATGAGGAAGCCGCGGACCTCGCGTCGGCCGACATTGTAGATCAGCGTGTTCCAGTCGCGGTGGAAGCCCTGGCGGGGGTCCTCGTGCTCGTAGAGGGCCGTGCCGTCGAAGCGTGCGAGGCCGTGCTCGTCCGAGGGGAAATGTGCCGGCACCCAATCCAGGATCACGCCGATGCCGGCGGCATGGCAGCGGTCGACGAAAAGGGCGAAGGCCTCGGGCGGGCCCAGCCTTGCGGTGGGCGCGAAGAGGCCGAGCGGCTGATAGCCCCATGAGCCGCCGAAGGGGTGCTCGGTGATCGGCAGGAGTTCGACATGGCTGAAACCCATGTGCTCCAGGTAGGGGATGAGCCTGTCGATGGCCTCATTCCAACTGCCCATGCGACCCCAGTCGCTTCTGAGCCAGGAGCCGACATGAACCTCGTAGATGGCGAGCGGCTCGGCCATCGGTGTTGAGCGCTCGCGCTTTGCCAGCCACGCGGCATCGCTCCAGGCGAAATCCGGGGTGGCAGCGACGATCGAGCCGGTGCGCGGCGGCTCCTCCTGCCGGCGGCCGAGCGGATCGGCTTTCCAGGGGAGCTTTTGGCCGTCAGGTCCGGTGATCGCGTATTTGTAAACGGCGCCCGGGCCGATGCCGGGGATGAACAGTTCCCAGATTCCGGGGCCTAGCCGGCGCCGCATCGGGTGGCGGCGGGCATCCCAGCTGTTGAATTCGCCGACGACCGCGACCTGGGCCGCATTCGGTGCCCAGACTGCGAAGAGAACGCCATCGACACCGTCGAAAGACCACGGATTGGCGCCTAGTCGTGTCGAAAGATCGAAATGGCGCCCCTCGGCAAAGAGATAAATGTCGTCCTCCGACAGCGACAGGCCGAAGGCGTATGGATCGGCCGCTTCGACGATGCCGTTGGGCCAGGAGATGCGAAGCCGGTAAGAGCCTTCCGAGGGGGCTGAGACCTGGAAGACGCCGTCGCCTTGCGTGATCATCGGCACCGCGGTGCGTTCCTCGCCCTCTCCGGTGACGAATTCGGCGTAGTTGCAGCCAGGGAGGAAGGCTCGCACGAAGCTGCCGCCCGCGAACGCGTGGCGACCCAGCACGGCGAAGGGGTCGGGATGGCGCCCTTCCTCCAGCAGCACCAGATCATGTGGGGCTAGAGCGGGCAGAGAAGGGGCAGACTGGCGCATAAACGGGCTTATCCGAAAGACGAGAGGCGTTCCGCACGGGATCGGGAATCGGCGATGATGCAACGCAGCAGAAACGATCTCCGTTCCGCTTCCGCACCATCGTCTAAAGGCGGGGGCGAACGGCGGAACCAACTACCCCTATTACCGTTCATCCACCGCGTTTCAGCCGCCTTTCGAGGAGCAGATGATGAGCCGGGAACAGATCGTCCGCGATACCGCCTATGCGATCTGGGAGGCCGAGGGTAAGCCCGAGGGCCGCGATGCCGAACATTGGCGCCGGGCCGAGGAGCGGGTCGCGGCGAGCGTCGGCGAAGCCGCCAAGGCGAAGAAGCCGGTCGAGGGCGAGTTTTCCGCGACCACGGACGACAAACCTAAAGCGACCGTCCCGGTCAAAAAGGCGGTAAGGGGGAATGCCGGCGCGCGCAAATCTGCGCCCAGGGCCAAGACCTGAGCGTATCGATGAGAGCTCCGAGCACTGTCGATGCCGCCTGATTGCCATGATCAGGCAGCGAGCGCGCTGGCATAGACATCCGCATAGCGGAAGCTGGGCCGGCGCCAGTCGAAGCGCTTGGCCATGGCATGGTCCCGCATCTGCCGGAACGCGCGTTTCGAGCGGAAGGCTTCGAGCGCGCGGGCGACGGCCCCGGTCAAGCCTGCGCCCGTGAGATTGGAGAACAGGAAGCCCGACAATCCGTCTTCGATCGTATCGACCAGCCCGCCGGTCCGGTAGGCGATCGGCAGCGCGCCGGAGCGCTGCGCATACATCTGGCTGAGCCCGCATGGCTCGAAGCGCGAGGGCATCAGCAGGAAATCGCTGGCGGCGAACAGACGGCGCGCTTCGCCGTCGTCGAAGCCGATTCGCGCAGCGACGGCGCGGGGATATCTGCGCGCGAGCTTCTCGACGGCTTCCTCGATGCGCGGCTCGCCGCGTCCCGTCACAACGAGCTGGCCGCCCTGCGCCACGATCGTCTCGGCAGCCTCCAGCGACAGATCGATGCCCTTCTGATGGACGAGACGGGAGACGATCGAGAAGAGCGGGCCCCGCGAGTCCGGCAGATCGAATGTCCGGCGGATATCGGCGGCGTTGCGCCGCTTCCACTGGCGGATGATCTGGTCGCCGGAGCGGCCGCCTTCGATCAGGGCATTCCAGCTGTCGTCGATGCCGTTGACGATGCCGGTCAATCGGCCTTCGCTCATCCGCGTCTTGAGGAGACCGTCGAGGCCACAGCCATGCTCGACCGTGGTGATCTCGTTGGCATAGGTCTCGCTCACCGTCGTGACATGCGAGCCGTAATAGATGCCGCTCTTCAGGAACGAAATCTTGCCGTGAAACTCGGAGCCGTTGATGTTGTAGGCGAGATCGGGAATGCCCAGCAGACGCATGCGCTGCGGGTGGTATAGCCCCTGATAGGCAAGGTTGTGGATCGTCAGGATCGAGGGCGTCTCCAATCCCTTCCAGCGCATGTAACCAGGCGCGAGCGCGGAGGGCCAGTCGTTCACATGGACGACATCGGGCTTCCAGTTCGGATCGGCGTCGCCGGCAGCTATTTCCGCGGCGGCGAGCGATAACCGCCCGAAGCGGATATCGTTGTCGCCGAAATCACCGCCACCGAACGGTCCGTAGGGCGAGCCGTCGCGATCATAGAGCTCGTCGCAGAGTACGCTATAGATGATCAGGCCGTCGCTAGTGGTGAAGCGGCCGAGCGACCATGGCGGCAGGCCGGCTACCCGCGGCAGCTGCCGGACGATTTCCATCGCCGGCCTCGCCTTGCGGACCTGCCGGAAGCCGGGCAGCAGCACGCGCACTTCGCAGAACTTCCGCAATTGCCGCGGCAGCGCTGTTGAGACTTCTCCCAGGCCGCCGGCCTTGATGAAGTCGCCCATCTCTGACGTTACGAACAGCAGCTTCGTGGTGGCGGCGATCGGCGAAGGGCGGTCCGCGATGTCGTCCTTAACGGCGGGCGCGTAATGCAAGGCGTGTCCGGACGTCGCGGGCAAGACTCCGATTTCGGCAAGCTTCAACCCGTCTGTCATCGTCACGCCCTCGGCACTTCGCGAAGCAGAACAGGTCGACCGACGCCGCGGTTCCGGCCTTGTCGAGAAAATATTCAGGCAAGATCGAGGCCAGCTATCCGGAACTGCCTTTGTCGCAGCACGTTGCTGCCATCGCGACGGCAGCAGGACGGCTTCGCGGCCTTGATTCTCCATACTGCAGCTGGACGCAAAACTGCTGTGACATGTCGGGAGCACGATATGACGGGTTTTGACATCAGGCCCGGACGGGCTTCCGAGCTCGGCGCCGTGTTCGATGGCGGCGGGACGAATTTCGCGCTGTTTTCGGTGCATGCTGAGCGGGTCGAGCTCTGCCTCTTCGACGAGAGCGGGCAGACCGAGACCGCGCGCATCACCCTGCCGGAATACACCGACGAAGTCTTCCACGGCTACCTGCCGGGCGTCGGGCCGGGGCAGCGCTACGGCTATCGCGTTCACGGCCGCTTCGCCCCGGAGGAGGGGCATCGCTTCAATCCCAACAAGCTGTTACTCGATCCCTATGCGCGGGAATTTTCCGGCGCGGTCGACTGGAACGACGCGCATTACGGCTACGAGATCGGCGTCGATGACGACCGCGATCTCAGCTTCAGCGAGCTCGACAGCGCGCCCTACATGCCGAAATGCGTGGTGGTCGACTGGAAGGCCGATCTGAAGCGCCCGGCCGCGCCCAACATCGGCTGGGACCGCACCATCTTCTACGAGACGCATGTACGAGGCTTCACTCGGTTGCACCCGGCCGTCCCCGAGGATCGGCGCGGCACCTTTGACGGTCTCGCCGAGCCGGCTGTGGTCGACTACGTCAAGAGTCTCGGCGTCACCACGGTCGAGCTCCTGCCGGTGCATGCCTATCTCGACGACCATCACCTCGTCGCCAAGGGGCTGTCCAACTACTGGGGCTACAATACGATCGGCTTCTTCGCGCCGATGCAGCGCTATGTCGGGCCATCGGGCCTGTCGTCGTTCCGCGACATGGTCCGTCGCTTCCACGATGCGGGGCTCGAGGTGGTGCTGGACGTCGTCTACAACCACACGGCCGAGGGCAACGAGCTCGGCCCGACGCTGTCGTTCAAGGGGATCGACAACTTCTCCTATTATAGGACGATGCCCGGCGAGCCGCGCTACTACGTCAACGATACCGGTACCGGGAATACCGTGAACACCTCGCACCCGCGCGTGCTGCAGATGGTGATGGATTCGCTGCGCTATTGGGTCGAGGTGATGGAGGTCGACGGCTTCCGCTTCGATCTCGGCACGATCCTCGGACGCGAGCCGCACGGCTTCGATCCGCGCGGCGGTTTCTTTGACGCGATGGGGCAGGATCCGGTGCTGCGCAAGGTCAAGCTTGTCGGCGAGCCCTGGGATATCGGGCCGGGCGGCTATCAGGTCGGCGGCTTTCCGCCGGGCTGGGCCGAGTGGAACGACAAGTACCGCGACACCATCCGGGGCTACTGGAAAGGCGAGGAGGGGATCATCCGCGATCTCGCGGCGCGCATCACCGGCTCGGGCGACGTCTACGACCAGCGCGGCCGCCGGCCATGGGCCAGCGTGAACTTCATCACGGCCCATGACGGCTTCACCCTGGCGGACCTCGTCTCCTATAACGACAAGCACAACGAGGCGAACGGCGAGGACAACAAGGACGGCCACGGCCATAACCTGTCCTTCAACCATGGCGCCGAGGGGCCGACCCAGGACGAGGGCATCATCGCGGTGCGCGAGCGCCAGAAGCGCAACCTGCTGGCAACGCTGCTCCTGTCCCACGGCACGCCAATGCTTCTCTCCGGCGACGAGCACGGCCATTCCAACCGCGGCAACAACAATGTCTACGCGCAGGACAACGAGATCGCCTGGATGCGCTGGGACGAGATCACCAAGCATGACAAGGCGCTTGCCGGCTTCGTCCGCCGGGTGATCGCCCTACGCACCGAGCACCCGATTTTCAGGCGCGCCTCCTTCCGCGACGGCTGCCTGCTGCGCTGGGTCAACCCGGCAGGCGGCGACCAGCAGGAGGAGCACTGGGACGATCCCGGCGTGCTCGCGATCGGCCTGCTGATGCATATGCCGGATGTCGAGGCGGGTGGCGACGAGGCGCTTGTCCTGTTCAATGCCTTCGATGGCGAGGTCGTCTTCAAGATCCCGCCGCGGGTCAAAACGGGTTCCTGGTCGGTCGAGCTGGATACGGAGACCGGTCCGAACTCGGACGAGGGCCGCAAGGGCCTGAAGGCAGATCAGGAAATCTCGCTCTCGCCCCGGTCCCTGATCGTGCTGATGTGATCAGGCTTTCCGCCACAGCGTGACGCTGCGCGCGGGAAGGACTGAATCTGGGCCGCTCTCAGAGGAGAGCAACCGCTCCCATCGGCCGGCTGGAAGCGTCAAAGGCGTCGCTTCGCGGCGTCTGTTCACGGCGACGAGCAGGCTTTCGTCGCTGCCGTTGAGGAGAAGGCAGAACGCATCGAGGCCCGCCCATTCCTGATCAGCGATTGGTGTCGCGTCCGTTTTGAGCCAGACGGCGTCCGGCGGGTCTCCCTTGCCGGTCAGGAAAGTGCTGCCCGACAGAAGCGGATGGCGGCGACGCAGCGCTGCAAGCGACGCGACGAAGGTCGTTAGCCCCTCATCCGCGCGCTCCCAGTCCAACCAGGAGATCGGGTTGTCCTGTGCATACGCGTTGTTGTTGCCATGCTGCGTGCGCCCGAACTCGTCGCCCGCGGTCAGCATCGGGACGCTGCGCGACAGGAAGAGCGTCGTGAGCAGGGCGCGGATGTCGCGATCGCGGACGGCTTCGATGCCCTGATCGCGGGTCGGACCTTCGGCGCCGCAATTCCAACTGTGATTGTCGTTCTCGCCGTCGCGGTTGTCCTCGCCATTGGCCTCGTTGTGCTTGCGCTCGAAGGAAACGAGGTCGCGGAGCGTAAAGCCGTCATGGGCGGCGATGAAATTGACGCTGGCTCGCGGCCCGCGATGGTCGCCGGCGAAAAGGTCGGAGGAGCCGGAAAGCCGCGTCGCGAGGCTACCGGCCGTGCCGGCGTCGCCGCGCCAGAAGCGGCGGATATCATCGCGGTAGCGGCCGTTCCATTCGGCAAAGGGGGCAGGGAATTCGCCGAGGCGATAGCCGCCTGGACCGACGTCCCAGGGTTCGGCGATCAGGATGGCGCGCGCGAGCTCAGGATCTTGCAGCATCGCGCCAAGGAGCGGCGCGTCTGGCGTGAAACCCGCCTCGGTCCGCCCCATCACCGTCCCGAGATCGAAGCGGAAGCCGGCGACGCCGAGACGCAGCCAGTAACGCAGGGCATCCATCGCCAGACGCATGACCGGGGCGCGGTCGAGCGCCAGCGTATGGCCGCAGCCGGTATCGTTGACGAGCCGGCCGGGATCGTCGGCGACGTGGCGATAGTAGACCGCGTTGTCGAGCCCGCGCAGGCTCACCGTGCCGCCGAAGTCATCGCTTTCGGCGGTGTGGTTCAGCACGATGTCGAGGATCACGCCGATGCCGGACTCGGCATAGGCGGCGCAGAGCGCTGCGAGATCGCCCGGCCCGCCGGGCGCGAGCCGCGGGTCGAGCGCGAAGAAATTGACGGGATTGTAACCCCAGGCATTGGCGAGCCCGAGCGGCGGCAGGTGGCGCTCGTCCATCCAGGCGGAAACCGGCATCAGCTCGACATGGCTGACGCCCAATCCCTGGAGATGGGCGATGACGGGAGGCTCGCGCAGGGCCGCTAGCGTTCCGCGCAGTGTCGGGGGCACGCCCGGATGGCGCATGCTGAACGACCGGACGGCGAGCTCGTAGATGAAGCTGGGCGATGCTGCGGCAGCCTGCGCGCCAGAGGCGGGCAGGGGCTGGACGATGCTGCGCGGCACCAGCGCCGATGTCTCGGCGCCATCGCGGGCGAGTTCCGGATCCCAGCGGAAGGGGCGGTCGATCACTGTCGCATAGGGGTCGACGAGCAGCTTCGCCGGGTCGAACCGGTGGCCGCGCTCGGGCTGCCATGGCCCCTCGACACGCAGGCCGTAGCGCAGCCCCGCGCCGGCTCCTTCGAGCAGGCCGTGATGGATGTCCCCGCTCCGGCAAGGCAGCGGCAGCGATGCCAGCTCCGTCTCGCCGGCCTCGTCGAACACTGACACGAGGACGCGGCTGCCATGGCGCGAGAAGACCGCGAGGCAGACCCCGCCTTCCACGATGGAAGGGCCCATTCGCGCCGGCTGCGGGCAGGGCCTGATCCTCATCGGCGATGCCAAAGCGTCAGCCTTCTCCCGGAACCGAGGCCGGCAGGTTCCAGATGCGCTGGGCATATTCCCCGATGGCGCGGTCGGCGCTGAACCAGGCGCAATGCGCCGTGTTGTTCACCGACATGCGCCACCATTTTGCCTGGTCGGCCCACAGGCTGTCGATCCGCCGCTGTGTCAGGCGATAGCTCTCGAAATCATTGAGAACCATGAACCAGTCATTCGCGAGGAGGCTGTCCACCAAGCCGGCATACCGGTTGCGATCGCGCGGGGAATAGGCTCCTCCGGAGACCGCATCGAGAACGCCCTCCAGATGGGCCGAGGCATGGATGATCTCGGTGCTCGGCCGTGGATTGCGCCGCGTCGCCTCGACCTCTTCCGCCGTCAGGCCGAAGATTGCGATATTGTCCGCGCCGACGCGCTCGCCGATCTCGATATTGGCGCCGTCGAGCGTSCCGATGGTGAKSGCKCCGTTCAGSGCRAACTTCATGTTGCCGGTGCCYGARGCYTCCATGCCAGCCGTCGAGATTTGCTCCGACAGGTCGGCAGCCGGGATGATGGCCTCGGCGAGGCTGACATTGTAATTCGGCAGGAACACCACCTTGAGCCGGTCGCGCGTGCTGATGTCGTTGTTCACCACGGCGGCGACGTCGTTGATCAGGTTGATGATGGACTTGGCGGTCGCGTAGTTCGAGGCGGCCTTGCCGGCGAAGATCTTCACGCGCGGCGCCCAGTCGCGATACGGCTCGGACCGGATGGCGTCGTAGTGGGCGATCGTCTCGAGGATGTTGAGCAGTTGGCGCTTGTATTCGTGGATGCGCTTGATCTGCACGTCGAAGAGAGCGGTGGGGTCGACCGTGACGCCGCAATCCTGGCGGATGATCTTCGCGAGCCTGAGCTTGTTCTCGCGTCGGATCGCGGCAAGCCGGTCGTGGACCGAGGGGTCGTCGGCATGTTTCGCGAACTGGCGGATCAACCCGATATCGTCCGAGACCTTCTCCCCGCAGGTTTCCTTGAGCAGGTTCGTCAGACCCGGATTGGCGTTAAGAAGCCAGCGGCGCGGCGTGATCCCGTTGGTGACATTGGTGATCCGGTCGGGGAAGACCCGATGCAGCGGCGCAAACACCGTTTCCTTCATCAGGTTCGAGTGCAGGGCCGAGACGCCGTTGACCTTGTGCGAGCCGACGAAGGCGAGATGCGCCATCCGCACCCGCCGACCGTGATACTCGTCGATCAGCGAGAGGGCGGAGAGGTCGGAATCGGGCGCGTCGCGGCGGACCCCGTCGAGGAAGCGGGCATTGATGCCGAAGACGATCTGCATATGGCGCGGCAGGAGCCGCTCCATCAGCGCGACCGGCCAGGTTTCCAGCGCTTCGGGCAGGAGCGTGTGATTGGTATAGGAGATTGTCGCCGTCGTGATCTCCCAGGCGCGCTCCCATTCGAACGCGTGCTCGTCGATCAGCAGGCGCATCAGCTCCGCCACCGCCAGCGAAGGATGGGTGTCGTTGAGCTGGATCGATGCCTTGTCGGCCAGGTTTTCGAGGGTGCCGAACTGGCGATGGTGACGACGGATCAAGTCCTGCAACGAGGCGGAGGTGAAGAAGAATTCCTGCCGCAGGCGCAATTCCTGCCCGACCGGGGTCGAGTCGTTGGGATAGAGCACCTTCGAGATCGCTTCCGCGCGATTGCGTTCAGCCACGGCTCCTACCAGATCGCCCTGGTTGAAGGCGTCGAGGGACAGCGGATGCATCGCCCGCGCGCGCCACAGCCGCAAGGTATTGGCGCCGCGCCCCCGCCAGCCGACGACGGGCGTATCATAGGCGACCGCGAAGACCGTTTCCTCCGGCGCCCAGAACACCTGCCCGGGCTTCTCGGTCGCGGTCACGGAGCCGCCGAAACCGATCTTGTAGGCGCTCTCGCGCCGCTCGAACTCCCAAGGGTTTCGGAAGGACAGCCAGTCTTCGGGAACCTCGATCTGCCGGCCGCCATCAATGCGCTGCTTGAACAGCCCGTGATCGTAGCGGATGCCGTAGCCGAGCGCCGGGACGCCGGTCGAGGCCATGGCCTCCATGTAGCAGGCTGCGAGGCGCCCCAGGCCGCCATTGCCGAGCGCAGCGTCAGGTTCGAGGTTCTCGATATCGGCGAGGTCGACGCCAAGTTCGCGCAGAGCCTGGGCCATGGAGCCGGTCAGGCCTAGGTTGTTCAGCGTGTCGGCAAGAGAGCGGCCGATGAGGAATTCCAGGGATAGGTAATAGACGCGCTTCCTGCCGGTGGCGTAGCTCTCCCGCGTGGATTTCTGCCAGACATCAATGACGTGGTCGCGTGCCGCGAGAATCGCCGCCGTCAACCAATCGTGGCTCTGAGCAACGGCAGGGTCTTTTCCGAGTGAATACGAGAGCTTGCGGAGCGCCTCGGCCTTGATGCGCTCGACTTGTTCATCGGGCTCGTAGTGAACGGATGTTTCGCGAGGCGGAGATGACAAAAGCAAAGTCCTATCCGGAAATTCGTGATGCCACGATCTCGTAACGAGAAGGCGACATCAAGTCTCGTCCCGCTTGAGACCTGGAATGCAATGCGTGGACGGGCCTCCGCATCAGTCGATCGGCGCGTCCGGGATATGCAGCGTAGGTTTCCCGACTCAGCCTTCCCGACTTCCGCGCCGCCTAAGGTATGCAGGCATATTATCCGCGTCTTCATGCTTCCCGCCTTCTGATGGGAGCTCGCGAACAGCCGATCCGACAACAACGCGGACCTTGGCACAAGACGACCCAGCGCGTCGCCGGAATGCGCGTCGAACCTATAATCCCGTGATGTCTTGTCCGCTTTCATGAGCGTGCGACGCTGCTCGAAGAGGGCCGGCCGACTATAGAAGACCCGAAAGACGGGGTTTGAAGCGGAGTCCTCGCCGAAGAAATCGGGAAGTGTGCGAGCGCGTCAGGCGCTTCCTCCGCCATGTGATGACCGCTGGGTATCGACGCGCCTCGGACGTCGTTGGCCCATCCCCTCCAAGCCGCGACAACGTCACCATAAAGTCAGGCAGGTCATCCCTTTCGGACCAGACCGCAATCATCGGGCAAACCAGCTTGCGGCCCAGTGCTCGGTCGTCGCGATCATGCTGCCCGTCGACGGCCAATCCAGCCCGAGCCCTCCAGCATGCTGGGCACCGTCGCCGGATCCGAAATTGAACGATGTAAGTCAGCGAAGTTCTCTTCGCCCATCGCCGCCGGCGATCCTCCATACCATGCCAGCGAGACGCTCCGTCCCACGTCGACGCGCCGAGCCAGTTCCTCGTCCACATTCCCCAGGTTTTGCATATTCGAGGGGCGCGTCAGCCTGTTCCAAAAATTTCTGCAGCTACTCGCCGACGCCCGCTGCAGGCTTGTCGCCTGGCTTCACCTGCGGCTTGTCCGCATCGCCTGTGTCTTCGGGATCGGGATTGATCGAGACCTTCGTGGTCGCGTCCTTGCCGAGATCGCCTTGGATCGATCTCACGCGCTGCTGCTCTTCGGGGCTGAGCTTGTTGCCTTCGCCGTCTCGCATGGACGCCTCCTGTCTGGAATGCCCCCCGGAAGGTGAACGGGCCTCCTTCCTGGCGGTTCCGGCATCACTCGCTATTCGGAGCGGGTTTTTCCGCTTGCAGCCTCTAGGAACCAATCCGCATCGACGACTGTTTGCCTGTCACTTTCGCTCATCAGCAGGAGGGGCTCATGGACAGTATTATCTACCTCGTCGGTCTCGTGGTGGTCATCATGGCCATCCTGTCGTTCCTCGGTCTTCGATAGGAGATCGCCATGTCCATGTCTGGAACGGACGTCGTCGTCGCACCGGTCACCGTCAACAAGGAGAACCGCTCCTATGTGCAATGGGGCCCGATCATTGGTGGCGCGGTGATCGCGACCGCCATTTCGACCATCATGACGGTCTTCGGATCCGCGATTGGCCTGTCGATGGTCTCCGTCGAATTCGACAAGAGTTCGAGCGCCACGGCTCTGGCGGTTGCCGGAGCGCTCTGGGCGCTCTGGGTCATGGCCTCCGCCACGATGGCCGGCGGCTATCTCGCAGGCCGCATGCGGCAGCCGAGCTTTGATGCCAATGGCGAGGAGCGCAAGGTGCGCGATGCGACCCATGGTCTCCTCGTCTGGGCGACCGGGGCGCTCCTGATCACCGTCGTCGCGACCTCGTCGCTTTTCGGTGCCGCCAAGACAGCGGCGAGCGGTGTCGGAAGCGCTAGCTCGGGCGTGGCGTCGCTGATTTCTCAGAATGTCGATCCGCTCGCGATGGCACTCGACAACGTGATGCGCGCTAACGGCCAGCCGCCGACGGCCCAGGAACGCGACGAAGCCTCGCGGATTTTCGTCAACGCGCTGAAGAACGGTAAGATCGAGCAGAGCGACCGGGATTATCTCGCATCGCGGCTGGCCGCGCGGTCCGGCATTACCGAGCAGGACGCACAGAAGCGTATCGACGATGCCTATGCCCGACTGTCGCAGGCTAAGGAGACCGCCAAGCAGGCGGCCGAGCGGGCGCGCAAGGTTGCGGTGCTGACGGCATTTCTCACCGTTGCCGCGCTGCTCGTTGGGGCGGCGGCCGCGTCCTGGGCCGCGACCCTCGGCGGCGAACACCGGGACGAGAATCTGCGGAGCGATCCGGCCCTTTGACCGGCGGAAGGGGCTGGACTGCCGGCTGCGCCAGCGGCCGGGCAGGTTCTCGTGCACCTGAACCCACCAGAGAACCATCATGGTCAGTGATGCCCATCTGATGCGACCGTGATAGGCGCGCCCAGTCGTCTCGACCTTCCGAAAGCGGTCGACCAGCGGATAACCCCCTTTCCCACCCAGTCCATGCTATGATCAAGTATCAGACGCCTGGTATGACGATGTAATGAGCAACGATCGAACGCGCCGCCCGACAAGCGCTCGCGACAAGGCGGAAGCCCTTTTCGCCGCGCCGAAGGTGGCACCACCTACGCCAATCGCGAAGCGTACCGTTCTGCCGGGCGCCAAGGAGATGGTCACTCTTCGGATCGACAGCGAGGTGTTGGCGCACTTTCAGGATGGCGGCCCCGGCTGGCAGGACCGGATCAACGACGCACTCAGAAAGGCGATGCCAGCAGCCCTCGATGAAGGGCTGAGGCCAAACGAGTTCAACTCGTCGAACGACGGCTGACCATAAGCGCGCGAGTCGCGCTTTGTGACCGTGCAGTTCTGGCTGATAGCTCTGGCCAGAGTCGCGAGGCGCGATTCGGGCCTGGCGAACTGCGCCGCGGCGCGAGGCGCCGAGCCGGCGTCGTCTCTCCCAGGCCAGTCGGTTCGGCGTCAGCGGCACCCAGTGCGATCCAAGCTTCGGATTAACGCAGCAAACCGGAATCGCCGGGGCAGTTGTAACTCCGTGGCGGCCGGGTCACACGAGAGGAGAGTCTGACGCATTGCTTTTCATGGGGTTGCATCTGGGCGTGCTGGGTTCGAAGCTGCGCTTCGAGGGAGGCGAAGTTATGCGTACGCTTGGCAGCTCAGAAGCCTCCATGGCTCGGATCAACGGCATCCTCATGCAAGGTGCCATCGTCGTGGCGATCGCCGCCGCCACCGTTCTCCCGCTGCTGCGCTAATTACTGCAGGCTTCAGGGCGCGAGTTGAAGTCCGCGCCATCAGCAAGCCCGCAATCGAACAAATGCCACCAAGCTCGACCGAGCTGAAAGCCTTGAACGCGCTGGAGCTAGCACCACGCCTGATTGGCGTCGAGCTGCTCGTTGACGGCGTGGGAGAACGATCGTCGAAACCGAGGCCTATCTCCCCGACGATCCAGCTTCGCACAGCTTCCGAGGTCCGGCACCGCGAAATGCGGCCATGTTCGGTCCTTCTTGGCACGCTTACGTTTATCGGTCCTATGGGCTTCACTGGTGCTTGAATATCGTTGCTGAAGGTGCTGGCGCGGCCTTGATCAGGGCCATCGAGCCGACAGACGGGCTGGCTGAAATGCGGGCGCGTCGCGGCAGCGCGGACAACCTATGCAACGGGCCGGGACGCTTGGCTCAGGCGCTCGGGATAACAAGCGCTCATGATGGGTTGAGTTTGGAACGCCGCCCTTTCTCGATAGTCGACCGAACACATGCGCCGGAGATTTCCTGCAGCACCCGGATTGAATTTCGAAAGCCGCCGAGCAGCCATGGCGATATGGCCTGGCTGGTTCGCGTTTCGTGAGCAGGGCGTTCCCAAAGCCGGGAAGATAAGCTCTGCCGCCAGGCTCAATGTCCCAAAATCAATCCTTTGTGAAGCTTCCCGAGATTGCCAGGCAGCCCTGAGAACGGGAGATCGTGGGGCCGAAACAAAGTCTGATCAGGTTCGGAACCGTTTGCATTTTCACCCTTGGGGGCCTCATCCCATTCGCAAATTGCCGAGGTCAGCCTCGGGAACTCGCGACCCTCTTCGGAATCCGGGAGAGCGTCGCTGACAGCGGCCGCGCGCTGGACGGCCGCTAATATTCATCTTGGTTGGAAATGCGCGCCTGTTCCGGTCGCTGCTTCCGCGGGCGGATGGGCAACGTAGAGAATCCCGATCTCGTCAAGCTCATGAGAAAATCGCATCGACATCTCGTACGCTCATCGTTGCCCGGCAGCCGGCGGTTAGCGCTACCCGCTACCTGTTATTGCGAAGGCGGACGTTGCTGGCGGCCGAAAGGGGTTCCCTTTCAGCGAGTTCAAGAACGCCGGCGGAGATCAGTTTGAGGACGGCGTCGCAGCTATCCGTGCTGGCTCTGCATACGCGGGCGCATTCCAAGAGCGTTGCCTCCCGCTCGATTCTCAGGAATTCGACGATGTGGGCTTGGTCCATGGGGTCGATCTCGGTTTGGGCGGCGCGCGCGATTTCGACAGCGTTAGACCAGTCGGGCTCGCGCAAAAGGGTTTCGCGGGACGCCGCGTGTAGCCAGATACCGCGACGCGCGAGTGCGCGGTCTGTTTCATCCCAGAGACGGATAGAGGGCGGTCGACAGGTCGATGGTTGCCCCCGGTGACTTAGAACAGCGGGCGAAGGGTTAAATTAACTCTGGCTTGGTACGCCCACCGACAGGCATAAGAACGCCCCATGGGTACGGCGGGTCGTCTTCGCGTTGGTATTGGTAAACGATTACCTCAGGCAGGTTGCGTTTGTCGTAGAGAGACATCCAAACCGGAACACGATGATGTTTTGGCCGGCGAGGAAGAGATGGATGCGGCGTACACCCCCATTGCCCTGTTGAATTGCCATTTCCAAGAACTGCCTGCCCAGTGCGCGCTGCTTGGCTTCTGATCAATGGCTATCGGGCACTCCGTCTTCGAGAAGCAACGTGACTTGCGGTAGGCCTGGAAGCTTGCGGGCAACGCCAGGGGCGTCGACCTGGTAGGAAATCGAGACCAGGAGGGCGGCTTCCTGGGTGCCGGCCAGGATTTCTTCAATTCCACTGGCGCGAAAGCGCTTCCCATCGTCTGCCGCGGTCAAGGTGCGCCAGCGCTGCTGATGGCGATCCCAATCCAGAATGGCCGTTGACGCTTCAGCATCCATCAAAATGCCGGTCAGGAAGGTGAGCGGGACAGGTGCCAGACCACCAAAGACGCGCTTGAGGTCGCTTCGATCCAAGCCCGATTCACGCCTTGCGAGATCGACCGGAAGCGACACGAGTTTGTCCACCGCGGCCTGCGGGCTGACGATCTTTCCGTCAACGACACCCTGGCGAACATCCAGATGCATCAGGTCTCGATGGCCCTCGATGTCACTCGGAACGGCGTGAGGGGTTGGCCAGGCCCATCGCGCAGTCGGCGGACTTCGACCACAATGGCCTTCTTCCGAGACAAGCGTTTCTGCTCAAAGCGATAGCGCTTCAGCTCCCAAACCAAGCCCACGATGATCAGCGCCCCTCCAAGAGTGCCGCGCCGTAGATGAGAACGCTCGGAGTTCCGTCACTGGTATTGAGCTGGAACGTCAGGAATGGGCTTGTGACGGCGATGACGAAGCCGGCGCTAAGCGCTGCGGTCAAGCACGCGAGTCCAATTCGCATTACCTGCAAGGCGGGCGATTTGCGCCGGAATATCCAATCAATCAGCGGCCGGTATCGAGCCCTCTGTCGGCAGCGTTGGCGATAGCTACGACAACGCTCTCGCCGAGACGATCAACGGCCTCTATAACGCGGAGCTGATCCACCGCCGCGGACCCTGGYGGAGCTTCGAGGCCGTCGAGTTCGCCACGCTGACCTGGGTGGACTGGTTCAACAACCGCTGGCTGCTGGAGCCTATCGGCAACATCCCGCCGGCCGAGGCTGAGGAACGCTACTTCGCGATGCTGGATGAGCCAGCCATGGCGGCGTGACTCAAACGAAATGGCCTCCGGGAAATCCGGCGCGGTTCACTGGGATGGTTGTCGCGATGGTTGAGCGAGCCTTTGCCAGCCTCGGCGGCTCCGAGCCAATCGATTTCCTGGACACAATGGAAGGGCAGGCCCTCGTGTCGCATACACATTCCCGGATCCAGAGAGGAGCCTATGCATAGTCAACCGCTCCGGCGAGACGTGTCATTGCGCGCGTCATGTAGAGCTTCGAATGACTGACGTGGGTACTGGAAGGACCAAAGGGATACACATCTGACTGCAACCACGGCTGTCTGCGGCTTCTAGATATGCTTGGTCGGTCGCGTCGGCGGTAGTTCTGCAGCGGGTTCGATCCGCCAGTCTGTTCCGCGTGCATTCGGCCGCCATTTCCCCTTGGACAGGCTACAGCGCTCAACACGTAGAAGGGGTTTGTCCGTGGGCGGCAGTCGCAATTCCAGATGATCCGCCTTTCCGGAATTGCGGATCCATTTCGGCATTTTCTCCCCGGGGAGATTGCCATCGCCTGGTGACATGAACAGCAGGTAGGGCCTGAGGCCACTGAATAACGAGTCGGGAAGATCGCAGAGCCGTGACAACTTGCTGGTCGTGCCTGAGCCTTTCCATGAACCCACCCCCTTGGCCTCAATCAGCACCAGGGTCGTTTCCCAAGCGATCAGCAGGTCGATATCCTGCTGGCTGCCTTTTACAATCGGGGGCTCGTTTGTTTTCGCGACGTCGATCGTGCTCTCGCCCTCGGCCAAGATCGTCAAACAACCTATCAGCCAGTCGATGTGGTAGTCGGTGGTCCACCAGGCGTCGGCCGGAATATCAGTTGCTGGATCGTGCTTTTGAAGGACGCTAGCCAGCCGTCCTCGGAAATCCGAACTCAGGGTTTTCGCCCCATCCCCCAAGGCGTCCCTGATAAGCCAATTGCGCTCCTTGCGATTGAACCGCTGCAAGGTCTTTACGAGCGTAGACATCCTGGCGGGCCCCGGAGTTATATCGAAACCGATCTTCCGGTCCATCTAGGCTCCGGCTCAGGCGGTTCCTCGCGACGCCTAAGGTGGCGCCGCGCGGCCGAGCGAATCGCGAAATTCCGGATGAGCGATCGCTACCATTTTCTYCAAGCGCTCTGCGAGCGACAAGCCGCGAAGGTCAGCAATCCCATATTCCGTGACAACAATTCCGGCGTCTGCTCTGCCGATGGTCGCCGGCCCGGATAGGTTGGCTACGATCCGGCTGCTCAGTTGCCCCTTCACTTCGGCGGTAGAGGGGAGGGCAAGGATCGGCACCCCTCCCTGCGATGCGCGCGCCCCGCGGACGAAATCAAGAGCGCCTCCGATTGCGCCGACATAGCGACCGCCGGCAATCTCGGTGTTGGCCTGGCCTGACAGATCCACCTCGAGGGCGGAATTAATCGCCGTGAAGCGGGGCAAAGCGGCGAGTTTCGAGAGCGAATGGGTTTTTGCGATCGGGCGAACCTCGATCGTTGGATTGAGATGCGCGAAGTCGAGCAGATCCTTGCTGCCGAGGAGGGTTCCGGTCACCGACAGGCCGCGGTCAACAGGTTTGGCTGCGTTGGTGATCGCGCCGGACTGGATCAACCGCATAGCCCCGTCACCAATCAGGCCCGAGTGCAAGCCGAGATCTCGTCGGTCAACGAGCAGGTCTGCGATGCAGTCGGGAAGCGCGCCGAGGCCGAGCTGCAGCGTTGCGCCATCCTCAACCAAGGAGGCGACATTGGCCGCAACAGCTCGGTCGACGGCGCTGGGCGTGCCGCGGGCGAGCGTAAGGACAGGGCGATCTGTCCGAATAGCGATATCGACATCGTCCGCATCGACCAATGCGCCGGTGAAGGGGGCCTGACGGTTGATTTCAGCCACCACGATGCGAGCAGTCTTCGTGAGACCCTCGACGTAGTCGCTGGTGCAAGAGAGGCTGAGTCTGCCGTCATCTGGGTGCTCTGCCAGCTGCAAAAGGAGCACGTCGACCTGGCCCGCCAACGTCTTCGGCAGGTCCGAGTAATGCACTGGCAGGATGTCGAGGGCTCCGACAGCGGCGAGTTTTCGATTGGTGCCCGTTCCGCAGAAGGACGTAAAGCGGACATGGTCAGCGTGAACGGGGTCGACCGCTTCCCCTAGGCCGATACCGACAAAGGCGGAAACGCCTCCGATCTGCGCGCGCTGCTCCATCAACCGACTAGTCAGCACGGTCGGTTCGCCACACGCCTGGCCCCAGCAAATCATTTCACCGGGGCGAACGATCGCGGCGAAGTCGAGAGCCTCGAGGGATACAGTGAGCGGTGCCATTGCCGGCTCAAGCTCGTTCGAACACCGCTGCCATACCTTGCCCGCCGCCAATGCACATGGTCTCAAGGCCATAGCGCACGTCGCGACGCTTCATTTCATGGAGGAGCGTCGTCATGATCCTGACGCCGGTGGCCCCAATCGGGTGCCCCAGGGAAATGCCGGACCCGTTGACGTTGACCCGCTCGGGATCGACACCGCGCCAGGTCTGCAGAACAGACAACACCTGGCAGGCGAACGCCTCGTTGATCTCGATGAGATCCATGTCCTTGACAGCAAGCCCGAGCCGCTTCATCAGCCGGGCCGTCGCGGGAACCGGGCCGATCCCCATTTCAGCCGGTTCGCAACCAGCTGCAGCCCAGCCCACGAGGAACGCATCCGGTGTCAAACCAAGCGCGGCCAGCCTATCCTCTGCCACCACGAGGCAGGCGGCCGCCGCATCGTTTTGCTGCGCAGCATTGCCGGCCGTCACGGTGCCCTCGCGCTGGATCGCGCGCAGCTTCGAAAGGCTCTCCAGCGTGGTGTCAGCGCGGATGCCCTCGTCCTGCGCAACGACATTTGCTTCACCGCGCTTTTGCTGGACGCTGACCGGAATGACCTCGGCGGCCATGCGGCCCTCGGACCAGGCCGCGGCAGCTCGGTGCTGGCTGCGCACGGCATTGCCGCCATACTCCGGCGGGATCGTCAGGCCGAATAGGCCGAGCTCACGCATTTCCGCGACGATCTCTTCAGGGACCTCATCCTCAATCTCCAGCCGCATCTCGTTGGGCACGAGGCGTTCCGCGACGAAGCGCTCGACGGTCGCCTTGAGATGCTGGAAGGTTTCGTCGTCGACTGCCGGCTCACTCATGCGTCACGTCCCTTGCTGCAATGTTCTGCGGCAGGGATGACGGTGCAGGTTCCTTCGACTGCTCGTTCCCCTGCCATTGTCTCGACGAAAATGTCGTAGGTGCCCGCCGCGCCTTCCCTGAGGACGCCGCCTGCTCGGATGGATGAACCGACCGGCAGCGGTCGGATGAAGCGTGTATCGAGGGCCAGCCGTTCCGGGACCCCGCCGAACGTGCGCTCGATCGCCTCGATCACCAGGTTGAGACCGAGCGTGCCGTGCACGATCGGGTGGCCGAATGAGGTCTTGGCGGCAAAGTCTGGATCGAGATGAATCGGGTTGAAGTCGGCCGTCAGCGCGGCGTAGCGCGCAACCGTGTCCGGTCCCGTCATCATCTCTGCGATGGCTAGTTCACGCGGCAGCGCCGCAGTCTCCAGCGTTCCCATTCCGCATTATCTCCGTGGAGCGCGTGTTGCCCGGCCTTGTGTCATCGCGACCAGATCGTCCGGATCTCGCCATTGAGAACGTCCTGCCCCTCGACGCTCAGGACGACGCCGAACGTCACCCAACCGCGTTCCTTGCGGCGTTCTTTCGAGAGGCAGCTGACCTGCGCTTCGAGTTTGTCGCCGGCCTTCGCCGAGCGACCGAAGACGAGCTTCTGGCTGGCGTGAATGTTGCCGGGCGGGCGAGGCTGGATGGTGTTCAGGTAGGCTACCATCATCGCGGCGACGAGCATCCCGGCCGGCACATTTTCGCTCGATGGCCGGTCGCCATAGATCGCCGTCCAGTTGTCCAGATGCGCATCGTCGAGCGTGATGGCGAAATTCCCCAGTGGCTGGCCGGGATTGAAATCGTCGAAGACCCAAACAGGGAGATCGGTTTGCGCGCCGCTCACCGCTGTCCTCCCCGGCCGTGCGGCACCGCGCGCCCACCGGCCAGCCTCCGCTCGGACTGCCGCACGCCCCGAGAAACCCCGAAGAGCGCTTCACTGATCCAGTCAGCGGAATCGCGCAGGTCGACGCCAAGGCGCTCGATATCCTCACGGGAGAGTTGCCCCGCAATGCTGATCCCGCTGATACCGAGGCGCGGCCTGCCTTCCGCGTCGGTGATTACGGCAGCGGCGATCTCCAGCCCTTTGAACAGCTGCCCTAGGTCGAAGGCATAGCCGTCGCGCTTGGCCTTCTCGACGTCGGCCACATAGTCCTCAAAGCTCGGCGGGGCCTGCCACTGCAACGTGTCGAAGCGCAGCTTCAGTTCGTCGTGAGACAGGTTGCGCAACGCCGCATAGCAACGACCGACCGCGCCCACGAAAGTCGGAAGGCGCGAGCCGTCGGACATGTCGACTCTGACCGTCTTCGCCGTTGATACGCGATCGACCAGGACGATGCGCTCGCCATCAGTCACCTGCCAAAGGCAGAGCAGGCTCTTGTGCTCGCCGGAAAGCCGCGCGAGCTCCGGTCGGATCAGATCGGCCTGGTTAGCGCCTAGTAGTGGCAGCGACAGCTCCAACACACCCAGGCCGATCCGGTAGGTCTTAGCCTCGGCATCGAAGTCCACCAGCCGCTCCGTCGAGAGCGTTCGCAGGATGTTGAAACACGTGCTGACGCTCACGCCGGTATCACGCGCGATGACGGCGACACCCGCCGGCTCACTCATCTGAGCGAGCGATCGGAGGATGGAAACCGCGTTGGCGACGGCTCCGACGATTTTTGGCGAGAGGTCTTGATCAGGGCTGGCACTCATGTATGAATGGCTTTCAAGAAACTGTGAATGTCATTCAGCATAGAGAATGACTAACACGTCAAACCAAGCGATGGAAAGCCCCCTTCGCAGAAAATAAGGGTGAGGAAAGTGGTGGACGGGACCGAACTCCCGATAAGCGTGAACGACGCATCTGGGGTGGCAGCTGGCCTTTCGGGCCTGCGCGTCCTGGATCTCGGCCGCTATATCGCGGGCCCGTTCTGCGCAGCATTGTTGGCTGACCAGGGTGCGGAGGTTATCCGCATCGAGCCGCCAGCCGGCGCTCCCGATCGAGAGGTAATGCCGATCGGTCAACCGGGCCGAGGCGCGCTGTATCTCCAAATGAATCGAAACAAGAAGTCGCTTGCGCTCGACCTCGA
This sequence comes from Allobosea sp. RAF48, assembly GCF_052114025.1. NCBI lineage: Bacteria > Pseudomonadati > Pseudomonadota > Alphaproteobacteria > Hyphomicrobiales > Alloboseaceae > Allobosea > Allobosea sp. RAF48. The sequence goes on from NZ_JBFRDZ010000022.1 coordinate 52,828, forward strand.
CAACGAGAGTGGACGGCTCGCATTTGAGAAGCTGGTCGCGACCTCGGATGCCGTCATAGTCAATCTGCCGGCGGCCGCCCTGCGCCGCGCACGTCTCGACTACGACAGCCTCAGGGCCAGGCTCCAGCTCAGCCTCGGCGAGCACCGGCAGATCGGAGGTGCCTTCGCTTTCGTTGGTCTGTTCAACGGCAGCCTCGGACTCGGGATCCGTCGTTGCTGCGCCGAGCGAGGGGCGGCCGTCGTCACGGTCGGACAAATCCTCGACGACCTCGCGGATCGTCGCGAGGATTTGGTTTCGCCGAGGTGCATCGAGAACGTCTTTCGACGTGCCGACCGAGAACTACGAGGCACACAGTCAAMGGTGTCGCCAAGACCAGCCCGATGGGGCCCCATAGCCAGGTCCAGAATGTYGCGGCGACCACAATGGCGACAGGCGATAGCCCGGTAGAGCGGCCATAGGCCAACGGCTCGATCACATGCCCGGCAAGCGGTTCTGCGATCACGAACAAACCGGCTGTCAATGCGAGCATCATCCAACCGGGATCGACCGATGCGGCGATCACCATCGGAAAGACGGCTGACAGCAMSGCYCCGAGATARGGTATGAACCGCAGGATTGCGGCCAGGATGCCCCAAAGCAGCGCGCTGGGAACGCCAATGGCCCAGAGACCGCAACCAATCACCACTCCGAAGCCGGCGTTGACGATGAGCTGCGTGAGGAATAGGCGGCTGAGACGTCTGGCCGCATCATCGAACGCAGCCGTTGTCTTCTGCAGGTCGTAAGTGCCGGTCAATCGGATGAACCGGTTTCGAAGATCTTCGCGCTTTAGCAGGATGAAAACCACGAAGATCAGCACGATACCCGTCGTAGTCAGAGGATGGATCAGCGGCGACAGAAACRCCTGCAGCGTTTCGATCGCGCCAGGTTCCGGTTGATGGACTTCAACCGGTATCGGGCGTCCCTCTCGCGCAACGCCGGGCGTTTCACTCGGAGCATGAGGCTCTGCCTTGGGGCGGTCGAGTTCTTTGCCCAGGTCTTGCAGGATATCCGCAGCGCGGCTCAAAACCCCGCTCCCGGCCTCCGAACCCTTCAACGCGGCAATCTTGGCCCGCATGGTGCTCTGATAGGTTGGCAGCTCACTTGCCAATTGTGTCGCCTGTCCAACCATAGCCATCGCCAAGGCAGCCAACGTCGCGAATGCAATCAGGACAACCGTAAAAACCGCCAGTGCTCGCGGCACACGTACCTTCTGCAGTCCTTTGACCAGCGGCGCCAACACGAAGCTGAGCAGGATTGCGAGTGCCCCGGGGACGAAAACCTCACGCCCGAAATATAGCGCGGCRACAATGAAAGCTCCGAGSGCCGCATTCGCGACGCCGTCGATAGGTGATCTTACCGCTGGACTCGCGACAGTGGATGAAGCCTCGATCGCGGGCATCTTTCGGTTTCCTTCAATCTTGACGCCGGCGTTAATCCGTCGACGGAAGATCGGCCGTCGTCGGAAGTCATTTCTTTGACGGCTGGGGCCGGGTGGAATCGCCGGACGGAACGGACCAGGTCGCCGTCCACGTCTCGCTCAGGGTTCGATTTCGCGCTCTAAGAAACATGCGAAGCTCGGCCGACTGACCGTCGGGGAGCGTCGCATCGACGGTGGCGCGCACGCCTTTCAAGGGGGCATTGAACGCGAGGATCTTGGACGAGATCGTGCCGCTTGTTGTGGTCGCGACCAGCTCCAGGCGATCAAGCTCGCTTTGGTAATAGGCGAGATCGCCACCGGCGAAATCGACGATGAAGCGCTTGGTGCCGTTCCCGTCGACGACGCCGTCTTCGATGTCCGAGCCGTTGAAGGTCTGTTGCACCTGCGCGTAGGGATGCAGGTGCCAGGTCGTCGAGTTCGCCGAGATTCGGTAGCGGAACTCCGCCGCTTTTCCGGGGGGCAACGGCGCGTTCGGGGTCCAGCACGCGACGATGTTGTCGAACGCCTCGTTCACCGTCGGGATTTCAATCAGGTCGATCCGGCCCTCGCCCCAGTCGCCCTGAGGCTGAACCCAGTAGCCCGGCCTGGCATCGTAGCGTGCTTCGAGATCCTGATAGC
>NZ_JBFRDZ010000023.1:0-51454 GCF_052114025.1 Allobosea sp. RAF48
GTTCTCGAGTTCTCGATGCACCTCGGCGAAACCAAATCCTCGCGACGATCCGCGAGGTCGTCGAGGATTTGTCCGACCGTGACGACGGCCGCCCCTCGCTCGGCGCAGCAACGACGGATCCCGAGTCCGAGGCTGCCGTTGAACAGACCAACGAAAGTGAAGGCACCTCCGATCTGCCGGTGCTCGCCGAGGCTGAGCTGAGCGAGAGGTTTCGGGGCCGAGATCGCGTGGTCTGCATAGGCGCGCGATCGCAGCTCGATGAGGCGGCCGCGCTGATGCTGAGCCAGATCTTGGAAAAGCATGGATTGGCGGCGGATGCGTTACCGCCGACCACGCTGTCGACCACCGGAATGGAGCGCCTTGCCGAGCGAGGCCCGGCTCTGATCTGTCTTTGCTATATCGGCCCGCACAATGCTGCTCACGTGAAGTATGCCCTGAGGCGCCTTCGTCGCCGCGTGCCGATGGCGATCCTCGTCTTTGGGCAGCTGTCGGAAGTCTCCAGTTCCCTGGCGGATATCCAGGGCCCCTTGCTTGCTGACGAAGTGGAAACTTGTTTTCGCAGCATCTGCCGGGTCTGTCTGAAATTTGCGGAGAAAGGGGACTCGGCATGATCGGAGACCGAAGATACTCGCGCCGGATCCTCTCCACAGCCGCAAGCCCCTATTTCTAAGTTGGCAATGAACCTCCAACGACATCCCTTCATGATCGGATTAATCTCGGCCGCCCTTGGCGTCGCAGGCTGCCTCCTGGTAGGCAACCTGCTGCCGGAGCCGCAGGAGCTAAGGCAACCGCTTCCGCATAATCTGGCCTCGTCGGATCGCCAGCTCAAGACGTCCATGGGCGCGCTTTTCGGGTCGAACTATGTGCCCGGAAACCGAGTGGAGACGCTCGTAAACGGCGTACAGATTTTCCCTTCGATGCTGCGCGCCATCCGCGAGGCGCGGCAGACGATCAGTTTCGAGACCTACATCTATTGGCGCGGCGCCATCGCCGAGGAGTTCGCCAATGCGCTCTCGATCAAGTCCCAAGAGGGGCTGAGCGTGAAGGTGCTGCTCGACTGGGCGGGCAGCCTCCCGATGGACGAGCGGCTGATCAAGCGGATGCAGGATGCGGGCGTCGAGGTCGTGCGGTTCCGTCCGGTCGCCTGGTACACGATCGATCGGGTGAACAACCGAACCCATCGGAAACTGCTAATCGTCGATGGGCGCGTGGGCTTCACCGGTGGTGTCGGCATCGCCGATGAGTGGAAGGGCGATGCGCGCTCGCCAAACGAATGGCGTGACAATCACTACCGCGTGGAAGGGCCGGCTGCAGCGGAGTTCCAGGCGGCGTTCGCGGAGCACTGGATCGAGGCGACCGGCGAACTGCTGCTCGGCGATCGTTTCTTCCCCGAGATTGGGCCGGCGGGTGATCGCGCCACTCAGGTCGTGATCAGTTCGAACCTCCAGCGCAATGTCATGCATCTGATGCTGATGACCGCGCTCGCCGCCGCGCAGAAAAACATCCGCATCGCTACACCCTACTTCGTTCCCGACGAACTGACGCGCCAGCAACTTCTTGAGGCTCGCAAGCGTGGCGTCGACATTCAGATCATTGTCCCCGGCCCCCAGACCGACGCGCGCATTGTCAGAAAGGCGTCCCGGCATCTGTGGGGGGAGCTGCTTCAGGCAGGCGTGAAGATCAGCGAGTATCAGCCCACGTTCTTCCACTGCAAGCTGGTGATCGTAGACGATATCTGGACCTCGGTGGGCTCGACGAACATCGACGACCGCGCCTTACGACTTAACGACGAAGCCAACATCAATCTGTTCGATCAGAAATTTGCCAGCACCCAAATGGCCCTGTTCGAGAAGGATGCGGCAGCCTCTCGGCCCTACAGTTTTTCGGATTGGCAAAACCGCTCAGCCAGCGAAAAGGTCTCGGACTGGGTATCCAGTCTCGCTCGGTCGCAGATTTGACCACCGAACAAAAAAGGCGAGATACTGCACCGCCCCCGCTCCAACTCGTCCGTCGCTTCGGCGGACGACGTCAGCGCACTTAAAGGTTCGTCCGTTCGCGCTCAGCGCAACAGCGGTCGAGAACCTGCGGAGCAGGCCTGTGATCACCGGCCAAGTAGCCGGCGTTCAAGCAAAGCCTGCATGTCGCGGCGGCCATCGGCGATGACGAAGATGACGACTCTACTGCCAATGACGCGGTAGATTAGGCGATACGGATCGAGCAGAATCTGCCGGAATTCCCGAACACCTAACGCCTCAAGCTCCTTGGGAAAGCTGCCCCGTTCCGGGTAACGCTCCAGTGTGGAGATCTTCTCGATGAATGCATCGAGCAAAGACTCGGCCGCTTTCATCGAACGGTGCTGCGCAAGGTAGGCGTGAATGGCTTCGAGATCGTCCTCCGCGCCTTGCGTCAGCTCGACCTCAAAGCGGCCCTCCTTCACCGGCGATCGGCCGCTTTTCCGCGCAGTCTTTCGACGACAGCGCGAGCTGGCTTGGTCTTGCCTGCCTCGACGTCCTGATTTCCGAGGGCCAGCAGCTTCAACAGCGCGAGCATCTCTTGCGTCTGCTCAAAGGAGGCAACATCCTGCAGCACCGCCTTGGCCTCGCCATTCTGCGTGATCACCAGAGGCTCTCGCCTTTCGGCGAGGTTGAGGAGGATTTCCGCTGCGTTGGCCTTCAGATAACTGATCGGCTTGACTTGGGCAGAATACCGCAAAGCGACCTCCCGAACTAAATTCGGCCCTAATATAGTCCAGGCGTCAGCGCGGTGCAAACTGCCTAGGCAGCAGCCTCTAACGAAGCCGACCATTGAGCGAGACGAACGTATCGGATACCCGCCATGAAGGGCGAGGCTCGGCGGATGAGATCCAGCGCGCGCTCGCGTTGAGCTCTGTGCTTGGCCGGTTCCGATACGTCACTGTCAGTGAAAGACCGCCATCGACGCTGCCGCGATGCCATTACCAGCGTTGCACTCCAGCCCAGGAGGCGCACGAACCTGTTCGTCACGAAGCGGCCCATATTGTCGCACTGAGACCCAACCCACATCATCGCAGCCATCACCGGCACGGCCACGAAGCCATTCACGACTGCGCTAATTCCCAGCTTGCTCGTGCTGCCAAGCGAAGCCGAGGACATACTCTCGATCTCCTCCCGCGAGCGGCAAAAGTGGATAGGCGACGGTCGACTCCAAAGCGCCGGAACGAGAACAGTGAAGCTTCGTGGGCGCTCCAAGCCAGTGACCTTCCAAGTATTCGGACCACGACATATCGAACGGACAGCAATCTGCCCGAAATCTGGCGCGCGGAGGTGTTGCCACTTCCGCCGAGCTTCGCCGGCGCGCCGCGAGCAAGGCCGCCCTGAGGCGTGCGGGAAATCGGCGGGCAAAATCGACAGCCGATCCTGCCGCCCGGAATGAGATATCCGAAGCCCAACTCGAAGATTGTGAGGAATACGCCGCGGAAGGGCTGCTGAGTGAGCGGCGCCCCGACGGTTTTCGGCACGACCAATAACCTTATCCGGCTGGCTCGCCTCCTGTGCTTGCATGCGGCCAGATAGATGGCGGCGCGACGATCAACGAACCACTTCAAACCTCTGGTTGACGGGGATACGATCAACCGATGGCTCCGATCGTCAGCTCGACCCTGACCGCACGCCGCGATCAGATGTTTCCGATCCTCGCAGAGACGGATATCGAGCGCATGCGGCGCTTCGGCGAAGAGCGCGACTATGCCGCCGGCGACCTGATCGTCCAGGCCGGCGAGATCTCGCCGGGCCTAGTCGTCATCCTCTCGGGTGAGGTCGACATCACGCAGTCCGGCGTTCTCGGCCAAAGGGAAGCGATCACCACTCACGGCCCCGGACATTTCATCGGCGAGCTGGCGCAACTGTCGAGCAGGCCTTCCCTGGTCAATGCGGAGGCGATCGAGCCGGTGCGGGCGATCATCGTCGCCTCGCCGCGGCTCCGGGACCTGATGGTGCAGGAGGCAAACCTCGGCGAGCGCGTGATGCGCGCCCTGATCCTGCGGCGCGTCGGCCTCCTGGAAAGCGGCGTAAGCGGGCCGATCATCATCGGCCCCTCCGGCAACGGCGACGTCCTGCGGCTGCAGGGGCTCCTCGCCCGAAACGGCATCCCGCACCGCGCGCTCGATTCCGATACAGACCCTTGCGCCAAAACCCTGATCGGGCGCTTCCAGATCGATCCGCACCACCTGCCGATCGTCCTGTGCCCGAGCGGCAAGTTGTTGCACAATCCCGGAGATAGCGAGGTCGCGCGCTGCGTCGGCCTGCTGCGGCCCGTCGACGGCGATAAGATCTATGATGTGGCGATCGTTGGCGCCGGTCCGGCGGGGCTGGCTGCGGCGGTCTATGCGGCATCGGAGGGGCTTTCGACGATCGTGCTCGATTGCCGGGCCTTCGGCGGGCAGGCCGGGGCCTCCTCGCGCATCGAGAACTATCTCGGCTTCCCGACCGGCATTTCGGGAATGGCGCTGATGGCGAGAGCCTATAATCAGGCGCAGAAGTTCGGCGTCGACATGGCAATCCCCGACGAAGTAAAGCTGCTTGCCGCCGCCGACGACGGATCCGATGCCCGCTACGCGCTGGCCGTCGGCGACGGCGAGACCGTGCGGACGCGCACGGTCGTGATCGCCAGCGGTGCACGCTATCGTCGCCTTGATCTCGCGAACCTCGCGGAATTCGAGGGGACATCGGTGCATTACTGGGCCTCCCCGATCGAGGCGCGGCTGTGCCAGGATCAGGAGGTGGCGCTGGTCGGCGCCGGCAATTCGGCCGGCCAGGCGGCAGTCTACCTGGCCACGCAGGTGAAGAAGGTCACGCTGCTGGCGCGACGCGACAGTCTCGATGCGACGATGTCACGTTATCTGGTCGAGCGCATCAAGGCCCAGCCGAACATCGAGGTGCTGACCGAAACCGAGATCACGGCGCTGGAAGGCAACGACGGCAAGCTCGAACAGGTCCGCTGGTGTAACCGTTCGACCGATGCCGAAACCCGGCGTCCCATCCGGCACGTCTTCCTGTTCATCGGTGCCGACCCCAATACGGACTGGCTTGCGAATTGCGACATCGCGCTCGACGGCAAGGGCTTCGTGCGCACCGGGCCGGATCTCGCGCCGAACCGTGGCTTGTTGGAAACCAACCACAGCGGGGTCTTTGCGATCGGCGATGTTCGCCGCGGCTCGGTCAAGCGTGTCGCCGCCGCCGTCGGCGAAGGTGCTCAGGTGGTGGCGGCGCTGCATGCCTGCCTGGCTGAGAATAGCGACCACGCCGCCACCTCCGAACCGGCGAGGAGACCGTGATGGACGAATGCCGGCACACCAGGGGCATCCGCGACGTCACGCCGAGCGCGCTCGGCTGCGAGGAATGCCTGAAGACCGGATCGCCGTGGGTGCATCTTCGGCTTGGCCGGACCTGCGGCCATGTCGGCTGCTGCGACGATTCACCCAATCGCCACGCCACTAGGCATTTTCATGCGACCGGCCATCCGATCATCGAGGGCTACGACCCGCCGGAAGGCTGGGGATGGTGCTATGTCGACGAGGTATTCATCGATCTCGGCGACCGCACGACGCCGCAGAACGGACCGATCCCACGCTTCGTCGAATTTGACCGGCAGGTACGAAGCGGAGCACCTCATTTGCTCTTACCGCCCCGTTCAAACGAGACATGGCATTTCCTCAAACCAAGGGGGCGAGCCCCCCGTAAATCGCCAAGGGGCGGCCGCCATTGCCCTATCGTTGGTGGGTTCAGCGGTGTGGTGTACACTGAGCACCTGCTCGGATCCTGATTGCAGACATTCGCCGATCCCGCTCCCACGTACGGAGGAAGCCAGCGATCTGTGGTTCGGATTTGAATTGCCTAAGTGTCGCATCTACCCCGATGCTGGCGCGGGGCGGCACCGAACCGATTGCGAAAGGCCCGGTTGAATACCGACAGGTCGCCGAACCCGACTGAGTAGGCGATGGAGGCGATGCTCTCGCCGGTGCGGCGGGGATCGAGCAGTGCGCGCCGGCTCTCCTCCAGCCGCGTGGCCAAGAGCCAGCGGCCGAAGCTCTGACCGGTTGCGGCGAAGCGCGCATGCAACGTACGCAGCGAGATGTTGAAATGCGCCGCGACGGTGCCTGGCGAGAGCGTCTCGTCGCCGAGGCGCCCGCGACAGAAAGCGAGGATCGCCTCATGGAGGTTGTCTCGGCTGTGGCCGGCGGCGTCGCTGGAAAGCCCAATTAGATTGCACAGATTGTCGGTAAGCAGGCTCGCCGACATGTCGTCGAGGACCTCGCCGTGCCGGGCCAGTTCCAGGATGTGCTGCCGCGCGAGCGAGATGAACCGGGATGCGAGCGGAATTCGGTGCGGGCGGCCGCGCACAAGCCAGGGCGCCTTGAGCAAAAGCGTCCGACGCGGCAGCACGGCAACGACGCGCCGAACTTCCTCCGAGAATGACAAGCGAAATGGCCGCGCGCCGTCTACAAGTCCGATCTCGCCGGGCTGGAGCAGCAGCCGCTCGTCGCCCTGAGAGAGCCGGCATTCGCCACATTCCTGCAGGCTGACCAGAACGCTGTCATCGCCTTGGGCAACATGGCGCGGGGTGCGCACGACGTCGTGCCGCGAGGAGCGGAAGCTCGCGATCCTGACATCGCCGAAACTGCGCCCGACGAGGGAACCGTGGAATGCCTCCTGCGGGTCGGGCGCTTCGGTCGAAACGCCGAGCACAGCGCGGCACACGGTTTCGCGCCAGTAGTCGAAACCGGAATCGGGCTCCAGGCCTTCTGTGCGCCAGACGATGGTCCCCATGCCCCTCTCCACCCCGCAGCCGACAGAACATCCCGAGGCGCGGCCAGCTTTTCATAAGAATGGTTTGCACTCAAAGCCGGATTTTTCTGCACGCAGCGCCGAGACCTCGCGCGGCCTGGGTCCCTAGCTTTCCAGTCGGAGGGCAGACGGGAATGCAGACGAATTTCAGCGCCGACCAGTTGCGCGATCCAGCGATCCGGGAAGCCGCCGACATCCTCGGCACCTGCGTGCATTACGGCTTCTGCACCAATACCTGCCCGACCTATGTGCTCAGCCGCGACGAAAACGAATCCCCGCGCGGCCGCATCGACCTGATCCGCGAGATGCTGGAGAGCACGGCGCCGCCGAAGGCGCAGACCGTCGCGCATCTCGACAGCTGCCTCTCCTGCCTGTCCTGCATGACGACCTGCGCGGCGAAGGTCGATTACGCGCATCTGATCGACCGGGCCCGGATCCATGTCGAGCGCCATCATCGCCGGCCCGCCGCCGATCGCGCCCTGCGAGCCCTGCTCGCCTTCGTCCTGCCGCGCCCGCGATTGTTCCGTGCGGCGCTGGGGTTCGGTCGTCTCGGGCGATCGATGCAGCGGATGCTGCCGCAGCAGCTCCGGCCCCTGCTCGCGATGATCCCGGAGCGCACGCAGGCCGAGATCCTGACGCCGCAGGTCTTCCCCGCGCAGGGCGAAAGGCGCGCGCGCGTGGCGCTGCTCGCCGGCTGCGCCCAGCAGGCTCTCGACGGCAACATCAACGCCGCGACGATCCGCTTGCTGACCCGGCATGGCTGCGAGGTCGTCGTCGCCGCCGGAGCCGGCTGCTGCGGTTCGCTGACGCTGCATATGGGCCGCGAGGCGCAGGCCGCTAAGGCCGCTGCCGCCAATGTCCGGGCCTGGATGCGCGAGCGCCGCGGCGAGGGGCTCGACGCGGTGATCGTCAACGCTTCCGGTTGCGGCACCACGGTCAAGAATTACGGCCATCTCCTCGCCGGGGCCGAACGCGCGGCCGAAGCGAAGGAGATTGCCGGCATCGCGCGCGACGTCACCGAATTCATCGCCGGTATCGGGCTGCTGCCGCCGGCGGCCGAGCGTCCCCGCCTGCGTATCGCCTATCACGACGCCTGCTCGATGCAGCACGGCCAGCGCGTAACGCGGCCGCCGCGGGACCTGCTGCGCGCCGCCGGGTTCGAGGTCGCGGACGTGCCGGAGAAGCATTTCTGCTGTGGCTCCGCCGGAACCTACAACCTGCTCCAGCCCGCCACGGCCGAAATCTTGGGCCGGCGAAAGGCGGGTCATATCGATAGCACCGCGCCGGACGTCGTGGCGGCCGGTAATATCGGCTGCCTCACGCAGCTCAGGCGCTATGTCGCGGCGCCGATGGCGCACACCGCCGAGCTTCTGGACTGGGCGACGGGCGGTCCTCTGCCGCCGGCCGTGGCCGGTGCGGCGCTAACGAGCCGGCCCGCCCCGGAGCGGGAGGAGGCGCCGGCCAATCTCGTGTCGACCGCCCCACCGGCGAGCGACGATGCGGGCTTCTGGTGAGACGAATGCAGGAACGGATGGCAGAAGGGAGAGCCGGCATGGCGGAAGCATTCTTCAACGAGGTCGCGGCAGCGATCGGGGCCGAATGGATCAACCGCAGCGAGGAGACGCTACGCCGCTACGGAGAGAACACGATGCCGGGTGGCGATCGGCGCCCGCTCGGCGTGGTCTATCCCGGCAGCACGGCCGAATTGCAGGCGATCGTGAAGGCGGCGAACCGCCATGGCGTCGCGCTCTACCCGGTCAGCACCGGCAACAACATCGGCCTCGGCAGCCGCTCCGCGGTGCATGCGGGCCAGGTCGTCGTCGACCTCGGACGCAGGATGAACCGCATCCTCGACATTGACGAAACGCTGGCCTTCGCCGTGGTCGAGCCGGGCGTCAGCTATCAGGCGATGTATGACGAGCTCGTCCGGCGCGGCGACAAGCTCATGGTCGACGTCACCTCAGGTCCGCCCCAGGGCGGCATGCTCGGCAATGCGCTCGACAAGGGCGCCGGCTACGGCCCCTACTTCGACCATTTCGGCTTCTCCTGCGGCATGGAGATCGTGCTCGGCAATGGCGAGGTGCTGCGCACCGGCGACGGTGCCTTGCAAGGCTCCGAACTGCCGAACTGGCATGTCAGCAAATACAGCTTCGGCCCGATCCTCGACGGTCTGTTCGCCCAGTCGAATTTCGGCATCGTCACCCGCATGGGCATCTGGCTGCTGCCACGTCCACCGGCGATCCGCAGCTTCCACTTCACCTATCCGGACGAGGACGATCTTGCCGAGATCGTCGACATCTGCCGCGCGCTCAAGCTCTCGAACTTCGTGCCGACATTGCTGCGCGTCGCCAACGACACCTATCTGTGCGGCTCCGAGCATCCGAGCCCGGATTATCGCCCGGGCAGCCGCGCCTCGATCTCCGATGAGGCCCGACGCGCGTTGCGGGAGAAGGACGGGCTCGGCGCCTGGACGGTCTCGGGCGCCTTCTACGGCCCCAGCATGGCCGCGCTCGAACCGCAGATCGAGCGCGTGCGCGCCGCCTTCGGCGAGTCAGGCAAGGCGACCTACATCCCGCATGAGGAGGCATCGTCCTTCCACGCCCTACGAGTAGCCATGGACGCCTGCTCGGGCGTTCCCGGCGTCGGCGAGCTCGGCTTGCTGAAATGGCGCCCTGGCGGCGGCAATCTCTGGTTCCTGCCGGGCACGCCGATGGTCGGCAGCGTCGCCAATGACTGCCAGCGCATGGCGCGCCGCATCTATGCCGAGCACGGCATGGACTACATGATCATGAACGTCTGCAGCGCCCGCTTTGCGCGCGGGCTGCACGTCATCGCCTTCGATCGCGAGAACCCCGACGAGAACGCCCGTGCCAATGCCTGCTACGAGGCGCTGGCGCGTGCCTATGCCGAGCGGGGCATCTTCGTCGGCCGCGCGCCGCTCGATTATCACGCGCTGCATATGGGCCAGGCCATGCCGGCCTTTCGCGAGAGCTGCACGGCAATCAAGGCCACGCTCGATCCGGCCGGCGTCATCGCGCCCGGACGCTACGGCATCGGCTGATTTCGAACGAAGCAATGAGGGGAAGCAGCATGCACAGGACCACAAGGATTGCTCCGACGGCGCTTGCGCTGCTCGCAGCACTATCAGCCCCAGCCTCGGCCGAGCCGGTCAAATCAGTGAAAATCGGCCTGGTCAGCACCCTGACCGGCCCGCCCGCCGTACTCGGCCAGCACACCCGCGACGGCTTCCAGCTCGCGATCAAGCAGCTCGGCGGCAAGATCGGCGGCATTCCGGCAGAAGTCGTGGTTGTCGATGACGAACTGAAGCCCGAGATCGGCATCCAGCGCGTGGAATACCTGATCGAGCGCGAAAAGGTCGACGCCATCGTCGGCATTGTCTTCTCCAACATCCTGATGGCGACGGCCCGGCGCATGGTCGACAGCAAGACCGTCTTCATCGGCACCAATGCCGGCCCCTCGCCGCTGGCCGGCCGGAACTGCAGCCCGTATCTCTTCTCGGCCGCGTATCAGAACGACCAGAACGCTGAGGCGATGGGGCGCCACGCCACCAGCAGGGGCTACCGCAAGATCGTGGTCGTCGCCCCCAACTACCAGGCTGGCAAGGACGTCGTCGCAGGCTTCAAACGGGAATACAAAGGCGAGATCGTCGACGAGATCTTTGTGCCGCTGGCGCAGCCAGATTTTTCCAGCGACCTCGCCAAGGTCGTGTCGTCGGGCGCAGATGCCGCCTTCGTCTTCATGCCCGGCGGCCTCGGCGTCACCTTCGTCAAGCAGTGGAGGCAAGCGGGCGTCGCGCTGCCGATGCTGTCTGCCCACACCATCGACGAGACCAACCTACCCGCGCTGCAGGAAGCGGCGGTCGGAACTTCGGGCGTGACCAACTGGTCACCTGCGCTGGATGTGCCGGCAAGCCGCGCCTTCGTCGAGGCCTTCAGGGCCGAGTACAAATACACGCCCGCCAACTATGCAGCGCACGCCTACGATGCCGCGATGTGGCTGAACGCTGCGGTAACCGCATCGAGAGGCGAGATCGCCGACCGGGCGAAGCTGATCGACGCCCTGCGCAAGACAAAATTCGAATCCGTGCGCGGGCGCTTCGAGATCGGCACAAACCAGTTCCCGATCCAGGATTATTACCTCGTCGCGGTGACGAAGCGCGATGACGGCAGCTACGCCACCGAGATCGATCGCAAGATTGTCGAGGGCCTCCCCGACGCCTATGGCAAGGATTGTAAGATGCCGTTCTGACAGACTCCGTTGTGCACCGGCCCGGATCGGCACCACGTGCTCGGTGACGGCACTCGTCCTGGCTCTCACCCGACCTTGATGAGGTTCTGGTTCGGCAGAGGACCGCCGGGGAACTGCGCGAGCTTGCCGCCGACCGCGAGCGAACCGAGGTCGATTCCGGCGAACCCGAGGCGCTCGATCAGGGCAGCAACCTCGGATTTAGCTGCGGCGTCGTTGCCGGAGTAGAACAGCACGCGCCGCCCGCCATCCGAGCGGGGATCGGTGGCCAGCAGCTCCGCGCGAAGATGGTTGAAAGCCTTCACGACGCGGGCTTCCGGAACGAGATCGGCAACGACCTCGCTCGATGCACGGCCATCAAGGTCCACAGGCTTGAACAGCGGCGCTTCGATCGCATTGTTGGCGTCGATGACGATCCGCCCGTTCCAGGCAGGAAGTCTCGCCAGCGCGGCCGGAAGTTTTGTCCAGTTCACGGCAACGAAGACGATGTCGGCGCGCGCGGCTTCCTCGCGGCTGACCGCCGTGATGGATGGTCCGAGCTCGCGGACCAGATCTACGAGAGAATCCGGACCGCGGCTGTTCGAGATGCCGGCCTCGATACCTGCGCGTGCCAGCGTCCGGGCGAAGGCCGTGCCGATGGCGCCCGAGCCGATGATGCCAATGGTCATGTGATGTTCCTTCAGGGTCGGCGCCGGCGGCAGTCAGCGTGCCGGCGCGCTTGATGTCACGATCGGTGTCAGACGGCTGGTGCAGCTCCGAGTTGCTGCATCAGCGAGAAGAGGTTGGCGACGCCCCAGTGCTCCGCGATCTTCCCTTCACGGACGCGCATGACGTCGACGGTCTCGAACTGGATTTTTCGGCCCGTCGGCTTGATCCCGAAGAGCTCTCCCCGATGCGTGCCGTGATAGGTCTTGTAGGTCGTCACACGGTCGCCATCGGCGAGCTGCCAATGGATCTCGGCGTGGAAATCGGGAAAGGCGGTGCGAAGCACCTTGTACAATTCCCTCGCACCGGCCTTGTCCGGGGTGCGACCCGGCTGCGGCGTGTGGTCGAGGAAATCGTCGGCGAACAATTCCTCGAACACCGCGAAATTGCCTCCGCCCTGTACTTCTTCGGTATTGCGGCGAACGACCGCCTTGGCGGCTTCGCTTGGGTTGCTGCTGGTCATGACACGCTCCGATGAGTTGAGAGGTCTGGGCTACGGTTGCTCGCGAGGGCGGCTCACGCCTTGCCGCCGGCCGCCTGCCCCAGCAGTTGCAGTTCCCAGGCGAGCGCGATGCCGGTGCCGCCGCCATGCTCTATGAAGATCTCCCCGCCCTTCCCGGCCGTCTCTTCGCGAGCCCAGTCGCGCTGCAGCTCGCCGGCGACCGCCATCCAGGTGATCGGAACGACGCCCGCCATCACCATGCGGCGCACCGCCATGTCGTGCGCTTCTGCGCTCACGCCGCCCGACGCATCGGTGACCGCATAGACCTCGTAGCCTTCGCCCGCCGCCTGGATGGCCGGCATGGCCAGGCAGATCTCGGACCAGAGCGCCGCGATGATGAGCTTCTTGCGTCCCGTCTTCTTCACCGCATCGACGACGCGGGCATCCTCCCAGGTGTTGATGAAGGTGCGGTCGATCGGCTTCTGATCGGGGAAGACATCCTGCAGGCCCTTGATCAGCTTGCCGCCGCGGTCCTCGAGGACGGTGGTCAGGATCGTCGGCACGCCGAAGAGCTTGGCCGTCTTGGCCAACGCGATGACGTTGTTCACGATCATTGTGGGTTCGTGGCTGTGCAGATTGGCGAACTGGAAGGGCTGGTGGTCGATCAGCACCAGCACCGACTCTTCAGGGGTCAGCAGGGCGTTGAGGCCGTTCTTCGGGGCGGTGGACTGGGTAGCCATGGGCGTTTCTCCGATTGGTTCTGCGTTGTCCGCCCCACAGCAATCGCCCGTTTATTCGGCTATGATTAGTCGGTAATGGCTGATAATTCTTACAAGTATTGCTTGAAGGAAGGCGCTTGGAGACACTGGCCAACCTCGAATCCTTCACACGCAGCGCCGAAGCCAGCAGCTTCTCGGTCGCGGCGCGGAGGCTCTCCCTGACGCCGGCGGCGGTCAGCCGCAACGTCGCGACGCTCGAACGCAATCTCGGTGTCCGGCTGTTTCACCGCAGCACGCGAAAGCTGACGCTGACCGACGCAGGGGAGCGTTTCCTGCTGGAGATCAGGGACAACCTCGAAGGGCTCCAGCAGGCCATTGCGAGCGTGGCGACGAATAGCGGAGAACCGGCCGGCGTGCTCAAGGTCAGCATGGGCCTCAATTTCGGGGCCGACTACATTCTGCCGATGCTGCCCGCGTTCCTGGCCCGCTATCCCGGCATCCGGCCCGATTGGCAGTTCACGACGCGGCAGACCGACCTGATCGCCGAGGGTTTCGATGCCGCGATCGGCGGCGGCATCGAATGGGGGCCCGGCGTCGTCTCGCGCACGCTCGCACCGCTGCATCTGATCGCGGTCGCGTCGCCCGCATACATGAAGAAGCACAGGCCGCCGACCGATCCCACACAGCTTTCCGCGTTCGATGGGATCGCGTGGCGCTCATCAAGGACGGGCCGGATCCGGGAAYGCATCATGCGCGACGTCGAAGGCACCGCGATTCCGGTCAAGCTCAAGGAGACCATTGTCCTTGACGACCCCGAAGCGACCTGTCGCGCGGCGCTGCTCGGGCTCGGCGTGACACTGAACGCCGTGTGCCATGTGCTGCCGCATCTGGAGAGCGGCGCGCTCGTCCGCCTGCTGCCGCAGTGGTACATCGACGAAGGGCCGATCTCGATCTACTACGCAAGCCGCACCCTGCTCCCATCAAAGACCCGTGTCTTTGTCGATTTCGTCGCTGACGCGTTTCGGCGCCAGCGGCTCGCCGAGAAATTTGCCGGCAGTCTTGGCTAGCCATAGATATGCCTCAAGGAGCACATGATCCGAGCTTCTAGCGGCGTCATCATAGGCCTCGTACCAATGTCGAGACCATTGAAGACACCGTCATAACCAACAATGGCGGACTTCCATCGCGGCCAACCCGGTTTCACTCAGTAGCGTCGGCTTTTGTGGGGTCGTCCGGGCTCACGGCGTTCCGCATGCCCCGTCTCAGCGCCTGGACAAGCTGGTTGAGTTCGATCATCTGAGGCACTTCGAAACCGGAATGGCGCAATAGCGCGTCGGTGAGGCAGCCGGTTTGGGGATGGAGCTCCCTACCCTTCTCGGTAAGATGCACCTCGACCAGGCGCTCGTCCGTGGTACTGCGCCGGCGACTAAGAAATCCTGCCGCCTCCAGTCGCTTGACGGCGGGCGTGATCGTGCTCGGCTCCAGCGCGAGCCGTTCAGCGATGGCCCCGATCGTCAGCCCGTCCTTTTCCCAAAGCGTGCTTAGGGCGAGATACTGCGTATAGGTCACGCCGAGCCCGTCGAGCATCGGCTTGTAGACCCGCTGGATCGCCAGCGAGGCCGAATAGATTGAGAAACAGAGCTGGCCGTCGAGCGGCAAGGTCGGCCCCGCAGGCGCAGGCGCAGGCGCGGCGGAAGGCTTCTGGGCGTCGGTCATGTTGAACTCCGGAATCGGCTGGCGGGTCGATGTCGAGAAAAACGATATCGCGATAAAGAAAGCGCTTTACAAGCTCCGAGGGGGTGAGTATGAAGTACTTATCGCGATAATAATTGCCGCGAACATGTTAACCCAAGGAGCCCGCCATGACCAAGTCCATCCTCGCCGCTGCCGCCCTTGCCCTCTCCACCACCGTCTCGCTGACCTCCGCCCAAGCCGCCCCCGCCGTCAAGAACGTCGTCCTCGTCCATGGCGGCTTCGTCGACGGCTCGGGTTGGCAGGGTGTCTACAACGCCCTCAGGGCCAAGGGCTACCACGTCACCATCATCCAGAATCCGACCACCTCGCTCTCCGACGACGTCGCCTTCACCAAGCGCGCCATTGCGCAGCAGGACGGCCCGGTCGTGCTCGTCGGCCATTCCTATGGCGGCGTCGTGGTCAGCGAGGCCGGCACCGATCCTRAGGTGAAGTCGGTGGTCTACATCGCCGCCTTCGCGCCGGATGCCGGTGAATCGGTGATGTCGCTGATCGCCAACCCGCCTGCAGGCGCGCCCGTCCCGCCGATCCTGCCGCCAGTCGAGGGCTTCCTAGCGCTTGACAAGACCAAGTTCGCAGCTGCCTTCGCTGCCGATGTCGACGCGAAGACCGCCACCTTCATGGCCGACTCGCAGGTGCCCTGGGGCGTCGCGGCTGCCGGCGGCACCGTCACCAGCCCGGCCTGGAAGACAAAGCCGAGCTATTATCTCGTCGCCACCGACGACCACATGATTCCGCCCCCCGCCCAGCGCCAGATGGCCAAGCGCGCCGGTGCGACCGTAGCCGAGACCAAGGGCAGCCATGCCGTTTACGTCTCCAAGCCCAAGGTCGTCGCGGAATTCATCGAACAGGCCGCTCGCCAGAAGTGAACGGCGCGGCCGGCAAGCTCGCACCGCCGCATCGATCAGACAGGCCGGGTTCGATCAGAGCCCGGCTCTGGCACGAACGCTCCCATCAAAGCCGCGCCATTACGGTTCGACATGAACGGCCCGGCCGGCAAACCAGCCATTGACTGCGGTGCCCACCCCCAGAAGCACGAAGAGCACCGCGCTCCAGGCGAAGCTGCCGGTCCAGCTATGGATCAGGCCGACGACGAGCGGGCCGATGGCGGCCAGCAGATAACCGACGCATTGCGCCATGCTGGAAAGCTGGGCCGCGACATGCGCGTCGTGAGCGCGCAGGACGATCACCGTCAGTGCCACGGCGATCAGGCCGCCCTGCCCGATGCCTTGCAGCACCGCCCAGAACCAGATCGACCAGAGCGGCGCGAACAGGAGACCGAGGAGAGCCACGACGGCCAATCCGCTGAGCGCGACGTTGATGGCCCGCTGGTCCCGGCCGCGCACGGCGATATGCGGCGCGATCAGGCAGGCAGCTGCCTGCATCATCACCGACACGGAGACGATCGCCCCGGCTGTGAAGCCTTCCAGGCCGCGTTCGCGCAGGATCGGCACCAGCCAGCCGAAGACGCAATAGGCTAGCGCCGACTGCAGCCCCATGAACAAGGTGACGTGCCAGGCCAGCCTGTTCCGCCACAAGCCCTGCACGTTCGGCCGAGCCCCCGTGACCTGGAAGCGGCTCGAAAGCACCTGGGGCAGCCAGAGCAGGCCCGCCACCAAGGCAAGAAGCGCCCAGACCGCGAGCGCCCCGCCCAGCGACAACTGGAGCGACTGTTTGAGGGGCAAGGTCAGGCCGGCAGCACCGGCCGCCCCCGCACAGAGCGCCATCGTGTACCAGCCCGTCATCAGCGCCGCTCGATCGGGGAAGTCCCGCTTCACGACACCCGGAAGCAGCACGTTGCCGATGGCGATGCATGCTCCGGCAAGGGCCGTGCCCAGGAAAAGCAGCGGAATCGATCCAAAGCCGCGCAGTGCTGTGCCGCAAGCGAGCAGTAGCACGGCCACGAGCAGGGTCCGCTCCGTGCCGATCCAGCGCGACAGGCGCGGCGCCAAGGGCGAGAACAACCCGAGACAGACCACGGGAAGCGTCGTCAGGACGCTGGCTCCCAGCGAGGAAAGGCCCAGCGTGCTGCTGATCTCCGGCAGCAAGGTCGAAGCGCTGGAGAACACTGGCCGCAGATTGAACGCGATGAGCACCAGGCTCGCGCCGAGGAGAAATCGCGAAAGCGCGGTCGAGGTCGTGCCCGAGGCAATGGCGGCTGGCTGGCTCATGACAGCAGCGCCTTGTCGAGTGCAGCCAGAACGGGCGCCATGAAGCGACGCACGGCCGCGTCAGCTCGGTCGGGATCGCCGGCTTCGATGGCGTCCACGATTGCGCGATGCGCCGCCATGTCCGGCTCGGGCAGATCGTCTTCCAGCGTCGCCGCGATCGTTTCCGCGATCAGCCGCGAGGAGAAATCGTACAGTCCCGTCAGCACGCTGTTGCGGGATGCCGCGATCACCGCCCGGTGGAAGGCGAAGTCGCGGGCGACGAAAGCGGCCTTCTCACCACCGGCATACTCTCCGCGTTCCGCCAGGAGCGTACGAAGCCGCTCCACATCGACAGGGGAACAGCGCAATGCCGCCAGGCGCGCCGCCTCGACATCGAGCGCCAGCCGCGCCTCGAACTGCTCTCGAAGACCGGCTCGCTTCGCCGTGGCGAGCGACAGGCTCGTTCCGGTCGTCGACAGCACATAGGTGCCGGAACCCTGCCGGGTTTCGAGGATGCCCTGCGACGCGAGGACCCGCACGGCCTCGCGCACGGTGCCGCGGCTGACCGCAAGCGCGGTCGACAAGGCCGCCTCGTTCGGCAATTTCTCACCGATTTCCCATCGCCGAGCGAGGATTTCGCCACGGATCGCTTCGACGGCCGTTTCGGCCAGGCTCGGCCTGCTCAGCGCACGCATGCAAATTCACCAAATCATTAGATGACTTGGCGAATACCGCATCGTGCCTGCTACGTCAAAACTGGGCGGCTCGACGCAGCGCGAGTGCGAAGCCTGCTCCGGGAGACCCCACCGGCAATCGCGGGATAGCCCGACTACATTCGCGATGTGGGCGTTTTCGAAGCGGGTCGTGATGGCTGTTCGGGCGTATCGATCAGTGGCTCGGCTTTGACGCCGCAATCGGCTTGAATCCAGCGTCGAACGTTTTCCCGAACCAGCCGCTGCTCGCTAGGTTCCCCCGCTTGGGCTGCTCGGCGCGATCGATGCTGGGCAGCGGGATGGATGTGGCTCGCACTGTCGAGGGCCGCATCTCATCGAGAGCTAAGGACCGACCGCGAGACATCTCACGCGCGGTCCGCCGTTCAGGAACCGCCATATCGCCCGTGAGTTTTGCCGCCAGACCCACCCGACTGATGGATGCCCATGAACCTGCCCTCGCCCGCCGACGGCGCCCAGCCCGATCTTTTTCGCGCCTTGCAAGCCAGCGATTTCCTGAACCCGCCGATTCTGCTGGCAGGGGTTGTCGATAATATGATGTACGCCTTCTTCCGGGACCGCCTCATGACGGCTCCTCTGGAGGGCGTCGTCGTCATCGAGCTCAGCACCCTGGGAGGCGATCCCGAAGTGGCGCGGATGATGGGCGAGGACGTTCGGTTTCACAGCGAGCAGGAACCGGGCCGGCGCTTCGTCTTCCTCGGCAAGACCGCCATTTACTCCGCCGGCGCGACCTTCATGAGCTTCTTCGCTCGCCCGAACCGCTATCTGACGCGCGGTACGCGGCTCATGATCCACGAGCGCAAGCTCCAGGCCAATGTCATCCTCGATGGCCCCTTGACCATGTGCATCGCCAATCTGAAAGCCAAGCTGAACGAGATCGAGCATTCGATCCAGATCCAGAACGAGGGGTTCCAGAATCTTATCGCCGGCTCGGCGGTGACCATGGAGCAGGTGCTGAGGCTGGCGCCGGAAAATTGGTACATAGAAGCCAATGAGGCCCATAATCTCGGGCTTATCGAAGGCGTGATATAGCTCTGTCTGCCTTGACCGGCAGGCTGACTGGCAAAGCGTGCTGCCGGCGGCAACCAAGACGCAGCGCTGCTGTTCGCTTCGCTGCAGACGCCACCTCCGGCTTCATGAAACACGTCATCACGGTGTCCACAAAACCGGCAGCAGGACAGATGGCGAAAAACCTTGACCCAACTCCCTTTGAGCTGCGCAGATGTTAATTGGCGATGCATTTGAAACGGCAAACCCCGCCATGGGGTGGCGGGGTTCACTTGGGCCTCCAGCCCATTGCTCGACCTGAGATCGAGCACTTCTCTGAAATCCGGCCTGGAAACCCGACCTAGCGACATTAGTTCCGAAATGGAAAGCCTAGCCCCCGCCGAAGCGGGATCGGGCCTGATGGACAATACGCTGAGAGAGTCAAGTGATGTCCGAAAAGCCAACCATTGAGAACCCGGTGATTCAGCCGACAATGATCCAGTTGAG
The DNA here is from genome assembly GCF_052114025.1 of Allobosea sp. RAF48. Lineage (NCBI taxonomy): Bacteria > Pseudomonadati > Pseudomonadota > Alphaproteobacteria > Hyphomicrobiales > Alloboseaceae > Allobosea > Allobosea sp. RAF48. The sequence continues at coordinate 19,081 of NZ_JBFRDZ010000023.1, forward strand.
CAGCGACGTGCGCGGCGATGCCGCAGTGAAATTTGAGACGGCGGGCGATTCCGACGTGCTGCTCGTCCTTCCCATGACTGCGCTCGCCCAGCTTGAGGCGATGCTAGCCCGCGCCAGCCTGGAGCAGGCGAAACACCAGCCGAATCAGTGAAATGCAACTCCCTATAAAATTGACCGGCAGGCAAGCGCTGCTACGGTAGACCCCTCAAACGGCCTCGTGGCGGCCATCGCCCCGCGCGCGCCTAGCGAACTCGATGCTCGCAGCCTGCGAGATAGCGACAAATACTGAGCTCAAGCTCTGCCCTCTCGCGCCCTCTGGGAGAGTCTTCAGCCTCGCATTCTAGGAACCGCAAGCGCTCAAGAGCCTCGCGGAACTGTTCGGGAGTTTCGATAAGTTCTGCGGTCGGGAATGTGCGGCTTTTTGTCAGGTACGGCATCGTCATCCTCCAGCGAGGACTCGGCATTTGGCGGTCCGGCGAGCTTACGACTGCCCCAGGCCAAGAACTGGTTCTCGTTAAAGAAGTTCCAGCTTGCGACACGTTCGGCACTTCGAAAGCTAACCTCGGCTGATCCTGCTACCTGCACATGGCGAACTAGTCAGCGCCTCCACGAGGTCCCATGAACGCTAACTTTGACCGCGCCATCACAGCGCAGGGCGATGCGGTCAGAGTGGGGCCAGAACGTTGCGCTACCGCCGCAGATCAGCAAGGCTGGTCTGCGGGAGGGCTTGTTATGCGTGCGCCCAATACCTCAGAGGCCTCAATGGCCCGCATTCACGGCGTTTTGATCCGGACGGCTATCGTGGTTGCTCTAGCCGCGGTTGTGGTGCTGCCCCTGGCCCTTCGTTGAGAGCTATCTGCCGTCCGCGGCACACGAAAAAAGGCCCGCCCGCCGAAGCCAGCGGGCCTAAATCATTTGGCGGATGGTCGTCGGTATCGTTCGGCCGCGGGGCGTCCTTGTCTTCCGCGATGCAAGAGGCATAATGGTTCAGCGCGTCGCCCGCCGCGTCTCCCGCACGACCGTTGGCGCTGTAACAGCACCTGCTGCTCCGCCGACAACCGCGCCAACCGGGCCGCCCACTGCGGCGCCCGTGCCGGCTCCGACCGCGGCTCCGCCGACGCGCTGCTCGGTCGTGCTACAGGCTGTCGTGGCGATCGCGACTGCGAAGAGCAGAGCTAAAGTCAGTGCATTCATGGCGTATCCTCCTTGGGCCATGAACACACGCCGAGGGGCGCAGTTCCTCAAATGACAGATGGCCCGATCGCCTTCGGAGATCGGGCCGATCATCGTTGTCGCACGCAGGGGAACGGTCGCTTCCAAATTCGTTGGTCCCGGCCGATCGGCCGCCGCTGGCACATCCGCGGCGTGCTCCTGATCGGCGGTATAAGAAGGGAACCGGGCGGCTGGGGGGCTGCACCGGCTCCCTTCGATGGTCATCTTAGCAGAGTAACCATCGTCACTATCGCGGCTGACGGAGCGGTAGTGGCGCAGCGAGAACGTTCAGACCGTTGTTTGGTTCCGCTCCGTGCGCCTGTTACACATCAGCTTATTGTCGGTATCGATCGAGGGCCTTTTCCTTCAGGTCTACCTCATCTTCTGCGGCCGTGAACAAGGCCGCCACTAGGTAGGCCAACCTGGTCCTCTCCTTCTCAGCAATCGCATTGGGAATGGCCGATCTGACATCGTTCTACGCGGCATCCAAAGCCGCCTGTGCCCGAGCGAGGTCAATGGGTCATTCCACGAGGAGAATGGCATCGCTCCTTCCTTCGCCAGGATTCTGCGGTAAAAAATCTAGCTCGCTGGCGGGTCGCTTCAAGAGCCTTTGCATAACGAAAAAGGCCCCGCCAGCGGGAGCGACGGCTGGCATCGGCGCCCGAGTGTCAAGAGCCGGCTTCACTGGCTCCCCCGTCGAGCGAGTGGAGGGGCGCGTCGAGCGTGAAGATCAACCCAGCGGGCAGATAGACGCTGGCGGTGCCGGTCCGCACGGCCGGGAAGGAGCGTTCGATAAGCCGGGTGCCGAACCCCTTGCGCGATGGCGGTGTCACGGGCGGACCGCCGCTCTCCTGCCAGCGCAGCCGGAACTGCTTGACGCCCTCCATATCATCCACGCCCCAGTTGAGCGTGACGATGCCGGTCTGATTGGAGAGCGCGCCGTACTTCACGGCGTTCGTCGTCAGCTCGTGCAGGATCAGCGTCAGCGCGAGAGCGGCTTTCGGCCCGAGCACAACTTCGCCTCCCTGGATCCGGAAGCGCGCCGCATCGCCCTGAAGCGCTATGACGCTCCGCGCAATGTCGGCCACCCTCGCATCGGCGCGCCGGCCACCGACCAGGAGATCATGGGCGCGCGCAAGCGCCGCCAGGCGGGCGCCGAAGATCTCGCGCGCCGCTTCGAGCGAGTGCGCATCACGGAAGGTCTGGGAAGCCAGCGCCTGGATCATGGCCAGGGTATTCTTAACGCGATGCGCCAGCTCCTGCATGAGCAGGCGCTGCTCGGCCTCCGCCTCCTTGCGCTGGGTGACGTCGAGATGCGCTCCGACGAGACGTATCGCCTTGTCGTCTGCATCGCGCTCGATCTGCGCGGTCGCCGAGATCCAGCGCACCGCCCCATCGGAAGGCCGGATGATGCGATACTCCGCCTGATATTCGGTGTCTGTCCCTTGCACCGCCGCGCGGAAATGGCTTTCGACCGCCTGCCGTTCCTCGGGATGGATGCGCCGGACCCAATCTTCATGCGTTTCCTGGGCCGCCTCGGGCGGCAGGCCATGGATCAGCAGATATTCCGGCGAGCGGCGGTTGCGGAAGCCCGAGCGCAGATCCACCTCGAGCCCACCCACACGGCCGATTTTCTGGACCTGCGCCAGTTCCTGCTCGCGCCGCCGCAGCGCCTGCTCTGCGTGCACGCGCTCCGTCGTCTCGGTGACGAGCGCAAGCACGCCCGCGACCTTGCCTGTCTCATCCAGCACAGGGCTGTAATCGACGTTCAGCCACACTTCTTCGGCCGCGCCGGTCCTGTAGAATACAAAGGGCAGGTCGCGATAGGAGGACGATTGCCCGGCGAAAACCTCCGCCATCACTGCCCGGTTGAATGCCTCGACCTCGGGCCAGGCTTCGAAGACGCTCATCCCGAGCGTGGCCGGGTGCCTGGCACCGGCAATGACCGAATAGGCGTCATTGTAGAACATCAGCCCCCGCTCTCCCCAGAGCAGCGTTATCGCCGATGGCGACAGCAGGATCAGTTGCAGGGCATCGCGCAGATGAGGCGGCCAGCCGGATGGCGCCCCGAGCTCGGTTTCCTGGCCTGTCCAGCGCCGCAGCATTGCCACGATCTCGCCCTGTCCGACCGGCCAGGCTCGCTGCTCCATGGTCGTATCCCCCAACCGACCAGAAATGCGACGTCGCAAACCCTATCCGGCCCGCAGCCGGTTGTGGCGGACATTCCAAGCCGCCACAAGCGGCCTTCGAGCCCTCTCCAGAACGAGTAACAGGCACGACGGTTCCCGAGCGTGTCAAAAGACACTCCGGCCTGTCGATCTAGGGACCTCCGCGGCAAAAGCACTGGCGGCGACGGGCATCGAGGAGGTCGCTCGCTCGGCGCTGAGCAAGATCTGCGTCTGGTAGTCCCGGGCGAGCTCGGTTCGCTCGCGCCGGCCACACAACAGGTCATCGCGTGTAAACGTCTGCTTCCGGGCGATCATACAATGTCTGGAGTTGGCGCATTCACGCGGAAGCTAGCGAGCAGATTTCCCGGAACTTGCTCACATTAGTAAGGTTTTAAGGTCGGCCTACTGAGAGTCGTTCGCAATCCGGGGGACTATCTGTGTATGCACACTTCGCAGAAGGACGCTCTGCAGGGCCGGAATATGTCCGCACCGTCCCTGATGGATCACGACAGCCGCGTCTGATCGAGCTCCAGATGAAGATAGCCAATACGGCAATACGGGACGGGCACCTGAACCGGCCATCATTTCCAAACTAGGTCGCTATTCCGGTAGGGTGCGTATTGAGATCGACCTCACTCGGAGCTTCAGGCCTATAAATGGCCTGCCGAGGCAGCCAGCAGCGCAGCTTCCGATAGAGTCTCAGCGCCCAGCCGCTCCATGACATGTGCGCGGTGATTTTCCACTGTGCGGGGGCTAATGCCAAGCCGTCGTGCGATTTCCTTGTTCGTCTCGCCCGCGACCAGGCCAAGCAGGAACTGATCCGCCCCCGCCGAGAGGTCCGGCTTGATCGTTAGTGCACGGTTGGCCTCGGCGCTAGCGCGGGCGGCGTAGCCGGTCTGGTTTGCGCAGCCGCCCGCGCGGTCATGGCTGGGATGAAGACCTCTGGCGCGCGAGGCTTGTAGCCGAGCGAGCCGTGTGGGCGCAGCGTGTTGAAGTGGCGCCGCCAGCTTTCGACGACGGTCTTCGCCTCCGCGAGTGAGTAGAAGATCTCGCCGTCGAGGAGTTCGTCGCGCAACCGGGCATTGAACGACTCGATGAAGCCGTTCTCCCAGGGACTCGATGGCCCTTCTCGTCGGCTCGGCCATGTGAGTGACCGTGTCGCCGTCATCGAGCGCCCACTGCGCTCCCAAACGGCGAATTTCGAGCGCTGCTGTCATCTCCCGATCCTGGCGAGGTCCGCCCTGATTTCAGGGCGGACGATGATGTGAGGGGGATCGCTTGGCGTCGCCGGGGGAAAAGCCGCCGAGAGGCCGCGGGCGCGGCTCAAGCCGCTTTCTTGTTCGCCGCCGAGACGCCGATCTTCGAGAGAAGCTGATCCGTCTTGGTTTCCTCGCTTAGCGTCTGGTCGAGCAACGTCACTGCGTCCTTCAGTCCCAATTGAGCGGCCCAGGCTTTGAGCGTGCCATAGCGGGCGATCTCGTAATGCTCGACCGCTTGCGCTGCGGCAACCAGACCTGCGTCGAGGGCTGGGCTACCCTCGAACTCCTCGATGATGCTCTTGCCCTCGTCGATGATACCTAGGATGGCGTCGCAGGTCTTGCCGCGCGGGGCCTTGCCCAGGATTTCGAAGATTTCAGCGAGCCGCTCGACGTGGGTTTCGGTTTCGTCGCGGTGGGTCTCGAAGGCCTTCTTGACCTCGGAGGACGTCGCCGCGCGCGCCATCTTGGGCAACGCCTTCAGGATCTGCTTTTCGGCATAGAAAATGTCCCTAAGGGTATCGAGGAACAGATCGTCGAGCTTCTTGGGTTCGGTCGCCATTGGAGCCTCCTTAAGTGGGTGAGACTCTCTCAACAGAAGGAGGATGCGTAGGTTCCTCCATCGACACGAAGTCAAAACCGGAACGATCCTCTCGAAGAATTGCTCGCCAGCATTCTGATCCACCCCCGTTGAATTGGTCCACCCTGAAGTATGTCTTTTGGCAGACAGGAGGACCGAGATGCCGAAGAAGCGCCACAAGCCCGAAGAGATCGTCGCGAAGCTACGCCAGGTCGATGTGTTGGTCTCGCAGGGGCAATCCGTTGCCGACGCGATCCGCTCGATTGGCGTGACGGAGGTTTAGCCCTGGTGGGCGAGGCGATAGCGCCTACTGAGATCGGACGGATCAGGAGGCGTTTTGGCGGGGGCGTTTCGGTTCCCGCGGATCGAGCTCTTGCGGGCGGGCGACGCTACTAAAATCTGACTTCGCCGTACCTTTTTTTTTGGGAGGAAGACATGCCGTTTTCGACCCTGAGCGACTCGGCCGATCCGCTCGTGCCTATGCGGCGCTGGACGCGATTTGGAAAGAAATTAGAGATGCGCGTCCGGAAGAACAGCGGGATGCTGAGGGAACCAAGATTGCTTACCTGGTCGGAGCATTCGCTCCAATGGCCTTGGATTAAGAGGATCTGAAGCGAAACGTCCTGCTGCACTACCGACAATCGCGAACTGCATGATCGCGACCAACGTCAGTGAAAGACAGCCATCGATGCGGCGGCGGCAGCCATCACCAACGTGGCGCCCCACCCTAGGACGCGCACGAAACCGTTGGTGACGAAGCGTCCCATGCTGTCGCGTTGCGAGCCAACCCACATCATAGCTGCCATCACCGGAACGGCGACGTAGCCATTTACGACAGCGCTCCAGAACAGCGCCTTCATCGGATCGAAGGGGGTGAAGTCGAGACCAACGCCGAGGACAGTCGCGACCGCGATGACCGAATAAAACCCTACCGCTTCCCACGGCTTGTTTTCGAGACCGCATTTCCACCCTTGGGCCTCACCCAGCGCGTAAGCAGCCGATCCCGCGAGCACCGGGAGCGAGAGCAAGCCAGTTCCGATGATGCCGAGGCTGAACAGTTCGAAGGCAAAATCGCCCGCGACGGGGCGTAGCGCCTCGGCGGCATCCGATGCGCTTCCGATTTCGGTCTTGCCGCTGGCATGGAGCGTCGCCGCGGTACTGATGATGATCGCAATCGCGACCAGGTTGGAGACGGCCATTCCGACGAAGGTGTCCAGCCGGATCCGCTGCAGTTGCCGATCTGCTTGCTCCGGCGCCTTACGCAACGGTTCGTCTTCGTCCTTTCGCTCGATCTCCTCAACCTCCTGGCTGCTTTGCCAGAAAAGGAGATAGGGGCTGATGGTAGTGCCGAAGATCGCGACGATCATCGTGACCGTGTCTCCGGAGAGCGTCAGCTTTGGCGCGACGAAGCCGGAACCGACTGCGGCCCAGTCGATCTTCACGACGAAGACCACCGCGACATAGGCCAGCAGTACCAACGTCAGCCATTTGAGATAGTTGGCGTAGGTTTCATAGGAGATGAAGAGCTGCAGGGTCAGCGAAACGCCTGCCAGCGCGACGGTGTAGAGCAAGCTGGGCCCGCCGATTGCCAGCGAGCCGGCTGCGCCCATTGCTGCCAGGTTGGCGCCGATGTTGATGGTGTTGGCAATGAACAGCAGCCCGACTAAGCCGAGCAATGCCCACTTTGGCAGCACGTTCTTGAGATTCCGAGCCAGGCCGGAGCCGGTTACCCGGCCGATCTGGGCGCTGACAAGTTGTACCGCCGACATCAGGGGATAGGTCAGCGCCATAGACCAAAGCATGTTGTAGCCGAACTGGGCGCCGGCTTGCGAATAAGTCGCGATGCCGGACGGATCGTCGTCTGCGGCGCCAGTGATCAGCCCGGGGCCGAGCTGCTTAAAGACTGCGGCGCCGCGCCATCCTCTCCATGTGATCGGCCTCGGCGTCGGGGGCGAAGAAGTCAGGTCGGAGATATTTGACATTGCGACATTCCCGGAGGGCGCGGGAACAACGGCCCGCCGGGATCTTCGTTCCGCCGTAGGCTGACGACGGGAACAGAATCATCGTGCAAGCGGTTCGAGAGGCATTCCAGCGGCACATGCCGCGTCAAGTTAAGGGCCTCTCCGATGAGAAAACACCTGATGGTGCTCAGCGTCCTGGCGGCGATTACGTCGTTCGGCGCGCACGCTCAAACGTCGACCACCTCCCCCATGCCGGCGCCGAAGGCGGATGCCGACAGGAATGCGCCGCTCCCGGGCGCCAACAGCTTCACCGAAGGCCAGGCCAAGAGCCGCCTCGAGGCGAACGGCTACACGAACATCGGCGAGCTCAAGAAGGACAACAATGGCGTCTGGAAGGGCACTGCGACACACAGTGGCGCGACGGTCACCGTCTCTGTCGACTATCGCGGCAACATTACCCGTAACTGATCCGAGGAGCGACTATCATGACCCAGACCCTGACCCGTTCCTACGAAAGCTACGAGACCGCTCGCTCGGTTGTCGAAGCCCTTGAAGCCGGGGGCGTGAGTTCCGCGGACATCAGCGTAGTTGGCCGCCATGCCGAGGCCGATGACAGCAACGCGGGCGAAGGAGCTGGCATCGGTGCTGCCTTGGGTGGCGCGGCTGGCCTCTTAGCCGGCATCGGGCTGCTGGCCATTCCCGGCATAGGTCCCGTCGTCGCGGCCGGGTGGCTGGCGTCCACAGCCGCAGGTGCGGCCGCCGGCGGCGTCGCAGGGGGCATCGTTGGCGCCCTGACCAGCGCCGGCCATAGCGAGGAAGATGCAAACTACTACGCCGAAACCGTTCGCCGCGGCGGCACCGTGGTTTCGGTTCGCGTCGCCGACGACCAGGTGCCGGCCGTCGAGGCCATTCTCGACGGTGCCACGCCCATCAATCGCGATCAGCGCCTTGCCGAGTATCGTGCCGGCGGGTGGAACCGATTCGACGAAGCAGCGGATCCCTATCGCCACCCCGTGATCTGATTTTGGATTGATATCCTGACTTCGAGCAGGTCGGCTGGGTATCTGCCGGCCTGCTCCACCGTTCCGAGAGATTTTGCAACCGCGTGCGCCAGCGATGGCGGCGCCTCTGAATTCCATTGTGTTACGCATCCGCCGATGTCCTCGATGTCATCGAGGTTGAACCGGACGGCGCGCGGCTTGTTCGCGTCATGGGCTGAAAAGCACGATCTTCTCGCGCCCGACGTCGTTGCGTTAATCGGAAGCCGAAGGGAAGGTTCACGGGTCACGTCTGAAGTGAGCCCGGCTCCGCACAAGCGGACCGGGCCACATTTTCAGACCAATCATGGAGGCAACTCGCGGAAGTACCTATAGTGGCGGCCCGGTTGTGGGCGGGCAACTACCTGAAAATGGGAAGATGATTGTGCACTAAATTGGGGTGTTCATCGCCGTCGATCGTCGTCCGAATTATCTCTTTCGGCGCGCCGCTGCGCGGAGAGATGCGCGATCGGAAGATGCCAACCACGCGTGATCGCCATGAAGCGAAGGCCGAAGCACACGGCGGCTCCAGCCAGCGCTGAAACGCCATAGGAAAGGCCGAGCACATGGCCGGTAACAACGAAAGTCGCGGCGGTCAGCGCTGCGACGGCGTATAAATCGGAACGCAATACCTGTGGAATCTCCGCAAGCAGAACATCGCGCGTCATGCCGCCGCCGATTCCGGTCAGCATGCCCAGAAGCGCTGACATCACCGGGTTTAGTCCGAACACAAGCGCCTTCTGTGCACCGACCACCGCGAAAAACGAAAGGCCCACCGCGTCGAACAGGAGGACGGGGCTACGCAGCTTATCGACGCCGGCATACCAGAAGAAGGTGATGAGCCCGGCCAGGACTGAGACCAGCAGATACCGCCAATCCGTCAGAGCGGCAGGCGGGATGGCGCCGATGAGGACGTCACGAGTGATGCCGCCAAAATTGCCGGTAACGAACGATAGGACGAGGATACCGAAGATGTCGAGGCGGCGATTGACTGCGGCAACCGCCCCGCTGATCGCGAAAACGAAGGTGCCGCCCAGGTCGAGAATTCGCACAAAGGTTTCGATGGCGATCATGACGAATCCGCCCGCGAAATCCTAGCGCATCCGGACGAAAGGACCGAACAGCATTCAAATGAGACTGATCTCCGACGCAATCGGTTAGAGCAGTTCATTTTGTGTTCGCGCCCAGCCAAGCGAGCGCTCCGACGACCAGCGCCTCGACGCCCGTTTCCAGCGTGGGATGCAGAACCGGCGCGAATTGCGGGCTGTGATTGACTGGCAGTTCGTTCAACCTGCCGGCCGCTTTAGCCTCGGCATAGACCTTGGGATCGTTGCCACCCACGAACCAGAATACCGAAGGCGCCTGCCATGCGGTGCCGAAACAACCAAAATCCTCGCTCGCAGGGGCGGGACCAGTATACTTCACCCGATCGGGCGAAAAATAGCCGCGAAACGCTGCGGCGATGCGGTTGCTGGCGGTTTCGTCGTTGACGTTCAAAGGGTAGCGATCGAGCGGCGTGATCTCCGGTTTGCGCGGCGCGCCGGAGGCTTCGGCCTCAGCATTGACGATCCGCTCGATGGCGGCGAGCACATGCTTGCGCACGCCTTCGTCGAATGTGCGCACATTGAGCTTGATGACGGCGTCGTCAGGGATGACGTTTTCCTTGGTGCCAGCCTGTAGCACGCCCACAGTGACGACTGCCGCGTCGTTTGCGGCAACCTCGCGGGACACGATAGTCTGGAGCCGCAGGACCACGGATGCCGCCATGACGACGGGATCGATGCTGGCCTGCGGCATCGACCCGTGCGCGCCGCGCCCGAACAGGCGGATTTGCAGGCTGTCCGCAGCGGACGTGATCGGTCCAGCGCTTCCGGCAACGCTGCCGGCGGGGCCGACCATGACATGCTGGCCAAGTACGACATCGGGCGTTGGGAAACGTTGAAGCAGACCGTCATCGATCATCGCCTGAGCGCCTTGCGCGGTTTCCTCGCCCGGCTGGAAGACGGCCATCAAGGTGCCCTTCCAGGCATCGCGCTTCTGCGACAGCAACGTCGCCGCGCCAACGAGCCAGGCGACGTGCACGTCATGGCCGCACATATGGCCCACTGGGACGGTGCTGCCTTCGGCGTCCTTCCCTGTGACCTTGCTGGCATAGTCCAGGCCAGTGTTCTCGGCGATCGGCAACGCGTCCATGTCGGCGCGCAGCATGACCGTCGGCCCCTCGCCRTTGCGAAGCAATCCGACCACGCCCGTCTTTCCCACGCCAGTTGTCACCTCGAAACCGGCTTTCCTGAGCTTGTTCGCGGCGAGACTCGCCGTTCGCGTCTCCTGCATCGACAGTTCGGGGTGTGCGTGGACGTCCTTATAGAGCGCCTCGAGATCGGGCATCAGCTTGTTCAGATCCGTCAAGACAACGGATGCGGTTTCGGAAGAGGCGTGCTCAGCCATGATGATCTCCTTGCTGTGCTTTCCCTCGGCAGTCATTCAGACCCGGACGATCCCCGAAGTTTGGGCAGTGGTCATGAGAACGCGCTGAAGGCTCAAATCGATCCGGCGGAGATCAGGAGTGGGATGTTTGGTGCAGGTTCGGCTAATGCCGTGCAGGCTCGGTCTCCAGCTTGACATTTGCATGGTCGAGATATCGGCTCGCCGCCAGGCGAGGTACGAATTGACGGTCCTACCCACCGACGAGATCGGGCTCGCCGTGCTGAGAAACAATCGATCACCCTCGATCCGGACGAGGCGGGGCTGGGTCTGGCCGGCCCAGTTCGGTAACAGAGAAATGAACATCGAATGGGTGAGTTGCTCCCTTTCCTCATCGACCTGGAATGGGCCGGTATAGGCGATGTAGCTGGACGCCTCGTCCCTGAATTCAGTATCCGAGGCCTGGAACCAGTCGCCGGAGGAGAACGGCTTGCGGTCGGGCTTCGACAATTGCGCCGACATGAAGCCATCCGGCGTGTACATGATGATCCCCTTCGGCGAAGTGCCCATGGGATAAAACGATGGCGAACCGTCGACCGGCCGTTCTTCGTAGGATACCAGGCTCCAGGCGCCGATCAGGCGCTCGCGCAGACTTCTGCTCCGCATGGTCATTCTCCTTACGCCAATGGAGCGCATCCGCTTCAAGGTGAGTGATTGCGCCGATAGAGGCGGCGCCGAGTTCAGTTTCGTTGCATGTCGCCGTCGATCGGCACGATCTGGCCGGAGATCGACCTGGCGGCGTCCGAGGCAAGAAAGACAGCCAAAGCCGCAATGTCCTTCGGATCCACCAGATATTGGAGCGACTGGTTGGACATGGCTTCTGCCTTGATTGTGTCGAGCGATTTTCCGGTTGCCTCAGCCCGGCCCTGGAATACCTTTTGGATCCGCTCGCCATCGACAGCGCCAGGCAGGATGGCGTTCACCCGGATACTGTGGACACCGAGTTCCATCGAAAGCGTTTTCATAAAGCCGATCAGGCCCCACTTGACCGTCGAGTACGGGCTTCGGTTGGGATATCCGAAACGTCCGGCCGCCGACGACATGATCAAGATGACGCCATCCCTCGACGCGATCAGATGCGGAATTGCGGCCTTTGTGACGAGGAATGTTCCCGTCAGATCGACCTTCAGGACCGCTTCCCACTGGTCGGGATCGACATCCTGTACCCGCGCGGTCGGCCCGGCGATCCCGGCATTGTTGATGAGGATATCTATGCCGCCGAGTTGCGAGACCGCGTCCGCCACCATCGCTCCGATTTGGTTGCGGTCGCCCACATCGCATAACCCGTGCTTTAGACCCGGTAGCTCGCGTACCGCAGCTTCCAGCACGGTCCGGTTGATGTCACAGGTGTAGACGCTGTCGCCGGCCGACAGGAAGGCCGCGGCTATCTCCTTGCCGATGCCCGAGGCACCCGCCGTGACCAAAACCCTGCGCATGACGTGTTCTCCAAATCCTGCGGACGCAGAGTATCGGAGCCAGCCGGTCGACAGGCCACCGACCTGATCAGAGGAGAAACAGACGGAGAAGCGGCGGCAGGACAATGTCGGGCTCAAATTCGCTCTTTTCGACTGCCTTAGATGGGGATGATTGACGCTTTTACGGGGAAATGACCGATGTTAGCGTCTCCCGCACTTCCGCTAGATGCGTTCAAGGTCGCGGCGCAAGGAATCGCGTCCGCGCTGTCCGAAGCCGGGAACTGTGCCGAACTCGACCTCATTTTCGCGGGCCGGATCGAGAGGCTGGGGTACCATAGCGCCGGGTATCTTAGAGTCTTCGGCGAGGGCCAGTTCCACGGGGCCGGGTATCTATTTGGGCAGACGACGCCCGGTTGGGCCGAGCGATACCAGAGTCAGCACTACTCGCTCGACGATCCCATCGTAATGGCAGCGTGCCATATGAGCGCAGCCTTCACGCTCAATGAAGTTGCCGCTCCCTCGCGCAACGGCGCTTCCATCCTTGCGGATAGTCGCAAGCACGGGCTGGTGGACGGGCTTTGCTCGCCAATCCGCGCCGGGTACGACGAAGTGGGCCTTGTTCTCCTGGGAGCTGACCACCTGCTGGAGCTCGCCGACTATCAGCGCTTCCTTTTGCAGGGCATGTGCGAAGCCTATGCTCGTGCCGGTCTAGCGCTTCTTCCCATGCGCGCCGAACCGCCGTCGCTGACCCAGCGCGAAGTTGAATGCCTCAGGTGGGTCGCGGCAGGTCGCAGCGACCCACAGATCGGCATGATCCTCGGCCTGTCGCCGAACACTGTGCACGCTCATGTCGAGGCGGCGAAGTCGAAGCTCGGCGCCAATTCTCGTGCGCAACTCGTCCTGCGCGCCGTGATGGCGGGCATCCTGAGGTCGGGCCCTTCACGATAGCCAGCGGGGCTGCGCCCGCTTCCGGGGAGCGAACTCACCCGATCAAGGGACTACTGCCTCATTGTCTTACGACCGAAACTAGGAGCGTCGTTTAAACGCGGCGCATTTCACCCAACGCGGTTCGCAGCCGCAGCACATTTTACCGCTCTATTGGGCGAAGCGGGAACCGTCCGCGTCCTGCCCGATTTTATTCCCTCAAACTCACTGAGGCATCACGGGGCCGCTCCGCTTTGAGACGCTCCATACAGGTACGAGGCAGGACAGCAAAAGACATGTAGCCTCGCTAACAGCTCGGATAAAAAGGCAATGCATGAGGAGATCACGCGATCAATGAGCGCCGAGACCGAACACGATCGTATCGACGCAGAGATCATGAGGGTCACAAACTCGTCCGATCCCTTCGCCGCGGCGGTCCGTGCCACGCGAATGCCAATGCTGATTACGGATCCCAACCAGCCGGATAATCCGATCGTCTTCGCCAACGACGCGTTCCTGCGCCTCACAGGCTATACAAGAGAGGAGGTCGTCGGCCGAAACTGTCGGTTTCTTCAGGGGCCTGACACCGATCCGGCCGACGTCAAGCGGCTGCGTGATGCGATAGCCCGGCGATCGCAGATCGAGACGGAGATCATCAACCACCGCAAGGACGGCTCGCGTTTTCACAACCGCGTGCTGGTCTCTCCGGTGTTTGATGAGGATGGGCATCTCACCTATTTCTTTGCGTCGCAGTTCGATGTGACGTTGGAGCGCGACCGGTTGGTTCGCCTGCAGGAGGAACACGATAAGCTCGAAAAGGACGTCGATAGGCACAGCCACGAGCTTCGCCTGTCGGAAGAACGTCTCCGCTTCACCATGCAGGCGGCACGGCTCGGGTCCTGGACACTGGACCTGGCAGAAATGCGTTTGAGCTGTTCGGATATCTGCAAGCGCAATTTCGGCAGGGAGCCTAGCGACCCCTTCACCTACGAACAGCTGATCGAGTCAATCGTGCCCGCCGAGCGCGAGCGGATGCAGCTCTCAATCAGGGAGGCCGTCGAGAACCACTCGGACTACGAACACGAATTTCGCATTGTAACACCGGCTGGCGAGAGCCGCTGGATGTTGGCCCGAGGGCGGGTTCACTACGGTTTCGATGACAAGCCGATCAGCATGTCGGGCGTCACGCTCGATATGACGGAAAATCGTCGAAACGAGGAACAGCGCCTTTTGCTGACGGCGGAACTGAAGCACCGGGTCAAGAATTCGATGGCGACGATCCAGTCCATCGCGACGCAGACGCTGCGCAACGCCTCGTCGCTGAAGGAGGCATCCGAGGTTCTCACCGCGCGCATGCAATCGCTGGCGTCGGCACACGATCTTCTGACGCGGGAGGAGTGGCAGAGCGCCACGATCGCCGAGAGCGTGGCCATCGCCCTGCAGTCCTTCGAAGTGCCCGGAGCTAACAGGTTCCGTGTCGGCGGCCCGAACGTCAGCTTGGGCCCTCGCGCCGCCATGGCGATGGTGCTCGCCTTACACGAGCTCAGCACGAACGCCGTAAAATATGGAGCGCTCTCTGTTCCAGAAGGGCACGTGAATGTGGATTGGCACGTCACCAGGCATGGCGCGCAGGAGATGATCGAGTTCCGTTGGCAAGAAGTCGCCGGGCCGTCAGTCAAGGGGAAGCCTTCGCGCAACGGCTTCGGCACGCGACTGATTGAAAAGGTCCTGGCGGCAGAACTGAACGGCAAGGGAGAGATTCGCTATCTACCCTCAGGTCTCGTCTTCACCATCATCGCGCCGATGCCTGAGCAGGACAAGATCAGCGGCACCCCCGACGACGAGGAGCTGTTCCGGCGCAACATTGGGTCCTTCATGGATTAGCCAATGAGGGCGAGCGCGTCGTGCATCTGCTTGTCGCTATAAGGCTTCGACAGGAATGCGATGTCGTCGGGTAGGTCGCCCTTCTTTGGCTTCACTTGTCCGGAGACCACGATGATGAGCACGGGAGGCCATCGGTCTCGAACGGCTCTTGCGAGCTTCAGCCCGTCCATAGACCCGGGCATCTGCACATCAGTGACCACAACCCGAATGTCGTCTCGCCTTTGGAGGATGGAGATCGCTTCGTCGGCGTTCCGGGCTTCAAGGACTTCAAACCCCGCGTCCTCGATCACGGTTACCGCCTGGATCATGAGGATCGGCTCGTCCTCGACGACCAATGCAATAGGCGGTGCCATTGAGCATACTCCGCTCGCGCTTACTCGCGAGGTCTCGATCTTTGTTGACAGGAGACATCGGTCTTCGCCGAATCGGGTTCTGTCGGTTCTTTATTTTCCGACAAATCCAATGAACCCTTGTAGATGCGCCGCCCCGCTTCGTTCTCGACTTCCACGCTGAAATGTGTGTCTCGGTCCAGCGGCATCCTGTCCCTGGCCATCTCAGCGAGCGCTTTTTGCGCGTCTTCGCGAGCGGCCTTCTCATGCGGGAATTCGATCGAGTCGCCGGTGTCATCCGGACCGTCGCCATTGTCCGTACGGATCTTGAATCTTGGCATGAGCTCTGGACCGGTTGTCCCCCGATGAGGACCGAACGGGCTGGAGACCCTCATGTTCCGTCATCGTGCGGGTGCCGCCAAGAAAAACGCTTGTTATCTTGCTTCTTCAATCCTTTTTGGCAGCGCCGGGCGATCTAGGACTGGCGGTCCGCGGAGCGCCAGTCCTGCAGCCATCTTGGCCGGATCGGCCTGACCAAGAAAAAGGCCCCGGTGAACCCAGGGCCGTCTCTTAATTGCAGTCGATCATACCGCTGGTAAGGCACGGCGTTCTCGTCGAAGCGTTCCCACCACCGGCGCGGTACTCTGACTCTCGGGTCGTACGATCGATGGGAGTCGCGCCGTCGAGAATAGCCTCGACGGTGCCTCGTGCTCCGGCTCGGGGCGCACCGAAAAGACCGAACCGCCGCGGCGAACAGTCTCGGCGTAGTACGCGGCCTCGTCTTTGTCGTGGCCTTCCTTCGCAAAGGAGCCGACCAGTCCGCCAGCAGCACCCGCGACCGCACCTGTGGTGGTCGAGGCAAGCCAGTCCGCGGCGACGACGAGGCCGATGCCAGGGATGGCCAGCATGCGGAGGCCGGCGAGCTTGCCCGCGCGCCGCCGATGCCTGCGCCTTCAGCTGCGTTGGTCTCGTCTGTGTTACCATCGCGGCCGACGATGCTGACATCGCTGCTGGAGACCCCACGGCACTCTTGGGCTGGGTAGGAAGCCGGACCGCGATCGGCGCCCGAGCAGCGCTACAGACCCAGCGACCTGACGATCACGTGAGCGGAACATCTTAGAACGATAATGAACTAGTCGCTCTTTCGGTTGTTCTCTTTCGCGACGCGGCGTGCGGGAGGCCAGCCTTGGCCGCGGTTTGCCAAAATCAGAGGCTGRTATGCCAACTCCCGGAGAACTGGACATGAAACGGCGTGACTTGATGGTTGTCGCTGGCGCTTGTGCCGCCTTTCCCGCCACGGCGACGGGCACGCGGGCGCAGCCGGCGCCGAGCGGAAAACCAGTGCTGAGCGAGGTCTCGTTTAGCGTAAATGGACAAAGCCACCAGCTTGAACTTGATACGCGCACGACGCTGCTGGATGCGCTGCGCGAGCATCTTCACCTAACGGGCACCAAGAAGGGCTGCGACCACGGTCAATGCGGCGCTTGCACTGTGCTGGTCGATGGGCAGCGGATCAATTCCTGCCTGACGCTGGCGATCATGAACCCTGGAGCCGAGGTCACGACCATCGAAGGACTGGGCGGCGTCGACGACCTGCACCCGATGCAGGCGGCGTTCGTGAAGCATGACGGCTTCCAATGCGGCTACTGCACCCCTGGGCAGATCTGCTCAGGCGTTGCCGTGCTCGACGAGATCAAGGCCGGCATCCCGAGCCATGTGAGCGCCGATCTCACCGGCGCGATGGCTGTCACCGAAGCCGAGATCCGCGAGCGCATGAGCGGCAACATCTGCCGCTGCGGCGCCTATTCCAACATCGTCGAGGCGATGATCGAAGTCGCCGGGAGGCGCGCGTGAGAGCTTTTTCCTACGAGAACGCGGCTTCGCCCGCCGATGCCGCAGCGGCTGCTGCCAAGCACCCGGCAGCGAAGTTCATTGCCGGCGGCACAAATCTGCTCGACTTGATGAAGCTGCAGATCGAGACGCCCGCGCATCTGATCGATGTTAACGGGCTCGGCCTGGACAAGATCGAGCCGACCTCGGAAGGCGGTTTGCGTATCGGCGCGCTGGTGCGCAACACCGCTCTGGCGGCCGATGACCGGGTGCGGCGCGATTACGCCGTGCTGTCGCGGGCTTTGCTGGCAGGCGCATCCGGCCAGTTGCGCAATCGCGCGACGACCGCCGGCAACCTGCTGCAGCGGACGCGCTGCCCTTATTTCTACGACACGGCGCAGCCCTGCAACAAACGCCAGCCGGGCAGCGGCTGCTCGGCGATCGGTGGGTTCTCGCGCCAACTTGCCGTCGTCGGCGTCAGTGATGCGTGCATCGCGACGCATCCCTCCGACATGGCCGTCGCGATGCGGGTGCTCGACGCCACCGTCGAGACGGTCAAGGCGGATCGATCGACGCGTTCCATCCCGGTCGCGGAACTGCACCGTCTGCCGGGCAAGGCCCCCAATCTCGAAACTATTCTGGATAAGGGCGAACTCATCACGGCGGTAAAGCTGCCGAAGCCCGTTGGCGGCACGCAGATCTATCGCAAGGTGCGCGACCGGGCCTCCTACGCTTTCGCGCTGATCTCTGTCGCGGCGATCGTACAGCGCGACGGCAGTGTGCGGATCGCGCTTGGCGGTGTCGCGCCCAAACCCTGGCGTGTCGGAGAGGCCGAGGCCGAGATCAGCCGCGGGGCGAAAGCGGCGACGGACGCGCTTCTGGCCGATGCAAGGCCGACCCATGACAACGCATTCAAACTGCCGCTGGTCGAGCGCACGCTCGGCGCGGTGCTGGCTCAGGCGAGGGGCTGAACTTATGAAATTCGACAAGCCCGCAACTGACAACCCGATCGACCGACAGCAGGTGGTCGGCCGGCCGTATGACCGGATCGACGGTCCGCGCAAGGTCACCGGCACGGCGCGCTATGCCTATGAGCAGCACGATGTCGTTCCGAACCAGGCCTATGGCTATGTCGTGGGCGCCGGCATCGCCAAGGGCCGGATCGCTTCGATCGACTACGAGGCCGCGCGCAAGGCGCCGGGCGTGCTCGCTATCGTGACGGCGAAAGAGGCGGGCAACCTGAAGAAAGGCAAGCGCAACACGGCCCGCCTTCTGGCGGGGCCGGAGGTGGAACATTATCATCAGGCCGTCGCGCTGGTCGTGGCCGAGAGCTTCGAGCAGGCCCGCGCTGCGGCCTGCCTGATCAAGATCGACTATGCGGCCGCCAAAGGCGCCTTCGATCTCAAGGCTGCAAAAGATAAAGCTGCCAAGCCCGAGGGCGACGATCCCAGCCTCGACGACACCCATGTGGGGGATTTCGCGGGGGCTTTCGCGAGGGCGGGGGTGAAGCTCGACGAGACCTATACGACGCCTGATGAGAGCCATGCGATGATGGAGCCGCATGCCACGCTCGCTGCCTGGGAAGGCGAGAAGCTAACGCTATGGACCTCCAACCAGATGGTTGCCTGGGGCGTCACCGACATGGCGACGATGCTAGGCATTCCGAAGGAGAACATCCGCATCGTGTCGCCCTTCATCGGCGGCGGCTTCGGCGGCAAGCTTTTCCTGCGCGCCGACGCGCTGCTGGCGGCACTCGGAGCGCGCCTCGCCAAGCGGCCGGTCAAGGTGGCCCTGACGCGTCCGTTGATAATCAACAACACGACCCATCGACCGGCCACGATTCAGCGGATCAGGTTGGGTGCGACGAAGGAGGGAAAGCTCACCGCGATTGGCCATGAGAGCTGGTCGGGTGACCTTAAGGGAGGTGGGCCGGAGCTCGCGGTGCAGCAGACGCGGCTGCTCTATGCCGGTGCCAACCGGATGACGGCGATGCGCCTTGCCGAGTTGGACCTGCCTGAAGGCAATGCCATGCGCGCTCCGGGCGAGGCTCCGGGCCTGATGGCGCTGGAAACGGCGATGGACGAGATGGCCGAGAAGCTGGCGCTGGATCCGATCGCCTTCCGCCTGCTCAACGAGACGCAGGTCGATCCCGAGAAGCCGGAGCGACCCTTCTCGATGCGGCGGCTCGACGAGTGCTTGGGGATCGGGGCCGAGCGCTTCGGTTGGTCGCGCCGCCCCCCGCGCCCGGGGCAGATGCGCGAGGGCAACTGGCTGGTTGGCTTCGGTGTCGCGGCCGCTTTCCGCAACAATCTGGTGATGAAATCCGGAGCGCGGGTCAGCCTCGACGCTGGGGGCGTCGTCACGGTCGAGACCGATATGACTGATATTGGGACCGGCAGCTACACCATCATCGGCCAGACCGCCGCGGAGATGCTGGGTGTCGAGCTGGACAAGGTTGTCGTGAAGCTCGGCGACTCAGCCTTTCCTGTTTCGGCCGGATCCGGTGGTCAATGGGGTGGCAACAGCTCGACGGCAGGCGTCTACGCGGCCTGCGTCAAACTGCGCGAGGCCGTGGCGCGGAAGCTCGGGGTCAATTCGGACGAGGCGGTGTTCGCCGATGGCGAGGTCAGAGCCGGCAACCGCAGCCTGCCTCTGGCAAGCGCGGCCGAGGGCGTGCCGCTGACCGGGGAGGATACGATCGAATACGGGGATCTCGACGAGACCCACCAGCAGTCGACTTTCGGTGCCCATTTCGTCGAGGTCGGCGTGGATGTGGCAACGGCCGAGACGCGCATCCGGCGGATGCTCGCCGTCTGCGCAGCCGGGCGCATTCTCAATCCGAAGACGGCGCGCAGCCAGGTTATCGGCGCGATGTCGATGGGTGCTGGCGCGGCGCTGATGGAGGAACTGGCGGTCGACAAGCGCCGCGGATTTTTCGTGAACCATGACCTCGCCGGCTACGAGGTACCGGTGCATGCCGATATCCCGCATCAGGAGGTCGTGTTCCTGGACGAGACCGATCCGATGTCCTCGCCGATGAAGGCCAAGGGCGTTGGCGAACTCGGCATTTGCGGGGTTGGGGCGGCGGTTGCGAACGCCATCTACAACGCGACCGGTGTGCGCGTGCGCGATTACCCAATCACGCTCGACAAGCTGCTAGCCCGCATGCCCGACGCCGCCTAAGTGCCGCTGCGCCAGCGTCTGCAGCGGTCGGGTGGCACCTGCCCATAGGGACTGCGCAACAGCCGATTAGGCATGTTGCGCCACATTCGGACATTGAAGTTTCGCCCGGAAGCGGACGTACCGGACCGGATTAGGTGAGCCCTTTCGACCCAGTTCGGACCTGCCTACTATCGCTCCCGGAGTAGCCGATCCAGCTCACGTATCAGCTCTCCAACCCTGCCGCCGCCGGGTGGTGGTGCGGGGTAGCGTCGCAGTACGGTAATGGTCGCGGGTGATGCCAAGGTACAGGCGGTGCGGATCGCCTCAAATCCGGCCGCCGGATTTCCGCCAGACGACATCTCGAATGCGTGTGCGGCATATGAGGCGGCACCCAGGATATGCTTCACCTGCGTCGACATCGGCAAAGGATGGAGAAACGCCGCGCCCGCGGCGGCCATCGCGCCCCTGGCCGCACTTGTAGCCGCCAACAGTCCATCTTGTCGGGCTCGGTTAGCTGCGCGCTGGGCTCCCCAAGCGCTATTGCGCAGCGCAGCGCTCCGTTTTGCGCCGTCCACAAACTCCGCCGCCGCCTCAATAGCCAGACGCGGTCGTTTATCGTTCGAGTAGGCGTGCTCGAAGATCTCCAACGCGGGGAGCGCGCAGGAAATCGCGTAACCCGTGACCTCTCGAAGGTCCAACAAGCTGAGTTCCACGGCGGAGAGATTCGGGATCACCGCGGAACAATAGCATTCGTCGAGAGCTTCCGCCCCCGATCCATAGCGGTCGCCTCGAGCCCCGGAAGCTGCGGGGCAGCTCCGCGCCAACTCCGGACATTCGAGGCCTGCCGGAAAGCGGACTTTCAGCCCAGGCCGGAAGACCGTCCTGATCCTGCCTGGCTTCGGTAGCGCAAAGCGTCGACAACGACCTTGAAGGCGGGAAGGTTCTGGCGGCGGCTGGGATAGTAAAGGAAATAGCCGTCGAAAAAGGGCGACCAGTCGTCCAGCACCAGGACCAGTTCGCCCGACGCGATCTGCCGCTCCACTATGTCGTCGGGGACGTAGGCGATGCCATAGCCGTTCACCGCCGCATCGATCATGGCGTAGGAGTTGTTGAAGGTGAGCTGGCCGCTCACCCGGACACGCAATTCCTTTCCGGCTTTTTCAAACTCCCAAGCATAAAGCCCGCCGGCTGTTTCGTGGCGCATGTTGATGCAGACATGCCCGACTAGGTCCTGAGGATGGTCCGGCACTCCGTGCGCAGCGAGATATCCGGGCGAAGCGACTGCTACCAGCCGCCAGTCCCGGCCGATGCGGACCGCGATCATGTCCTTCTCGACGCTCTCACCCAGACGGACCCCTGCGTCGAAACCCTCCTCAACGATGTTGCGGAAGGTGCTGTCGAGGATGAGTTCGACGTGGATGTCGGGATAATCCCGCAGGACCGGCCTGAGCTTCGGCCAGACCACGCTTTCAAGCGCATGGTCGGATAGTGTCAGCCTGACCGAGCCCGACGGCTTGTCGCGCAACGCCGTCAGCTCCGCGATCTCGTCCTCTATCTCCGCGATCCGCGGCGCAATCGTCTGGAGCAGACGCTCGCCCGCGGTCGTGGTCGCGACATTGCGCGTGGTCCGGGTCAGAAGGCGAACGCCCATGCGATCTTCGAGCTGCTTGATCGCGTAGCTGAGAGTCGATTGCGCGACGCCGATCTTCGCCGCCGCCCGGGTGAAGCTGTGCTCCTCGGCCACGATCTGAAACCACCGGAGCTGGTTGAGATCGGTCTTGTCCATGAGAACCCTCGGTGCCTGCGCGCCGAGATTAATCGATCGCATCGATCAGTGCATTCCAATTTCGGCGAGTAATCGTTCCGAGCCTGAACCGCTATTTTGCACCGCATCAACAGATGCAGGAGCGACCCAACATGGCGGCTATCGCCGTATCTGAGGAAAGAACCAAGTCGACCGCCGCCTGGGGCGCCGTCCTCTCAATGGCGCTTTGCGTGGCGATGCTGATCGCTTCCGAGTTCATGCCGGTCAGCCTGCTGACGCCGATGGCCGAGGGGTTGCGCGCGACCGAGGGCCAGACGGGTCAAGCGATCTCGATCAGCGGTCTCTTCGCGGTGGTGGCGAGCATGGTCATCACCACGGCCGCCGGGACGCTGAACCGGAAATGGGTCCTGGTTGCGATGACGGCCTTCATGCTGGTCTCGCTGGTCCTGGTCGCGGCCGCCCCGAACTTCGCGGTGCTGATGCTCGGTCGCGCCCTGCTCGGGATCTGCATCGGTGGATTCTGGGCGCTTGCAACGGCCGTGATCATGCGCCTGGTTCCTGAAAGCGAGGTGCCTCGCGCGCTGGCCCTGATGTATGGCGGGCAAGCGATCGCGGCAGCCTTCGCCGCGCCCGTCGGCAGCTATCTCGGCGGTCTGTCCGGCTGGCGCGCGGTGTTCTGGGCGCTGACGCCGATCGTCGCCGTCAACCTCGTCTGGCATGTGATCGCCCTGCCGCCGCTGCCCGCGCGCCAGCCGCAGGATTTCCGGACCATGTTCGGCCTGCTGAAGCGCCCGTATTTCCTGCGCGGCCTGATCGCGTCGATGCTGTCCTGGGGCTCGGCCTTCACGATGTTCACCTACCTGCGCCCGTTCCTCGAACAGGTGACGGGAGCCGACGTGACGACGCTGTCGATCCTGCTGCTGGTTCTCGGCTGCGCTGGCTTCGTTGGAACCTGGGGCTCCAGCCGCTTGCTGCATGGCAACGTCGCTCCTCTCCTGAAGCTGCCCGCGCTGCTGATGGGCGGCTGCACGATTGGTCTCCTGCTGCTCGGCGGCTCGGTAGCCGCAGTGGGCCTCTTCCTGGCTGTCTGGGGTGCGATGAACACCGCCATGCCGGTGATCTGGATGACCTGGATGTCGCAGAACGTCGACGATGCGCCGGAGGCCGCCGGAAGCCTGATGGTGGCCGCGATCCAAGCCTCGATCCTGCTCGGGGCCGTGGTCGGCGGGATGCTGCTCGATGGCCTGTCGATCTTCGCGACCCTCCTGGGGAGCGTCGCTCTGGCCGCCATCGGCATCGCGCTGATCGGCAACGGAAAACGTCTGCTGAAGCCCGAATAGTCACAGAGAACGGGGAGATAACGATGGACACCTCCAACACGATCACAGCGTCGTCCGCACGACTGGACCGTCGCGACTTGATGAAGCTGACCGGTGCGGGCGTTGCCGCCTTGGCACCCGCATCACTCTTCAACCTCTCCAAAGCAAAGGCTCAAGGCATGGCAGCGGACTGGGACAAGATTTTCCCGAAGAGCGAGAAGGTCGATCATCGGAAGGTCACCTTCAAGAACCGATACGGCATCACCCTGGCGGGTGATCTCTATTTGCCCCAGGGCCAAGGCGATCGGCGGCTGGCGGCGCTGGCCGTTGGCGGGCCGTTCGGAGCGGTGAAGGAACAGTCGTCAGGCCTCTACGCGCAGACGATGGCGGAGCGCGGATTCGTCACGCTGGCCTTCGACGCCTCCTTCACGGGTGAAAGCGGTGGCGAGCCCCGCAACGTCGCCTCGCCGGATATCAACACGGAGGATTTCAGCGCAGCCGTCGACTATCTCGGCCTTCACCCGTCGGTCGACCGCGAGCGGATCGGCGTCATCGGCATTTGCGGCTGGGGCGGCATGGCCTTGAACGCCGTCGCCGTGGACAAGCGGGTCAAGGCTGTCGTCGCCAGCACCATGTATGACATGACCCGCGTCATGTCGAAGGGCTACAACGACAGCGTGACGCTTGAACAGCGCACGCAGACGCTGGAGCAACTGAGCCGGCAGCGCTGGGTGGACGCCGCGAACGGAACCCCGGCTTACCAGCCGCCCTACAATGATCTGAAAGGCGGCGAGGCGCAGTTCCTGGTCGACTACCACGACTATTACCGGACGCCGCGCGGCTACCATCCGCGCGCGGTCAACTCGGGCAATTCCTGGACCCGGACGACGCCGCTCTCGTTCATGAACATGCCGCTCCTGACCTACATCAAGGAGATCTCGCCGCGCCCGGTTCTGCTGATCCACGGCGAGAAAGCCCATTCGCGCTACTTCAGCGAAATCGCCTATGCGGCGGCCGCGGAGCCGAAGGAACTGATGATCATTCCGGGAGCCAGCCACGTCGATCTCTACGACAAGGTCGACGTGATCCCGTTCGACAAGCTGGCCAGCTTCTTCGGCCGGCATCTCTTCGCCTAATCTCGACCGGACACGAAGCGATGGGGCCGCCGCCCTCGGTGGGCGGCCAAAGGCTCGCAGGCCGAGCTCCCGCCGCTGGACCGGCGGGAGCTCGGTGAACGACAATCACTACGGAGGATCGGACAATGCCGCTCAAAGCCACTCGGATCGCCGGCGCCATACTCCTCGCAACGATCGGAACAGCAATGGCTCAGGAACGCATCAAGATCTCGTCGGAGTGGGGTTCCGTTACGGCGGAGCTCGCCGATAACGCCGCGACCAAAGCGCTGCTTGGCATGCTGCCCCTGACCATTCCGATGACGGACCACCTTCGTCAGGAAAAAACGGGAAGCTTGCCGTCGGGTCTGCCCGCCGCAGCGCGGCAGCGCGCCTTCAAGAGCGGGACGATCGGGCTTTGGGGCCCGGACCACTTCGTCGTCTACTATCGTGATGGCGAGGTCCCTCAGCCCGGTATCATCATCCTCGGCGAAGTGAAGGGCGGGGCTTCGATCTTCGACCGACCCGGCTCTATCTCGATGCGGGTCGAGGGGGCGGATTAGATGGCTGGGAGGCGGCAGTGACCAGACTGATGGCTTGAGCTAGAGTTGCGGACAACCTTAGGCCACTCCGTAGCGCATCATCGAACGATATCGGCGGCCGAGCGCCAGAAGCGGACTCAGGCTCTTTGCCCGGGAGGGGACCTTGAGTAGCGCGCTGCGGCGGTATGACCGAAGGCGATCTGAGTCCGACATAGATAAACGGCAGTTCCAGGCGGACGCCCTCCGCAGCGGGGACGCCATCCGCGTTTACTTGACTGGTGAAAGGCGGCGTTGTCACGTTAACTGTCGGCCGGCGCCACGAGGTGCCTTCGGCCTGGTGGCAGGTTCAGGCGGTGAGGCCGGCGACGGCTTTCCAGTGCGCCATGGCGCGCAGACGATGCCGATGGGTGGCGAGGGCGGAGCGACGGGACCGGGGCGAGACGAACAGATTGCGGACGGCGGAGAAGACGGCGACGAACCGCTGCAGGCCTCCCGGGGAGCGAAAGCCTTGCATCATGCGCTCGCGCTTTCGGAGCGGCACGTGTGAGTTCTCGGCGCGGTTGTTGAGGCCCTTGTGCGCGCGATGCTCGATCGCCGGCATGATCTGGCGCCGGGCGGCGGCATAGGAACCGAGCTTGTCCGTGATCATGCGCCGGGGCGGGCAGCCTTGCTTCTTGAGAAGGCGTATCAACAGTCGCCGCGCTGCCTTGGTGTCACGCCGGGTCTGGACGATCTCATCGAGGATATAGCCGTCCTGATCCACTGCGCGCCACAGCCAGTGCTTCTTCCCGGCGATCGTGACCAAGACCTCGTCGAGATGCCAGATGTCGCGCGGGCGCGGCCTCTTGCGCCGGAGCCGGCGTGCGTAATCCCGCCCGAACTTCAGGGCCCAGCGCCGCACCGTCTCGTAGGAGACGACGATACCGCGCTCCAGCAGCATCTCCTCCACCAGGCGAAGGCTCAGGGGAAAGCGGAAATACAGCCACACCGCATGGGCGATGATCGCCGGTGGGAACCTATGGCGCTTGTAGCTGATGAGCGGAAGGATCATGCCAGCCCATCTACACGGCTCCACGCCACGCCGAAGTTAACGTGACAACGCCGGTCGACCACTATGAGAACATGATCAATTTCTACAAAAACGTAAGCATCATGGGTGGTTTCTTCCTGCTATACGTTACGGGAGCAGGTAAATACTCGATCGACGCGAGGTTGGGCGGCTTGGTTGGTGCGCCGCCGCTGCGGCCTCGATCTCCCTGAACGCGACCGGATTTGGCCAGCTTTGTCGATGCGCTGGCCGACACTATGCGCGCGCCGCCTCGGACCGGCTAATCAGACAGGGATTTCGATGCTGGGTCCCTGGGGAAGGACAACCTATGCCAAGACCCGGCTAACGCATGATGCAAGTTCTCTACGAACATGTGTCGTAAATCGTCGACGTGTCTCTTTTTCTTTGATGACGCTGGCCATAAGCTGACCCAGAACTGAATTTCGCCGATTCAGCCAAATTCGGTATAGTGATAAGCCTATCAGCCATCCCGCTGATGACATGCTGGGGCGTTCGGAATTCGCCCGTATTCTCGCTCGATCAATTGATCAGCTGCAAATATCCGGAGACGGGTTTGTTATCGGTCTAGTCGGCGAGTGGGGATCCGGAAAATCCAGCGTGATCGAGCTGACAGCGCGGTTTTTGCGCCATGAAGAGATGCTCAGAGTGGATCAAAGCGGGGAGCCGAGGACCCTGCAGGATCTGGACGACATGTCCGACGTCTTCACAGTGGCCGAGGCGAAGATCAAGCTGTTTAAGCGGCTCAGGCTTTGGGGATGGCTGTCAGCACGGCTGATGATGACGGCCCTTGCGCTGTTTTCAGGAGACGCGACTATGGCGACCGGTACCGTGAAGTGGTTCAACGCGACCAAGGGCTTTGGTTTTATCCAGCCCGACGAAGGGGGACAGGACGTCTTCGTGCATATCAGCGCGGTGGAGCGAGCGGGCCTGCGTGAGCTTCGCGACGGCCAGAAGGTTTCCTACGAGCTCGTTCAGGATAAGCGGTCCGGCAAAACCTCAGCCGATCGACTTCAAACCTTGTAATCTTGCCGCAAGGCGCCGTTGCGCCATTTATCACGCGTCGTCGCCGAGATCGGGCGGCGACGGATCGGTATCCAAGCTGCCAAACGCAATCGGAATATCGCCAGCGAGCAGCCTGTCCTTGCTAAGCAGTCCGGCATCCTCGAGCCTCTCGAAATCCGGCAGATCGCGCAGGGTCTCGAAACCGAACTGCGACAGGAACGCTGGCGTCGTCACATAGGTATAGGGCGCGCCGGGCTGCGGGCTGCGCGCAGCAGACCTCCCGACGTGAGGCCGACCGCGCTGTCATGAGTTGGGCGCGCCGTGCTACGGGCGCGCGCTTGGCTTCCGGCTCGCTTTGCGAATTAGCGCGAGGGCTCGTTTTGCTTTTCTCACTCCAAGAACTCGCAATTGCTTATGCTCAAGCTGAGCCTTGTTTTCCCAGAAAGATTCCAGATTCTTGATGAAGGTCGATTCGATGTCGCTCAGTTTGCGAATATTTTCATAGAGATACGACTCTGTCGCGACCCCTACGATGCGATCGTTGCGCTCGACGATACCGTTTTCAATCTCTTCGATCTCGAGAACCCCAAGTACCCTGATCTCCACCACGCCGCCGACGATGCCGGGTTCATCCATGAGGATCATCACATCCATCGGATCGCCATCGTCGCAATGAGTAGAGGGAATGAACCCGAAATCGAGTGGAAAACTTTGACCTTCAGGCAGCAATTTCTTCAACGAGAAGACGCCTGTCTTCCGATCGTAGTCGTATTTGCTTCGCCGTCCCTTTGGGGTCTCGATGACTGCGCGACAGGTGCGATGGGCCTTATCCAGAAGCTTCGGCAGTCGAGTCAAATCGTGTTTCATCGCAGCTTCTCCCGTCAGGCTTTGCATGGCTGCTCGAGTTTTGCCGGCTCGCTCGAGTGGGCAACCGGATTGTTCTGCTTGGCCTATTCGGTGCGAGACGCCTCAGCGGTATCTTGGATTAGGGCCTGCTCGTTGTTCGCCCTCGACGTCGAGGTGCCTGGGGCGAGGCTCTGTGTTAAGCCCCCCGCGCCGACGAGCGTCCGTCACCAACTGGGGTTTTTCTTAATTCCAACTCGTGGACTTCGGCGACCGGAAAGGCCCGCTCGATTGCTTCCGGAATGCCTTCTCTGACGTTCGAAAATTCCCAGACCCAAGGGGCTGATTACCGAGCTGTCGTGAGAGGCATATGAGTGTCCTCCGAAGCGTTGCTCGCATAATTCCCACCGCAGTCGGTCGGTTCGGCAGACAACTGAGGACGAAATTCTGGTGCACGTATTCAACGTAGTTCGCAACAGGCGGTTCCGTTGTCTGCCCCCGGTCTTGCAGCATGGCAGGAGCCGAGGTGCACAGTTGGCCGCGAACACATCCACGGCAAGGGCCCGCATCCACGGCGTTTTGATCCGGGCGGCTATCGTGTTTGTTCTAGCCGCGGTTGTGGTGCTGCCCTTGGCTCTTCGGTGACAGCTATCTGACACGCCGCGCCACGAGAAATTTGCCCGACCCGCCTGAGCGAGACCGGGCCGACCCTGTTTTCCAGATTGAGATTGCTGGATGACACGAACTCGCGTGGAACCCATCTTCGTCGACAGAAAGACCGCAGCGGCTAGGATCATGATCAGCGTCGACACGTTCGACACGTGGCTGCGCGCGGGGTTCATCCCTAGACCGCAGATCGATCGAGGACAGATCGTCCGCTGGCACTGGCCCTCTTTGGAAGGGAAGCTTGCGGGCCTCAATCAGGAGCCCACACAGCCAGACCCGTTTATGGAGGGCGTCGCGCGTGTCTTCGGGAAGAGAGACAAGGCCGGGCGCAGCGATCAAGCCCCGCCCCCCGCCGACGACTATGCTGAGATGGCGCGGCGTTACGCTGCGGCACAAGAACAGTGGAAGGCCGATCTGCCGAAAAGCCCGCTATCGAAACGAGAGCGTTACTGCCTAAGCCAGTTCGAAGGCGTGAAAGCGGGAGAGCAGGTCGGCTTCAAAGACATTAGAGGATCAGCCTAGGTACTGCAGAACACCTAGAGCTTCGTCGCTTCATCGAGCGCCGCCGCGATCTGGACCGGCCCGGCGAACTCGGTTGGATACTTACTCCCGCGGGAGAGTGGGCTGTCGAAGCCGTCCTCGCCGGCCGCGAGCCTGACCCAGCTCCTTGAATAGACGCGAGAGCCTTAGTCAGATTTCCGCGATACGATGGCCACAGCCAAGGCGCGGGGAGAGTGAGGCAGGAAACAAGCCCGCACGCGTCATCCTGTCTCAACGACCTTAGCGGTCGATATGCTCAGGCATCTCTTTCAACTGCTCCTTGGTCCAGGTGGTGACGGCATGGACGTTGCCATCTTCGTCGCGCATGAACTCGAGATCGCTGATAGGTACCACGACGGGCTTGGCGCCAATGCCAAGGAAGCCGCCAACATCGATCACGACCTGGCTCCCGTGGAGATGTGACACGGAGCCGATCTTTTCATCGCCCGGCCCGTAGATCGTTGCCCCTTCGAGGATAACCGCGGTCAACTCGCTGCTGGCGAGACGGATATGGCTGGAGTGGTCCATTGTGTGCTCCTCGCGTTCGAGACTAATCGAACGTGCGGAGGCTCAGCGCGTTCCCCGCCGAAATCGGTTCCTAGGAGGTCAGGATTGATCGCCCTGATCCTTCACACACCACTCTTTCTCCGTACCGACGGACTGGCAGAGCATCTGCCGGCCGTCGCGCATCTCCGTGCTGAGATCGACCGCTATGCGGCGCTAAAGGCGAAGGGCTGGGTCACTCAAAGACGATATCTGCCAATTGTCTTTTCAGATTAGCTTGACCTGGCCATCGACGCTCCTCGCCATGACGCAAGAGCAAAAATCTGGACTAGCCCGACTGATTTGCCGGTTGCCTCAGCGGCGACGCGAACTTGAGAACGCCGCGGACGAATGGATTTTCGAAGTCTACGGTGATTACGAGCGAGCGACACGCGCCTACCTCCACTGGACTCAACGACTGGGGCCGAGTGCAGACGCTCTGGCTGATGCTTTTCGGCGCATTGTCGTCGAGCTCGAGGAAGAAATCTCCGCCGCTGTCGCCGAGTAGATTTCGGAAAAGACGCCGAGCCACACACGCCATGGGAGGGGAAAGACGGCAGCTCGGCGCCACGCCGCATCGAAGGCGCTTCAACAGCTTGGCTGCAAATGATGAACGATGGGCAAATGTCGGCGTTCACCCAAAACAGCAAACCCCGCCATGGCGGTGGCGGGGTTCACTTGGGCCTCCAGCCCCTGCTCGATGAGCTCGAGCACTTCTCTGAAATCCAGCTTCGAAACGCGGCCTAGCGCAGTCCAAAATGCAAAAGCCCGGCCCCGCGCGAGCGGAACCGGGCCAAGCTTCAACAGGGAAGCACCAAAGCCGAATTGCTCAACAGCCCCGAAGCCTATCCTTGACCGATCCTCAGCAGCACCTGATGAACTGATTGGATCAGCGCAGGGAGTTGCGAGCTGGGGATGCGATTTTTGGCGACGTAGGCCGCCACGACCCGGGCTGACAGGCGTTTGGTCTTCACTTCCGTCCTCCACGCGAGCAAGCCGGATAGTTTCGTCGATGGATGGCGGTGCTGTAAAGCCGGCCGGCGGTTCAATTCCCGCAATAGCCGCTGGTTCTCCTTTTGCAGTCGGCGGTGCCTTGTCCCGCGGGCCTCATAGGAATAGACCGAATATTGCGAGATAGTTGGCTAGCGGAGGATATTGATGGCTAGCAATCAAATCAGTAATTCTGCGAGAGAATTTTATACTACCCGGCACCTGCCTATTCGCGATCAGATGGACGGATGGCGCCAACTGTATCGCAACACGTTCGACATTTCTTTAGGCGATGGGGTGCAGGCGCCGTTTCCGGCCGATCATACAACATGGCATATTTCCCTGGGCCTGAGGCTGACACGGGCAGCAATGCCAGAGGGGCTTTTGCGTCATTGGAAGCACTTCTCACCAACGCGGCTCGATGATTGGTTAGTCGTGGTTGTGCCTGAGAAAGCCGAGCGCCCCGTGCAGTTTCGATCTTTAACCAGCGCATTCGAGGGTGTCGGGCGAGATGGCGAAGTCCTGACTTTGTATCTTTCGCGGGATTCGTTTCGGCGCCATACGCGCGAGTTTGAAGCACTGCCCCAAGGAATTGAACGAAATGGCATGCTCGGTCTTTTCGCGGATTACCTCATAGCACTGGAGCGCATGTTCCCTACAATTCCCGCTGCCTCTCTTCCCTTAATAGAGCAAGCGACAAGGGATCTAATTCTGGCGAGCCTCGCGCCAACGAAGGATCGAATCACGCGCGCGGAGCGCCCCTTGGATCGGCTATTGCTCGATCGAGCGCGCGATCTCGCCCGATCGAATATCGGGGCATCGAGATTCGGACCAGACAAGCTAGGCGAAGCGCTCGGCGTTTCTCGCTCCCGCTTGTACCGAATGTTTGAACCGTTTGGGGGAGTGGCCAAGTTTCTGGCCGATTACCGGCTCGCCGAGGCGCGCCGGCGACTGTTGTCCTCGGATGCCCACGTGGCAATTCAGCAGATTGCTTTCGATGTCGGTTTCACCGATTACTCGACATTCAGCCGGGCCTTCAAAAGGAAATACGGCTATGCGCCACGCGATACACGTGAACAGGGCGATGCGGCCGATTGAGATCGAGAACCGTAAAGCCGCCTTCAGGTTTCGTCGTTGGATGTCCATCACCTACGGTGAAAGCAACCACTTGACCGTTATCGCGCCGCCCAACAAGCCGGCTGCACGCCGCTTCACTACGAGGATGATCAGCACGACTTCGGGTCAAACGCAAAAGGCCCCGCCAGCCGAAGCCAGCGGGGCCGAAATCAGGGAGCGGGCCTGGACGGCCCCCCCTGCCGCTTCGAGAGGGGACCAGAATCGCCTTTGAGGGAAATCATCGGCGCTCGAAAGCGGCAGAATAGAAACGGGATGGAACCGGAAGGGTTCCGTGTCGATCAGCTACCCGCTCAGTGGAACACGAAATGCGACTTGCCGCGGCCCGGCAACAGGCGCGTACTGCTGGGTTGTTGACCCCGTGGGGACGACGTCGGGAGGCCGGCGCCGTTGAGGTGGGAGGCGGGCGATGCACACCGGGAAAGGCCTGCTTGTCCTGCGGGACGGCCGGACGCTCCCGCTCACGTACCAATTCGGCAGCGACTGCGACGACACGCGCGCCGGATACCTCTTCTGCGATATTTCAGAGATCGATCCCGCCGAGCTCTTCTACCGGCTGCGCGTGATATGCGATGACGGCAAGCAGATACTTGTCGCCGTGATGCAT
>NZ_JBFRDZ010000024.1:0-51305 GCF_052114025.1 Allobosea sp. RAF48
AGCATGCTCGAGGCCGGCGAGTTCGTCCGCACCCTCGAAGCCAGGCAAGGCCTGCGCATCGCCTGCCCCGAAGAGATCGCCTATCGCCAGGGATGGATCTCGAACGCCCAGTTGACCACCCTCGGCCAGAAGATCGCAAAAAGCGATTATGGTCAGTATGTACTGCGCGTAGCGCAAGAGTTGGCCGGCTAACGTTTGGCCGACGGTTCCCCCCAGAAGTGAGGCGTGGGCCTGCGTCCCTGCGCTTCCTGGGTAGGGCCCTTATTCAAGGACACGCCCGTCTAGGTCGCGGACAAGGAAATCGTCGGCCCGTGCGGCAATTGTAAAGCAGCGTTCGATCGCATGATGGAGGGTGCCGTCGAGCTGCCGCTCCTCGGGCTCGAAGTCCTCGATCGACAGCCGGAGCTGCCGCAGGCGTGCGAGCGCGGCCGGGCGGAACCAGAACATCGACCCCTCGAAGAAACCCAGACGAACCGCTTCCTTTGGCGCACACATTTGTGCCGTGATCATCCTGACGCGCGCCTCGTTGCCCATCCAGTATGGTGGTGCTTCACGATAGCAGTCCCTCCAACCGACGATGCCCGTGTCGGGCTTTTCGAACGTGACAAGCGTCCTCCACGTCGCGTTACGCTCTCCCGCCAGCATCGTGAAAAGGAGCTTACGCCGGATCTCACCGTCCAGCAGGTGCGGGCTGCGCTTGGTGTGAAGCTTCAGGACAGCATCGTAGGCGTCAAACACCCCGGCATTGAGCAGCGCAATGAAAGGAGCGATGTCGCGGCCCCGATTTTCGCACGGGTGGATGATCACGTCGGGAATGTCCCATACCAGCCGCCGCACCTGCTCGACTCGGTCGGTTGGAACAGTGAGGTGCAGTTTCGCGCCATTGGGGAGCATCGCGCGACAATCGAGAACCTCGGGCAAAAGGTCGAGATAGAACAGATGCGCGACGAGCGCCGCTCTCACATCTGGCTGGGGCGTGGGCGTTCTGAAACGCGCCGCCAATCGTCGTAGGCGTCGCCCAGCCGGCGACACGAAAGCCGCGCCGATCGTGAGCGCTGCAATCTTCTGATAGACGTGGCGGGCATAGGCGCGAGAGCGAAACCCGAGACGGCCGATCGCGGTCAAGCGCGCGGGCAAGGCCATAACACGAGCCTCATTCCGAATAAGGCGCAACTTCGTCGAAGGGCGTGCATGCGTGCTCAATAAGCATGTTTTTGGAGAATTCCAAGGCATTTACCGCGTTCAGACCCTACGTATCACGCGGTACATGATGGCCATCATTGATCCGCCGATTCTCATCACAAAATCAACTCGGGCCTGGCAATTTGCAGACGAGGCGCTCGCCTGCCCCGTGTCGCCAACTCAAGTGAAGATGGTTCGGCGCCCTCTCATATAGGGCGTTTCAACGACCCAAGCTGAGGCCGTACCCTGGCTCACGCGCCGAGCTAACTGATCGAACCCACTCGCGGCGGAATGCACGAAGTCTCTTTCAAGGTATTCGTTGAGCGCAGTCTGTTCGGGCTGGCCATCCTACGCCGCATGAATTAAATGCCTCGTGACTATAGAAGGCAGATTTCGCCTGTGACGAACGAGACTGCACGGACTGCCGCACGGTCGCATGAGGTATGTAAAATGAGCAGCTCGAATAGAGTAGCGTTGATTACGGGAATAACGGGACAGGATGGCGCCTATCTTGCTGAACTGCTCCTTGCAAAGGGCTACACTGTTCACGGCATAAAGCGGCGCGCATCGCTCTTTAATACTGCCCGTATCGATCATATTTTTCGCGACCCTCACGAGACGGACAGCAATTTTTATCTCCATTACGGAGACATGACAGATTCAACTAATATCATTAGAATAATTCAACAATGCAAACCTGACGAGATTTATAATCTCGCAGCTCAAAGTCACGTCCATGTCAGCTTCGATACGCCCGAGTATACGGCCAATGCGGACGCTATCGGGCCGCTGCGTATCCTGGAAGCCATCCGAATACTCGGCATCGAGCGGCGATGCCGCTTTTATCAAGCATCTACATCCGAGCTGTATGGAAAGGTCCAGGAGATCCCGCAGCGCGAGAGTACCCCTTTTTATCCCCGGTCCCCTTATGCCGCTGCGAAGCTCTATGCCTACTGGATCACGGTCAATTATCGCGAGGCTTATGGAATGCATGCCTCGAACGGGATCCTGTTCAATCACGAGAGCCCCATCCGAGGCGAAACGTTTGTGACTCGCAAGATCACGCGAGCAGTCGCCGCGATCGCGCTCGGCCAGCAGGAAACGTTGTTCTTGGGCAACCTTGATGCAAAGCGCGACTGGGGCCATGCCCGGGATTACGTCGAGGGCATGTGGCGCATTCTGCAGCAGGACGAACCCGACGATTACGTGCTGGCGACCGGGGAAACGAAATCGGTGCGGGAGTTCGTCGAGAAATCCTTTGCCCATGCCGGGTTTACGATCGCGTGGCGCGGCGAAGGCGTTGACGAAGTCGGCGTCGATACCAAGACCGGGAAGACGGTCGTGCGTGTCGATGAGCATTACTTCAGGCCGACGGAGGTCGATCTTCTCATCGGCGACGCATCGAAGGCCCGTCAGCGGCTCGGCTGGAAGCCGACGACAAGCTTCGAGCAACTCGTGGAGGAAATGACGCTGGCCGACCTCGCCCAGGCTCGGAAGGCGAAGCAGCTTGGCGACATGCCGTGAAGGTCCTGCTCACGGGAGGCAATGGCCTCGTCGGAAAGGCCATCAGGCGTGTCGCCGCAGAGCTGCAGCTTGATTGGGAGTTGGAGGCGCCCTCGCGCAACGAGATTGACTTCGGCAGCCAAGCGGCTGTAGCGGACTGGTTCGGCGCCCACAGATATGACGCTGTCATCCACGCGGCAGCCCGTGTTGGCGGGATCAAGGCGAACATAACCTACCCGACGGCGTTCCTCGCCGAAAACGCGCTCATCAACACGCTCGTCATCGAGGCGGCGCGCTCTCAGGGCATCGCAAATCTTCTGTTCGTCGGAAGCTCGTGCATGTACCCCAAGGATCTGGACAAGAAGCTTGAGGAGACAGACATCCTCACGGCTCCGCTGGAGCCGACCAATGAAGGCTATGCCTTGGCGAAGATCCTCGGCGCGCGCCATTGCAGCGCCATTTCAAGCGAGTTCGGACTGAACTACCGGACCATCATTCCGTGCAACCTGTATGGCCCGGATGACCATTTTGACCTGGAAAAGGGGCACCTCATCGCATCGGCCCTGCGCAAGATCACGACGGCAAGGGACGAGGCGCTGCCGTCGGTAGAGATATGGGGCGACGGGACGGCGCGGCGGGAGTTCATGTTCGTCGACGATCTCGCGCGCTTCGTGATTGATTGGCTGCCGCGTCTCGGGGAATTGCCCCAGATGATCAACGTCGGTATCGGCCACGACCATAGTGTCAACGACTACTACCGGATTGCCGCCGATGTGGTGGGCTACGCAGGCAGCTTCGCACACAACACCGCGCTGCCGGCCGGCATGCGCCGGAAGCTCATGGACGTGGGCATGTCTAACAGCCTCGGCTGGCAGGCCACAACAGCCCTGAGCGAGGGCATGCGGAAGGCCTATCTGGGCATGCTACGCCAAGACGGGCAGGTCTCAAGGAAGGTATGACAGATATGAGCGTTTCCTTTCCCCTCGCATCGACGACCTGGGACGACGAAGAGCGCGCAGCACTGCAACGCGTCATCGACAGCGGCCGCTTTACCATGGGCCAGGAAGTGCGGACCTTCGAGGAGCAGTTCGCCACGTTCTTCGGCAGCAAATATGCCGTGATGGTCAATTCGGGCTCGTCCGCCAACCTCCTGGGCCTCGCGGCCGCGTTCTATCATCCGGACCTCGGGTTGCAGCCCGGCGACGAAGTCATCGTGCCCGCCGTCTCCTGGAGCACGACCTACTATCCAGTGCACCAGTGCCGCCTGTCGCTTCGATTTGTCGACGTCGATCGCAGGACGCTGAACCTCGACCCCGATCTCGTCGAAGCTGCGATCACACCGCGCACCAAGGCCATTTTCGCCGTCAACCTCCTGGGCAATGCCTGCGACTTCGCCAGGCTCCGGGAGATCGCGGAACGACACTCGCTCCTTCTGTTCGAAGACAACTGCGAATCGATGGGGGCCCTCTTCGACAAGCGACAGGCGGGCACTCTGGGCTTATTCGGGACGTTCTCAACCTTTTTCTCCCATCATATCTGCACAATGGAAGGGGGGGTCGTCGTCACGGACGACCGCAAACTTTACCATACCATGCTCAGCATACGCGCTCACGGATGGATGCGAGAACAGCCGCAGGACAGCCATCTCGCCGGCGACACGGATGAATTCAAACGCCTGTTCCGGTTCGTTCTGCCTGGCTACAACCTGCGCCCACTCGAAATGGAGGGCGCGCTGGGCCAGACCCAATTGCGTAAGCTTCCGGGTTTCGTCGCGGAGCGGCGCGCCAATGCCGCGCGTTTCACAAACGCTTTTGGCAACCTGCCGGGCGTCCGCATCCAGCAGGAGACGGGCGAAAGCTCCTGGTTCGGATTCGCCATCATCCTGGAGGGAAAGCTCGCCGGCAAGCGTGGCGAGCTGGTGCAGAGGCTCCAGCAGGAAGGCGTGGAGTGCCGCCCCATCGTCGCGGGGAACTTCACGGCCAATCCCGTGCTCGCACATCTCGACCACACGATCGCCGGCCCGCTGCCGGTCGCCGAGGAGATCGACGCCAACGGCTTTTTCATCGGCAACCACCACTATGAAACAGGGGACAAGATCGAGGCCATCGCCGATCTGGTCCGCGATTTCGCGCTGAGGCACGCAGCATGACGACCGCCCCGGACAAAGCCCCCCGCAGTTGCGCGCTCTTCGAGCGGCCCACAGCGAATTACGTCGTTCCCGACGAGGTGATCGGCGGCATTCTCGCGGATCCGGCGCAGCCTCTTGCGCGCATCGCGAAGATCATCCCACCTGAAGCGAGCGTCCTCGACGTCGGCTGCGGCAACGGTAACCTGGGCCGAGTGCTGAAGCGCGCGGGCCGGACGGCCGCCATAGATGGGGTCGAGCCCAACGGATTCGCCGCAAATCTCGCACGTGAGCACTACCGGCAAGTCTACGAGAGCGGCATCGCCGAACTCATCGCTGACGGCACTTTGGGCGACTACGACTTTCTCATCCTCGCGGACGTGATCGAGCACGTGCCGAATCCGTTCGACTTCCTGAGCGGCATCGCTCCACTCGTCCAGCGCGGAACGCGCGTGCTGCTGTCAGTGCCCAACGTCTCCTTCGGCGCGGTGCGGCTTTCGCTGCTGAACGGCTATTTCGATTACGTCGATTCCGGCCTGCTGGAGAAGACGCATCTGCGCTTCCTGACACTGAAGACGCTGCTCCAGCTCTTCTCGGACCTCGGCTGGGGGGTCGAGAAGGTCGTGCGGCTGCAGCGCAGCTTCTTCAACGTAGAATTCGACCGGAAGACGATCGCCGCCGAAGAGTCGGTTCTCCGGCGACTAGCCGCAGACCAGGAGGCACGGACCTACCAGCATCTCTTCATGGTGTCGGCTCGCAGCGACGTTGCTCCGCAGTATGAGGAATACGGCGCCAGCGAAGCCGATATCATGGCCCAGATTCCCGACGCCGCTATTATTCCCGAGGGCGACGGGCGGCCTTTTCCTCGCCCGAGCCTCCTCGGGAAGCTTCTGGGACGTTGATGGTGCGCCGGGGCGACGATCGTTTCGACGCCTCGCGCATTTCTGGCAAAGCCGAGACAATGACCAAAGTTTCCATTTGTATTCCAGCGTACAAGCAGGTTGAATTCCTGAGGGCCACGCTTGCTTCGATCGCCGAGCAGCACTTCCAAGGCTACGAGATAATCGTTTCCGACGACTCTCCGAACGACGAGGTCGAAAGGCTGATCGGCGAGTTCGACTTCGGCGGGCGGCTTCGGTACGTGCGGAATAGCGAAGCGCTCGGTTCACCACGCAACTGGAATGCCGCCCTGGCTCACGCACAGGGCGAATACCTCAAGATCCTGCATCACGACGATCACTTCTCCCACCCCGACGCGCTGGGGCGGTTCGTCGCGCTTCTGGATGAGAATCCGCAGGCGCTCTTCGCGTTTTCGGGCACGACCGTAGAGCACGTCGGGGACGGCTCCAAGCGCCACCATCACATAACCGACGCTCAGGCGCGCTCGCTCGCGCTGTTCCCGGAGCAGCTGTTCATGGGCAACGTGATCGGCGCGCCCTCCGCGACGATCGTGAGGCGGTCGCTCGGCATCGCGTACGATACGCGCATGAAATGGCTGGTCGACCTCGATTACTACATTCGCGCCTTGCGGGTCTGCGCCATCTTCGCCTACACGCCGGACCCGCTCATCACAACACCGACCAGCGCCGCCCACCAGGTGACGGAACTGGTGCGCGACGATGCCGCCGTCGATATCGGCGAGGCGCTGATGCTGTTTGAAAAGTGCCTCGATCGTCTCAACACCACGCCCGACGCTCAGGAAATCTGGATCAGGCTGCTGAGGAAGTACAAGATCCGCTCTGCAGACGACCTCGCTCGTTTCGGGCGCGTATCCGTAGCAATGCAGAGCTATTTCAAGGAACTCTACCGGACACCGCGCCTCCGCCCCGTCAGTTCGGCCCTTGTCGATGCCGCCAGAAACATATTGCCACACAGGGCAAGCCGAAGCCTTTTCGCTTCGATCCGCTATGGCCGCCATGTGTTGCGGATGACGCGAAATACCGCGATTAGGACCGCCTCGCGCGTCTATTTCTCCTTACCCCCCGGCTTCAGAGATACCTGGCGCAACTTCAAGCGGAACCTCGGAGGGCATCCGGATTGATTTTCCGATCTCCGCGATCACCTCTTTCGCCTGATCGAAATCCTGTTCCCACCATTTCGACCGGCGGATGATGTCCTGCGTTTCGGCGTCGAAGCGAAACTTGATCAGTCGCGCGGGCGCTCCGACCACAATCGCGAAATCCGGAACATCCGCATTGACAAAGGAATTTGCGCCGACAACGGCGCCGTTCCCGATCTTTACACCGCGGCGAATAACCGAATTTGCGCCGATCCAGACGTCGTGCCCGACAGTGCAAGGTGCAGCCGTCAACTCACGATACACGTCATTCATGAAGATAGAATTCGTCGAGACAGCGCCCAGCGCATGCTCGCCGGGGCCGATGGATACGTTGTTTGCTATCGAGCAGTAGCGCCCCACAGTCGCATTCGATATCAGGCAATTATACCCGATATAGCTATAATCGCCCACAAAACTCTCATCGGAGATGATAGAGTTTTTCATGGCCTCGACATGTTTTCCTTCGAAAATTTTACTTTCAAACTCAGATGAGATTATCGAACGACCCAAAGGCATCGACGTTATCTTTGAATTCAACATTTCCAAATAAAGATCGCCGATGGAATCTCTTATCCCAAATTCAACCGTCCTGAATCCAAATCTCAGCAAATCGACCATTTCTTTGTTGTAGTTATTCTCCATCTTCTCCCGCAATAGGTCTCCGGTAAGCCCCTCCCTGACGACCTTCGCGGCAAATTCCCCCATTATCATCTCCGCCTTCACTCGCGAGAGGACAGCAGAATGATCGCCACGCTCGAAAAAATGACGCTCTACCAATTCGGAAAAGATACTATCGTCGATAGTCTTCACTACAAATTCACGGCTCATCAGCCTTGACAGAATACCGGCAAGCTTTCTCTCAATCTTTTTCTTGACCACGATTTTCAGCTTAGTAATCAGCGCCTCGCTCCCATTCCCTTACTTCGCGATCAGGCTCTTGATGCGTCGCTTGAGCGCTTGGCGGACATGTCCGGCGAAAGTCTCGCGAGCAGCGACTCCGCCGGCGCCTGGCGCCGGCAATTCCTTCGCGTCGCCTTCCACGTTCCAGGTTGTAACGGCGGAAAGCGCATGCGCCCGGTAATAGGCCTCCTCCTCGTCGACGACGGCGCTGTTGGTGTACCAGGGTAGATGGCGCGCCTGATAACGCCCCATCGTTCGCAGGGCGGGCCCGTAGCAATAGGGCACGCCCGGCCGGTAGAGCGCGAAGGTGGTGTCGATGTCAGCCTCGAACACATCGGGCTCGACCTGGCGGCCGTACAGGCCGCTTTCCCAGGATACGACGCGGTTCTTGAGATGGTAGTGATCAGGCAGGTCGTCGATGCGCAGTCCGAAGCCCGCCTTGAGGATATGCGGATAGGACTGCATGAGCCGCCTGAATCGGAAAACGGCGTCGAGCGGCACCTCCTCGGAGGGAATCACGTCCGGGTCGGTATAGACGAACCACTCCGACATGATCACGGGGTGAAGTTCGGGAAGCTTCCAGAGCGAAGTGTGCCCGAGATTATGGGGAGAGCGGATGACACGATGCCTGGTGGCCTCCAGATAGGCCAGGAGCGGCGGATAGGTCGAGGCGTTGTCGATGATCGTGATGTTCTCGTGGCCGGCGCGCTCCAGCCACTCCACGAGGCGCCGCAGGCAAGCCACCCGATCGCGGGTATTGATGAAGACCGGCACCGACCTGACGAAGGCGGCAGCCTCGTTCGCCGGCGCCGCCCCGGCATCTGCCGGGATCGATCGTGCGTTGCCTTCGCGGCGCATCAGCGGGCGCAACGACGAGACGGCCTTGTTCAGGGCCCTGTCGAGCCCCTGGCTGCCGCTCCGGAAGACTTTTCCATATTCTGCGATCCGACCACGAAGGTCGGCGATCTCGGTGCCCGACACTCCGAGCCGCGGCTCCGCCACCGCCAGCAAATCCTCGAGCTTCTGGACCTCCATGCCATCCCCTGGCCTTGCGGGCAGGGCATTTCCCGTGATGACGGCGTGCGCGACCTGTTGAAAGCGCGGCTCCAGCCACGGCCCCAGCTTTTGTGTTCCAGCCGTATAGTGTGCGAGCTGACGCAGTGCGGTCGAGCGTGCGACGCGTTCATGGGCAGCCGCGCGAACATTGCTGTCCGAACTCGGATGAACGCGATAACGCACCAGCGCCTCGGGAATGTTATCTCCTTTCGCGCCGCAATTGAGCATCCTGGCCCACAGGTCGTAATCCTGCGCAGGCATTTCATGATAGCGAAGCTGGTGAGCGTCCAGAAAGTCCCGGCGCATCATCACCGCCGGGTGGGCGAAAGGCGTCCCGACCATGGAATGCAGGGCGACCGCTGCAGCGCCGAGAGGTTCGCGATGCAAGCCGGTTGGATTGCCCTCTTGATCCATCATCTCGATGAACGAGCCGAGAATCGCGTGATCAGGATGAGCAGACAGCCACTCGACCTGCCGCGCGAGCCGGTGCGGCAATGCGATATCGTCCGCATCCAGGCGCGCTATCAGCGTGCCGCGCGCCTCGCCGAGGCCGAGATTGAGCGCATGCGACAGTCCAGGAGCGCCTCCACTGCGCCGCAGCACCCTGACGCGCGAATCCGTCGCCGCGAAACGGCGCAGGATCGTGGGAGATTCGTCAGTAGACAGGTCGTCCACCACCA
This sequence comes from Allobosea sp. RAF48, assembly GCF_052114025.1. Lineage (NCBI taxonomy): Bacteria > Pseudomonadati > Pseudomonadota > Alphaproteobacteria > Hyphomicrobiales > Alloboseaceae > Allobosea > Allobosea sp. RAF48. The sequence continues at coordinate 9,506 of NZ_JBFRDZ010000024.1, forward strand.
GAAGCTCGAAGTCGGCGAAGGTCTGAGCGAGCACCGATATCAAAGTCTGCTCAAGATAGCGCTCCGCGTTGTGTACCGGCACGAGCACAGACACGAGCGGGGAAGCCTGCGGATGAGAGTCCATGTGCGATCAATACCTGACGAGATCCAACATCAGCACGTTACGGCGCTGTGGCCAAGCTCGACCTGCAGCCTGTTCCAGCGCGCTGGAATGAGGTCGGTGGCGTCCATTCCGGGATCGGCGAACCACCGAGCGGGTGCAATCACCCTCGCGTCCGGGCGCGGGTCGAGCCAGGCGCCCCACCAGCTGAACGTGCTGTTGGCGATCACATGGTGCCGACATGCGGCCATGATCCGCATGTCTTCGTAGGCCTTGTCGGCGGCATTGCCCTCGACATGCACCATCTCGATCGGCAGGCGGATGTTCTCGCGCGTCCACGCGTGATCGTCCGAAAAGACGAAACCGACCATGTCGGAGCCGCACTCCTCCATCAGCGTTGCGATCGCCTTCTCGTAATAGGCCGGAGAGCAGGTGCCGTGCACCGCGAGCGCGTTCGGGTTGCTTACGTAGTCCCCGCGCCGGATATGGATCGAAACGGTGTTGTCCGCCGCCGCCCGCTTCACGAACTCCGCATTCGCCGGAGACGGAGCATGGCGAAACTGAAAATCCCTTCTCAATGCATCCGCGAAGTCGGCAAAGTACCGCTCGCTCTGCCAATATCCATCAAGATAGACATTGCCAGATTGCGAAGCCACCGCTGGATCGAAGCGCAGCCCTTTCTCCACGACGTGCCGGACAGGACGGCGCCAAGGAAGCAAGCGGGTCCAGCGGCTGTCCGCTCCGAGGGGCACTGCCAGGCCGGCCGGCGCATCGGGGACTTCCAAAACGAAAAAATCCAGCGCATAGGCATGCACATTGTAGTCGGCGAATGCTTGGCGATCGATTGCTAGGCTGTCACGGTTCCTCAATGCCAGCGCGCGACCAGCTGCATACTGGAACATCTGGTTTCCGAGGCCGCCGATGATGCGGGTCGTTATCATGCTATCGTTGCTTTCCGCCGATCGACGACAAGGCGTCACGTAACGCAGACAGGAGACCACCTCGCGGATCAGCCCGAGGACCTTCGGCTTCAGCCGTCGATGGCCTGTCAGTCGCAGATTCGGGCAAGCTCGCCTCCGGAGCGGGGGCAACCGCTTGGCTGCGCGCGGCCTCTTCGGCGAGGAACTCGCTATTGGGCCGTATCGTGATCATCTCGGGCGGCTTCCGGCTCAATCCGACGATGATCTCCAGTGCGCCCGCCAGGTTTCCGAAGAACTGCCAGCGTGTCAGATAGTCCTGCCGCGCCGCCACCACGGCCGGAAGGCAAGTACCGTAGCCGGTCTCGTCTGCGAGCAAGCTACCAATCCGAGCGATCGCCGCTTCCGGCTCTGCGATATCGATGCGCGTGAACGCGTCGGGCGACGCATATCTCTCCGCATTGACGCTGCCGGAGTAAATCGGATGACAAAAGGCTAGCCACGCATCGGGCATCTTCTCGGTAACGAAATCCCGCTCGTCGCTGTTCTCCAGAACGAGCGTATATCGGTAGGGCAACAGGGTGTCCCACTTGCTTTCAAAAGGTCGAATTCCTCGCCCGAAGATATCGATCGCAGGATGCACTTGCCGCAAACGTTCGAGGAAATCGAGTCGCCGCCTGTGCCCTTCGGTAAAGGCTTTGTCGGATATCAGGACGCAGATGTCCCGGCTTTTGGCTGGCGGGGGCATCACCAGCAGTTCGTCGAGATCGCGCTCCACAAACCAGGGATGAGCGGGCTGAAGGTAGATCTGGCGGGGGTGAGACAGATCGTTGCGGCCACTGATGACATAGCCGAACTGAGCGAGAAACTCAGGATGATACCGGCCAATGTCACTTGGCTCTCCGGTGATGAACACTGTGCGATCCGGCGGACAGAAAACATCGGCTCGCGTCTCGAGCGACTCGAAGACGGCCCACGCCTCGCAATGCTTGAGCGCCTCGTCGACACTGAACCGAAAGCTTCCCCAACGGCCCGAGCGCCCTGGTGTCTGGCGCAACCAAGGCCACCGCGGCGCACAAGTATCTAGCCGGACCAACCGTGTCATATGCGCTGCATCTGCCACTGGGGATCGATATGGACATAGCCGAAGGGCTGCTCGCCCTTGTGTTGGACGTTGTAGTCCTTGGCTTCCGCGACTCGGAACGAGAGTTGCCCCGCCTCGCCGAAATAATCGCAGATCCCGAAACGGCTGGCGTGTACCTCAAAAATATATTCGCCGTGAACAAGAAGGTTAGCGGGGATGACGCCCTCCAGGACAAAATGCCCGATCGGGAACCGCGACTTTTCAGCATCCCAGTCGTCGAAAAGCGCCCGTGCGATCACATGACCGTCGATGGTCTTGACATAGAATCCGAGCCGAAGGTCGTCGATCGGCGTCAGAATCTCGACTTCGATCGAAACCGCAATCTGCTCTTCCCCGACGAAATCCATCAGGTTCCGCGTATCCTGACGGACGTTCATATCGACGAGAATGATATCGTCCGTGATGATCGGCAAGGACGCCGTCCGTCTCGTTATGGTACTGTTCAGGTATTTCCGGACGGCGCTTTCGACGGCCTGCTTCGGGCCGGCCCTGCCGGCCTCGAGCAGAAGGGCAGTATCGCACACGCCCCGCACCGCAGCCATGGAATGGCTAACGAACAGGACCGTCCGCCCTTCATGGGCCAAGGCGTCAAGCTTCTTCTGAGACTTGGCCTGGAAGCCCGAGTCGCCCACCGCCATGACCTCGTCGAGGATGAGAATATCCGGCTCCAGATGCGCGGCGACGCCGAAAGCGAGACGGACATACATGCCGCTCGAATAGCGCTTGACGGGCGTATCCAGAAACTTGGCGATTTCGGAGAAATCGACGATCTCATCGAACCGTCGCTTCACCTCGGCCTGCTTCATGCCGAGAACGGCGCCGCTAAGAAAGATATTCTCCCGCCCGGTCAACTCCGGATGAAACCCGGTGCCGACCTCGAGCAAGCTGCTGAGCCGCCCACGCACACTGACCTTGCCGCTGGTCGGCGCCATGACGCGCGACAGCACCTTTAGCAGCGTCGATTTCCCGGAACCGTTTCGGCCAATGACCGCCATGCGTTCGCCGGGCTCGACCTCGAAGCTGATATCCCGCAGGGCCCAAAAATCGGTACTCTCGTCGTCCTCGCCTGAAGGGCGCAACGAATGGAGCATGCGACCGACCGTGTCGCGCAAGCTCCCACTCTCGGAGTCGCTGGCTCGGCCGATCCGGAAACGCTTCGATAGGCCTTCGGCAATAATGGCTTTTTTCATCGTTTTTATAGGTCGTCGCAGAAACGACTTTCCGATTTCATGAAGAACCGCACGCCCGGAATCAGGCAAACTACGGTAAAGACGACCGCTACGCTGAAGCTGAATGTCGGAAACGGTGTTCCGGYGTCCAACAACGACCAGCGAAACCCATCGATGATGCCGACCATCGGGTTGAGCGCGAAGACCATACCCCACTTGCCGGGCACAACGCTGCTGGCGTAACCGACAGGGGACATGTAGGCGCCCAGCTGCAGAACGACCGGCAGAAGATACCTGAAATCGCGGTAACGGACATTAAGCGCCGCGACCCAGGTGCCGCAGGCCATGACGAACAAACACAACAACAATATACAGACTGGCAAGAATAAAACATTAATTCCAGGAGGATGCCTAAAATAGATCGCCAGCAAAAAATAGATAAAGAAAGATATTACGAAATCAACAACACCAACAAATATGCAACTGACTGGCAATATAATCTTAGGAAAATAAACTTTTGATACGATCGGCGTGTTCGCAATGACGCTATTGCCCGCCTCGGAAAAGGTCGTCGCGAAAAACATCCAGGGGAGGAGGCCCGTGAAAACGAGGAGTGCGTAGGGTGAGTCATTGGACGGCAGCTTCGCGAACCCGCCGAAGACGATCGTGAACACAATCATCATCGTCAGCGGGCGAATGACGGACCAGCTGAAACCAATAAGCGTCTGCTTGTATCGAACGACGAGATCGCGCCATACCAGCAATTGAAAAAGTTCACGGTGTTGCCAAACGTCGCGCCAATAGTTCGGATTCTGCGCGTCGGCCGTAATCTCGATCACTGCTTGATTGCCATCGGGCGCCGATTTGCCCTGTTCGGCAATAAGATACGCCATTAACCGATCATCCTGTGAAATTTCGCACGTTCGCGATGAAGCTGGTAGTGCAAATCCGCGCGCGTTTCTAGCCCGCATGGAGACGCAGCCCCGCCCCGCCTGTTGCGCTGATCGCACTGGCATCACCGACAATAACACTTCACGCGATGAGGCGGCTCTCTCGCCTTGTACAGGATCCCGCACTCAAAGCACACGGCTCAAATACTCGGCTCCAGCATCCCACGGGATCTGCCAAGCTTGCTCGGCACTCTGGAAGGGTAATAGACCGGATAATCCATGACCGAGCCACGACCACTGCCGTCCGAGCTGGGGTAGAGCGACTGAGGGCTCGTCTCAAAGAGGGCCGTTTGATGCGCTCCGAGCCGGAAGACTTTTGAGCGTTGATGCAAACGCGAACGCGTGGTGGAAAGCCATCAAATAGGAGACTTAGTGGGGAAACAACAAGCGTCGAAGCGGCTGCATTCCCAGCCCGAGCTGTTTGCGCCAGCGCATTATCGGTCGCTCGAAAGCGATATGCAGCACAATCCGAACAGCTACGGCGGAAGAAGCAGTTAGCGTGAGCCTGAGCGGCCGCGGAGCGCTAGCGGCGCCAGCAATTTCGCGACTGTAGCTATCATCCCTGCCCGAACCAGATGGATCGCGTAACTGCCTAACCAATGAAACGAAGAACGCGAGATGCAATCCCCAGTGAACACCATCTGGACCTGCTCACCGCGCATCACGACGACGTAAGCCGCCCGGTTGCGGGCGTCCCCGCACAGGATACGGTGTTCGCCGAGCAGCCACAGATCGCCACGACGGCTGACAGCAGTGGCCGCCAGCTCCGGCAGCGCATCGGCCGGATCCACCTTCGCCTGCAATGTGCACCTGTCCAGTCGGCCCGAGATGGCCCGGGCAAACGACAGGCACTTTGCTGATACCCAGCAGCCCGGCCGCCTCGTACCGATCGTGACCGGCGACGATCTCGCCGGCCTTGTCGACCATGATGGGCGCCACGAAACCAAACGCCTCGATGCTCTCCGCGATCAGGTGGATCTGTTTAAGCGCATGCGTATGTGCGTTGCGCGGCGACAGCTCGGACAACTCACGTTCGACGATCCGCAGCGCTAGTTGCGCTATCGCCCGGTCAAAGGCGGGTTGTCACCAACGCCGGTGCGACGCTGACGCGTCCGCGCGCGCGGGTGTCTCCCTTCCCACCACCGGTTGTTCCCAGCTACCTCAAAAGCAGTTCCCTGCTTGCGATCAGTTGAAATTCCTGCTGATTCAGGGGTCTTCATCGCCCGGCGTGTCTTGAAGATCTTCGCGTTTTCCGAATTCTGGAAGGTCAACGAGGCACTTTTCATCACGGAATTCCCTGATGTTTCCTGGCTAGCAGGGAGATGGCGCCCCACCGCCGAGGTTGATTTTCACCCCGCGCAGCATCGGCTCGGACATCGAGAAGCTTGTGCCATTTTGGCCGACGCCATAGACGATCTATAACGAGGAGTGCGCCACAGATGGTCTTGAAGATAATCCCGGTCGTGATGTGTGGCGGTGCGGGAACGCGTCTTTGGCCAGTCTCGCGGGACACGATGCCGAAGCAGTTCATCCCGCTGCTGGGGCAGGGATCGACCTTTCAGCGGGCGATGCAGCTGCTGTCCGATCAGGCCGTCTTCGCCGAGCCGATCGTGATCACCAACGAGGCCTACCGCTTCACTGTTCTCGAACAGTTGCAGGCCGTCGGGTTGTCCGCGCAGATCGTGCTGGAGCCGATGCGCCGTGACTCCGCTGCTGCAGTGGCTGTGGCGACCGAACTGGCTTTGGCGCGCGACGAGCAGGCCGTGGTCGGCGTCTTTGCCGCCGACCATATCGTTCAGGATGGCGCGCTTTTCGTCGAGACCTGCCGCAAGGCCGGCGCCGTTGCGGCACAGGGCCGGATCGTGACGATCGGCATCCCGCCGAGCCATCCTGCGACCGGCTACGGCTATATCCATCCCGGCGAGGAGATTGCCGGCGGCGCCCGACAGGTCGCGGCCTTCGTCGAAAAGCCTGACGCGCAGCGCGCCGCGCGATACCTGCTGGACGGCTATCTCTGGAACTCCGGCAACTTTATATTCGACGCCGCGACGATGCGCGGCGAGTTGGAGGCCTTCGAGCCGCAGGTCCTTGAGCCCGTGATCGCGGCTGTCGCCAAGGCCAAGCCCGATCTGGACTTCCTGCTGCTCGATGCCGAGGCCTTCGGGCAGGCCAGGACGATCTCGATCGATTACGCCGTGATGGAGCGGACGAAGAAGGCGGCTGTCGTCGCCGGCAATTTCGGCTGGTCGGATGTCGGCGGCTGGTCGGCGGTCTGGGACCTTGCGGAGAAGGACGCCAGCGGCAACGTCATCGAGGGCCGTGGCTATGTGCTCGACGGCTCGAACAATCTTGTCCGGTCCGAAGATGCGCTCGTGGCGGTGATCGGCCTCGACGATGTCGCGGTGATCTCGACGCGCGACGCCGTGCTCGTGGCGCCGAAGGCCAAGGCCGACAAGGTCAAGGAGATGGTCGCGCTCATCGCCGCCAGGGGCGAGTCGGAAGCCGGAGCCCATCGCGAGATTCAGCGCCCTTGGGGCAAATATCTCTCGGTCGACATCGGCTCCCGCTATCAGGTGAAGCGCATCACCGTGAAGCCGGGCGGCGTTCTTTCCCTGCAGAAGCACTATCACCGTGCCGAACACTGGGTCGTCGTGCGCGGCACCGCCGAGGTGACGCGCAACCACGAGACCATCGTCGTGCACGAGACCGAATCAATCTATCTGCCGATCGGCTGCGTCCACCGAATGGCCAATCCTGGCAAGATTCCGCTCGAGCTGATCGAGGTCCAGGTCGGGTCGTATCTGGGTGAGGACGACATTATTCGGATAGAAGATATCTACCGGCGCAGTTAGGGCCGGCCATGCATTGGATTGAAGCTGGCCACTCGATCGGGGCCGCACAACGATCCGGGCAGGGAGAGCACCGATGCGTGCTCGCGCCCAGGTCGAAATGGGAGTGCCTGTCGGGTTCGGGCTCGGCGCCAAAACGGCCTGTATGCGCAACCGAAACCACTGGCCGACGTGATTTTGGAGATCGAGTTACCAACGCCGACGCTTATGCTGGGGAATACGTCCCTCTTGCGAACGGGGCACTGAAAGCGGTCATTCGGCAGGACGGAGCGGGTCGGCAGGGGGCGGCCCACGCTGATTGTCATTGGCCAGAGCCAGGGCGATCGCGCCGCAATAGTTTGCCCACGTCGCGATGAACGCGCCGCATCGGCCGCAGAGGACTTCGCTCTCAGACTTGAGAACGCGCGGAGCTGAAACATGCGGAGAGCCACATGTTTCGCATCGGAACTCGTTCTGATCCATGTCGAAACACCCGGACTAATGTCCGTCTGTCGCGGCAAGTTCCGTGCCGGTTCATCCTCTGCCACGATAGACGCCGGAGCGCGCCTTGATCGAATGCCGCCAGCCGAGCGGCGATCCGAAGCACAAAGGCGGTGAGACGGCCGGTGCCGGGGCTGCCCGAGCGGCGCGATGGACCGCTGTTCGAATGCAACGTTCCCCCGATGCGGACAGGTTCGACCTTCTCCACCGGCAAGCCATGAACCGGACCAGGGCGGCCCATGATCGACGCTTGGAGCGCCTGGTTGCAGGTGCGGCTCGCGCTCAATGCCCGCTGAAGACCAGCGCCTGGATCGGGAGCACCACCGCCTGGATCCGCAGCAGCAGGGCATGCACCAGGGCCACTGCGTCGACGGCATGGAGAACGAACTTTCGCCCGGTCGAGAGCTTGCCCGATACAATCAGGTCGTGGTTGCTCGAATAGGCGTTGGCGATGCAGCTGCTGCCCGGCGTCACTCCATCAAGCCCGTCGGGATAGAGAGGCTCAAGGTAGGCCAGCAGTGTCCCCGGCTTTGCAACCTGCTGGACGTCGACCAATTGATCCCCAGCCCGCACCTGGCCTGTGGCGATGAAGTCCTGAACGCCCGTCACCACCATCGGGATGATCACCCAGGGCTTCGACATACAAGTTACCTCGGCGACCATGCCGACCTTCATCACCTGTCCCTCGACCTGCGAGAAGCCGGCCTGAAGATAATTCCGCCCCGCCTCCTCCGGGATCAGGACACCGGCCGGCCGCATGATGGGCGTGACGATGTCGCCGACGCGCAGCGTGAACTGCTCGACGCGGCCGTTCACGCCGGCGCGCACAACGGTCTTGTCGAGATCGGCCTGCGCTTGTGCGAGGGCGGCCTCCGCGCTGGCCTTCTCGGCCGGCAGCAAGGTCGAAATGCGGATCTCCGCGGTGGACTTCGCAGCCACGACAGCCGCTAGAGCAGCCTCGCGCCCGGCCGTCAGATTCTCGAGCCGTTCGATCTCGCGCCGGGCGACGACATCGTCGTTGCGGCGCCGCAGCTCCTGCTTCGTCTCCAATTCGTCGAGGGCTTGCTTATGGGCGCTCGCGGCCTCGAGAATGCGGCTCTCGTCGGTGAGGAGTTCGGCCTTGGCAACAGCGATGGCGGCCTCCGTTTCCGCGATCTTGCGCCGCGCCGTTTCGACCGCCGCCTCCTCCCTGGAGCTGTCGAGGCGAAAGATCGGGCTACCCTTTGTGACGGGACCGCTGAAGCCGAGATAAACCTGCGCGACGCGTCCGGTGCCCTCCGAAATGATCGGGACGGTACGGAACATCACGTTCGCGTTCGTCGTCGCCGGGTGATTGTAGAAGATCACCGTGATCAGGCCGATCGTCAGCATGAGGCAGGAGATGATGCCCCAGCGCAGCTCAAACCACACCGAATAGAAGGTGATTTCCTTGCCGAGCCGCTTGCCCTGCCCGTACCGCCGGTAAAGGTAGTCGGGCAGGAGCGTCAGCATGGAGCAGAACAGAAGCTCAAGCATGACCGCCCTCCACCTTCTGGAGTGCGTTGGGATCGCCCGCGCCAGATCCCGCCACCGGCTCCGCTGCCGCCGCGTCGTCAGCTCTTGTCGGCCGCCTCGGCGCTATCCCGGCAATGCGTTCGAGCGCATGTGCCATTCTGCCGAACAGCCCCGAGAAATCGGGGATATCGATCAAAGCGAGCAGTAGCCCGGCGACCCAGAACAAATGCACATGGGTGAACAGCGCGAGCAGCCCGAGGACCGCAACGATCTCGAACTGGAGCTTCTGGGATTTATGCGCCATGCGCTCCGGCAGGGTGTGCAGCCGAAGGAAGATCAAACCGACGCTCAGCACCGCCAGAAACAGGATCACGGCCGATACGACCATGAGAACGTCTGTCTCTCCCGGCGCAGTGATGAAGGCCGGCAGGGAGTGCGGTGCGAGCGGGTGAAGTTCGGCTGCCATAAACGCACTCCAGTCTCGAATCAGCCGATCCAATTCCGTGCGAAATCGGCTTCCTCATAGTCATCAGGCTTCTGCCGTTTGGGCAACTTGATCTTTTCCCGTGACGGCGCCTTGTAAGGGACGGAGCTGAGGATGTGGGAGATGATGTTGAGCCGGGCCTGGCGCTTGTCGTCGGAGCGTACCGCATACCATGGCGCCCAAGTCGTATCGCTGGCGCGAAACATCTCGTCGCGGGCCCGCGAGTAATCGTACCAGCGCGAGTATGATTTCAGATCCATGGGAGAAAGCTTCCAGATCTTTCGCGGATCGTTGATGCGCTCCTCCATCCGCCGCGTCTGTTCGTCCTGGCCGACTTCCAGCCAGTATTTCAGAAGGATGGCGCCGGAATCGACTATCGCCTTCTCGACGCCCGGGACGACCTGCAGGAACCCTTTGGCCTGCTCCTCGGTGCAGAAGCCCATGACCCGCTCGACGCCGGCCCGATTGTACCAGCTACGATCGAAGATCACGATCTCGCCAGCCGCGGGAAGATGCGGCAGATAACGCTGCACATACATTTGCGATTTCTCGCGCTCCGTCGGCGGCGGCAGCGCCACCACCCGGAAGATCCGGGGACTGACGCGCTCCGTGATCGCCTTGATGACGCCGCCCTTGCCGGCGCCATCCCGCCCTTCGAAGACGATGCAGACCTTTGCGCCCGCATGCTTCGCCCATTCCTGGAGATTGACCAGCTCCGCGTGAAGATCGCGCAGCTTCCGCTCGTAGGGCTTTCGTTTCAGAGGCTCGCTACCCTTGGCTTTCATCGTCGGCGCCCTCCCCCTAGGACCAGCTCAAGAAGAACGCGACATCGCCGGGCAGCCCGCTCGGCCAGTCGATGATCAGGGCACGAAGCTTGTACTTGGCCGGCTGGAGATGCTCCTTCCAGAATTCATAGGCTTGCCGCGGCCGGCCGGTGAGCGTGGTCGGCCAGTCGGCTTCCGCGTTGTTGATGGCCCTGCCCCGGTCCGTGCAGAGCTGGCTCGGGAAGCGCATGACGAGGACCTCGGTCTCACCCCGGCCGGCCGCCGCGCGGGTCTTTGCCGCGAGGCTTTGCTTGATTTCCTCGATCTTCTCCGGGGTGACGGCAATTTCCTCGCGCAGAGTCGCAGCAAGCTTGTTCTGCGCTTCCTCGGCCCTGCTCATGGCGCCCGCCAGCTTGGACGCCCTCGCCATTTCGAGATCGGCCATGTAGGACCGAAGATCGTCGGCCGACATGAAACTCTCGTCGGCGAGCGTGCCTGCGTTCGGATTTTGACTTGCGGGCGCCATGGTTCGTATCTCCTTCATCGATCGCAACCAGCGTCCTCGACGCGGGGTCGAGCCGGCGAATTCAATATTTCTGGATGTAGACGGCCTCGGCGAAGGTCAGGTCGATCATGTCGCCGCGCCGCAGGCGCCGGAGATCGTCCTTGATCGCTGGGTCGGCCACGGTAAGGCTGCGCGGCCCGGCCGGCCCGACGAAGTCCACGACGCCCGTGGCCGGATCGAACCTCTCGAAACGCGCGGTCAGCGTCAGCGACCGCGTGACGAACTTGTCGGGCAGGTTGTTGAAGGACGGCGCGCCGACGGTATCGGTATAGACGATGCCCGGCCGGGCCCCCTTCCTTGCGCGCCTGGCGCCTAGGATCACCCCTTCGGCGCGCTGGATCTCCAGCCTGTCGCCGACGCGAATGCCCTGCAGGTCGCCAAACACCTCCGGAACTGCGACGTCCCAGACGAAACGTCCTTGCCGTACGGAGACGATGCGCGCGGCGGGGTCGACTCCGGCAACTTCAACATTGATCCGCTCGATCTCCACGGGCCCGACACCAGCCACGACGATGGTCGTGGTGGTGACCGTGGGCGCGCAGGCGGCGGCGCCCAAAGCCAACGAGATCGCCAGAGCCCAGTATGCATGCTTTGACATCGTCACTCTCCACCCTGAGTTGAAGTCACCGCTTGTTATTCCTTGATCGCCCCTTCGGACCGGGCCTGCCACTCGCCTATCGACTGCCGAAGCTCGGACTCGAGGCCGTCGATCAGATGCCGATACTCGATGCATCGCGCAGCCGTCGCAGGAGCGTCGGAAGCCTCCCAACGCCGGAGGGCCTGTTCTGCGTCGGCGAGGTCCGTGCACAACGACCGGAAGCTCTGACTCCCCAACACCAGTGCCTCGATCGCCTTCTTATGCTTCGGCAGCAGCCGAATGGCAGCCAGAACGCCCGGGTCCATTGGAGCGCGCCCCCTGCGAAACGGAATAATTATGTGGTCGCCCGACTGGATTGGGAGTAAATAACGGTAGATTACACCGAGAGCGCGCCCTTGCCTTGAAGTTTTCACGTGGTTTTCTGGCTTGCGGGGGGCCGATTCCATGGAGAATTATCGGCTTTTCGAGCACGGAAATTTCGAAAACAGTCCGGAAGCCGAGCTTCAGGACGATGAAATTCGCGCTCAATTGGATAAAGTCATCGCCAGCACTGAATTCAACGTGCCCGAGCGTGTGCGGCAATTCTTGATCTATGTGATCAACCAGACTCTCTCGGGTCACGCGGACCGGATCAAAGCCTATTCCGTCGCGGTCGAAGTCTTCGGTCGCGATGCGAATTTCGACATCCAGAACGATCCGGTTGTTCGGATCGAAGCCGGGCGCCTCCGGCGCGCGCTGGAGCGCTACTATTTGCTGGCCGGGAGTTCGGACCCGATTCTGATCGAGATCCCCAAGGGCGGCTACGTGCCGCGCTTCCAGCGGCGAGAGGCTCCGCCGACCCACATCGAAAGTCCCGCGCTTATCCCTGCTCCGGAGAAGCAGGATTTGGCGGGAACAGGCGACGCGTGGTGGGGAAGCCGGCGGTTCGCCTGGGCTATCGTTATGGCAGCGCTATGCCTTGCCCTCCCGCTTTTTTGGTTAGCCATCCTGCCGGCGCCGGCGCCCCCCGCCAGGGAGCCGCCGCGACCGCAAGGCCCTTCCCTGATCGTTAGGCCGCTCTCGAACTTGTCGGGGCAGCCGGAGGTCAACGTCTATATCGCCGGTCTCGGAGAGGAGCTGCTGACGCAGCTCTCCCGCTTCAAGGAGCTGACGGTTTTCGGGGGGGAAAACTCCGCCGCCGTATCGCCCCGCGTCTCGGCCTCGGAGCTCACAAGCCAGTTCGGCAACCGTTACGTTCTTGAGGGTGGCATCCGTCTTTCCGACGGCAAGCTGCGGGTGACGATCCGCGTCCTGGATGGGGAGAGTTCCGCCATAATCTGGTCGGGAACCTACGACGCCGACCTGCGCGACGCCGGCATCGTCGGCGTTGAAACGATGATAGCCTCGAAGGTCGCGACGGCGATCGCCCAGCCCTATGGAATCATTTTCAGCGCCCCACCACGGCCCACGCAATCGGGGGGCGTCCAAAATCTCGAAACCTATCAATGCACCTATCGGTTCTATCGCTACCGCGCGGTGCTCGATCAAACCGAGCATGCGGCGACGCGCGCGTGCCTCGAGAACGTCACGGCACGCTACCCGGACTTTTCGACCGGTTGGGCGATGCTGTCCTACCTCTATCTCGACGAGGACCGTTTCCAGTTGAACAAGCGGCTAGGTTCGCCGCCGCCGCTGGAGCGGGCGAGGACGGCAGCCGAGCGCGCAGTTCACCTCGATCCAGAGAATGTCCGCGCCCTTCAGGCGCTGATGACCGTCCTGTATTTCAGCAGAGAAGCCACCGAGGCGCTGCGGGTCGGCTCTCAGGCGCTCGCGCTCAATCCGAACGACACCGAACTGCTCAGCGAGTTCGGCAGCCGGGTGGCCCAGGCCGGAGACTGGCAGCGAGGAGCGTCCTTGCTCGAAGAGGCGATGGCAAAGAACCCGGGCAACTCGGACTACTATACCGGGCTCCTGGCTTTGGCCGCCTATATGCAAGGCGACAACGCACGCGCCACCGACCTCATCCGCCGCGCAAACCTGCGTCGGTTTTCCATCTACCATTTCGTCGCCGCGCTGATATTCGCGCGGCAGGGATTGCACGCTGAAGCAGCGCAATCCCGCGCCGAGTTCCTGCGGCTGAGGCCGGGATTCTTCGACAAATTCGACGACGAACTCAACAGCCGCAACTTCAACGCGAGAGATCGCTCCATTCTGATCCGCGGCGCCATCGAGGCCGGCTTCCCCGTGCCCACCCGTTTCGCCGCTGAGACGGAGCGGAGATCCGGCGCTCTTTCGAATTCGGGATCAGGGGAAACCGGCTCGGCGCGTAGCCAACCGTAACCTACTACCCCGGGTTTCATTCGCAGCTTTCTCTCTATCGCAACAGGGAAGCAAAGCGCCCGGTGGACATGATGGCCCGACGCAGTCTCCCCGGCGGCCGCCATCGAGCACCTCCAGCTTTGATGCCCCGACAGAAACGTCGCGCCTTGCGCCGTTTTTGTCTCGATCAGGCAGGTTCTCAACCGGAGGCTCGATGATCGCCATGGCTTGCCGACCGTGCTTGCTCACCCTCGCCTTTGCAGCGCTCGCGATACAGGGCGCATGGGCGCAGACGACGGACTTCCAAGGAGCCTGGCTCGAAGAAGGGCAGATCTGCGCCAATGTCTTCTCCGCGGCGGGTAAGACGCTCGGCTTCAAGCGACCGGCCAACGCCTTTACGGCGGCGTTCGTCATTCAGGGCCAGCGGCTGTCCACTCCGCTCGCGACCTGCAGGATCGGTCGCGTCAACCCGCAGGGCGAGCGGCAGATCCTGCATCTCAGCTGCACGACGACGATAGCGACCGATACCGCGCGGGCCGTGCTCGCGCTGGGTCAGGATGGCGGCCTCTATCGCTACAGCGCGCCCGAGGGGGGCACTGCGATCAGATATCGGCGCTGCACTCCGGAGGCGCTGAAGATGCCTTAGGCCCGGACACCGCACGGCGATTGCCGGAAGCCCGGCTGTCTACGAGAGACCGAGGATTGGCCATGTCAGCTCTTGTCCACATCGTCGATGGCGACGCGGTATCCCAGGCCGACATCGATCGGATGCTTCGAGCTTGCGGATATGAGACCAAGGCTTATGTCAGCGCCGACGAAATCTTGAATCATCGGCCGGATATCGCAAGCGCGAGCTGCATCGTCATCGATACGCAGGCGCCGGATAAGTCGATCCCGGACGTCGTGAGCTTGTTCAGCAGGGCCGGCCTGAACCTGCCCGTGATCTTCGTGACCGACCAGGGGGACATTCGGGTTGGCATCCGGGCGATCAAGGCCGGGGCTGAAGACTTGTTCATGAAGCCTGTCGAGCCCGACGAGTTCATCGACGCTATCGGCCGCGCGATCTCCCGCCATCGTCTTGTCAGTGAACACGAAAGCTGGGTTCGCGTCGGCTTGGCACGGCTGGGGCGGCTGACCAAACGTGAGCGGGAGGTTTTCGATCTGGTCGTTCGCGGCAAGATGAACAAGCAGATTGCCTTCGAGCTCGGAACGACCGAACGCACCATCAAGGCCCATCGTCACAAAGTCATGGAGAAGCTGCAGGTCCGCTCCGTCGTCGAGCTCGTGACCTGCGCCGAGCGGCTCGGTCTGCTCCGCCCGACAACCCCTGAGGGATGAGGCTGAGGCCTGCCGCTTATCGGCATGCTTGGCTCGGAAATTTATGCGCAGGCCTCTGAAACGAGGGTCGCAACGTGCCGCCTCCTCACCATGCGCCGGATGGGCTCAAGACGCCGAAGGCAGCCGCCGTCGCCGGCATTCTCTTTTCGGCTCTTCTCCTGTCCTCGCTGGTGTTGGTGCTGCAGACTTTGCGCCTCAACCCCCAGGATCCTGGAGATTGGGTGGGGCCCCAATCCTGGAAGGTTGCGCTCGCACTGAACCTGATCCCCTTCGCCGGTATCGCCTTCCTTTGGTTCATGGGCGTGCTGCGTGATCGATTGGGAGCTCAGGAGAACAGGCTGTTCGCAACGGTATTTCTGGGCAGCGGGTTTCTCTTCATCGGCATGCTCTTCGTCGCGGCCTCGGCCATCGGCGCGATTCTCCTCACTCACGCGGCCCGGCCGGGCGAGCTCATCGGCTCGGTGACGTTCACCCTGGCGCGATCCTTCGCCTACAATCTCGCCAGCATCTACGCGATGAAGGTTTCGAGCGTTTTCCTGATTACCGCCTCGACCATCGTGCTCCGCACCGGGATCACGGGACGATGGACGGCGTTCACCGGCTATACGGCTGCAGCGGTCATCCTCTTCGGCAGTCACCTCGTCGACTGGACCTTCCTCGTCTTTCCGATCTGGGTGCTGATCGTCAGCTGCGACATCCTGGTTCGCGAATACCGGCGCGCCGACCGGCCCGGCTAAGCGGAATACCGGGCTACCGGGGCATCTTCTCCCCGAGCATCCGGACCGCGTCTTCGAGATCGTCGAAAGCGATCGTCGCATCCGGGCCTTCGAAGAGACCTGCCCTCTCCAGAATCTCCCGCGGCTCCTTGTGCAGTTCCGCGATGGCGAATGTCAGCCCCATCGCCGCCAGGTCGGTCCGCCACCGCAGGAGCATGGTGGCCGCGGTCATGTCGATCTGCGCGACGGCGCTCGCATCCAGCACGAACCAGGATGTGCCGGGCGGGGCCTCCTTCGCGACGCTGTCGAGCCGGGAGCGGACGTAGTCGGCGTTGAAGAACAGAATGCTGCCCTGGATCATGAAGAGCACCATCCCCGGCGGTGGCGCGGCGCTCTCCATCCGGTGCATCTTGTAGAAGCCCGGCCTGCCGGCAACGAGCCCGAGCAAGGCATCGCGCGGCCGCATTTCCTTCAGCAGGACATAGAGCAGCGTGCCGGCAATGGCGATGACGACGCCGCTGAGCACGCCCAGACTGATGGCGCCCCACATGCTGATGAGGGCAAAGCCGAACTCCATGCGGCTGATCCGCCAGGTTTCCTGCAGCCCCTGGAGATCGATCAGGCTCAGCGCCGCAAAGGCGAGGATCGCCCCAAGCGCAGCATGGGGCAGGACTCGCAGCACATCGTTCAGATAGATCAGCAGAACCGCCAGTGCGGCGGCAGAGATCAGGCCTGCCAGCTGCGAACGGCCGCCTGCGGCCAGATTGATCGCGGTTCGCGAATCCGAGACCGTAACGGGGAAGCCGGTGAACAGGCCGGAACAGATGTTGGCCGCTCCCAGCCCCGTCAACTCCCGGTCGGCATCGACCTTGAAGCCGTCTTTTGCACCGAAGCTGCGTGCCCCGACGAGGCCAGAGCTGACACTGACCAGCCAGATCGCCGCGCCGCCAAGCACGAGGTCCGGGATCGGCAAATGGGCGACGTTCGGCAGCGCCCATTTCGGCAGGCCGCCCGGAAGGCTGCCGATGACTTTCATGCCCCGGCCTTCGAAGTCGAAGACCGCAGACGCCAGCACCGCCACGACGACCACGACCAGCGGCCCGGGGATCGGGAAGCGGAGGCGAGCCAACACGACGAGCAGCCCGAACATGGCTGCGCCGAACCAGACCGTGAGCCAATGGATCTGCGAGGCCTTCCGGATGATCTCGAGCAGCGGCAGCACCAGCCCGTCGGACTCGATGCGCACGCCTGTCAGCCGCCCGATCTGCCCGACGAGGATCGATATCGAGATTCCGCTGATGAAGCCGATCAGGATCGGCCGGGACAGAAAGGAAGCGACGACGCCGAGCTTGAGCACGCTTGCGAGGATGCAGAATGTCCCGACCATCAGGGCGAGCGCGGCAGCCGCGGCGACGCGACTCGCGGGATCGTCGAGAGGCAAGGCGGTGAGCGTGGCCGCGAGAACCGTCATCGTCGCGGCGTCCGGCCCGACGATCAGCTTGCGCGAGGGGCCGAGAAGCGCATAGCCGACGAGAGACAAGATGCTGGCGTAGAACCCGACCTCAACCGGAAGCCCCGCGATGGCGGGATAGGCAACCGCGCTCGGAATGGCGACGGCGGCGATCGCCAGCCCCGCGGTGACATCGAAGCGCAGCCATTCCCACCTGTAGGGAAGCAGCCCTTCCGCGATCGGCAACCAGCGCTTCATCGACGCCACCATCCCGAGCTGTCGTCAGCGCCTGCGGAACCGCGGTTCGGCCCCGCCCGGCAGTGGGCCGCCCGCTCCGCTATTGCGCCTTCTGCGGTACGACTTTCTCCCAACCATGATCGGGGTTGAAGCTGTTCATGCGCGACGCGATGAGACGCGTATTCGGGCCCAGATCCTTCTGATAGACAGTGCCCGCGTGATTGACCAGGAAGCTCGTGATCCCCGATCTCGCATAGGTTGCAGGATAGGCGAGAATGGCGAATCCCCCGATCATGTTGCCGCCCGCGATGTAGTCGGTTGCCCCGCCCGCGGCTGAGGGCCCCTGTTTTTTCAGGATCTTGAAGTAGTAGCCGTGATATGGCTGCGGCGTCCCGCTAGCCTTGTAGCCTTCAGTTGCAGCCTGGGCAGCGAATTCACCAAGCGGGCTCGGTTCCTCGCCCGGCCCGGTCGGCCAGTAGAGACCGTCATGCTTGTCCGGTTGGCTGATGATTCTCTGCGCGAAGATGCCTGTGTTCCGGCCGTCATGGCCTTTCGAGGCGTACTCGAATTGCGCATCGAGGATCGCGAGGCTCGCCTGGATGGCATCCAGCTCGTTCTTGCCGATCCGGCGGGCGAGGAGTTCCCGGCGCCCGGCCTCGACCAGGAATTTCCAGCCGCCGCGCGAACGGACGATCGGGATCGGAAACGGAAATGCGTCCTCCCCGACCAGCAGCGTGGCGGTCCGGCCGGTTTCGACGATCGAATGCCGGGCATCATAGGCCGCGATGAAGCGCTTGCGATTGTCGGCGTCGCGAATCTCGTCACCCGAGAAGATGATGTCCCGCCCGGACATGCCGAAAACGGAATACAAGCGCATGGAATCGCCATCGCGCACCGCGGCGGCAAGTGCCGCGGCCGCCTGTTCCGGCGATTGGAACAGCTCCTGTGCGCGAGCGGCCGTCGAAGCGGCACAGAAGCCCGCGGCAATCGCGCAAAGCAGGCGAACGAGCAGATGCGCCGCTGGCCATGTCATGATCATGGAACTGCACCCTCAGTTGCGAAACGCTCCAGCAGATGGCGACGCCGTTTCAGTTCAGAGCTTCCCGGCGGGAATGCGCGAGCCCGAAGCCTTCCAGTGGTCGAAGGTCTGGAAGGGAACGCCGATCTGGCGGTAGTCGACCCGCAGATAGCCATCCGCGCCGCGGTGCACCGCCTCGGGCGCAACCTCCTGCACCTCCTGCGCGATCACCCCGACATAGGTTGTGTGGGCGCCATTATAGGCGAAGCGGTAGAAGCCAAGCCCGTTCTCCGTCACCCCCAGCAGCACGACGTGGTTCTTGAGCTGGATGTCGGAACGGCGCCCGCCGCCACCTCCGCGGCCACCGCCGCCTCCCATTCGCCCGCCACCGCCGCCGCCAACGCGCCCGCCATATCCTCCACCGCCCATGCGTGCACCGCCACCAGCATGCATCGCGCGCCCGCCACCGCCCGACGGCATGCGAGCCATGCTGGCCTGCCCGCGCTGCGATTGAAGGCTCGCGGCTCGGCCCGGCTGCATATTGCCGAAAGCGTTGTCGCGTGCCGGCCCCGGACGGCTTGCTCCGGATTGAGGGCGACGGGGCTGAGCGTTTGCCCGCGGCTGCGCTGAGCCCCGGCCACGGTCGGCGCCTGGACGCTCGCCACCGGGACGCCCTGCCCGATCCCCGCCCGGCCTGTTGCCGGCAGCCGCAGCACGATCCCCGCCCGGACGGTCGGGTCTGGCACCGGCTCCAGGACGATCCCCCGGCCTCTGATCCGGTCGTGCGCCTGCCCCCGCTCCGCCGCGATCACCATCGGGGCGCAGAACCTGCTCGCCGCTGCGTCCGCGGAAGTCCATCCGGCCTTCGGCTCCGGCACGGATGCTGTTGTCGGAGAATTTCTGCCTGACCGCGTCGTTACGATATTGAACGCCTTGGCGATGCTGGGGGTTATGCTCCCAATGCGTCACGCGATTGCGGTCGATATTGATGTTCCCTCCGGCCCAGTTGACGTTTCCGCCCCAATACCCGCCAGAGGCCCAGCGCCCCAGCGCATAAGCGGAGCCGAAGGCGAGACCCGTCGCAAGAACGCCGGTGGCGATATAGCCCGGCTCGGGGAAATAATAGGGCGGGTATGCGGGATAGGGCCAGGTGCCGTAGACCACGCCCGGGTCGTAATAGGGCACATAAACCGTGCCCGGGTTGGTCGGCTCGATCAGGATCGTCTGCTTGCCGCTAGTCTGCTGGACCGTCACCTTCTGCTGGGAGCCGGACGACAGCTTTTTGGCGTCGTAGGCCCGCGTCCGCATGCGCTGGACGCCGTCCATGATATCCGGCTGCTGGGCAAGCACCGCGTCGCCGAGCTTTTGTGTCCAATCGAGATTCTTGCTCATCATCTCCAGCACGGAGGGCGTCGCGACCAGCGACTTTACGCTCGCATCCCAGGACTGCTTCTCGGCAGCCGCCTTGAGCTGGTCGCCCTTGAGCTTCTTGTTGGCTGCAACCCATCGATCCGCCTGCACCACCTCGAGCGGATAGGTCGAGGCCATCAGCACTTGCGCCAGCAAGTCGTCCGGATAGAGCGCGATCGGCGCGACCAGCGCATCGAGCTGGGCGGCGGAGAGAACCTGCTCGCCCTGCTCCGCCTGCGCTGCGGCTGGCGCTTGCGGCTGTGGAGGTGGCGCAACCGTCTGCGCGAGCGCCTGAGAAGCGAGCCCACTGACGACGACAGAGGCGAACACAATTCGCAGATGCATGGCATGACCTCGCAACAGCTCCGAAACGCCATCTGGGGTTTCGCACCGCAGTGACGCTCGTTTGCCTATCGGCGGCGTTCGACCAGCGACCTGATCGGCCCCTGCCGCCGAAAAGTCTGAACTTCTTCCTGGGCCATGCGCATGTTTGCGGCCACGCGCCCGTCTAGAATGGTGTCCTGGCCTTCGAGGACCATGACCTTCAATCTTCATCTCCGACAGATTCTCTCCAACCAGACGATTACTACCATCCCCGAGGACCGACACCTGTCCCTAGGGACAATAGGCCACTGCTCGGCCCCGCCGACCGGGATCGGGATTTCAACCCGAAGGGGAGCGGGTCCGGTCGCGGTCCTCATCCGTTCCCACGCTTTTTCGCCTGGTCATCCCGGAGCGCGGACGGGCCGTGCCCCTTGAGAGAACAGGCCGCGCACGAAGCCTCGGGAAACCGCGCGATCGGCATCGGCGAGGACTGCTTTCAACGTCTGGTACGTCGCGCGCAAAGCGGCCCGTTCAGTTCCATACTCGTCGACAAGCTCGACGATCTCCCATTCGAGTTCGTCCGCTTCCGGCGGCTCTTCAAGCGGCTCGGCTGTCATTGTTCCCATCCTCGGAAATGAGAACATTAGAAGAACATATCAGGTGACGGAGTCAATCGACCCGGAGTTGCACCTGTCGGTGGTGCCGACGATCTCGGCGGGAGCTGATGCGCCCGAGAGCTGGGTGGAATTCGGATGTCCCGAACCTGCCCGGCAACGGCCTGAGGCTTGCCTGACATTCGGTCTCGGCAATCCCGCCGCCGCCGGCTGTCACCGGGCATGCCCCACTTTATTCCTATTTCCGGGCGCGTTTTCCCACATGGAAACCCTATGCCTCCCCTCATAAATCCGGGAGCGCCGGCTCGCTGACGGCCGTCAGCGGCAGCCGGCAATCGAGGGAGGCTTGCGATGGCGAACTCGGAAAGCATCCAGGACGCAAATGGGCTGCCGGTCGATCCAATCGCCGGTGCAGCGTATCGGGAGCGACCCGATTTTCCGGTAGCGGCCGGGTATCTGGCCGCCCTGGTTTTGACGGCCTTGGCGACGGTGATCGCGTCCGCCCTGGAGAGCGTGGCAGCAGTTCCAAACCTTTCGCTTATCTACGTCCTGCCAGTCATCATGGCTGCCATTGTATTTGGATTTGGCCCCTCGATGCTCGCCGCCGTGGCGGGCGCGTCGGCCTACAATTTCTTCTTCACCGCGCCGCGCTTCTCGTTCCAGGTCGAGGATCCCGCGAACATCTGGGCAATCGGATTGCTTCTCGTCGTGGGCGGGATGGCGAGTGGCCTGGCATCGTTGGCGGCCCGGCGGCAAGGGGCGATCAAATTGCGGCTCCGCCAGGAACAAGCCTTGCAGTCCTTCAGCTCTGCCGTCTCCGTAGCGAGGCAACCCCGTGACATGGCGAACAGGGCCGCTGCGGCGCTGGAAGAGATGTTCCATGTCTCGGTCGCAGTGATGACGCCCGCTGACGGGCGGCTTGAAATCATATCGTCTCTTGGACCGATCACCGCCAGCGCAAGCGAGCTGGCTGCCGCGCAGTCATCGCTCGACCAAGGCCATCTCGCGCGAGCTGGAGTATATCCTTTCGACACCTCGCGCTTCGACTTCTGGCCGATCAAAGCCCCCAATCAGCAGCCTGTGGTGTTGGGCTTGGCATTCGACCCGCAGGAATATCCTGAACATCCCGAGCTGTTCATTGTCGTTGTGGGTCGACTTCTGGCCGCGGCCTTGAGTTCACGAAGCACCGTCCAGCCGGCGGTAGCGGAATGAGAGGCGCCATCGCCCCCTATCCGGCGCACCAGAGCCGCATGCCTTGGAGATCGCGACGGCCTCAGAGCCATGTCCACAAGATCGCGGCGAGCTACAAATGGCTGGCGGCGAGGGCAGAAGAACAGCCCGTAACCCAGCGCCTTATGAGAAACTGGCTGGGGCGCCAGGATTCGAACCTGGGAATGGCGGTACCAAAAACCGCTGCCTTACCACTTGGCGACGCCCCAATGCGTCGCGCCTTCTAGAACGCGTCGCCGTCCTGCGCAACCGCCTCGCGACGTCCATTCGGGGCCTTCGCAAGAAATCATCCCCAACCTGCAAACGAGCTGTTGCGCCGCGCCCGCGTGCTGGCTATAAGCCGGCCACCAGTTGATCGGAGTGTGGCTCAGCCTGGTAGAGCACCTCGTTCGGGACGAGGGGGTCGCAGGTTCAAATCCTGCCACTCCGACCAAAATTTCCCGAGACATATCAAGTAGTTGAGAATGGGCCGAAAGGCCCTTTTTCGTTTCCGGACAGAAACTCCCGCCCACGCAGCAAAAAGCCGGCCCCGATCCGAGCCAGCCTTGTTGGTCAGTTGTGCCTGCCCTATGCCGCCCGGCTAGCCCGGACGGCCTCCTCCCAGTCGCGCACGGTCGAACCGACGTGATCCTGCAAGTGCGAGACGCACCTCAGGATGGCGGCAACGCCGCGGGGGTCGAGGCGATGGCTCGCGCCAGCTTCGAGGAGCGAGCAGACCGCGTCCGCCATCTCGCGAGCGGCAGAGACGTCGTCCTCCATCGCGAGGATAAGCGAAGAGCTTTGCGCGATGGATGTTTGCGGCGTGACGGGGCTAGGACCCGGCGGCGATAGCGGACCTCAGCGCTGCCTCGGCCCTCGGACCGACGTTCCGTCGGCACTCAGGCCATGTGCAGTCTGGAACGCCTTAACAGCTGCTTTGGTCTTCGGCCCGGCCACGCTGCCAACAACAAGCGAATTGCCGAGCGCGACCAGCGCCCGCGGGATGGCGGTCGTATCCATGAAATGCTCCGAATGCGAAAACCGCGCGAGGCAGGCGGGAAGGGGCACAAGCTTGGCTATTCGGCCTGCAGTGGCTAATCCCCAACGCATGGACAAGAAATGGACCACGCAAGCGTCGCGAACCGTGATCAAGGATCGCTGGATCAATCTGCGCGCGGATGACTGCTTCACCCCCTCAGGTCATGAGGTCGCGCCGTTCTACGTTCTCGATTATCCCGATTGGGTGCATGTCGTGGCAATCACGCCGTCCGACGAGCTAGTCCTGGTACGCCAGTATCGGCATGGCGCCTCGGACTTCTTTCTCGAGCTCCCGGCTGGCACCGTCGATGCGACTGATACGGATCCCACCCAGGCTGCTTCTCGTGAGCTGGAAGAAGAAACCGGATATCGGGCTGCGGATTATCGATTCGTGACGTCGCTTTATGCCAACCCTGGCAATCAGACGAACCGTGTCCACACGTACCTTGCCCTAAACGCCATGCCGACGGGCGTTCGCAAGCTGGACGCCGCCGAAGACGGCATGACGGTTCATTTGATGCCGGTCCGAGAGATGGTGTCGGGGCTGAAGGACGGGCTGTTGCCAGAGTCGCTCAACGTTGCATCGCTGTTCATGGCGCTTGCCGCCGCCGGGCGAGTTTCCCTGAGTTAGGCGGCGGCCCGGTCGGAGCCTCGCCCGATCGCATAAAGGCAAAGAGCTTTACGCGGTCGACAGTTGCGACGTGACGGGGCTGGGGCTTGTCGGAAACTGCGGACTTCCGCGCCGCCTCGATCCTCGGACCGACAATTCCGTCGGCACTCAGCCGTGTGCAGCCTGGAGCGCCTGAACCGCCGCCTTCGTCTTCGGCCCCATCACGCAGTCCACGACCAGTGAATCGCCAAGCGCGACCAGCACCTGCTGAATTGCGGTCGTGTCCATGGAATTCTCCCGGTGTGAAAGGCCCGCCAGAGGCGGCCGGTGGTTGCCAAGCGAGCGATGTGCTAGGCTATTTAAATGAAGCCGCGCATTCTTGAGCTAGATGGCCTGCGCGGGATTGCCGCGCTCGCTGTCTACTTCATCCACTCCGGTGGGTTTGGTTTGCGAGGTTTCGGCGATCTCGGGAACGCGATCGTCGATCACGGCAAGTTCGGTGTGACGCTATTCTTCGTCGTCTCTGCGTTTTGCCTTTGCCTCAGCATCGCAACCGCGGTCGAAGGTGAGCCTGTTGATTGGCGTAGGTTCTTCATTCGCCGGTACTTTCGGATCATGCCACTGTTCTACGCGGCCTGCGCGGTGACGGCTGTGGTAAAGATCTGGGGCGGGATGCCTGCAGATTATGTCGCCGGGGTTCTCACCAAACATTTTTCACTGATCACAATGGTTGACCCGACTACGCGAAACGCCCTTATTGGCATCGAATGGTCAGTTTTCGTCGAGTTTCTGTTCTACTTCATGTTCCCCTTCGTGCTCGCGTGGCTCATTGAGGCGCCTTTGAGCATGGTAGCGGTCACGGCTGTCCTGATGTGGCCCCCCGTATGCAAGGCTATTACAGACAATCTCGGGATCGTCGAACCCAACTTCACGATCTTTTGGCACTTCCACTCGTTCTTAATCGGAATGCTGGTCTTCAGGCTTGTTTGGGCCGATGCCCAGAGACGACCGGTGCTTGGATCGGCTCTGTTTGCGGTCGCCGTTGGCCTGAGCGTCGTCGCAATTGACAAGCATGATCACGGATTCAGCGTCTCGGCCGTTTCACTGGCTGCGGCATGCACGATTGCAGCAGCCCATTACGGCAGCCCCCTTGTCGCATGGTTGCGGTGGAGGCCGCTCACTCTCGTGGGAGCCGTCAGCTTCTCGATCTATCTGTTCCACCCGCTTATGATGGGCGTTGTGGGTGAATTCAACGCTCTGACACCGCTGCAGGCCGTTTTGGCGCTTTGTCTCACGCTGGGCGTATCGTCTTGCACCTATCTGGCAATTGAAGTCCCAGCCCAGCAATTCGCGCGGCGCATGACTCTGCGACACTCGCCAACTCCGGCCTGACGGTCTCCACTGGCGTCAGGGTACGGGCTTTCGCAGTGGCCGCCAGTCAGATTGCGCCCGCGCGCGGGAGTGTTGGACAGCCGCGCTCGTCTTCAGCCCGGCCTCCTTCGACCTTCGGCGTCTAGCGAAGCGCTGCCTGCACCTTGGCGACATTCATATCGATGCTCCGCGCATGAAGCGCCTCGGGGGCGGCGAATGGGCTATCAGCCGAAGGGCTCGGCCTTCCGCCGTTCCGATCAGAGGCGGTGCGGAAAACCTCCGCCCACAGGTCCAGCCAGGCTGGACCTCGCCAGGGCACGGGATGAACTGGCTCGCGATCGATGGGTGGAAGCAATCTCCAATCCCAACGCCTGCGGGCGGCTGAAGACTTCGACAACGTGACCGTCGACAACGCGCGCATACTTCTGCATTGCGGACCTCATCAAAACTCCAGGAGGACCATGCCGTCAGCGCCGTTCTGGCCGTCAGCGGTCGTTGCCGCCACGCCCGAGGAACCTCCGCCGGGCTGCATGGCCTTCGAGCTGCTGCCGACAGTGATCGGAGTGCCGGGAGTATTAAAGGCGCCTCCGCCTGCCGAGGCGATATAGGCGGAGGCAAATGAGGTAGCTGTTCGCCGCCTGCTGGCCGAGTTGGTTGATCTGGCCGCTCGAACCAGCGCCGACGACGTCGGACGGCGTCGCGGCGTAGCCGGAGCCACCACAACCGGTCGCAGAGTTACCCGTTCCGAACGAAGAAGATCCTTCAGCTTGGGTGTTGGCGCCGGCACCGGCCGAAGTACCCTTGGTGCCTCCAGCGCCCATAACGATAGTGATGACTTCGCCCCGCATGACGTCGAAGACGCCTTCCCAATAGCCACCACCGTTGCCGCCACAGCCGGATCCCCCGGCCGAAATTAGCGCCCCCCACTGCCGCCAGCGCCCCAAACGCGAGAGCGGGCCTTGAAGATGCCGGCTGTGTCGCCGATACCGAGCAGAGCGGCGCGGGATTTGCCTGATTGAGGCAAACCAGCCCATCCCCGGCGAGGCTACGCACACAATCGGACCGACGGTGCGATCACGGGGACGATGAGCCGGCCGTCGTCGAATGCGACGCGCACGTCGAAATCGCCAGCCGAGCAGGCAACTCGCTTCGGCACCATCAGCACGAAGCCGAACCGGGCCCCGGCAAGATCGGGCCGCGACCATGAACGTGCCTTGTCTGCCCGCATCCGCCGCGATCGCTCCATGACGACGATGCTTCCGTTTCGAAGGACGGCGGCGTGGGTCACGAGCTGAGGCTTGTCGAGGTCGATGGCATATCCGCGTATGACCAATGTGTCGTCCGGCAGCCGGTCGACGGAGTCGACTTCCGCGCGAATCGTCGCCGAAACGGCTGGCTTGCCGTCGGTGATGATCGCCGTCGCATGAGCGTAGGCCGCCCGCTTTTCCCGGGCATCGAACTCGGCATAGGCGGCGATGCCGACGAAGATCGCGATGAAGCTGAACGCGAGCGCGCGAAGACGGGATATGGGAGCTGCAGCGATCCTGGTCTTGAACCAGCGGTGCATGCCGAGATCCGCCGGTGCGAGCGCCAGCGCGAATGCGATGGAGGCCCCGATTCCGCCGAGCCAGAGCGCAAGGCCGGGCGCGAAAGCCGGCGCGAAGCCGCCGAAGAGCGTCATCAGCGGCATATGGCAGAGATACAGCATGTAGCTCGCGTCACCCAGACGCTCACCGATGATGCCGAACACTGTTTCGGGCGCCGGCTTCGGAACGCGGACGGCTGCCGCGACGATGAGGATCGCAGGGATGACCGACTTCATTCGCGGATCGCCCGGGATGAGATAGGCGGCCGCCACCGTCGCGGCTATCGCGACAAGCCAGAGGCCCGGTGGCAGCCAACGACGCCGGGCCAGGCCTGGAAGCAGGAAGCCGACCAGAAACGGCAGATTGATCGCCTGGAGCGGCAGTGCGCTGAGGAGCGGGAGAGTGTCGTCCCGCACGAGACCGTCTTTCGCGAGCGCGACGAGAATGAGGGCGATCCAGCACGCCGCCAGCCAGGCTGCAAACTGGCGCAGGCCGGCAAAACCCAGAAGAGCGAGAACGACGTAGTAGCTCATCTCGTAGACGAGCGTCCATTCGACGGCGAGGAAATAGTCTCGGGGGCCTGCCGGCGCGAGCAGGAGGCCGACGACATCGATGCTGCGCAGGAAGCCGGCGGCGAAGAACGCGACCCAGAAGATCGCCACCGCGAGCAGCATCGGCGGATAGATCCTGACCAGTCGGTTCACCATGAAGCGGGCAGGATCGTCGCGCTGGATGAGTTCTCCCATCAGATAGCCCGAGAGGGCGAAGAACACCGCCACGCCATAGGCGCCCCAGAACCCGCCGAAGACCGTCAGAAAGCTGGCGTTGCCGCTGATCCGCTCGACGATGACGGAGGCATGGTAAAGCAGGACGGACAGCGCGGCGGCAGCGCGCAGATACTGCAGCCTGACATTTCGAAGCATCAGCGAGCCGTCCTTCGCCAGCGGCGCAACGAAGCGGTCGGACAGGATCGGCTGGTCTGCTGCTGGAAGTAGCGATGTCGGCGTATGGCGCATTTGCGATCACTTGCTGCGTTTCGAGGCAAGCACACCCATGTGCCATAGATTGGCGATATTCTAAAGTTCGAGCAGAAGGGCGTCGCCTGACAGAATAGACGCCGAGCGTTCGCCGCCGAGCCCCCAAAGAAACCAACGAAACCTGGATACCCGATTTTTGCCGGGGGACGTTCGGGACGAGCGGGGACGCGCAGATTCAAATCCTGCCGCTCGGACCAAAATTCCGGAGATAATTCAGCCGGCTACAGGAATGGCCCTCTCGGGCCGCTTCTTGCCGCTGACGGGGGATAGCGACGGTCTCGGACGGCAGCAGCCAGCCCTGCCTGCTCACCACGCGGGTCGGTCTGTGACAGCGAAGCGACGGCTATCTCTCAGCCCGCGTCGCGGCCTCCAGAACTGGCATGAGATCCCAGATTCGCCGGTTGAGCGCATGAAGCTCGCGGATCGTGCGGGAAATCTCCTCCAGCCTGGCCTCATCGACGGCCCGTTGGATACCAAAACGCAGATTGCCTCGGCTTTCCTCCACCTTCATGTGCTGGGTATGGGTGATCTCGCCCTGCGAATCGAGGACGAAGGTCGCGTGGCTGAGATCATTGCGCAGCCGCGTCGCCGCCGAGAAACGTTCAACGACCTCGCCGAGCTCGCTACGCACGGCCCTGTCGGCCAGCGCGATCTTGGCAAGACGCTGCACCAGATCCAGCCGCGCGCGCGTGGTGTTCAGCGTGGCGAAGACGATCGCCGCCGCTTTCTCGTCACTGCCCAGCAGCCACATCAGCACATAGATGAACAGGCTTTCGTTGTTCGACCAGGCGAGATTCAGATCGCCTACG
Source organism: Allobosea sp. RAF48 (assembly GCF_052114025.1). Lineage (NCBI taxonomy): Bacteria > Pseudomonadati > Pseudomonadota > Alphaproteobacteria > Hyphomicrobiales > Alloboseaceae > Allobosea > Allobosea sp. RAF48. The sequence continues at coordinate 38,085 of NZ_JBFRDZ010000024.1, forward strand.
AGGTTCATGAAGGCTACTCTTCGGCTCGAAGACGGGCGCGCGGCCGCCGCTTCCAGAGCATCGAAATCCGGCCGGGGCGGCAAGGCAGCTTGTCCTCGGGAGAGCTTGCGCATCGGACGTTTCCTCTAGGCTTCGCTCAGAGCGGAGGCGCCATGTTCGAATTGCTCAAGATTCGCAAGGCGCGCCGCATGGCCCATGCCGCGATCGACCCCTTCTTGCGTCGCGACCCCGGGGGAGCGGCAATATTGCAGGCCGGCGACTGGCTTCATCCGCAGATCATCGGCTTCCTCGCGACGCTCGTCACATTGATTGCCCAGCGCCATTGCGGCCCGATGCGCACCCATGCGCTCGCCGCGGTTCAGGCCCATGTCCTGAACGCCGTCACGGGAATTGGCCCGGAACTGATCGGAGAGGAAATCTGCCTGCTCACCAGCCACGAGGATCCGGCCTTTGCGGTGGGTGCCCGCGGCGCCGTCGCTTTTCTCGAGATGCTGCGCCCCGCGACCGAGCTTGACGAACTCGACACCCCCGTCATGACGCTCGACCCTGCCTTGCAGCGGCTCTGGGAAGAACATGTCGATCAGTGCCTCCGCCGCAGTCCCCGGCCGCAGTAACCGGCGCCGCCGAAACGACGATGAGGGCGCCTCGCGCCGACTTCTCCGCCGCAGTCGTCAACGCCCCCCCTCGTCGTCGGCGCCGCCCTCTCGGCCGGCTGGCTCATCGAACAGACTCAACTCAAGCTGCTGTTCGAACACTTCATCCCGGGGATCGGCGCTTGTGCCGGAGCCTCGCAGCAGCCTGTGCAAAGCCGCGAGGAAAACAGTATCGTCGAGGTGATGTGCTGCGCTCGCAGTCACCGCCAGGAAGCGTTCATAGCGCGCCTTGCAGACGGCCTGCCCGGGCTGGAGCGGCGCGGGGCTATCGGGAAACGGCTCACGCAGCACTCGTTTCACCACGCTCTCGCTGAGCCATGAACCCGGCAACTCCTTTGCAGCGTCCAGGCCGGTGGTGATTTTCGTTTTGAGGTGCCAGGCGGTCCGGACGGACACCCCGAGGATCTGCCCCAGTCTCTGTGAACTGATGCGCTCTCCGGTCGCCGTCAGCAGATAGAGCGCTTGCAGCCAAACATGCATGGGCACGTGGCTGTTCTGAAAGATCGTGCCATGCCTGATGGTGAAGGGCTTGCGACAGGCATAGCACTTCCACATGCCGATCGGCGTGCTCAGCCCGCTCAGCCGGCCGAGCCGACTGCTCTCCCCGCAATGCGGACAAACCGGCCCATCCCGCCAGACCAATGCCTCGAGCGAGAGGAAAGCAGCCTGTTCGTCGTGCATGCGGACGGCATTCGGCATAGCCAATCTCCGGCACACAAAGCAGCAAGCGCCACGAGGCCACCTCCTGGGTCATTAAAATTCAATGAAGCCGATAACGCAGGGTAACAATTCAGCACATTGACCCATAAGCCCCTTCATGGCTGTTTATATACAGCAAACGAAATCTGCGAAAGAAAAAACTCAAATATATTACTGGTTTAAATCACCCTTAATTCGCAATTCAGACCATTAACAACTCTTTGTTTCTATATTTTACTATAACATTCATCACATATAACAAATATTACGACAACTTGTATGAATATTTCGGCCATATTTCCTGATATAAAATCTCGAAACAGCCTTGCAAAAAGGCCCTGCCGAAAAATTTATCCTTACCCGCCCCTCTCATGAAAGGAGAAGGAATGAAATAATTGTACCTTATCCCGCGCCGAAATCCAAGATCGAGCACATCTTCCATGTAACGCGTAAGATTCAAGTGCTCAATCACCTCCAATCGACATCGTCCGAATCCGTGCTGCGCACCGCAGAAGAGAGGCGCTGCCGGACCTTATCGATGTCTCCCGAACGCGTAGGAGCATGTCATGGGTCAGCCCAACAACCAGCGGAACTATCACGACGACGATCCGACGCAGGGCCAATTGCAGGGCCAAGCTGAATTGCAGGCTCAGTTGCAGGGCCAAGGTCAAGGACAGGGCCAAGGACAGGGCCAGGGCCAGGGCCAGTCGCAGGGTCAGGCTCAGTATGCGGCTCAGGCGGTAGACACCGACGTCTGGAACTCTGCCAGCAATTCGAGCGAAAACGGCAATCTCAACCTGAACGGAAACGGCAACCTCAACGCAAACGGCAACCTGAACTTCAACGAGAACGTCAATCACATCGACAACCAGGTCGAAAATCACGTAGACAACGCCGTGAATGTCGATGTGGCCGTTGACCTCGACCTGTCGGGAGCGCTCCTGCCTCCATCGGACAATGATGTGATCGATATCGACACGATCCACGATATCAGTGAATCGATCATCATGCCGGACGTGGTCACCCAGACCCTCGAAAGCGGCAACAACTTCAATCTCGATCAGGTCAACAACCTGGCCGACAACGATACGCTCAACAATCCGTCCGTGAGCTACAGTGCGAACGGCCTGTCGGGTGGCTTGGCCGAGACGTCCTGCTGGGATCCCAGCTCGAGCGATCCGGGTGGCGTCGGCGACTTCACGATGATCGCGCGGGCCGTCGGTGGCGAGGCGGAATCCCATGTCGGCGCGATCACCGGCGACGACGGCACCTTCAGCGGGATCGGCGCTGCTTCGGCGGCTGCCAGCCTCACGCAGGAGGCCTTCACCCAGTCGATCGTCATGGGTGCCAACATCCAGTTCAACTCGGTCGACCTGACGATGGTCGGAGGGGACGCGAACGACGCGTTCTGAAAGCTGGCGCAACCATGGGACCGCGCGGGGTCGAAACTCCCCGCGCGGTTTCGGCTCCGGGCTCTTCCATGTCCATGCGCGACATGCGCCTGAAATCTTCCCGCCCGGCGCAAGCTGGACGCAGCGGAGGATCGTGCCATGCAAGCCGGCGGCTTCACCGAGACGATCTGGCAGTTCATCGGCTATCTCCGCCTGTCCGATTCCGTCGCGCGGACATCGAGCTTCTATGAAGCTGAGGCACCGTCGCCCCTCCCTCCTGGCGTTGACGACCTTCTTCGCGAGCCGCGCCGCGGGCTGGATTTCGACGAGCTCACCTCGGTCCCGACCACGATCAAGGAACCGCCGACCTCGGACCCGCATGCGAGTTTCGCACAGGTATCCATGCCGGATCCCCATGGCCTGCCGAACAAGGCACTCCCGGCGCTTCCGCCGCCGTTGAAGCCGCATCCTTTCGACGCCTACGAGGTGAGCGTTGCGCAGCATGCGGGTCCGCGGGTGATCGTCGCCGAGTATCAGGCAGGCGGGGATGAAACCCTGCTGCAGCTCAAGCAGATCAACATCGCGGATGACCGCGATCTCGTGACGTCGAATGCCGTCACCAATGCCGACGGCACCCCGGTGGTCCCGCCGGAACTGCATCTCGAAAGCCAGTTCGCGACCCTCGTCCATCAGGCCAACGACATCGCGCCGGATGGCATTCCCGATATGAACGAAGCGCTCCATGCGGGGCCGCAGGAGATCATCGCGATGGTTTCGGCGCGCGATGCCTTGTGGGCACAAACCGGGAGCCCCTATCCGGAGGGCAGCACCGTTCCTGCAGCGCCGGAAGGGCGCATCGTCGACGGCGTCGTCGGCGCGCCCGATCCCATCGTGCCGACCGTCCTCGACAGCGCCCCCTGGCGGCCCGAGGATTCGCCCGCCCAGCCTGTCACGGAGGCGAAGCTGGAGGTGGCGGCCCCGACAGGCGGCGTCGCGACGCTGGCCGAGACCGGTCTCAACGTCCAGATCAATGCAGCCGCCATCGTGGACGCCAACGAAGCTGTCGGGTCGATGATGGTCGGCGGCGACTATTTCTACAGCCGTGGGATCGTTCAGACGAACATCCTGGTCGACAACGATCACGTCGACGTCGCCATCGCTGGCTCACTCTCCCCTGTCATTGGAACTCACGGCAACGAAGTCCACAACATCGCGGAGTTCGTGACTCATCACTCGACCATCGACGTCAAAGGCGCGGCGGCGACGCCCCATTGGAGCGTCGATGTCGTCTCGGGCGACTTCTACGACATCAAGTCGGTCATTCAGTTCAACAGCCTGGACGACAATGATAGAACCGTCCAGGCGGAAGCCGGCACCTACTTCGATCTCCGCACCGGCGGGAACGAGCAGCTCAACCTGGCGAAGATCCACGGCGCCGCCGACTATGACGTCATCGTCATCGGCGGAAATTACCATCGCGCCGACTGGATCTATCAGTACAACATCGTGCTCGATCCCGACTATGCCAAGCTCTACAGCACCGGCAATGCGGACGACGACGCCACGGTCACCACTGGCTTCAACAGCCTCACCAACAACGCATCGATCGAGACCTACGACGCATCGGCCTTCAGGCCGATGCTCGGCGCCCATCACGAACTGATAGACCAGCTCGCCGCCCGAGAGACGATTTTCACGCCCAATGCCGATTGGCATCTTTACGGCAGTGCCTCCGGGACGTTGAAGATCCTCTACGTGGCCGGCGACTACTACGATGCGAACGTCATCACCCAGGTCAATTTCATGGTGGATGGCGACCAGAGCATTCAAGCCAGCGCCAGGGAAGGCACGGAGCAAGGTGTCGCCGCGGGCGGCAACAGCGCTCTCAACGAAGCCTTCATCGTCGATCCCGGGCTGATGTCGACCTCGAACTATCTCGGCGGCCACGCCTATGAGGAGTCCGTGCTGATCCAGGTCAACATCGTCACCGACAGTGACACGGTGAAGGTCCACGACACCAGCACGCTCGTTCCGGAACTCGTGGCCTTCGCCGAGCACGCCACGCAGCAGCCTGAGCCGCATTGCCGACATGCGCCTCCACCGGACCCGGCCCAGCACGATCATCTGACGTCGAACATCATGGTCTGAAAGCAAGAAGACGAGACGGGGAAGGGGCATGACCGAGAAGTGCGAAGCAACGTCCGCGGCACTGCCTTCGGCCGCCGCCAAGCCGATGCGAGTGGTCGGTCTGCCGCCGACGATCGGGCTGTCGGCTATCGCGGTCGACCACACCGCCAACACCAACAGCCCGGCCGCTTCACCGAGGATCGAGGCGCCGCCGCCTCGCAGGGAAGCGGATGTCCGCGCGGATGCGCGCGGCGACGGCCAGCCGGCGCCCGAGCCGGTCCCGCTGCGCTCCAGGACCGACTCGGAGGCCCCGAGGAAGGCCTCTGACGGCGGCAGGGGCCGGGGCGGCGGTGGAGGGGGCCGCGGAGGAGGAGGCCCGGGTGGCGGAACGCCGATCGAGCAGCGCCTCGGCGATCGCGACTTCAAGCAGGTTCTCGGCGCGGGCCTCGCCGGCGCACGGCGCAACATGATGATCGTGGCAGTGTTCTCGATCGTGGTGAACACGCTGGTGCTCGCCGTGCCGATCTATCTCTTCCAGATGTCGGACCGCGTGCTGACGAGTCGCAGCCTCGACACGCTCATGATGCTCTCGATCATCGTCATGCTGGCGATCGGGGCGCATGTGCTGCTCGACATGGTCCGACGCTTCATCCTGATGCGCGTGGCGGTCGATGTCGAAAGCCGGCTCGGCGGCCCGGTGCTCGCCGCAGCCGCCAAGGCGGCCCAGACAGGCTCGAACCGCGAATTTCAGACGCTCGCCGATCTCCAGCAGATCCGCAGCTTCGTGACCGGTCCGGTCATCCTGACCATGCTCGATGCGCCGACGGCGCCGATCTATCTGCTGGCGGTCTTTCTGATCCACCCGCATCTCGGATACATCGTCACCGTTGCGGCGTTCGTCCTGTTCGTGATCGCCTATCTCAACCAGCAGTTCACGGCAGCCCCCTTCGCGCGGTCGAGCGCCTTTTCGACCAGGGCGAACCTGCAATCGGAGGCGATGTCCCGCAACGCGCAGGTCATCAACGCCATGGGCATGATCCCCGAGGGCGTCGTGATGTGGGGCCGCGAAACGGCGGAATCCCTGAAGGCTCAGGTCAGCGCCCAGGACCGTAACATCGTGATGACCGGCGCTTCCAAGTTCTTTCGCCTCGGGACGCAGGTGGCGATGCTGGGTTGGGGGGCGATGCTCTCGCTCGAAGGCCAGCTGACGGGCGGCATGGTGGTCGCCTCCTCCGTGGTCGCCGGCCGTGCGCTGGCGCCGCTCGAAGGCACGATCGAAGGCTGGCGCAGCTTCATCCATGCACGCGCCGCCTTCCAGCGCGTCAAAGCGCTGCTGCAGGCCTCCCCGCTCAATCTCGACCGCCTGAAGCTGCCCAATCCCAAGGGCCGCCTCGATGTCGAGCGCATCCTCTACGTGCCGCCGCCGACCAAGAAGGTCATCCTCAACGGCATCAGCTTCAGCCTCGAACCCGGGGATTCGCTGGCCATCGTCGGGGCCTCCGGCTGCGGCAAGTCGACCCTGGCGCGCATGCTCGTCGGCTCGATCGTGCCGACCGCCGGTACGGTCCGGCTCGACAGGATGGAACAGCGCAACTGGGATCCCCGCCAGTTCGGCGAGAATGTCGGCTACCTGCCGCAGGATGTTCAGCTCTTCCCGGCCTCCATCAAGGCCAACATCGCCCGCATGCGCGAGGACGCTTCCGACACCGATGTCTTCGAGGCCGCCGAAATCGCCGATATCCACGAGATGGTCGCGCAATTCGCCCATGGCTACGAGACGCAGATCGGCATCGATGGCGCGCCGCTCTCCGGCGGGCAGAAGCAGCGGCTCGGTCTGGCGCGTGCCTTCTTCGGCAATCCGCGCCTCGTCGTGCTCGACGAGCCGAACTCCAATCTCGACGTGCTGGGCGAGGTGGCGCTCGCGCGCGCCTTCGAGCGGGCAAAGGCGCGCGGCATGACGGTGGTGGCGATCACGCAGCGCCCTGCCCTGCTGCGCAGCGTCGACAAGATCATGATGATCAAGGACGGCGCCGTGCAGGCGATCGGAGCACGCGACGACATCCTGCCGATGATCGTCGGGCGGCGCAGCATCGACGGCGGTACGCCGAAGCCGCACTGACGGGAACGGGCGACCGCTGTCGCTGCACGGGTCGGGGAGACGGAGGGGCAAATGGCTAGTCAATTGATCTCGCAGCCCTGGTATGCGGACGTGCCGCGCAGCACGCGCATGGCCACCTTGAGCGGCGTCGTCATCGTCGCCGCGACGGTCATGGGCTTCGGTGTCTGGGGCAACACCGCCCCGATCGCAGGCGCGGTCATCGCGACCGGCGTGTTCGTCACCACCGGCCAGAACAAGACGATCCAGCATCTCGAAGGCGGGGTGATCCGGGAAATCCTCGTCCATGAGGGCGATGTGGTCGAAAGCGGCCAGCCCCTGGTCAAGCTCGACGACACCTCCTCGCGCGCCGAGTTGCGCCGCCACGAGCTCAAGCTCTTTCGCCTGGAGGCGATCGAGACGCGGCTCCGGGCGGAAGTCGCCGGCCGCAGCGACTTCTCCTTTCCCCAGCATCTGACCGAAAAGCGCGAGGATCCCGACATCGCCGCGTTGATGGCGGCGCAGCTCATCGCTTTCAGAGCCCGGCAGAACAACACGGCCAGCGAGATCGCCGCTCATCAGAAGAGCATCGACGCGCTGGAGGAGAAGATCACCGGCAGCAAGGTGCAGCTTGCCGGCGTCCAACAGCAGTCGCGATTGCTGAAGGAGGAGCTCGAAGGCAAGCAGGCGCTCCTGCAGCGCGGCTACATCCGCAAGCCGGAAGTGCTCTCGCTCCAGCGGCTGGCCGCCAGCCTGACAGGTGAAGCCGGGCGCATCACCGGCGATATCGGCGATTCCCGCGAGCGGATCGCCCGCTCCCTCGAACAGATCGACGGCGTGCGCAAGAACGCCCAGAAGCTCGCCTCCGACCAGTTGCAGGACATCAGCGCCGACCTCAACGACGTCCGCGAGCGCATCCATACGGTGAAGGGCATCCTCGACCGCTCGACAATCGCCGCTCCCGTCAGGGGGACGGTCGTCAAGCTGCGCTATCACACGCCCGGCGGCGTCATCGAGGCCGGCAAGAACATCATGGAGATCGTCTCGCTGCAGGACGAACTCATCATCGAGGCGCGTGTCCGGCCCCAGGACATCGACAAGATCAAGCACAGCCAGCTCGCCACGGTGCGGCTGACCGCCCTGAACCAGCGCACGACGCCGATGGTCAGCGGCCGCGTCATCTATATTTCCGCCGACGCGCTGCCGGACGAGAAGCAGCGCGCCTACCCCGGCGTGCCGGATCTCTACGTGGTGCGTGCCCGGCTCGACGCCAGGAGTCTCGCCAGCGTTCCCGGCTTCCAGCCGACGGCCGGCATGCCGGCTGATGTCTACATTCAGACGGCCGAGCGGACCTTCTTCGAGTACTTGCTGCAACCGCTCAAGGACAGCATGGCGCGGGCTTTCCGCGAGACCTGACTTCGGAACGTCGACCGGCGAGATCGCCTTCGCCGGTCGAGACGGCGGTTTCCCCGGGCTCCCAGGCACCGGGGAAACCGTCACCCCCCTGTTAAATGGTATGACTATTGCTTCGGCTCCCGTAACGGAGTCGAAGCATGCAGCACCGCTGGCCCAACGACGCGAAAGCCATGATCACCCTGATCGCCGTCTCGGCGTTCTGCATTCTGGGCTGGCTTGCGGATATCGGCCTCTGAACCTCGACCTTCGGCTGTCGAGGCCATTGTTGCACACCGCCGGCCCGTTCTAGATTACCCGCCGGATCGAAACGAACGGTTGGGCCATGAAGCGCATCATCCTCCTCGCCGGCCTGCTTGGGCTCGCTCTCTCGCTCTCGGGCTGCGACAAATGCGGGAACTTCCCCCCGCTCTTCGGCCCCTATGACGGCAAGAGCTGTGGTGGCGGCCAGTCGACGAGCTAGGCCGCGCCGCAAATCACCGACGAACAAAAAGGCCGGGTGCAGACCCGGCCTTTGTCTTGAGAGTTCCTATCGAGCGGGGGAGGACCGGCTCAGCCGCGCCGGCCGATCAGCGACCAGCCCGCCCCGGCGACGCAAGCCGTGAGCGCGACCTTCAGCGCTTCGCCGAGCAGGAAGGGCTGCACGCCATAGGCAAAGGCCTTGGCGAAACCGACGCCCGTCGCGCCGCCCGCCATCTGGGCACCGAAGGCGAGCCACAGGCAGCCGATGGCCAGGAGCGCAACATCCGCCAGGACCAGCCCGCCGAGGAGGCGCAGCAGCGAGGCGCCGCGCTGGGCAGCCCAGCCGGCGATCGCGGCCGCAACGACGAAGCCGATCAGGAAGCCGCCCGTCGGTCCGACGAGATAGAGCGGGCCAGCGGCGACCGGCGGCGTATTGGTGAACACAGGCAGCCCGGCCAGCCCGTACGCAATGTAGAGCGCCATGGTTGCGGCGCCGAGGCGCGCGCCATAGGCGGCGCCGAGGCCAAGCACGGCCAGCGTCTGCAGTGTCATCGGCACCGGCCAGAACGGCACCTTGATCTTGGCCGCCGCAACGAGGAGCAGGCTGCCGGCAAAGGCGAGCGCGACATTGCGCAGCATGGCGGTGCGGCTGCCCGCCGCGGGAAAGAGCGTGCCGGCGAGCGTCGGAGCTTGCATGGGGATCATATCGGCCATGGGCTTGTCGTCCTTTCCCGAAAAGACCGCGCGCCGCGGCCGCTATTGCGTCTATAGAAAATGCGGCTAGGCCTCACAAGCGAGCAGGCTTTGCAGGAATGGGCAACCGGTCTGGCGAAATCGGCTCAGGCCCGGACGAGGCACGGCAAGATGGCGGACGACATCGAATTCGACAGGAGCGCGACGATGCCGGCCGGTGAGGTCGCGACACTGTCACCGCTGGTGCGCCGCGTCATTGCCGGCAACGGCGGGCCGATGACCTTCACCGGCACCTGCACCTACATCGTCGGCCGTGGCACGGTCGCGGTCATCGATCCCGGTCCCGATGATCCCGTCCATGTCGAACGCCTGCTGACCGCGCTTCGCGGCGAGACGGTGAGCCATATCGTGGTGACGCACACCCATCGCGACCACTCACCGGCCGTGCCGGCCCTCAAGGCGGCGACCGGCGCGCGCGTGGTCGGCTGCGGGCCGCATCGCCCCTCCCGAGAACTCGGCCCCGGCGAAGGCCGCGTCCTCGATGCCGCCGCCGACACGGGTTACGAGCCGGAATGGCTGATGCAGGACGGCGACACGGTTTCGGGGCCGGGCTGGAGCCTGGCCGCCGTCGAAACGCCCGGCCACACCGCCAATCATCTGGCCTTCACGCTGGCTGAGGAAGCGACGCTGTTCTCGGGCGACCACGTCATGGCCTGGTCGACCTCGATCGTGGCCCCGCCGGACGGCTCGATGGCCGCCTATATGGCCTCGATCGAAAAGCTGCGCGGCCTGGAGCATGCACGCTACTGGCCGGGCCATGGCGGCCCCGTCACCGAACCGCAGCGATTCCTGCGCGGGCTCGTCCATCATCGCCGGCAGCGCGAGGCGGCGGTTCTCAACCGTCTGAGCCAAGGCGACGAGACGATCGCCGCGATGGTGCCCGTAATCTATCAGGGCCTGGCGCCGGCCCTGCATGGCGCGGCTGCGCTCTCGGTGCTGGCGCAGCTCGAGGATCTGGTGCTGCGTGGCGCGGTCCAGGCCAGCGACGCCGTTCCCGCCCTGACCAGCCGCTACCGCCTGGCCTGAGCGTCCCGCCTGCATCGGACAGAATAGTGGTTTCCACTTTTCGGAGAAATCCGATGCTAAAAGGCTAGATCGCCACTTCGCGTGCGATGGGACGCGCGGCGAGCTAGCGGTTGTCCATCAGCAGCTCGACCTCGTCGACGAAGGCGGCGATGCGCGCCGCGTTGGCGCCGAGATCGTGGCTGCCCAGCCGCGAGGCCGAGCGGATGTCGATGCGGCTGCCGTCGACACGCGGCCTGACCCGGATGGTGATGTCCTCCGAGAAATGCAGGATGCGCCCGCGCGCCACCGCCTCGATCCGCCCCGCCCCGCTGCGCCCGCCCGGTCGCACGGTTTCCAGCACCTGCCAGCCGAGCCCGGTCGCAGCACGGCGCGCGACATCGAAGGCGCTCTCGGCGGGAACCTCCAGAAGGATCGGCACCGCCTTGGGATAAGCCTGACGCTGCACGCGCCGGCGCACGGACGGCACGTCGGGCGGCACGCGCCCCCCGCGCGCGGTCATCGCAGCCTGCGAGCGGCTGAAGGCAGGCGGATCGTCGATATCGGTCGAGACATCGGACAGAGCAGGCTTCGTCACGAGCTTCACTGCGACAAAGCCGAGCGGAACGAGCAGGACCAGCGACAGCAGCATCGCCCAGGCGGCCATGCCGACCCCGCGATGACCGGACTGCCAGATGCGGATGAAGGCCAGGATCGCCAGCCCCAGCGCGGCAAAGACGAAGATGTAGGCACCGGCGACAGGCGCGAGCCCTTCGATGCTTGGCTCACGGAGCCGCACGAGCAGAAGCGACAAGAGCAGCACCGCGAGCGAAAACCACGCCAGCCGCCGGCTCCAGATGGCGGCGTGCGAAACCGGTTCCTCGAAGACGAGACGGCGATGCATCGCCTTTAGGTGACGCCGGACGAAGAGGAAGGCAAGACAGCGGCGGAAGCTAAGCGCAATCTTAATCAAATTGGCGGTAGCTGGGCGCGAAGAGGCGCCGGCTCGCGCCGAGGCGTCTCTTCGGCCTGCGTAAACCGCCTTCCCAGCCGCACGTCGCTTCCCGAGTCCCGCCGTGAAATTCTTCCCCTCGTCGATCCAGAACTACCTTGTGGCCACCATGGCCTGCCTGTGCGTGCCCGGCATCGGCGCGCTGACCTACATGGCGGAGCAGTCCATCGCGGAGGTGCGCACCAATATGCAGCTGGCGGAGCTGGTCGAGGCCGACAAGGCCTTGCTCCTCGCCGGCAACATGATCCGCTCCGCCCGCGGCCAGGCGCAGACCAGCATTCAGGTCGCTGATGACCCGACCCCTGGCCTGAAGCAGATCGAGGAGGCCAGCCGCGTCCGCATCGCCGAGGCGATCAGGCAGCTGCAGGACACGGATCTGCCGAACCGCAAGGGGCTGATCGCCGGCATCCAGCAGGAGCAGAAGCTCTCCGACGCCAAGATGGCCGACCTCTATGCCGAGGCCGGCAAGCCGAAGGCCCAGCGCAGCCTCGCTGCTACCATGCCCTGGTACAACAGCGTCGGCGCCATCGAGACGGCCATCGTCAAGGCATCGGACGAAACCTCCAATGCCACCCGCCTCGCCGACCCCATCCTGGCCGATCTTCAGGGTTTCAAATCCACAGGATGGGACGTTCGCGCCAATTACGGCACGCAATGCTCGCTGCTGCGCCCCGCCTTCGGCTCGGGCAAGGCGCTCGATGCCGCGCAGCTGCGCCGCCTCGGGGAATTGCGCGGCGTCTCGAACGCTTCCCTGGATACCTTGAAGCAGCTCGCTTCACGGCCGGGCGTGGGCAGCGAACTCACCCGGAAGATCGGTGTCATGACGGCAGACGTCAACGCCTCGAACCGCAAGATGGATGAGCTGATCGGCAAGCTCGGCCAAGGCTCCGCCCCCGTCATCGCGGCCGACGAGTGGACGAAGCAGTGCAACGCCCCCTTCGAGCCGATCGTGGCGGCCGTAACCCAGTCGCTCGACGATATGAGCACGCGGACGAGCGAGAAGCTCAATCAGGCCTGGGTGAAACTCGGCATTGTCGGTTCCCTGCTCGCAGCGCTTCTCGTCATCTGTGTCCTGAGCTGGCGCGGTGTGCAGCGACGCGTCGTGCGTCCGCTCATCTCGCTGAAATCCGCCCTGGACGGCATGCAGCAGGGCGATTTCACGCAGGCTATTCCTCCGGCTCCCTCGCCGGATGAAATCGGCGCGCTCAGCGGCGCGCTCGAAACCTACCGAGAGAACGCGCTGGCGCTCGAACAGAACCGGCGTGACCGTGAATTCGCTATGCTGGCCGATGCCGAGCAGGCCGCCCATGTCCAGAAGCTGCTCGGCGAGGTCGCAACCATCGTCGCCGACGCCCGGAACGGCAACTTCTCCGGCCAGGCCAAGGTCGGCGGCATGGAGGGTCCGTTGAAGGAGCTCGTCGAGGGCATCAACGAGATCAACGTGGTGGTTGATTCTGCGACGACGGAGTTTGCGCAGACGCTGTCGGCGATCGCGGGTGGCGACCTGACCAACCGGGTCGAGACGGCCTATCGCGGGCGCTTCGCCGATCTGAAGGGCGCGATCAACGAGACGGTCGACCGCCTCTCGGCCACGGTGGCGACGATCCAGACCAC
>NZ_JBFRDZ010000025.1:0-48145 GCF_052114025.1 Allobosea sp. RAF48
ATCCGCGAATCCGCGATGAGTTGGCCGGCCGACCCTACGAGCTCGTTTCTGTCGCCGGCGGCTGGCAGCACCGGACGAAGAAGGGATTCGCGGTCGCGATCCGGACGGCGACCGGGCTTGGCGAGCGCTGCGACAAGGCCTTGTCGCAGTCCGAGAGCCTGGTGCTGCTGTGCATCGGTTACTTCCAGCCGATCACCCGCGCCGAGCTTGGCCAGGTTTTTGGTAAGGAGGTCAGCCGCGACACGATCGGGCATCTGCGCAAGCTCGGCTTCATCGCCGCAGGACCGCGCAGCCCACAGCCCGGCGCGCCCTATACCTATGTGACGACGCCAGCGTTCCTGTCGCAGTTCGGTTTCGAGACCCTGCGCGATCTGCCGGATTTCGAGCGGCTCGAGGATGCCGGACTGCTTAGCAAGGACAGGCTGCTGGAGGGGGATCTGCTGCCGCTACTGTCGGTCGGCGAGAGCGCGGGAGACGCTGAGCAAATTGATCGCGCGGACACCTCTTTCGACGACGAATGAGCGGGCAGGCGATTTCGGGCTAACGCGCAACTTTGGCCCTCTCCGGATACTGACAACGTCCGGTTTCGGGCGGTTCAGTTTGAGATAAACTGGCCATGCCCCCGGCCGGTTCGCATCCTCCCCGGGGCTTCCCGACTATAATGCCCCCCGCGGGGTCGGAAACAGTCTACAGCAGTCGCCGTCCGCGACCGCCCGACCCTTCCACGCTGTCGGATTCCCGCGCCCCCGTCACGACGATTTCCTGACGCGAAGGTCACCGCGAGTAATCCGCTGTTCACGCTTTGGGTGCCGACAGGGATTCGGCGATCGACTCTAGGCGGGCAAGAAYCGCATCATCCAGGTCGACACGTGCAGCGGCAAGATTCTCGCGCAGATCGCCGCGTGACGTTGTCCCGGGGATCAGAAGGACGTTGGCCGACCGGCGCAGCAGCCAAGCCAGTGCGGTCTTGCATCGGCGTCACTCCAAGCGTGGCGGCGGCGTCCGACAGAACGGTCGATTGAAGCGGCGAGAAACCACCGAGCGGGAAGAATGGCACGCAGGCGATACCGTCTTCACGCATGGACAGTCTGCAACGGGTGACAGACATGTCTACGCTAACCGGACCCGCTTCAATCCGAATGCGCTTCGCAGGCAGTGTGAGCGGACGGCCCGGCCCATCTCAGCCCCAGACCGCCCTCGGGCTTCGCCGGGAGGACCGAAGGTTGATGTCAGGGCCAAGATGCGCGGCATGTGGCGATGACATCGAAGGGGTATAGTTGCGTTCTGCTGGCATCGCATTTGAAGTGCGCATGGAACTGGATGACACGTCCTGGCATCGCGCCACCTGAACGGCAGGGAACGAATGGATAAGCAGCTTTATCTGGAGCGTCTCGTTCTCAAGCTCGAAACCCATGTTCCTCTGCCGCCTGCCGAGCGGGAGAAGCTGCTGGATTTGCCGCTCGCCCTGAAGCGGTTCGAAGCCGGCCAGGACATTGTCCGCGAGGGAGAGATCACGAAGCAGTGCTGCTTGGTCGCCGAAGGGCTCGTTTGCCGCTACAAGATCGTGGGCGATGGCGCCCGACAGATCCTGTCGCTTCATCTTCCCGGCGACATTCCAGATATCCACTCGCTGCTCATCGAGCGCATGGATCATTGCCTGGGGGCCCTGACGCCGGCAGTGGTTGGCTTGATTCCTCACGATGCCGTTCGCGCACTCACAAGGGCATCCTACCGAATTTCCGAAGCGTTCTGGCGAGAAACGCTCATTGAAGCCTCGATTTACCGCGAATGGATGGTGGGCATTGGGCGCCGCTCGGCGCCCAGTCGGATCGCCCACTTGTTCTGCGAGTTCATCACCAAGATGACGGCGATTGGCCTGTCCGATGGCGTGACCTGCAACCTGCCTTTGACGCAGCCCGAAATCGCCGACGCATTGGGGCTGTCCACGGTCCACATGAACAAGAAACTTCGAGAAATCCGGGAGGCCAAACTCGTTCGGATTCGAGCCAACCGCCTGACGGTTCTGGACTGGAAGGGGCTCTGCCATTTGGCGGGCTTCGATCCGGACTATCTGCATCTCCAGCCTGGCGCCGCGAAAATCGAGAGCGATTGAGGAACAGGTTGGGCCCCGAGGGCATTAGGCTGGCATGCCCAGCTACTTCTTTCATACGCGCGACGGAGAGAAGCTCGAGATCGACGAGGAGGGCACGGATTTGCCCGATGACCAAAGCGCGCGAAATGCAGCCAAGGAACTGCTCGCTGCTTTGAACCGTGAAAAGCTGCCCAATGGCGATCATATGTCGCTTTCGGTCACGGTGCAGAACGCGCAAGGGACAGAGATCTACGTAGCCAATTTGCGTTTGGACGGCCTTCCGTCGTCAAATCCCAACAGAAAAAGTTGAAGGTAGGCCCAGCGCGCAGCCGCACTCAGCCAATGCCGCATCGTGGCAATCCAGCGGATAAGTCTTTCGCCGCCCTGCACAGGGACAAGCGCGTAGCAATGTCTTTTGCTGTTGCTCGGGAAGCTTTGATTGGCGCAGAAGAGGTTTATCCCACCAACCGGTCCTCTGCATGCCTATCTCCCAGGCGTTCTTCCAACGCTCTAACGCCCTGCTTTTGGCCGTCGGCATCGCGGTGCTGGTCGTCATCGTGGCCACGTCGCTCTGGCTGACGACGGCCAGCGAACGCTATTTCGGCGAGGTGACCGCGGCCCGCGCGGTACGCAGCTCTTCCGCTGATCTGCTGTCGCTCGTGCAGGACGCGGAGACCGGCCAGCGCGGCTATCTGCTGACGCGCGATGAAAGCTATCTCGCTCCCTATAACGCTGCGGTCTCGAGGCTTCCGGAACAGCGCGCCAGACTTGAACGGGCCGCGGCCCGGCTGCGCGAGATCGGCCCGATCCTGCAGCGCGTCAACCGCGTACTCGACCAAAAGATGGCGGAGCTCGCCGCAACGGTCGAGACGACGCGCAAGGGCGATACCGAGGCGACGATGAACCTAGTCCGCAGCGGCGCCGGCAAGCGGCTCATGGATGAATTGCGAGCCGACCTGAACGCGATTCTCGCCATTTCGGAAACGGAGCTCAGGGAAGCGATAGACGCGCAGGTCACGGCCTCGGCCAGGCTGCGCTGGACGACGATCATCGGCGCAATCCTGCTTCTGGCAATGGCCGGGGCGGCGAGCTGGACGATCATCAGCTACACGCGCGAGCTCGTCGAGACGCGCCGGGAGGTCGAGGGGCTCAATATCGGACTTGAGGAGCGCGTACGCCAGCGCACCGATGCACTCGTCAAAGCGAATGAGGAGGTTCAGCGCTTCGCCTATATCGTGACGCATGATCTTCGGGCGCCGCTGGTAAACATCATGGGCTTCACCAGCGAGCTGGAGGCGATGTTCAAGCCGATCGACACCTATGTCGGCGCCGGAGCCGTCGCCTCGCCGGAACAGAAGGCTGCGGCCGAGGAAGCGCTGCGCGTCGATGTCGCCGAGGCGATCGGCTTCATCCGCTCGTCGACGCGCAAGATGGACGGGCTCATCAACGCGATCCTCAAGATCTCCCGAGAGGGCCGGCGCGAGTTGCGGCCCGAGAGCCTCGATCTCACCGCGCTCATCGAGACCGCTGCAGCGGCGGTCCATCACCAGGCCAGCGCGGAGGAGGGCGGCGGGATCGAGATCGACGCGCACGTCCCTCGCGTCGTCAGCGATCGGCTGTCGCTCGACCAGGTCATGGGCAATCTCCTGGACAATGCCATCAAGTACCGGGCGCCGGATCGGCCGATCCGGATAGCCGTCCGGACACGGCGGGAGCGCCACGGCTGGGTGAAGATCGAGATCGAGGATAATGGCCGCGGCATCGCGGCGAGCGACCACGAGCGCATTTTCGAACTGTTCCGCCGGGCCGGTACACAGAACACGGCGGGCGAAGGCATCGGCCTCGCCCATGTCCGCACCTTGGTGCGCAATCTCGGCGGCGACATTACCGTGCGCTCAGAACTTGGAAAGGGCACGACTTTTACCGTGACCCTGCCACCCGACCTTGCGGCCTACAGACGGAGTGCCGAAGCGTGACCAATGGAAAGCCCGTTTCGATCATCATGATCGAGGACGATGAAGGCCATGCCCGCCTCATCGAAAAGAACATCCGCCGCGCCGGTGTCAGCAACGAAATCATTCCCTTCGGCACTGGGAATGATGCGCTGGCCTATCTCTTCGGCGCCGACGGCACCGGCGCCGTCAGCGCCGGCCGCCAACTCCTTATCCTGCTCGATCTCAACCTGCCTGACATGGGCGGCGTCGACATCCTCGAAAAGGTGAAGGGGAACATCCACACCAAGCGCTCGCCGGTCGTCGTGCTGACCACGACCGATGATAGCCGCGAGATCCAGCGCTGCTACGACCTCGGCGCCAACGTCTACATCACCAAGCCCGTGGACTATGACGGCTTCGCCAATGCGATCCGCCAGCTCGGGCTGTTCTTCTCCGTCATCCAGGTTCCGGAAACGCCATGACCGGCTTGCGGGGCCGCCGCTGATGCCGAACCGGCCGATCAACGTCCTCTATATCGACGACGACGCCACGCTGGGGCGCCTCGTGCAGCGCATGCTTGCGCGCCACAACTATGTCGTCGAGCACGTCGCGACCGACGAGGCAGGCCTCTCCCGGGCACAAGCGGGCGGGATCGACGTCATCATCCTCGATCATGATCTCGGAACGGCATCCGGGCTCGATGTCCTCTCGGCGCTTTCCGCCGATGCCGCCGCCCCCGCCGTCATCTACGTGACGGCTTCCTCGGAGCTGTCGATCGCGGTGACCGCCTTGAAAGCCGGTGCCATGGATTATGTCGTCAAGACCGTCGGCGAGGATTTCGAGATCCTGCTGCGGGCGGCGCTGGAACATGCCGTGGTGAAGACGCGGTTGACGCGCGCCCGCGAACAGGCGGAACAGGAAGTGCGGGCCGCGCGCGACCGGGCGGTGACGCTGCTGGCCGAGGTCAATCACCGGGTCGCCAACAGCCTGTCGCTGGTCGGCTCGCTCGTCCGGATGCAGGCCAATTCCCTCAAGGACCCCGGCGCCAAGGCGGCGCTCGCCGAGACGCAGGCCCGCATCACCGCGATCGGCAACCTCCATCGCAGCCTCTACACCTCCGACGATGTCCGCTTCGTGGATCTCGCCGGCTATCTTCGCTCCCTGATGGAGGATTTCGCGCAGTCGTTGACCGGCTCCGGCCAAATGCCGACGATCCGCTTCGAGGCGGTGCCGGCCCTGGCGAAAACCGACAAGGCCATCTCGATCGGGCTGATCGCGACGGAGCTCGTCACCAATGCGCTGAAATACGCCTACCCGAACGGCACCGGCGAAGTGCGGGTCATCCTTTCCAGCGAGGGAGACAAGGTAACCCTGAAGGTCCTCGACGACGGCATCGGCTGGACCGGGACGGGCACGATCAAGGGCACCGGCCTCGGCAGCAAGATCGTGCGTGCGATGGCCAAAAGCCTCGCCGCCGAACTGCGCTACGAGGATACGGGCGGACGCGGCACCCATGCCGTCATGGACCTGTCCCTAGCCGGACTCGCGCCTCCCATCTCCGAGATGGCCTGAGCCGCATCGAAAACTCGAAAGCAGGAGCGTGCTTCACTGTCGCAGAAATGCGTCGTCATTCCGGCAAGCCGTGTCAGCGGCGCCGACCCGGAATCCATCGAAGGACGTAGCGCTCTACGATGGATCCCGGGTCAAGCCCGGGATGACTATGCGTTTTCGCATCAAGTCAGCAGACCCTAGCCGGCACCAACAAGGTTGCGCCGCGCGCCTTCGAGCGAGGCGAGGCTATAGGGCTCGCGCAGCGTTGCAGTCTCCGCGACGCCCAGGAAGCGCGAGGTCGTCAATCCGGCAGCGTCGCGACGACATCGATGAAGGAGCCTCTGCTCCTATAGATTCGATAGATTTTCGCGGAAGCCGGGGCCGCTGCGCAGATTAGTCGGTGTCTTGTCCCGCGAATAGGCTGAGAGCCAGCAGAGGGCGACACCCTTTTGCTTCCCGCCGGGTGCCTTCCTCACGGCAGAAGCGATTTCATGGATTTCCAGCCAGCGGCTCGCCCTCTGGCGCTCTTCAGCGACGGTCGAGAGGATCGTCTGAACAGCATGGGCACGGCGATCAGATAACGCTCCCCCCCCCGATCTCGATGAGAGACTGCGAGCCTAGCGATGCCCCATCGTCAATAACGCGCAGGGCGACAGGTTGCTGGCACGACCAGGAAGTATCCAGAGTAAGCAGTTCAGGAACCTATCCGCAGTGCCAGCCGTTTCGCCCTCACTTTCGCTCACGAGCAGGAGGGGCTCATGGACAGCATCATTTATCTCGTCGGTCTCGTGGTGGTCATCATGGCCATCCTGTCGTTCCTCGGTCTTCGATAGGAAATCGCCATGTCCATGTCTGGAACGGACGTCGTCGTCGCCCCCGTGACCGTCAACAAGGAGAACCGCTCCTATGTGCAATGGGGTCCGATCCTCGGTGGCGCGGTCATCGCGACTGCCATCTCGACCATCATGACGGTCTTCGGATCCGCGATTGGCCTGTCGATGGTCTCCGTCGATTTCGAAAAGAGCTCCAGTGCCACGGCGCTGGCGATTGCAGGCGCTTTGTGGGCGCTCTGGGTCATGGCTTCGGCCACGATGGCTGGCGGCTATCTCGCAGGGCGAATGCGCCAGCCGAACTTTGATGCCAATGGCGAGGAGCGCAAGGTGCGCGATGCGACCCATGGTCTACTCGTCTGGGCGACCGGTGCGCTTCTGATCACCGTGGTCGCGACCTCATCGCTGTTCGGCGCGGCGAAGACGGCGGCCAGCGGCGTCGCCAGCGCCAGCTCCGGGCTGGCATCGCTAGTCTCGCAGAATGTCGATCCGCTCGCGATGACGCTCGACAACGTCATGCGCGCCAACGGTCAGCCGCCGACGGCCCAGGAACGTGACGAAGCCTCGCGGATTTTCGTCAGCGCGCTCAAGAACGACAAGATCGAACAGAGCGACCGGGATTATCTCGCATCGCGGCTCGCCGCGCGATCCGGCATCAGTGAGCAGGATGCGCAGAAGCGCATCGACGATTCCTATGCCCGGCTCTCGCAGGCCAGAGAAACCGCCAAGCAGGCGGCGGAGCGGGCGCGCAAGATTGCGGTCCTCACGGCTTTTCTCACGGCGGCTGCGCTCCTGGTGGGGGCTGCAGCCGCGGCCTGGGCGGCGACGCTCGGCGGAGAGCATCGCGACGAGAACCTACGGGTCGATCCAACGCTCTGATTGATTGCGCCTGCGTAACCCGGCTCCGCTTGGAGCCGGGCGTTTTTGCGGTCCACGGAAACGATTGGATCGCGGCAGCGTTGCTCCGGCAACAAAGGGTATGCGCCGATCGACCGTAATTGCGAGCGAAATGGCGGACCAATGAGCACAACGACGCGCTCGCGCCCGCTCCCTCCATCGCCTCACTTCGTCATCCAGAAGAAAGACCCAACGCTTCTCTATTACAATCGGCCCCGTCAGCGGAGCTCGCGGGGTCTCTCATGACGGTGCGCGCATGGGGCAGCCTCTCCAGGCTGGGCTCCGTGCCATTGTCATCGCCACATCACCGGCAGATCTCGCGCGCGCCCAGGCGGCCTCCGATGAGGCATGGACGCGGGTCAAATGAGATCGTGAACGCGAGCGAAGGCGACTTCTTACATTGTGGCATCTTGCCGGCCTGCTCCACCGTTCCGAGAGAGTTTGCAACGGCGTGCGCCAGCGATGGCGGCGCCTTTGAATTCCATTGCATTGCGCATCCGCCGATGTCCTCGATGTCATCGAGAGATCGCCACGGCCTTTGAGCGAAAGTGGAGGGGAACGGCAGACCCGCTCTCGGCGTTCCTCCTCCGCTGCGCATAGGCAACGTGTGGAGGCTAAAATGGCGCAAGAGAAGAGCCCGGCGGTCGAAAGCCTCAAGCAAGAGCAAAAAACTCAACGAAAAGAAGAGCGCGAAATGACGCCCGACCAGAAATTGGAACGGGCGCTCAAGGATACATTTCCCGCAAGCGACCCTGTGGCCGAGCAAGTACCCGTCACGCCAGGGGCGGCAGAGAAACGGAAATGATCAGAGCCGCATTCTCGGGCCTGGCCGGAGCCTGGATCGCACGGAACGTCGAAAGGGGTGACATCCCTGAGAAACGCGCTGTCCCGCTAACGCTGCTGGCACGTGCATTCCGACTCCCGTTCTCCTGCAGGAGCCATCGGTTATGGATTCCACCGCTGGAACCAAGATGTTCGTGCCCGTGAGGCGAAGAATGTAACTCCACCGCCGCCACCAAGGGCGTCGGCCGGGAGCAGGAAATCTGGGCCTGGTCGGACGCGGCAGAAGCCAAACAGTGCTAAACCGCTCGCGAGCCGAGGATTGTCTAATG
Source organism: Allobosea sp. RAF48 (assembly GCF_052114025.1). Taxonomy (NCBI): domain Bacteria; kingdom Pseudomonadati; phylum Pseudomonadota; class Alphaproteobacteria; order Hyphomicrobiales; family Alloboseaceae; genus Allobosea; species Allobosea sp. RAF48. Next base: position 8,417 of record NZ_JBFRDZ010000025.1, read on the forward strand.
CTTAAGCGGCTCCCCAAATTTCGATGCTGACGCTAGGAGGTCAACAAGCGATCCGGCTCCGGGAAACGATACCGGCCAGTTCCGCGAGCACGTCTTCGACATCAAATCCGCCGCCCGCCGCCTCGTTGGCCAGATACAGCCTCAGGGGTCTGACAATCACCCAGCTCCGCATCTGACCCTTTCGATGTCGCGCAGTTTGTCGCCCGGAACTTGCAACGCGATTGGGTCGGAGAGATGGTTCGACTTCGGCATCGAAGCCGCCGCTGAGGCATTCTCGACGAAGCCAGGCATCAGTCGAACAGTAAGGCCCTTACCAGCGGACGCTGGAACTCAGAACCGTTCCACTTCGTTCTGTGAGCACTCCGCGAGTGCGGAGATATCGACACTCCCTCGTCACCGAACCGATCCAGCTGCGCCTCGAGCCGCTCGACACGATCGCGACATCGGCGGCACGCGGATCGGCGGCTGACGCGTCAGCACATGAAGGAGAAAGATCCATGGCCCGCTCTCCCCGCCACGACACCTCCAATTCCAATGCCACGATCGGCAATGGCGGCGAACTGCACCAGACAGCCTGTGCGCCCGACACGCGGATCACCACCAATCACGGTGTCCCCGTTAGCGACAACCAGAATTCGTTGAGGGCAGGCAATCGCGGACCGACGCTGCTCGAAGACTTCGTTCTGCGCGAGAAGATCCAGCATTTCGATCACGAGAGAATTCCGGAGCGCATTGTCCATGCGCGCGGTTCGGCCGCCCACGGCTTTTTTGAACTGACGGAGTCCCTCGGCGAATTCACCCGCGCGAAGGTGCTGACCGAGGTCGGGGTCAGGACTGAGGTCTTCACGCGCTTCTCGACTGTCGCCGGTGGCGCTGGCTCCGTCGACACGCCCCGCGACGTGCGCGGCTTCGCGGTGAAGTTCTACACCAAAGAAGGCAATTGGGATCTCGTCGGCAACAACATTCCCGTCTTCTTTATCCAGGACGCGATCAAGTTTCCCGACCTGATCCATGCCGTGAAGATGGAGGCCGATCGCGGCTATCCGCAGGCAGCCAGCGCGCACGACACCTTCTGGGACTTCGTCGGCCTGATGCCAGAATCGACCCATATGATCATGTGGGCGATGTCCGACCGCGCTATCCCGCGCTCGCTGCGGATGATTGAGGGCTTCGGCGTCAACACCTTCCGCCTGCTCAACGACAAGGACGAGCCGACCTTCGTCAAGTTCCACTGGCGCCCCAAGCTCGGCACGCAGTCGACCTGCTGGGACGAGGCGGTGAAGATCGCCGGCGCCGATCCCGACTACCATCGCCGCGATCTGCATGAAGCCATCGCCAAGGGCGATTTCCCGGAATGGGAATTCGGCGTGCAACTCCTCAGCCAGGACGAAGCTGACGCGCTGCCCTTCGACATTCTCGACGCGACCAAGGTGATCCCCGAGGAGTTGGTTCCGATCCGCATGATCGGCCGCATGGTATTGAACCGCAACCCGGACAATTTCTTCGCCGAGACCGAGCAGGCGGCGTTCCTGCCGACCAACATGCCGCCCGGGATCGACGTCTCGGAGGACCCGCTTCTTCAGGGGCGCCTGTTCTCCTATCAGGACACGCAGCTCTCCCGGCTCGGGACGGTGAACTTCCACCAGATCCCAATCAATCGGGCCAAGGGCTGCCCCTTCCAGAATCTCCAACGTGACGGACATATGCAGACTCAGGTCTTTACCGGCCGGGCGAATTACGAGCCCAACAGCCTCAGCGAGGCAGGCGAGACTGGCGGTCCGCGTGAGGATCCGGTCGGCGGGTTCCGGACGGCTGCAATTCCGCTCGAAGAGCACAAGGTGCGACTGCGCGCGGAGAGCTTCGCGGATCATTACAGCCATGCACGATTGTTTTTTCGCTCGCAGAGCGAGATCGAGCAGGCTCATCTCGCCAGCGCTCTCGTTTTCGAGCTGTCGAAAGTCACGCTGGAGCATGTCCGCAACCGCGTGATGTCGAACCTCATCAATGTCGACGAGAGCTTGGCGCAGCGCGTGGCGGACGGGCTCGCCATGCCTTTGCCGAAGGCTTCCAAGCCGACGGTAGCGCCGGTCGACATGGAGCCGTCGCCGGCGCTCCGGATCGTCGGCAAGTACCCTGAGACCCTGAAGGGCCGGGCTGTCGGCATATTGGTCTCGGATGGGGCGGACGGATCCCTGATCGCCGCCGTCAAGGCCGCCGTCGAAGGCGATGGCGGAGCCGTCAAGTTCGTCGCGCCGAAGATCGGCGGCGTGAAGCTTAAAGACGGAGCGATGCTCAAGGCCGATGGTCAGCTCGCTGGCTCGCCGTCCGTGCTCTTCGACGCCGTCGCCATCATTCTCTCCGAGGCCGGCTGCGCCGCATTAATGAACGAAAGCGCGGCGATTGATTTCGCCAAGGACGCCTACGGGCATCTCAAGGCGATCGGATACAGTGGCGAGGCCAGGCCGCTTCTCGACAAGGCCGGAGTCGAGCAGGATGACGGCATCGTCGCGCTCGACAAGGACGCCAAGGCGTTCCTGCCCCCGGCACGCACGCGGCAATGGGCTCGCGAGCCGAATGTCCGCATGCTGGCGTGACGAGTGGGACGCGGCAGCCGAGCGAACGATTCAGCGGAGCGTGATGAAGACGCGCTCGGCGAGTAGGCGGGAATGTCCCATCTGGCGTGCCGCCCAAGTCTCGAACTCTGATAGAAAGTCAGCCGAAATCGTGACGCTGCGACCTCCACGGTCGACGCTGAAATAGCCGCGTCGTTCCGCGCTCGCGAGGATATTGCCGACGTGCTGTCGTGAGACTCGAAATCGCTCGGCCAGCCCGCCATAGGAGAGAGGCGCCGGCGCAGCGACGCCGGCGAGCGCGGCATAGTGCGCAGCAAGAACGGCCGACAGCACAGGGTAGCCGCAATCGTACCCTGTGAGCTCGACGACGTTGGAAAAGGGAACGAAGTAGAGGTCCTCCTGCAGAAACATCTCGTAGGACGCCCCCAGCCAATCGCCCATCCCGCCAGCGTCCAAGCGAAACGTCGCAGCCATTGGCGACGCAGCCGGATCCAAGTGCTCGGAGGCTTCAAGAAAAGCCAAGGGTGAGCGGCCGATTTCCTGAAGCAGCGCCATCGAAGGGCTCAGCCGCAAAGCTCGACGGTCTTCCGGGAGCTGGCTCGCGACGACGTAACCGCCCAGCTGGAGGGTGCCGACCAGTTCCGCAATCTGCCGAGCGCTGGCTGGCGCGATTGCACCTGCGCGGCCTTGGCCGGCGTCGGACGGATAGCTTCTCCCAACCCCAATGCCATTTCATAACCGGCTGTTAAAGCCGTGACGACCTCGCGCCCGGATAGCCCGAGTTCTTGCGCGACGGCCAAGGCACCGGGGATAATTGCTGTGCCGAGATGTCCCAAGTGAACATGAAAGTCGTCGAAGCTCAGAAGACAGGCTGCGTATGAATTCGCATAGCCGGCATGGGAGGCCGGAAGCGATATGTCGTCGCCAAGAACGTTTGCGCCGCCTCGACCGCTGATCTCCAGCAAATGCTCGAGAAGCAGCCGGATCGGTTTCAGCCGTGCGCCCGCAATCGCGCAGCCGATATTATCCAGAATCAGCAGCTTCAGGCGCTCACTAATCAATCACATCCCTGATTACGCCTCCTGCATCGCTTCGAGGACGCTCACATCGGAACTGGTGGGGATAGCCCGCGTCAGGCGGAAGCCGGCCTTGGCGAGGAGCTGGCGGTATTCCTCCTCCGTTCGCTCCTGGCCGCCGGGCAGCACCAGCATCACCATATCGAGCACCTTGCCCGGATGGGGCGTGTCGCCGGCGGGCAGCACCATCTCCACCAGCAGCAGCCGCCCGTCGGGCTGCATGGCCTTGCGGACATGGCCGAGGATGGTGAGGCAATGCTCCTCGCTCCAGTCGTGGATGACGTGGGACAGCACATAAGCGTCGCCGCCGGAGGGAACCTTCTCGAAGAAGTCGCCTGCCTCGATCGCCACGCGCGCTTGCACGCGCCGTTCCGCCAGCAAGGCCGGCGCGTCGACTACCACATGGGGCCGGTCGAACAGGATGCCGCGCGGCCCCGGGTGCCGCGCCAGGATCGCCGCCAGCAGGTTGCCGCTGGCGCCTCCTACGTCGACGACGGTGCCGAAGGCCGAAAAGTCATAGGCCTCTGCGACAGCGGGCGGCTCCCGACCATGGAAGCCGATCATCGTCTCGCTGAACAGCGAGGCATCGTCCGGATGCAGGCCGAGATAGTCGAAGACCGGCGCGCCCTGCGCCTTCTCGAACGCCGTCCTGCCGGTCTGCAGCGAATAGACGATTTCGTCGAAGGCCCCCGCGAACCAGGGGCTGCCGACGGTGAGGATGGCGGCCCGCGCCGAACCGGGCGCGCCCGTCTTCAGCGCCTCCCCCAGCTCCGTCAGGGCAAAGCGCTGGCCGACCTGCTCTGCGAACATGCCAAGGCTGGCGAGGCAGCGCAGGAAGCGATGGAGCGAGGGCGCGTGGAGCCCGAGCGGGCCGGCCAGGTCCTCTGCGAGGGCCGGTGGCCAAGTGGTCGGCCAGGTCGAGCTTCGCCGCTGCGTAGACCAGGCGCGAAACCCAAGCGGCCGTCGCCATCTGGATCAGGGTGACATGCGGGGGAAGCTCCCGCGGTGCCGCCGGCGGCGCAAGGGGCGAAGCGGCGTGGGGAGTGTCGTCCATGGTACTCTCCCGAGAGACCGACAACCGACTGCTACCGCAACCCTAGATATCACGACCGGCCAACCCCGGCACGACATTGATGAGGTTCAATCATGTCTTCGGGGACGTAGTCGGGTTCGCGTTGGCTCCAGCGCGACGGCAACTACGGGGCGCGCACCATGGGCGGCCTTGAGGATGAAGTTGTGATCGCGGCATCTGGCCTGCGGATGTCGGCTTGCGGGTGGTCAGTCAAGGTCAGCTTTTGGCGCGTCGCTGTCTTCGCGCTAGCCGGAAATAGACTGGGATATCTACCCTCCGGCCTGCGCGTCACGATGTGACTCGGACTGGCAGGCGCGAACTCGCGCTCAGATGCTGGCGGGAGCTAACCGCCAGCTCCAACCCTTGTTTCGTACCACCCTGCGAACATAAGCGGATGTCAGTCAGCGCGTTCCGATTCTCAAGCCAAAGGCCTTTGGGATCCCCGCTGCGCCCCGCATGAAGAGACCGGCACGCTCGCTTTTCTCCTCCGCCTCCTCGCATCCAATAATGCCCCATCGCACTAGCCTGCCGCCGACCGCGCGGAAGGGTTCCGGTGGCAACTTCGGCACATCGCGTGTGCAAAGCGGCAACGTCGACCATTCATCCTTCACGCCCAGAACGAGCGATGCCAGGCACTGTCCTCCCATATAGGTCGGGTTGACGCCGTGGCCTGAGTAGCCGGCTCCGTAATGGACGCGTGTCCCGGCCACGGTGCGGAAGAAGGGCAGCCGGTCGGATGAAACGTCGATGCCGCCGCCCCAAATCTTTTCAACGGGGACATCAGACAAACCAGGCAGGAGCCTGCGCAGCCCTTTCTCGGCCCTCGCCGCCGAGGCGCGGTCGGTGGTCAATGCCGGGTTTTTTGTGTTTCCACCAAAGCTGATTGGGCCGGAACCGGACCCCATGAGGATGCGGCCGTCCACTGTCTTGCGAAAATAGTGGACGAACATGCGCAGGTCCGCGAGGCCCTGGTCGCGGATCCAGCCCATCGCAGCAAGCTTGTCGGGTGCGGGGGCCGTCATCAGCGCATAAGACGAAAACACGCTGACATGCGGGCTGACTTCTGGACGTTTCGCCAATTCGATGTTCGTGGCGAGGACGACCTCACGGGCGATGATTTCGCCGGCCGGCGTTGAGATCTGGTTCGGCGAGCCGGCGGCAAGCCCCGTCATCGGGGAATTCTCGTAAACAGCGACGCCCGCCTCAATAGCAGCTTTGCGGAGTGCCCGCGCCAAACGAGCCGGATGCACATTCGCGCCTTCGGGCAGATACAGGCCGCCGCGGAACACCGGCGACCGACAATAGTCGGCGACCTGCTCGGGCGTCAGCGCCTGCGCAGTGTCCGGCACGCCAAGGCGCTTTGCAGTTTCGACGTAAAGCTGGATCTTAGCATCCTGAGCGGGTGCTGCCGAAACGCGGACATTGCCGGACTCGCGCCACCAGACGTCCCGCCCGGGGGCCGTCGCGAAAGCCCGAATGGCGTCTTGAGCGCGTGTGCCTGCCCTCGCCACGGCGAGTGCGCCATCCGCACCAATGTTAGCAGCCATACCAGCGAGCGAGGCCCAATATCCGTGGACCTTGCCGCCATTTTTGCCGCTCGCGCCGGAGCCGCATAGCGAGGCTTCGACGAGGGCGATCGAGAGCTGAGGCGCGCGCTCGCGCAAAGCTAGAGCTGTCCAGAGCCCGGTGAATCCTCCGCCGACGATCGCGACGTCGACAGTGATCTGGCCGGAGAGCGAAGGAGAGGGGTTTTCGCCGGCCTCGGCGCGAAGCGCATCGCTGAACCACCAGGAAGGATCACCGGGGCAAACCGATGGATAAACGGATGGCTGCGACATGGCTGTGCACCGGGCTGGCGAGGTGAAACGAAACGGAAGATCGATGCCCTCCGCCGCGCAGGAGGGCGGAGGGCTATCGGGCTCAGACCAGCGCCTGAACCTGGATCTCGACGAGGATGTCGTCGGCAGCCAACTTCGACTCCACCGTGGCGCGAGCCGGGGGCTGCTTGGGGTCGACCCAGGCTTCCCAGGCCTGGTTCATTTCGTTGAAGGTGCTCACGTCCTTCAGCCAGATGTTCCCGACAACAATGCGCGTTTTGTCGGTGCCGGCCATCGCCAGGTAATTGTCGATCTGGGCGAGGATGTCTGCGGTCTGCTCCTTGACGCCGCCGCTGCGGTCCTTGGCGGTCAGGCCGGACAGGAAAGCGAACCCGTTCGCAACCAGCACCTTGCTGAGGCGGCCGGTGACTTCGTGACGCGTAATCATGATTCCTCGTGACAGTTTAGAAGAATGGGCAGCCTCACGCGGCCCGACGCTATCGCCCTAGAGGTGCGATTCCCGGATGTTGATGATCCAGATCAGCCTAGCCTCACCGTCAGAGCGGTTGGTGAGGTAATGCGGGATCGTGCTCGGAAACTGGAAGCTGTCGCCTTCCGCGAGCTGAAAGACCTCTTCTCCCACTGTCAGATCAACATTGCCCGACGTCACGTAGCCCGCCTTGTCGCCCGGCCCAGTAAGCACATCCATGCTTTGGGCACCTGGCGGCACCGTGAGGATCATGAAGCGGAGCTGATTGTTGTCGCGGGGAGAAAGCAGCTCTTTGGTGAAATGGCTGCCGCCAACAACGATCTTGGGTCGCTCGCCAGGGCGTCGAACGTATGGGTTCTCGCGCGGAGCTTCCGCCTCGCTCTCTAGGAAAGACCACAGCGTCACACCGAGCGCAGCGCGCAGCTTCTGCAGGGTGCTGATCGAGGGGTTTGTCGCGCCGCGCTCGATCTGGCTGATGCTGCCGGCCGACACTCCAGCCTTCGCCGCCATCTCAAGAATGGTCATGCCGCGCTCGGTGCGCAGAGCGCGAAGGCGTCGGCCGATCCTTTGATTCTCCAACTGCTCTTCGGTCTCGGGTTCGAGGCTTTCGGCAGTCTGAGTGGTGTCCGACATGGGGGCTCGCGGCTGGGTAAGTTCAGTGAACGATATGATGAGGAGTGAGCGGATGCAACCATTATACTGAAAATATGAAGTTTTGCGGAGAAAGATATTCAATATCAGATAGTTAAAAGGTTTTGACGCCCGATAAGTCAACGTTAGCGCCCAAATTCAGCTTGACGGCAGCCGGCTATGATGAAAATTTTCGGCCAAAGTGAACCACGCGTACGGCAACTCTCGCTAATAGTTTCAATATTCTGATGTTTGATCAATGGCCGAAAGCGGCCGCGGGGCGCTTGGGAAGGGAGATACAAACATGACGAGTAACCGCGCCGGATGGCCGTTCGACCTCAATCGCCGTGATCTATTCGGGCTCGGTGCGGGGGCTCTGGCCGCCGCCACAAACTTCGGCGCTCATGCTCAGTCTGCAGGCAAGCCCAATCCGCCGCCTCCCACCAAGCCAAAAGGCGTGGTCGTCGTTGGTCTTTCTCAAGAGCCGGTCGCGTTCAATCCGCTGATGCCTGGCGTTGAAGTCGACGAGGTCGTCTGGACGAGCGTCTTCAACTCGCTGTGGGTCGCGGAGCCCGATGGCAGCCTGAAGCCCGACCTCGCGGTCGAGGTCCCCAGCGAAGCCAATGGCGGCATCGCGGAGGGCGGCCTCTCCTGGACAGTGAAGCTGCGCAACGACGTCAAATGGCATGATGGCACGCCGTTTACGGCGGAAGACGTCAAGTACTCGCTGGAACTGATCAACACTGCCGGCTTCAAGGCACGCACACGAGTCGGCCACGCCTTCGTCAAAGACATCGTAGTCAAGGGACCGCACGAGATCAGCTGGCGGATGGAGAAGGCCTATGCGCCCTATCTGGCGATGCTGGCCAACACCCACATCGTGCCGAAGCATATTCTTGGGAAGGCGGGGGACCCGAACACAGCGCCGTTCAACAACGCTCCCGTTGGAACAGGCCCTTTCCGCTGGGGTACACGTCAGCCGGGCGACAACATCACGCTCGTCGCGAATGAGAACTATCACGGCGACGGCCCCTATCTCGAAAAGGCCGTCCTCAAATACGTGCCGGACATGACGGCGCTGTACGCCCAATTCCGCACTGGGCAAGTCGACCTCGTCATCATCTCGGGCATTCCCGCCAATTTCTATCAGGAAGCGATCAAGCTGCCGGGGCGAAAGGTTGCGGTTGCGCCGAGCGGCAACCTCGAGATCATCATGCCGAACCTCGGCAACAAGGCCTTCGCCGAGAAAGCGGTGCGTCACGCGCTCTACGCGGCAATGGATAAGCAGGCCATCATCGACGCGATTTATTACGGCGTTCCGAAACCGACCGAGTCCTTCGCGCCGCGGGAATCCTGGGCGTTCAATCCCAACCTGCCGGCTCAGAAGCGTGACTTGGATCGGGCCAACAAGCTGCTCGACGATGCCGGTTGGAAGCGCTCGGGTTCAGGCGTCCGCATCAAGAACGGCACTCCGCTAGAATTCGCGGTCTCGACCACGACCGGCAACCAGCTGCGCGAGCAGTGCCAGCAGCTGCTGCAACAGGACTGGCAGCAGATCGGCGCGAAGATGACGATCAACAATATGCCGGCGGCCGTTATCTGGGGCGAGTTCTACGTTCGCTCGAAATTCCAGTCCCTGTTGGTCGGGACCACTTTCCGCACGGGCGTCGATCCCGACCCGGCCTCACGCTTCGCCTCCGATGCGATCCCGGTGAAGGGCGGCAGCGGGGGCAACTACATGCAGTGGGAAAACTCGGAGGCAGACGCCCTGATGAAACAGGGCCAGGAAATCTTCGACCAGGAAAAGCGCAAGGCGATCTATTTCAAGCTGCAGGAGATTGTCCGCGAGGAGCTGCCGATCCTTCCGATTTTCCAGTACGCCCCGATCGAAGGCGTCAAGGAAGGGCTCGTCGGATACCGCCCCAACATCAACCAGCGCCAGAATGCCTGGAACATGGGCAGCTGGTACTGGGCGAAGTAAGCCGGTCCGACGTGACTTCATGAAGAAGATCGGGAGAGCGATGTCTTGATCGGGTTCCTTATCCGCCGACTGGGCCAGTCGCTGTTGCTGCTGCTCATCGTCTCGATGATCGGTTTCGCGATCCTGCATCTGGCACCAGGCGGCCCGCTTTCGCAGTTCGCTGCGGGCGGCGATATGACCCAGGCCGATCTGGACCGGATAGCGGAACAGCTCGGCCTGAACCGCCCGCTGCCGATCCAGTATGTCGAGTGGCTCTGGCGCATGCTGAGCGGCGATTGGGGCCGCTCCTACCGCGATCAGCAGCCGGTGATTCACGTCATCGCGTCGCATCTGGGAGCCACGCTCGAACTGATGCTGACCTCCACGCTGATCGCCATGGCGATCGGCGCCTGGGTCGGCATCCTCGGAGCCATCAAGCGCTATTCGCTTTTCGATGCGCTGGCGACCGTCGGTGCGATGGTGGCTCTTTCGATCCCGACCTTCTGGTTCGGCCTCGTCGTGATCTACGTCTTTTCCGTCGGGCTCGGCTGGCTGCCGGCCGGCAACCGCTACACGGTCGGTGACGGCTCCCTGCTCAACCAGCTACATCACTTGATCGGGCCCTGCATCGTGCTGGCCCTGGTTTCGACCGCGGTCTGGAGCCGGTACATGCGCTCCTCGATGCTGGACGTCGTCAACCAGGACTACATCCGCACGGCTCGTGCGAAAGGCGTCCCCGAGCGCCAGATCCTGCTTCGGCATGCGCTCCGCAACGCGCTCTTGCCGATGATCACCATCACCGGCCTGCACGTTCCCACGCTGCTCTCGGGCGCCCTCGTGACGGAAACCGTCTTCACCTGGCCAGGGATGGGCCGCCTGTTCCTCGATTCAATCAGCTATCGCGACTATCCCGTCGTGATGGGCATCCTGATGTTCTCGGCCGTCCTCGTCCTGCTGGGTTCCTTGATAGCCGACCTGCTCTACGGGGTAGCCGACCCCCGCATTTCCGGGAGTCGCTGATGAGCGATGCGCCATTCATGAGCGGGGTTTCGATCGGACCGGCTCCAGGGTTCTGGAACAGCCCAGGGTTCCGGCGATTTCGCCGCCACAAGCTTGCGGTCTTCGGCAGCTGCAGCATCGTGCTGCTGACACTCGCCTGTGTATTCGGGCCGATGCTGCTGCCTTATACGGATACTTTCATCGATATTCGCTCCCGCTTTGCCGCGCCCTTCTCCGGCCCGCACCTTCTCGGGACCGATCCGCTCGGCCGCGATATCCTCGCCCGTCTTCTGATGGCGGGCCGTATCTCGCTTGCAGTCGGCTTCTCCGCCATGCTGATCGCCATGGGCATCGGCATCGCCGTCGGGATGGTCGCAGGCTTCTACGAGGGGRCTCTCGGCGCCGCGCTTATGCGCTTCGTGGACGCGATGCTCTGCTTTCCGTCGATCTTCCTGCTACTGGCCATTTCAGCGCTGGTCTCGCCTTCGGTGCCGTCGATCGTGCTTCTGATCGCGATGACGTCCTGGATGGAGGTCGCGCGGGTGGTCGAGGCCCAGATCCGCTCCCTCAAAACCCGCGAATTCGCCCAGGCGGCCATCTCCTTCGGCGCCAGCAGCCGACGCATCATGCTGCGCGAGTTGTTGCCGAATGCTGTGGCGCCCATCGTCGTCGCGGCGACACTCAACGTGGCACATGCCATCCTCGCCGAGAGCTATATCTCTTTCCTCGGCTTCGGCATCCAGCCGCCAACGCCGAGCTGGGGCAACATGCTCGAAAGCGCCCAGAGCTACCTCACCAGCGCGCCCTGGCTCGCGATCATCCCCGGCGCCGCCATAACGCTCGCGGTAACTTCGTTCAACTTCATAGGCGACGGGCTGCGGGACGCTTTGGACCCGAAGCTGTGAAACCGAACTCGCGCGGCCGGCCGATGATGCGCCAAACGTCCGCTTCGAGGCAGTAACTCGATGTCCGGAGCGGGTGGATTATGTTGAAAAAGTCGGCTGCAATACTTCGCGCCGGTTTACCCGGCCGAAGAGTAGAAATTTCACCTCTACGCTGAAGCGATGTTTGGACGCGAAGGGCATTTTCCTGAATCGTGAAGAAAATTCCTCTCCGTCGAGCGCCGATCTCAAACGAATTTGGCGCTAGCCGGACTTTTTCAACACAATCGGCGCATTTCGACCTGAGCGGAGCAGGGCGGTTCCGGCCCATTGCGGACGCCTAGAGCGTCCGCTTTCCGGCGGGCTGGCTGAGATACTCTTGAACCGCCAAAACTGGCCCATTAGCTCGCGCTCGGAATGTCGGTTTAGTGGCGCGCTATTGAGGTCGGTAGCTGCGCAGGCGGAACCAATGATAAGGCGTTCGCGCGCTAGCGGGGAATTGCTGCAAGCGCGGGCGCTCTGAGGCTAGGCAATAGCCGACGAAGAAGAATCTGGCGGCAATTCGGTCATCCGCTGGCCGAAGGCAGGGGACAGGCTTTTTGCCCAATCCGACCATCACCATGAAAACGCCGACCTCAACCTTTTCGGCTTCAGCCGCACATCGAGGATGACGAGCGAGTACAGGATGGCGGCGGACATCATGGTCGAGCGGGCAGCCGCAGATTACCGTGTTAAGGACCTGGTCGTTTTTCCCGATAATCTTCAATTATCGGCACTGTATCGGCCTGTCGTTGAAGTCCCAAGCGCGCACGGCCGAGCCGGGCCTCGCCGCGCCGCTGGGCAACGCCTCCTCGGGCTTAAGAGGGGAAGGCGGGCGCCTATAGGCATGGACCTTCCGCTCCTGGATCTAAGCCGAGCGCTTACGAACCGGAAAGGCTTCGAGGGTCCCACCGACGCCATAGGTCGTAGGACGGACCCCTGCGTAGATGACTGCTCGCGGCGCCCGGTCCGTAACTTCGCGCAGCGCATCGACGTCTCCGAGCCGATGATCCACGTCGCAATGGTCAGCCTCTTACGTGTCAGCCACTGAGCTCAATCTCAAGCGGAGTCTGAGGTGGCCGAAGCGCCTTGTCGTCAGGGCAAGGCGCCCGGGGGCAGCGGCGGCTCCGCATTGAGCAGCGTGATCGTCACCCGTCGGTTCGACGGGTTGTAGGGGTCATCGACGAAGAGCGGCTCGGTGTCGGCGTGTCCCACCACGGAAGCGAAGCGGTTGCTGGGGAGCCCGGCACCCGACAGGATCTCGCGCACGGCGAGCGCGCGCCCGGCGGTGAGGCTCCAGGAATCGGCGGCCTGCACCGAGCCCGGGCGCGCGGCGGCCGTGTGGCCGGCGACAGACAGTTGGTTGGGCAGCCGGCGCAGGGTGGGCGCGAGCGCTTCCAGCACGAGACGGGTGCGGTCGTAGGGCTGGACCGAGCCCTCGGGGAACATGGAGCGGCCGTACTCGTCCACGAGGGAAACGTTCAACCCCTCCTTGGTCGGCTCGATCACGATGTTGCGCGACAGCTCGGAAATTTCGGGCATTTTCTGGAGCGCCTGCCGGAGGCTGGCTATGGCGCTGTAGTTGGCCTCAACGCCGGCGGCCGGGCGGCTGACCTCGCGGTCGCTGCGGCCCGAGCTGGGTGGGCGCGCCTTGTCCTCCTGCCCGTTAGTGCCCCTCGCCGCGTCGCGGGGCGCCGACGGCCTGCTGCCTGACTTGTCCAGGGCGGTGCCCATCATGACACCGCCAGCGCCACTGGTTGTAAGACTTGGAGCCGCCGGCGCGAAGTATTCCGCCAGGCCGATCTTCTGCTCCTGCGTCGTCATGCTGATCAGCCACATCAGCAGAAAGAACGCCATCATGGCGGTCACGAAGTCCGCATAGGCGATCTTCCAGGCCCCGCCGTGGTGCGCATGAGCGGCCTTCTTGACCTTCTTGACGATAATCGGCTGGGTGGGCTTGGTCATCGAGGGCCTGCTGGAGATTGGGTCAGATCTAGGCGGGCAGACCGGCGGTTGCCGCTTCCACTTCGCTGAAGGTCGGGCGGACGTCGCTCATCAGAGCCTTGCGGGCAAATTCTACCGCCATCACCGGCGGCTGGCCGCTGATATGGGCGAGGAGACCCGCCTTGAGTGAAAGGTAGTATTTGGATTCCGCTTCATAGATGCCCTTGAGCGACTGCGCCATGGGCCCGAAGAAGCCGTAGGCGACGAAGACGCCGAAGAAGGTGCCTACGAGCGCGCCGCCGATCAGATGTCCCAGCACCTCCGGCGGCTCGGTGATCGCCCCCATCGTCTTGATCACGCCGAGCACGGCGGCGACGATGCCGAGCGCCGGTGTTCCGTCGGCGAGCGACTGCATGGCCGCAACGACACGCTCCTGCTCCTGATGGTGCGTCTCCAGTTCCTCGTCCATGAGAGCATCCATCTCGTGGACGTTGTTGGCGCCCATCGTCAACATGCGCATGTAGTCGCAGACGAACTCGACCGCATGATGGTTCGCTGCAAAAGTCGGGAAGGCGTTGAACAGCGTCGACTCGCTCGGATTTTCTATGTGCTGCTCGACCGCGAGCATGCCCTTCTGCTTCACAAGCTTATACAACGAATACTGCATCCCCAGCAGTTCGACATAGCATTCCTGCTTGTACTTGGGGCCCTTCATGAGCGTGCCGAGCATGGCGGGCACGGCCTTGAGCACCGGCGCGGGGTTGCCGATGACGAAGGCACCGATCGCTGCGCCGAGGATGATAACAAACTCGAACGGCTGCCAAAGGACCTCGAGGTGGCCGCCCATCGCCGCGTAGCTGCCGAAGACGCAGACGAAGACGATGATTGTGCCGACGATCAGCCGCATGGTTTGCCACCCTCGCGCCGCAGCAGGTACAGCCCGCGCGAAGCCACTAACTAGTCCGACGAAATGACCGATCGAGGTTAAGGGCGAGTTTATGGCCGCTGGCCGCAGGTTTGTAAGCATCGTCCTCCGGCCGCGGCTTTGAGGCTTGGGGCGGCGGGGTAGGCCAGCGAAGAAATCGGGGTGCAATGAGTCTCCGCCAATTCCGGTGATCGGCGTCCAATAGGGAACCGTTTCCGGGGATCATCTGCGCTGCGCCGCTTTGCTGTGGCGCGGCGAGGCTGAGGATGACGCGGGTGAGAACCAGGCGGGCAACGTGTGCGAGCGCTGCTTCGCGCCGACGCCGCGCTTCGCAAGCTACAGGGAGCTGAACGCCCGGCTTGTGGACCGCTGCGTCAAGCACTCTAAGGCGATGGCTCGCCCTCGGTTCCGTGGACCATCTGGCATGCCTCTGATTGCGTTCTCTCGCCGGCGCCAATCCAACCTCCGGACAACGCTATCGAGTCGCAGGAAAGCTGACCAAGAAGGTTGACCGAATATCGGATTTTTAGCCGATGCTTGCTGAGTGCGCAGAACCGGACTGTCACGTCCGCTTGGGGCGCCAGCTGGCACTGGCGCAACGAGGAGTGTCCGGATTTGAGCGAGCTCCCAATGTCCGGTTGTGGCGCGAGACGGTCAGAGGCGCTCCTACTCCGCCAGTCGCCGAGGCACACGCCGCTCAAATCTTCCCACGAGCTCAGCTCGTTGAGCGCAACTCTGGTCGAAAAAAGTTCACCGGACTTAGCTCGCCGACTTGTCCGCGTGCCGATCTGGCCTTTCCAAGCAGGAGCGGCTTCGTGATCGAACCGGTCATCACGATTTGCCCTGCCCGCAGACCTCCCATCTGGTCCGGCTGGCAGTTGGCATAAGCGAGGAGTGAAGCCAGCGGGTCGATCTGCGGGTGTTCTCCCGTCGCGGCGAAAGCCTCGTCGAGCCAGAGCTGGGCCCTGCATCCTTGCGGCGGAGGTGTCCAGGCGGCGGGCGGGCCGAGGACCGTCGCGCCGTTGCCGAGATAATCGGCAAGATAGAAACCAAAGGGGATCTCGGGCGGCTCGCCGGCACGCGGAATGACGATCTCGAAGGCCGAACTTGCGGACGCGATCGCCGCCACGATGTCCCCGCGTGTGTAGGGAACGGCCCGCGGCGGAAGGTCGCTGGCCAGGCGGAGCGCGAGCTCGGTCTCGATCTTGATGAAGTCACCGGCCGGAAGACCGAGACAGACGCCGTCGCCATGGATGGTCGAAGCCAGAAGCGGCGCACCGATCGGCACGCCGCCGGGGCCGATCGCCACCTTCCAGCCGCCGACGTTTGGCCAAGGGCCTCGGCAACCTCGCGCTGGACCGTATAGCCGGTCTCATAGGGAATATCGGCAATCGGCTGCATGGTCCGGCCGGTTTCGCGCAGCTCCATCAGAATCCGGGTGGCATCTGCCGGCATCATGCGTTCTCCACTGGGCCGAGAACTCTTAATCATTATTGATGATGATTGTCCAATGCGATACTGAACCGGCAGGGCCCATGGCTCGGCATCGGGAGGGACGACGCATGCGCAGAATGATCAAGGCTGGCCACATCATCGCTTTTCAGAACGGAGGCCATCGCCATCTCCGCGACGGCGTCGTCGTCTGGGAGAACGACAGGATCATCCATGTCGGCAAGAGTTTCGAGGGAGAGGTCGACGAGGTCGTCGATGCGCCGGAGAAGATCGTCACGCCGGGTTTCATCAACACCCACGCCCATCTGACCGAATCCCCGCTCGACAAGAGCTATGTCGAGGATCGCGGGCCGCGCTCCTTCTATCTCTCGGGTCTGTTCGAGTTCCTGATCGCGCGCGACGTGTCGATCACCGACGACATGCGCCGCGCCTGCATCGCGTTCTCGGTCCCGGAGCTGATCCGCACCGGCACGACCACGATCATGGAGATCGGCGGCTATGGCGAGGATACGGTCAGGATGGCCGGCGGGGCGGGTCTGCGCGCCTATGTCGGCCAGGGCCATCGCTCCGGCCGCTGGTACACCGACGACGGCAAGACGGTGAAATACACCTGGCTGCCGGATGATGGCCAGGACGGCTTAGAAAAGGCCGTGCAGTTCATCACAAAACACGATGGCATGATGAACGGCCGCATCAAGGGCTTCCTGACGCCCTATCAGGTCGACACCACATCGGAAGACATGCTGAAGCGCACGCGCGCGGCTGCAACGGAGATGAAGGTGCCGCTCGCGCTGCACGTCTCGCAGTCTGTGCCGGAATTCATCGAGATGACGCGCCGCCATGGCTGTACGCCGATCGAATGGCTGAACAAGCTCGGCTTCCTCGGCCCCGACGTGATCCTCGGCCATGCCATTATGCCCGGTGGCACCTCCTGGACGAACTACCATGCCGACGACATCGGTATCCTCGCCGACACTGGCACCAATGTCGCCCACGCGGTCTGGGTCTTCGCGCGGCGCGGTATCGCCATGGAGAGTTTCGCGCGCTACCTCGCCCGCGGCGTCAACATGACGATCGCCACCGATACCTGCCCGCAGAGCATGATCGAAGCGATGCGCTGGACCGCCGTCGTCAGCAAGATCGTCGACCGGCGCACCGACGTCGCGACGGCGGCAGACGTGTTCAACGCCGCCACGCTCAATGGCGCGAAGGCGCTGGGGCGCGACGACCTCGGCCGGATCTCGGTCGGCGCCAAGGCCGACATGCTGCTCTGGGAAGGGCGCAGCATGTTCATGACCCCGGTGCGCGATCCGATCCGCAATATCGTCTATTCCGCGCAGGCCGAGGACCTGAACAGCTCGATCGTCGATGGCGAGTGGATCATGCGGGAGCGGCACATCCCCAATGTCGACCTGCCGAAGCTCGCCGCCGGCGTTCAGGAGGCGGCCGCGAAGATGTGGGCCGGAACCGAGAACGGCGACTGGGCCAAGCGGACGATCGACCAGCTCTCGCCGGAAAGCTTCCCGGCGTTCAAGCCCTGAGGCGCAGGCGCTTGCGCGGGGCGCGGCGGGCCGATGGCCCGTCGCGCTTTTCCGCTTTCCGGGAGGAAATTCACGCGGATTGTGGATTTAGGATATGCAGGCGGAATGACGATGGCTTGGGGATGTCTTTGCTGCAGGAGCCCGCGTGATTCGCGCAGCGACATCCGGTGCCTGGCGGTGGACCAGATGATGACGAACGGTAACGACGCGGGCTCCGATACGAATCTTCCACTGGAGGATCGCATGCAGCTGATCGCGTTGCGGGTTCTGGCTGAGGCGGAAGGCCCGTCCGGTGCGCTCAGTTTGGCGGGCGCCTTCCGCAGCGCGGGGATCGATGTCGCCGAGGCGACGGCGGGACGTTACCTGCGGCAGCTCGACGAGCTCGGCTTTACCCGCTCGCTTGGCAAGCGCGGGCGTATCCTGACCCCGCAGGGAGAAGACAGGCTCGCAGAACTCGTTCAGAGCGGCAGCCTCGCGGCCCATGGCGCGCGAGTCACGGCCGCTGTCGGCGGCAGCACGATCCAGCAGCTGATCGATCTGCTGCATGTGCGTCGAGCGGTCGAGATCGAGGCAGCCGGACTGGCTGCGCAACGGGCGACCGAAGCGGAGGTGGCGGAAATTGTTGCGGCCGCGATGCAGCATGTCGATTGCGTCGAAGCCAGCAGTCGGGCTGTGTCCGCCCATAATTTCCATGAGCTGATCTCGCGTTATTCTCACAATGAAATGCTCGCGGCGATGACGATGATGCTGCTCGACCCACGGCATGATCCGCTGGCTAAGTTGCTTGACCACATTGCCGACAACACTGGGACCGCGATGAGCATGGCGCTCGATCATCCTCGCATCGCCGAGGCGATCCGTGAACGCGACCCGGCGGAGGCCGAGCATGCGATGCGCCGGCACCTCGATAAGCTGATCGCCGTCGTTCGCGGCTACCGCGATTCGATGCAGGTCGGGGGCTGATCGGCCACTCCGGCCCGAGGCGCTCCATATACAGCCGCAAACAGAGCTTCGATGCCTATCGGCCAATCATTCCCTGCGCTGGCAAGGTGCAACCTGCCTCCCTTTTGAGCGCCGTTTTGCCGAGTTGAGAGCGACCGCATTCAAGCCTTGCCAAACCCAGTATCATCATCAATGATGATTGTATTAATGCCGCGTCCGCGCTGCGGGGCGAAAAAAGGGGACAGGTGTGATGACGAAGAGCGGGACGGGATTCCTGACGCGCCGTGCGCTGCTGGGCAGCGCCGCGGCCACGGCCTTGTCGCTGGGAATGGGCGGGGCTGGCGGGGTGCTGGCCCAGGAAGCGCCGCGGCGCGGCGGCGTCCTGACGGTCGCGCTGACCTGGGAGCCGGCCATGCTGACGGCGGCCTTCAACCCTTCGACTCCGATCGTGATGGTCTCCAGCAAGATCCTCGAGGGTCTCGTCGCCTATGACGCCAAGCAGCAGCCAGTGCCGGCCCTTGCAACCAGCTGGACCATCAGCCCGGACGGCCTGACCTACACCTTCAAGCTGCGCGAGGGCGTCAAGTGGCATGACGGCAAGCCATTCACGGCCGCCGACGTCGCCTTCTCGATCTCCGAGGTCTGGAGCAAGCTGCACCCGCGCAGCGGCGTGACCTGGTCGAACCTCTCAGGCGTCGAGACGCCCGATGACATGACAGTGGTGGTGAAGCTGTCCAAGCCTGTGCCGTTCCTGCTCTCGATGCTCGGCAATTGGGACGCCCAGGTTGTTCCCAAGCATCTCTACGAGAACACCGACATCCGCACTAATCCGGTCAACAATGCACCGGTCGGCACCGGGCCATTCGTCTTCAAGGAGTGGCAGCGCGGCCAGTATATCCGGCTTGAGCGCAATCCGGGCTATTGGCAGGAGGGCAAGCCCTATCTCGATCAGATCGTGATGAGGGTCATGCCCGATGGCGGTTCGCGGGCGGCCGCGCTGGAGGCCGGCGAGGCCCAGCTCGGCGTGTTCAACGCGGTTGCGCCCTCGGATCTCAAGCGCCTGTTGACCAAGCCTGAACTGGCAGTGACGACGGACGGCTACCAGATGTTCGCGCCGATGGCGATGGTCGAGGTGAACACGCGCAACGAATACCTCAAGGACAAGCGCGTCCGTCAGGCGATCATGTATGCGCTCGACCGCAAGTTCATCCTCGACAACATCCTCTTCGGCTACGGCAAGATCGCGACCGGCCCGCTCACCTCGGATTCACCATACTATACCACCGACGGCGTGCCGATGTATGGCCAGGATCAGAAGAAGGCCAATGATCTGCTCGATCAGGCCGGATTCCCGCGCAAGGGTTCCGCCCCGCGCTTCAAGCTGACGACGGAGCTGACGCCCTCTCCCGAATTCTCGCGCATGGCTGAGTATCTCAAGCAGAGCCTGGCCCGCATCGGCATCGAGGTCGAGATCCGCTCCTCGGATTCGCCGACCTTCCTGCGCCGCGTCTATACCGATTACGACTTCAATCTGTCGATCAACTTCCTCTTCATGTTCGCCGATCCCTCGGCCGGCGTACAGCGATTGTATTACGGTCCCAACATCCGCAAGGGCGTCACCTTCGCCAACGCCTCGGGCTACAGCAACCCCGATCTCGACAAGGTCTGGGAGCAGGCGCGTGAGGAAAACGACCTGACGAAGCGCAAGGCTCTCTTCGCCCAGGCGCAAAAGACCGTCGCCGAGGACCTGCCGATCCTGAACCTGTTCGAGTTCAGCTTTACCACCGTCTACAACAAGAAGTTGCATAACCCGACGGTCGGCCCGGACGGCGCTTATGGCAATCTGGCCACGGCCTGGCTGGCCGAATAGCGCGATAGGAGCCAGGCCGTGTCGAACCTGCCCCGTTTCGTGGCACGGCGGCTGATGCAGAGCGTGCTCACCATGCTCGTCATCATCGTCCTGCTGTTCGTCCTGCTCCACAGTGCCCCCGGGGACGTCGTCGACGTCCTCGCGGGGGAGGCGGGCGCGGCCTCGCCAGAATATCTGGCGCGCATGCGCCAGCAACTCGGGCTGGACCAGCCACTCCTGGTCCAGCTCTACAAATATGCCTTGAACATCCTCAGCTTCGACCTCGGCTATTCGCTGCGGACCAACCAGCCGGTGTCCGAGCTCATCATGACGCGGCTGCCGCCGACCTTCCTGCTGCTTGGCATCAGCATCACCACGGCGGTCAGCGCCGGCATCCTGCTCGGCGTCACCGCCGCGCGCCACGTCAACCAGCCGCTCGACAACGCCATCTCGCTGGCCGCGCTGCTGTTCTATGCCACGCCGATCTTCTGGATCGCGCTGATGATGATCGTGCTGTTCTCGGTCCAGCTCGGCTGGTTCCCGACCGGCGGCATGACCACGCTGGGCGTGCGCCTCTCGACCTGGGAGCGGATCCTCGACATCGCGCGCCATGCGGTGATGCCAAGCGCGGCGCTCTCGCTGTTCTATATCGCCATCTACACGCGGCTGATGCGGGCCTCGATGCTGGAGGTCCAGAGTTCCGACTATGTCCGCACCGCTCAGGCCAAGGGGCTCTCCGACGACACCGTCGCGTGGCGTCACGTCTTCCGCAACGCGCTCTTGCCGATCGTCACGATGGTCGGGCTGCAGGTCGGCTCGCTCATCGGCGGGGCCGTGCTGATTGAAACCGTCTTCGCCTGGCCGGGGCTCGGACGGTTGGCTTCCGAGGCGATCTTCCAGCGCGACTTCAACCTGCTGATGGGCGTGCTGGTTATCAGCTGCGTGCTCGTCCTCGTCATGAACATCGTCGTCGACATCGTCTACGCGCTGGTCGACCCAAGGATCATCCTGTCGTGACGCTCCTTCGCAGCAAGTTCCTCCGCGCCTTCTGCCAGCGCTGGACGAGCGTCCTGGGCTGCTTGCTCCTGATCGCGATCGTCGCCATGGCGCTGCTCGCATCCCTCGTCTTTCCGGAAGACCCCTGGTCGATGGTGACCCGCCCGATGCTGTGGCCTGGCGAGGAAGCCGGTTTCCCGCTCGGCTCCGACGCGCTGGGGCGCGATCTCGCCGCCGGCATCTTCCACGGCGCCCGGATCTCCCTCTGCATCGGCATCGCGGCGACGTTGGCGGCCCTGTTTCTTGGCATCGTCGCAGGCGCCTTCGCTGGCTATCACGGCGGCAAGGTCGACGACATCCTGATGCGCTGCACGGAATCCTTCCAGACCGTGCCGCCCTTCCTGCTGACGATCGTGATCGTGACCCTGCTTCATCCCTCGCTCCTCACCATCATCCTCGCCATCTCGCTGGTCTCCTGGCCGCCGGTGGCGCGCCTGGTCCGGGTCGAGTTTATGACGATGCGCGAGCGCGACTTCGTGCTGGCCTGCCGCTCGATCGGCATGAGCGATGTTCGGATCATCTTCCGCCAGATCCTGCCCAACACGCTCTCGCCGGTGATCGTCACCGCCTCGATCATGGTCGCGAGCGCGATCCTGACCGAGTCCTCGCTGGCCTTCCTCGGGCTCGGCGACCCCAATGTGATGAGCTGGGGCACGATGATCGGTGCCGGCCGCGACCAGCTTCGCACCGCCTGGTATCTGACGGCCATTCCCGGCGTCGCCATCCTGCTCACCGTGCTCGCCATCAATCTGATCGGCGAGGGCCTGAACGACGCCCTCAATCCAAGGCTGCGCAATCGCTGACGCGGAACGAGAGTCACGGAACGATCTCTCGAAGACCTCCCCGCGCCCGGGTCCGAAGGGGCAAGGCGCTGCAAGACAACAGATGAGAAAGGGAAGCGACGCGATGGATGTGATCATCCGCAACGGAACGGTCGTCAGCACGGCCGGGCTCTCGAAGGCCGACATCGGCATCGCCGACGGCAAGATCGTGCAGATCGGCGGCAGCTTCCCGAAAGCAGCGCGGGAGATCGACGCCGCCGGCTGCTACGTCATGCCGGGCGGCATCGACGTGCACACCCATATCGATGTAGGTGAGGGGGAGCGGCGCTCCGCCGATGATTTCCGCACGGGCACGATCGCGGCGGCCTGCGGTGGGACGACGACGATCATAGACTTCTGTGCGCAGAAGCGGGGCGGCAGCCTCGCCGACGCGATCGCCCATTGGGATGCCAAGGCGGCAGGCAAGGCGGCGGTTGACTATGGCTACCACATCATCGTCACCGACATGAACGAGGCGGTTTTCGCGGAACTCGCGACCCTGCCCGAGAAGGGCATTCCCTCCTTCAAGCTGTTCATGGCCTATCGCGGTGAGGTCATGATCGACGATACCGTCCTGCTCAAGGCGCTCGAACAGGCCAAGCAGAGCGGCGCGCTGGTCATGGTCCATGCCGAGAACGGCGACGCCGCCGACTATCTGCGCGACAAATTCGTCGCGGAAGGCAAGACCGCGCCGCTCTACCACGCGCTGAGCCGGCCGCCCCGCGTCGAGGCCGAGGCGACGGCGCGCGCCATCGCGCTGGCCGAGATCGTCGGCACCTCGATCTACATCGTCCATCTCACCTGCGCCGAGGCGCTCGACGAATTGCTGCGGGCCAGGCGGCGCGGCGTCGACGCCATCGCCGAGACCTGCACGCAATATCTCTACCTCACCAAGGACGATCTCGACCGGCCGGGCTTCGAGGGCGCCAAATTCGTCTTCACGCCGCCGGCCCGAACCAAGGCCGATCAGGAGCTGCTCTGGGACGCGCTGGCCGATCGGGTTTTGGAGACCGTCTCCTCCGATCACTGCTCCTGGTCGTTCGGCCGCCACAAGGTCCTCGGCAAGGACGATTTCCGCCAGATTCCGAACGGCACTCCCGGCGTCGAGGAGCGGATGATGCTGGTCTATCAAGGCGTCAATGAGGGGCGGATCGGCCTCACCGAATTCGTCGACCTCGTCGCGACCCGCCCGGCCCAGATCTTCGGCCTGTTTCCGCAGAAGGGCACCATCGCGGTCGGTTCCGACGCTGACATCGTGATCTGGGACCCCGAAGCCGAAATGACGATCACGCAATCAGCCATGCACAACGCCATGGACTACTCCTCCTATGAGGGGCGCAGCGTGAAGGGCCTGCCGCGCACGGTGCTGCTGCGCGGCAAGACGGTCGTCGAGAACCGCGATTATGTCGGTGAGCCCGGCGAGGGCCGCTTCCTCAAGCGCGCGCGCTACCGGCCGCGCGGCAACGCAGCCCGGCGTTGAAACGGATCATCGGACAAGGAGGCAGGACTATGCCAGGCAAGATCATCCTCGCGGTCGCCCAACAGGGGCCGGTCCAACGCAGCGACAGCCGGGAGCGCGTGGTGGCGCGGCTGATCGACATGCTGAAGCAGGCGGCGGCGCGAAACGCAGACTTCGTCGTCTTTCCGGAACTGGCCTTCACCACATTCTTTCCGCGCTGGTTGCTGGAGGACGAGGCCGAACTCGATTCCTTCTACGAGACGCAGATGCCGGGTCCGGCGACACGACCCTTGTTCGAGGCTGCGGCAGAGCTCGGCATCGGCTTCAATATCGGCTTCGCGGAACTCGTGGTCGAGGGCGGGGTCAAGCGCCGATTCAACACGGCGATCGCCGTCGACAAGGCCGGCCGCATCGTCGGCAAGTATCGCAAGGTCCATCTCCCCGGCCACAAGGACTACGAGGCCTACCGGCCGTTCCAGCATCTGGAGAAGCGCTATTTCGAGCCGGGCGACCTCGGCTTCCCGGTCTATGACGTCGAGGGTTTCAAGCTCGGCATGTTCATCTGCAATGACCGGCGCTGGCCCGAGACCTGGCGCGTGATGGGTCTGAAGGGCGCCGAGCTGATCTGCGGCGGCTACAACACGCCGCTGCACAACCCGCCCGTGCCGCAGCACGACCATCTAAGCTCTTTCCACCATCTGCTTTCGATGCAGGCCGGCGCCTATCAGAACGGCGCCTGGACTGCCGCCGCCGGCAAGACCGGTGTCGAGGAGGGCTGCATGCTGCTCGGTCATTCCTGCATCATCGCGCCCACGGGGGAACTCGCTGCCCTGACAACGACGCTGGAGGACGAGGTCATCACGGCGGTCGCGGATTTCGAGCGCTGCCGGGAGATCCGCGACAACATCTTCAACTTCGTCCAGCACCGGCAGCCGAAGAACTACGCCCTGATCACCGCCGAGTAAGGGCAGGATGACTGCAGGGCGGTGCCCCGCAGTCGCGCCGCAGAAGAGAGGCATGAGGATGAAGCTCAAGGTCATCAATCCCAACACGACGCTGTCGATGACCCGCAAGATCGGCGAGGCGGCCTTGGCAGTTGCGCGGCCGGGCACGGAGATCCTCGCGGTCAGCCCGGCCATGGGGCCGGTCTCGATCGAGGGGCATTACGACGAGGCGATCAGCGCGCTCGGCGTCCTCGACGAGGTGCGCAAGGGCGCGGCCGAAGGCTATGAAGGCTACCTGATCGCCTGCTTCGACGACCCGGGCCTGCGCGCCGCCCGCGAGATCGCGAATGGCCCGGTCGTCGGCATTGCGGAGGCGGCCATGCACATGGCCTCCTTCATCAGCGGCGGCTTCTCGATCGTGGCAACGCAGCATCGCAGCCGGATCATCCTCGAGCATCTCGTGCGCGCCTACGGCATGGACCACGCTTGCCGCAGTGTGCGCACCACCGAGCTCGCGGTGCTCGACCTGGAGACCGAGGGGAAAGATGCAGCCTCGGTCATCCTGGCCGAGTGCCGGCTGGCCATCGCCGAAGACAAGGCCGACTGCATCGTTCTCGGCTGCGCCGGCATGGCCGATCTCGTAGACCCACTGGCCCGCGAACTCGGTGTGCCGATCGTGGACGGGGTGGCCTGTGGCGTCAAAATCCTGGAAGGCCTCATCGACCTGCGGCTGTCGACGAGCCGCAGCGGCGGCTATGCTTCTCCGATCGCGAAGCCCTATCTCGGCGAGCTCGTCCGCTTTCAATCTCCGTAGCGTTAGGCGTCCCGCATATCTGCGACGGGAGGATGTGCGCGGTTGAACACGTGCTGGCAATGAAGGCCCGCTATCAGGCAGGCAGCCAATTTCCGCTTTTGGCGCAAGGGAAGCCCTGAACGCGGGAGCAGATAATGGCAAGCTTCCCGAGTTTCGGAGGGCGCGCGTAAACGCGATCGGCCTGCAACATTCGCCCATTCTTCGGAGCAAAATTCGGCCGTTCTGCCGCCCGCCTTGTAGTAGCTTCTCGCGGCTGAGGCAGCCGACGCCGGAGCAACGCGGCTGACGACGGCCTTCAGCGGCCCATGCGGGCGCGGATGCATCTCGGGAGAAGACTGTGCAGAATACCGATAAGATTTGGACGATCGTCGATTCAAAGCAGGCGGACTACATCGAGCTGAGCGACCGCGTCTTTGAAATGCCCGAGCTCAACTACCGGGAGGTCAAGTCGGCCGCGGCCCATGCCGAGCAGCTTCAGCGCGAGGGATTTCGCGTGGAGACAGGCATCGCCGGATTGCCGACCGCCGTCATGGGCGAGGCGGGAGAAGATGGCCCGGTGATCGCCATCCTCGGCGAATACGATGCGCTGCCGGAGCTGTCGCAGGCTCCCGGCGTCTCCGAGCACCAGCCGCTTCCGAACCAGCCGGCCGGTCATGGCTGCGGCCATAACCTGCTGGGAGCCGGTGCCATGCTGGCGGCCGCGGCCGTCAAGGATTTCCTTGCGGAGCGTGGGCTCAAGGGCCGTGTCCGCTACTATGGCTGCCCGGCGGAGGAAGGCGGGGCTGGCAAGGCGTTCATGGTCAAGGAAGGCGCCTTCAAGGATGTCGACATCGCGATTTCATGGCATCCGGCGGATTTCGCAGCGGTGACCGCGGCCATGTCGCTCGCCAATACAACGATCGACTTCGAGTTCTCCGGTCGCGCCAGCCACGCCGCCGCAGCGCCGCATCTCGGCCGTTCAGCACTAGACGCCGCGGAGCTGATGAATATCGGTGTCAACTACATGCGCGAGCACATGCCATCCGATGCCCGCATTCACTACGCCTATCTTGATGCCGGCGGCATTGCGCCGAACGTCGTGCAGGCCAAGGCCAGGCTGCGCTACGTCGTGCGCGCGACGATGGTCTCCCAGGTGCACGAGCTCCTTGCCCGCGTTCGGAAAATCGCCGAAGGCGCGGCGCTGATGACCGAGACCACTGTCACCGATGAGGTCGTCAGCGCGATGAGCAACCTGCTGGCGAACACACCTCTCGAAGAGGCCATGCAGCGCAATTTCGATCGCCTCGGTCCGCCTCCGTTCGATGGGGACGACGTCGCCTTCGCCCGGCGCATGCAGAAGACCGTGACGCCTGCACATATCGAAAGCGCTTTCCGCCGCTCGGGTTTGCCGGTGACCGATTTCCCGCTCTGCAACGCGATCGCGCCTAAGGAGGTGCCGGGACCGCGGATGATGGGCTCGACCGATGTCGGTGACGTCTCCTGGGCAGTGCCAACAGTCCAGGCGCGCGGTGCGACCTATACGATTGGGACGCCGGGCCATTCCTGGCAGTTGACGGCTCATGGCCAGTCACCCTTGGCGCACAAGGGCATGGTTCACGTCGCGAAGGTCATGGCGGGCGTCGCCGTGGACGTGCTCGTCGAACCGGGGCTGTTGGAACAAGCTAAGGCCGACTTCCAGGAGCGTCTGGTCCGGACGCCCTACAAGGCGCTCCTGCCGGACGATGCCAAGCCGCCTTTCCACATGTTCTGACGAATGGGAGATCGATGGCCGGGTCGACTTTTGGTCGGGCCATGCCCAAGCGCTTAGGCGAGTTCGCCAATTGCCGGCCCCGAAACTCACTAGGACCTGTGCTGTAACAGCATTCTGGAGGTCCGCTTGCGGACAGGATGTTAACGAGCTCCGACCATGTAACTTCTGATCTATCGAGGCATTTGCTCTTTCTTCGTGCTTCTGCCCGACTCAGCAGTCAGGCGCGATGCTGAAAAATAGCCGAGGCGATCGGTATCACGGCGAATGTTGACCGGCTGGAGGCTTGGTACAGGCAGGCACCAGACGACAAGGTAGGCCTCGGACGGCTGATGATCGAGCAAGCTGGGCTGCCGGAGGCCTGGTTCAAACTGCAGCGATTTCGACCTGCGCCCGATCTCATGGAGGTCCAAATTCTTTAACGCGCTTTCGCGGGATCGTTCGGCCGCCAGAGTAGGGGGCGTCCTTGTCTTCCGAGACATAGTCAAGTGCGGCGATGCAAGAGGCAATTTGGTTCAGCGTGTCGCCCGCCGCGTCTCCCGCACGACCGTTGGCGCTGTAACAGCACCTGCTGCTCCGCCGACAACCGCGCCAACCGGGCCGCCCACTGCGGCGCCGGTGCCGGCTCCGACCGCGGCTCCGCCGACGCGCTGCTCGGTCGTGCTACAGGCTGTCGCGGCGATCGCGGCTGCGAAGAGCAGAGCTAAAGTCAGTGCATTCATGGCGTATCCTCCTTGGGCCATGAACACATGCCGAGGGGCGCAGTTCCTCAAATAAGAATGGCCCGATCCCCTTCAAACCGCTCTGTTCGACAAGGATGCAGCAGCCTCGAAGCCTTACACCTTCTCGGATTGGCAAAGCCGCTCGGCCAGTGAAAAGATTTCCGACTGGATATCCAGTCTCGCCCGGCCACAGGTTTGAACCCGCTCTTTCCCCATTTGCGGGGCGAAAGCGAACGCTCAGCGTGGTGATGCTAACGTCCGCTTCCTGGAGGCCAGCCAATGTCCGGAAATGGGGCGCGGATCGGCAGAAACTGAGCGTGCCGCCGAACCTAAGCTCCCAGTCATTCGCCGCCATAGGGGCGGCGATCGAAGTTTGGCCCAAAGCGGCCACCTGCAATGTCCGCTCGGGGGCTAGCCCGATCGTGCGAACGGTAAGGCAACGAACCGGCCCGTAACGTCCCCCGCAGCGTCAGCTGATTTCTGGCTCCGTCTGCGACACTGAAATGAGCCTCACGCCTCGCAACGGCCTTCGGGGGATTGTGAGGCCTGTCAGCCCAGCCGAGCCAGTTGCCATGCGGTGAACTGTCGGTTCAGTCGGCTCTATTTGCTTCCAGCCGACGTCTGCGTCAACGCCTCCATGGCTTGATCCACGGTGAAGCTCGTGGGTCTCTGCCGGGGTGGGAAGTCCTTGAACGACGCCAGGGTCTGCGCAATGATATTCTGCGCCGGAACCGCGATGAACGCCCTTCGATACCACCAGTCGTTGTATCCCATGCCTTCCTGGGCGCGCTCGCCGGGGTCGATGCTGAGATCGAAAAAGATCGGTGCCCGCAGGGTCGTAAAGGGACGGCGCCAGACGTCGATGCCGGTCGCTTCCTGGATCATAAAATGGATCTTGATGTGCTCATAGCGCAGTGCGAGCAAGTCTCCGTCGTCGCTGAAGTAGAAGAACTCCTTGCGCGCGGTCTTCGGGCTCTTTCCAGAGAGGTATTCCACCTGATTATAGCCGTCGAGGTGCACTTTGAAGCTCTTGCTTCCGGCATTATGGCCAGCAAGCGCCTTCTCCGACCTTCCGCGCTTCATCGATCAGGCCTACAATGCAGACCGACGGCACTCCGCGCTCGGTTATCTCAGCCCGCAGCAGTTCGAGGATCAACACGCCCGCCTCACGGTCAAATCCGCAGCTTGATCCTGTCTACCCGCAGGGGTGCACTCCAAAACACACGCCTGTGGCCGTCTACCAGTCGCGCATGCCTTCTTACAGCGGCTACCGCTGGCGTGGAGGGCGCTCCAACGATACACGCTGAAAGTCACGGTTGCACCGGTTGCTGACGATGCACCGATTGCCATAAACCGTTCGCAGCAGAAATGGCGTCAAATTGATATTATTGAACAGATTCAAATCGGGGTGGGGGGGTGGCAATGACGGCCAGTTCACGCGTAAGTAATGCGTTTCAGACATTCTTGACCGACGCGCCTGATCATCAGAAGGCGTGGCTTGAAGCTGTCGAGAAACTTGGAACGGCATCGGCTTTAGATGCGAAAACAGAGGCGCTCGTTTACATTGGCATCCTAGCAGCCACACGCTTGGACAGCGGCCTGCCTTTTCACGTTGCCCAGGCGAAAGGCCATGGCGCTAGCCGGAATGAAATAGTGAGCGCCGTTCTTGCCGGTTTGCCAGCCGCAGGAAACGTGGTCATACAATCACTGCCAGTTGCGCTTGCCGAATATGATCGATGAGTGCACTAGTTTGATCTTCAATAGCTTTCGTATAAAGCGCCACTGCGGTCTTTGATGTGGCGAGATCGGGCTAGTCTTTGACATACCATTTGATTACCGTGCCCGACGGAAGCATCCGGAATACCTTCACGTTGACCGCATAGAACCCGTCGACGGCATTGTCACGTTAACTTCGGCCTAGCACCAGCCTTGTAGGTGGGTTCGCATAAGCCTGCCCTGCGTACCTACAAGCGCCATCGTTTCCCGCCCGCGATCATCGCCCATGCGGTGTGGCTGTACTTCCGCTTCCCGCTGAGCCTTCGACTGGTCGAGGAGATGCTGCTGCAGCGCGGCATTTGCCGTTTCCTCCGAGACGGTTAGGCGCTGGTCGCTGAAGTTAGTGCTTGATTATTAGGGACGCCCGCCATGGATTTCTAAGTGCTTAGTTTGCTGGAAAGTGAGGTGCATGCCCCCCAGCTGACGGGACCAACCAGTGCTTAAGGCTGAGGCTGCTTGACAAATAAGTGACTGAACAAATATTCCTTGCGCAACAATAATGTTCAAGGAGGGAATCTGATGAAATTGAATCGCCGGCGGTTCGCGGGCGGCCTTTTAGGCACGACCCTGCTCCCCGCTTTCGCCGCCCAGGCGCAGGTTAAGAAATTGACCGCCTATATGGGGCCGCCTGAGCCGACATGCGCGGCGTTGGCAAAGGATTTCGAGAGTAGCTCGGGCATCTCGACCACTTTCCTCCGCCTATCCGCGGGAGAGGCCGTGAACCGGATCCGTGCCGAGCGCGCGCGCCCGCAGGCCAGCGTGCTTTACGGCATCGGCTTGCCCTCGATGATGACATTGAAGAGCGAGGGGTTGCTGCAGCCCTACAAGCCGAAGGGCGTCACGGACATCCCGGCGAAGCACGTCGATCCGGAGGGCTACTGGACCGGCATCGACGTCGATTTCATTGGCATCGCCTCGAATAAGACTTTTCTCAAGGAGAAGGGCCTCAAGGCGCCGACCAGTTGGGAGGACCTGACCAAGCCGGAATTCGCCGGGCAGATCTGCATCGGCAGCCCTGCGACGTCCGGCACCGGCTACACCTTCCTGGCGACCGTCCTTCAATTGATGGGCCAGGAAAAGGGCTGGGATTATATCAAGCGCTTCAATACCAACGTTTCGCAATACACCCGTTCGGGAATTGGTCCGACCCAGCTTGTCGGCCGTGGCGAAGTCGGCGTCGGCATTCTTTTCGCGCACGATATCCTCGGCAGCATGCACAAGGGCTTCCCGCTGGAGATGACACTACCGAGCGAGGGCACGGGTTACGATCTGTTCTGCGCCGTCATGCTCAAGGATGCGCCGGAAGCGGAAGCCGCCAAGGCATTCCTCGACTGGGCGGTGACACCCGCCTCGCAGGAGATCCTGGCTGCGTCGGAATATTTCGACATGCCGACCAACTCCAAGGCCAAGGTCCATGATCTCGTGAAGCCGTTCGCCAGCGCCAAGCTGATCGACTTCGATTTCGACTGGGCCGGTAATTCGGAAACGCGCAAGACGATCATCGCGCGCTTCCAGAACGATATCCTCGCGGGGCGCAAGTGAGCCAATGACGTCCGTTGCGCCTGCGGGCATGGCGGAGGGAACGCAACGTCGGGATTGGACCCTTTATTGGGTCTTTCCCGGCGTGGCAGTCTTCGTCTTCATCTTCACAGCCTATCCCATGCTCGACCTGCTGGCCCGGGCATTCACGACCGACGGGCGCTTCTCCCTGGCTTCGCTGACGGGAACCGTCGCCGATCCCTATAATCGCAAGGTTTTCTGGAACACGCTGCTGCTCGGCGCAACCGTCGCGGTGCTCGGCACGGTTCTCGCGACGCTCTATGCCTATACCATCGCCCGCGTTGCCATACCCGGCAAGAAGATCTGGCACTTCTTCGCGTTGCTACCGACGATCTCGCCGCCTATTCTGATGGCACTTGCCCTGATCATGCTTTACGGCCGCCGCGGCCTGATCACGCATGAATTGTTGGGCGTGCAGACAACCGGGCTCTACGGATTTACCGGCCTCGTCGTCGCGCAACTGATCTCATATTTTCCGTTCGCCTATCTGCTGATGCTGAATCTTTTCCGCGGGCTCGATGCCTCGCTGGAGGAGGCTGCCTCGACCATGGGGGCGAATGGCTGGAACGTGCTGCGAACGGTCAGCCTGCCTCTCCTCGTGCCGGGTCTGGCAGGGTCGATGCTGCTGATGTTCAGCTACTCCTTCGCGGACCTTGGAAACCCCCTCCTGCTTGGTGGCGATTTCCCGGTCCTGTCGTCTCAGATCTATCAGACCATCATTGGCATGTACGATATTCCGAAAGGGGCGGCGCTGGCAGTGCTGCTGCTTTTGCCCGCTGTGCTGATGTTCTTTGCGCACAAGGCGCTGACGGCGCGGATGTCCTTCTCATCGGTCGGCGCCAAGGGCTCCAGCCGGCATCGCGAAGTGCGCCATCGGGGTGTTCAGTTCGYCGCGCTCGTTTTTGTCGGTGTGATCACCCTCGTGATCTGCCTGCAATACGCGACAATCCTGGCTGGCGCATTTACCCAGCTATTCGGGATCAACTACAGCTTCACAACGAAACATTTCGTCGCTGCACTGACCAAGTCGCGCGGCGCGCTCATGGACACGCTGCTGCTAGGGGTCGTCGCGTCCTTCCTGTCCGTGACGATCGGCCTGCTGATCGCCTGGGTCGTGGCCCGCACGCGTGCGCCAGGCCAATCGCTTCTCGATTTCGTGGCCAATTTGCCGCTGGCCATTCCCGGGACGGTCATCGGCCTGGCCTTCGGACTGGCCTTCAACGCTCCGCCCTTGATGCTGACCGGCACGGCCGCGATCATCATCGCCGCCTTCGTCGTCCGCTCGCTGCCGTATGGCATCCGTTCCGGCGTGGCGGCGCTGAACCAGATCAATCGGACGTTGGACGAGGCCTCCACCACCATGGGGGCGACCTCGGGCCAGACGCTGTGGCGGATTCTGCTGCCCATCGTACAGCCGGCGCTGCTCGCCGGCATGATCTTCTCCTTCACGCGCAGCGTCACCACGCTCAGCGCCGTCATCTTCGTGGTCTCACCCCATTGGTCTCTGGTTACACCGACGATCCTCTCGCAGATGGATCGCGGTGACGTCGGCGAGGCCGCCGCTCTCAGCGTCATCGTCGTCCTGATGGTGCTTGCGGTGATTCACGGTGTGCCACGGCT
Source organism: Allobosea sp. RAF48 (assembly GCF_052114025.1). NCBI lineage: Bacteria > Pseudomonadati > Pseudomonadota > Alphaproteobacteria > Hyphomicrobiales > Alloboseaceae > Allobosea > Allobosea sp. RAF48. Next base: position 41,126 of record NZ_JBFRDZ010000025.1, read on the forward strand.
GCTCGGCAGCGACTGGCGCGAAGCACGCTAGGAATACCGATATGCAACAGACACTCGCCAAGGCCCTCGCAATCCGCAATCTCGACAAATCTTACCCGCTTGGCCGCGGGCGGCGTCTGCCGGTCGTGACGGATTTCAACCTCGATCTTGCACCTGGCGAGTTCGTCACCCTGTTGGGCCCGTCGGGTTGCGGCAAGACCACCGTGCTGCGAACCCTCGCAGGCTTAGAAGATTTCGAATCCGGCGAGATCCTGCTCGACTCCCGCTCGATCGCGCGGCTGCCGGCCCATCACCGCCGAATCGGCCTCGTTTTTCAGAACTACGCGCTGTTTCCGCATATGAGCGTGTTCGAAAATGTCGCCTATTCGTTGCGGCTAAGGCGCGTCGCCGAGGCGACTGTCCGCAGCGAGGTTGCTACCGCGCTCGCTGCGGTGGGATTGGACGACTATGGGCCACGTCTGCCCGGCCAGCTCTCTGGCGGCCAGCAGCAGCGTGTCGCCGTGGCGCGAGCTCTTGTCATGCATCCGGACCTGCTCCTCTTTGACGAGCCACTCTCCAATCTCGATGCCAAACTGCGCGTGCAGGTGCGCTCGGAGCTGCGCCGGCTGCAGCGGCGGCTCGGCACGACGGCACTGTTCGTGACCCACGACCAGGACGAGGCAATGAGCCTCTCCGATCGTATCGCGGTCATGAAAAGCGGGCGGATCGAGCAGGTCGGTGCGCCGGAGGAAATCTACGCCCGTCCGGCCACACTCTTCGTCGCCCAATTTGTCGGCAAGGTGAACGCACTGCCTGCAGGCGTGGTCGGCGAGCCGAACGGGAAGGTCGAGATCGAGCTTCTGGGAACCCGCGTGCGAGCTCCCGTTCCAAGCGCGACCTTCCCCAAAGACGTGCTGGCGCTTCTGCGGCCGGAGGCGATTACCCTCGGCCAGCCGGGCGAAGGGCTTCCTGGCCGTGTCGAGGAGATCGAGTATCTCGGCGACCTGACGGAATACCGGGTTCGCGTTGGCGATACGGTCTTGACGGCCGTCCGGTCTGCGCTCGGGGATTCGTGGAGGATCCGCGAGGGCGATCAGGTGGGGGTCGGCTTCAAGGAACAAACCATCCATCTGCTGCCGCGCAGCGACTCGAACGCCTGAAGGGCCGCGACGGGATCAGCCATGACAGGCACAACACCCTCCTTCGATCGTGTCATCATCCTCGTCCTCGACGCGCTCGGCATCGGCGCGCTTCCGGATGTGCACCTTGTCCGTCCCAATGATGTTGGCTCCAACACGCTGAAACACGTCGTCAGCGCGGTGGGCGGGCTTTCGCTGCCGAACCTGGAACGTCTCGGTCTCGGCACCGTCGCACCGGGGTCCGGCCTCAGGGTCGACCCTGCTCCTATCGCGGTGCATGGCATGTGCAATCTCGGCTACAAGGGCGCCGACACTTATCTCGGCCATCAGGTCATCATGGGCTCGCGCGTGCCCGACGTGCCGGAAGAGCTGTTCGATGCGGTGAGTGCCGATGTAGCTGCGGCGCTGCGGCGGGCCGGGCATCATGTCGAACCGGCGGGAGATGGGCTTTCTGCCCTGTTCGTCGATGGCAAGATGATCTGCGGGGACAATCTCGAGAGCGATCCGCTGCAGACCTATCACTGCGTCGGCTCGATCGAGGACATGGCCTACGAGGATATCGTCAAAGTCGGTGAGATCCTGCGTTCGGTGGCACGGGTGCGCCGGGTCGTCGCGATGGGCGGCTACGGTTTCCACGCCGCCGACATCCGCCATTGCACGGAGCGCCGGCCGACAGGTCAGTGCGGCGTCAACAATGTCGCGCTTGGCCTCTACACCAGCAACTACGTGGTGCGGCATCTGACGCGCGGCACCACGCCGGACGTTCAGGTCCCGACGATCCTGAAAAAGGCGGGCTATGAGGTCGAACTTCTCGGCAAAGTTGCCGACGTCATTACATGCGAAGGCGCACACAAGGAGCCGCATGTTCTGACACAGCCGGTGCTCGATGCGACCTACGCGTCGATGGCGCGTGTCCGCTCCGGGCTCATCGCGATCAACATCCAGGAGACCGACCTGGCAGGCCATGACGAGAGCGCCGAGCGCTATGCCGCCTGTCTGCGGCTAGCCGACGAGGGCATCGGCAACATGATGTCGATAATGAGTTCGCGGGATTTGCTGATCGTCACGGGCGATCACGGCAACGATCCCACGATCGGCCATGACAAGCACACCCGCGAGTTTACTCCCCTGCTTGTCTGGACGCCCGGTATCAAGCCCAAGGGCATCTTCATGCGCGACAGCCTGTCAGACATCGCGGCGACGACCGCCGAGATCTTCTCGGTAGCGGCGACAGAGATCGGCACGAGCTTTCTGGACGATATCGCAGTGGACTGATCGCAGGCGCAGGTCGGCGAAGCGGTTCTTGGCGCTTTGGCAAATGACACGATGGACGCCTTTGCATGCGCCAAAAATGAACATTATTATCAAATAAGCACCAAATGTACGAATCTGTGCTGATTGGTCAGCCCGATGATTCGAATAGGAGAAGCTCAATGGGCAGCAATGTCGCACCAACCGGACTGACTCGTGATCTCCTGGCACGTGCCGAAAGTGGGCGCCCGATCCGCATTGGCCTAATAGGTTCCGGCGAAATGGGCACGGATATCGTGACCCGCGTCGCGCATATGTCGGGCGTGACGGTTGGCGCCATCTGCGACCTCAATATCCCCGCCGCACGGAAAGCCGTCGAGATCGCCTATCAGGAGGACGGTCATTACCGTGACGCGTCCGACCAATCCGGGCTGAACGCAGCGATGGAAGCCGGTAAAGTCGCGGTGACATCCGACCCCGGGTTGATCCTCAACAGCGGCCTGATTGATGTCGTCATCGACGCCACCGGGGTGCCATCGGTTGGCGCCGAGATCGGGCTGGCCGCGATGGAACACGGCAAGCATCTCGTGATGATGAACGTCGAGGCGGACGTCACCATCGGCGCCTATCTCAAGAGTGAGGCAGACCGGCTCGGCGTCACATACTCTCTCGGCGCCGGCGACGAGCCCTCTTCCTGCATGGAGCTGATCGAGTTCGTCACCGCGATGGGGCATCCGATCGTGGCAGCCGGAAAGGGCAAGAACAATCCGCTCAATTTCGACGCCGTCCCGGACGACTATGCCGAGGAGGCCGCGCGCCGGCACATGAACGTCCGTATGCTCGTCGAGTTCGTCGATGGCTCGAAGACGATGGTCGAAATGGCCGCGATCGCCAATGCGACCGGCCTAATTCCTGACAAGCCCGGCATGCACGGCCCCGCCGCCACCTTGGACCAGCTGACCTCGACCTTGATTCCGGAGAAGGACGGCGGCGTACTCTCGCGCGTCGGCGTCGTCGACTATTCGATCGGCAAGGGGGTCGCGCCTGGCGTCTTCGTCGTCGCGGAGATGTCACACCCGCGCATTTCCGAGCGCATGGAAGACCTGAAGATGGGAAAGGGTCCCTACTTCACCTTCCACCGGCCTTATCATCTGACGTCGCTGGAAGTCCCGCTGACCTGCGCGCGCGTCGTTCTCTACGGCAAGCCGGACATGGTGCCACTCGCCCGGCCGGTGGCCGAGGTCTGCGCGCTTGCCAAGAAGGATCTGCAGCCTGGCGACCGGCTCGATGCCATCGGCGAGTACGCCTATCGCGCTTGGATTATGACCGCTGACGAGGCTCGCGCCGAGCGCGCCATCCCCTGCGGCATGCTCCAGGGCGGCACGGTCACCGCGCCCATCCGAAAGGGAGAGATGCTGACCTACGCGAATGCGGCGGTCGCGGAAGGCTCGAAGCTCGCCGCCCTTCGCGCCCGGCAGGATGCGCTCATCTACGGCAAAGGAGCCTGAAACATGACGGATCCCCAAGACGTGCCTGCCGCGGCAGGTGGAACCAATCTGCCGTTCCTTTACCGGCAATACCCGCGCGAACAGCTGCTCGACGCGCTGCGGCGCATGCATCTGATCCGCCGATTCGAGGAAGCCGCCGAAGAAAGCTACATGCGGGGCCTGATCCACGGCACCATGCATCTCTCGATCGGCCAGGAGGCCAGCGCGGTTGGCATCTGCCTGCCGCTGACCCGCGATGACCAGATTACATCGACGCATCGCGGCCATGGCCATTGCATCGCGAAAGGCGCCGAAGTGAAGCGAATGTTCGCGGAGTTCTTTGGCAAGACAACCGGCTATTGTGGCGGCCGGGGTGGCTCGATGCACATCGCCGACGTCTCTACAGGCAATCTCGGCGCGAATGGGATCGTCGGCGGCGGCATCCCGATCGCCGTCGGTGCCGCTCTAACGGCCAAGCGTCTGCGCACAGGGAAGGTCGCAGTCTCGTTCTTCGGTGATGGAGCGAATAACGAAGGCGCTTTCCATGAAGCGCTCAACATGGCCTCGGTCTGGAAGTTACCGGTCGTTTTCGTCTGCGAGAACAACGGTTACGGCATGTCGACATCAACCGAGCGCTCGACCGCTGTTCCCAACATCGCCGACCGTGCCGCCGGCTATGCCATGCCGGGCGTCATCGTCGACGGCAACGACCTTTCCGCGGTGGCGGAAGCTTCCCATGACGCCGTGGAGAGGGCCCGCCGTGGCGAGGGGCCTAGCTTGATCGAGTGCAAGACCTATCGCCATCGCGGCCACTCCAAAAGCGACCGGAACCGCTATCGCACCAAGGACGAGATCGAGGACTGGATGGCCAATCGCGATCCGATCGCGCGCTACGAGGCGCAATTGATCACGTTCGGCATCGCTTCTGAGGCAGAGCTCAAGGACGTTCGCCAAACCGTGGAGGTGGAGATCGCTGCGGGTATCGATTTCGCGAAGGCGAGCCCCATTCCCGCGGCGATTGACCTCGCCGATTACGTTTATACGGAACAACAGTGATGGACACCCAGGTCAGGGAGTTGAGCTATTCGCAGGCGATCCAGGAGGCGATGGCGATCGCGCTGGAGGCCGACGAGCGTGTCGTCCTGATGGGCGAGGATATTGGCGTCTATGGTGGAGCCTTTCAGGTCACCGGAGATCTGATCGAACGCTTCGGGCCTGAGCGCGTGATGGACACGCCGATATCAGAGCTCGGTGGCGCTGGCGTCGCAGTCGGCGCAGCCGTGACGGGTCTTCGGCCGATCTTCGAGTTTCAGTTCTCGGATTTCGCGACGCTCGCCATGGAGCAGATCGTCAATCAGGCTGCGAAGATGCGCTACATGCTCGGCGGAGCGGTCTCGGTGCCGGTGGTCATGCGCTTCCCGGCCGGGTCGGGGACCGGCGCCGCCGCGCAGCATAGCCAGAGTCTGGAAGCCTGGCTCGGTCATGTTCCGGGTCTGAAGGTCGTTCAGCCGGCGACGCCACACGATGCGAAGGGCATGCTGCTCGCCGCAGTCGCGGACCCCGACCCCGTGATGATCTTCGAGCACAAGCTGCTCTACAAGATGAAGGGGCCGGTTCCCGAAGGCCATTATACCGTGCCGATAGGCAAGGCTGCGATCCGTCGCGCCGGGACGGATCTGACCATCGTCGGCCACCTCGATCATGGTGCACAAGGCGCTTGAGGCCGCTGAGATCCTGGCTGCAGAGGGGATCGACGTCGAGGTCGTCGACTTGCGCAGCATTCGTCCGATGGACAATGCGACGATCATCGCCAGTGTCATCAAGACCCACAGGCTGCTCTGCGTCTACGAGGCGGTGAAAACGCTCGGCATAGGCGCCGAGATCAGCGCGATGATCGCCGAAAGCGAGGCCTTCGACCGCCTTGATGCGCCTATCGTGCGACTGGGCGGCGCGGAAACACCTATTCCCTACAACCCCGATCTAGAGAAGGCCGCCGTTCCTCAGGTTCCCCGGATCGTGGAGACAGCGCGGGATCTCGTCCGGGGAGTACGCTGATCATGCCCGTCGAAGTCATTTTACCGAAGGTCGACATGGATATGTCGACCGGGCGCATATCGAAATGGTTCTTCGCGGACGGGGCGAAGGTCGAGAAGGGCGACGTGCTCTTTGAGATCGAGACCGACAAGGCGGCTATGGAAGTCGATGCGCCGGCTGGTGGTGTCTTGCGCGGCATCACAGGCAAGGAAGGCATCGACATTGCCGTCGGATCGACTGTCGCATGGATCTACAAGGATGGGGAAGCTCATGGCGCCGTTGCGGAGGCTGCTGCCGTCGTGGCTGAAAACGGCGTCTCGGTAGCATTGGCCAAGCCTGGGCCTGCAGCCGCTTTGCTAGAGCAGCCCCTAACCGATGGAACTGCCTTCGATGGTGATGTGCGCGCGACCCCGCTCGCTCGCCGCATCGCCAAGGACGCCGGGCTCGATCTTGCCGCCATCAACGGCTCCGGTCCGCATGGCCGCATCGTCGAGAAGGATGTCGAGGCAGCCAGGAAGGGCGGCGGAGCCAAGGCTGCCCCGGCAGCTGCACCTTCTGCCGCTCCGGCTGCGCCCAAGCCCGCCGCCGCGCCGCTTGCCACCGGCCCCTCCGACGAGCAGGTCAAGAAGCTGTTCGAGCCGGGCTCCTATGAGGAGGTTCCGCATGACGGCATGCGCAAGACGATCGCGCGCCGCCTGACCGAGGCCAAGCAGACCGTCCCGCATTTCTACGTCACCGTCGATTGCGAACTCGACGCGCTGCTCAAGCTGCGCGCGGAGCTCAATGCTGCAGCGCCGGAGAAGGACGGCAAGCCGGCCTACAAGCTCTCGGTCAACGACATGGTGATCAAGGCACTGGCGCTGGCGCTCAAGGCCGTTCCGGATGCGAACGTATCCTGGACCGAGAACACGATGCTCAAGCACAAGCATGCCGATGTCGGCGTCGCCGTCTCGATTCCGGGCGGTCTGATCACGCCGATCATCCGCGATGCCTGCCACAAGACGCTGTCGCAGATCTCCAACGAGATGAAGGACATGGCGGCCCGCGCCAAGGCCCGCAAGCTGAAGCCCGAGGAGTATCAGGGCGGCACGACGGCAGTCTCGAACCTCGGCATGTTCGGGGTCAAGGAC
>NZ_JBFRDZ010000026.1:0-46348 GCF_052114025.1 Allobosea sp. RAF48
CGAGGCCAGATTGCCGGCATAGGTCAGCTTGTCGACGACGCAGACCTCATGCCCGGTCTCACCGATCAGCTTCCGCACAACCGCCGAACCAATGAACCCGGCGCCGCCGGTGACGAGATAACGCAAGGGCACGCCGCAGAACTCCGAGAAAGCCGGTGTCTTCAGCCGCAAGGCTCAGGGCAAGGACCAGCCTTGGGACGGCGTGTCAAGCATCGCGCCTTCGCCGCCTCTCGTCCCGGTCAGCCCTTGAAATGCTTGGAGAGCTTGAGAGCCTGGCCCTGATAGTTCGATTTCAGCCCGGCGCCATAGAGCGCCTCCGGCCGCGCCGCCATGGTCTCGTAGACCAGCCTTCCGACGATCTGGCCGTCCTCGATGATGAAGGGCACATCGCGGGAGCGGACCTCAAGCACGGCGCGCGCACCTTGTCCGCCGGCGGCGCCGTGGCCGAAGCCGGGATCGAAGAAACCCGCATAGTGCACCCGGAATTCGCCGACGAGCGCATCGAAGGGCGTCATCTCCGCGGCATAGTCCGGTGGGACGTGCACGGCTTCCTTGGAGGCGAGGATGTAGAACTGGCCAGGGTCGAGAATCATGCTGCGCGAGCCGTCGGCCGGAATCGGCTCCCAGAAGTCGACGGCACGATAGGCGCCGACGCGATCGACATCGATCAGCGCGGTGTGATGCTTGCCGCGATAGCCGAGCAGCCCGTCGAAACCCGAGAGGTCGACGCTGACGGCGACGCCCCCCTGGAAAGAAGGTTCGGCGGCGCTGACCAGCGTCTCGCGCATATGGACATCTTCCAGAGCGCGGTCATCGAGCCTCGTCTCGCCGGCGCGGAAGCGGATCTGCGAGAGCCTGGAGCCGGACCGCACGAGCACCGGGAAGGTGCGCGGCGAGATCTCGATGAAGAGCGGCCCCTCATAGCCATCCTCGACCAAGTCGAATTCACGCGCGCGATCGGTGATGACACGCGTGAAGACGTCGAGACGGCCGGTCGAGCTCTTCGGATTGGCGGCGGCGCGCAGGCCCTTGGGCAGCTTCAGGCCTTCCATCAGCTCGGCGATATAGACGCAGTCCGTTTCCAGCACCGCGCCGCGCGTCAGATCGATCTCATGCAGCGAGAGATCATCGATCCGGCTGCGCACCGTGCGCTCGGGGCCGGGCAGGAAGCTGGCGCGGACGCGATAAGCGCGATCGCCCAGCCGCAGATCGAGGCTCGCCGGCTGGATCTGCCCCTCGGCAGGCGGCCGGGCGAGCCTGATCGTGCCCTGCTCGATGAAGGCGCGGATGGAGCTGTCTGGCTGGATGCCGGGCGTGAAGGGCAGCATGCAAGGTCCGCGAGGATAATCGATCATAGCTAGCGAAGCGCTCCGGAAAGGCCAAGCACGGCCGAGTGCGTGCGGGCAATAGCCACAGGGTTGTCCACGCCAGAATCAGGACGGGGACGCATTGACGCTGCCGCCGGCAGGCCGATAACTGAGCCGTGGCGGCAGATGTCGTCACAGGCTAGAGAATCGGACCGAAAAGTGGATTCCACTTTTCGGGCAAATCCGATGCGACAACAAAGAGATAGATCGCCACTTTGCGTCCGGAACGACGCGCGGCGATCTAGCCGGAGCCTCGACCATGTATCAGGCACAGACGCGCGGCGTGCGTGTGACCGTGGCGCCGTCCTTCCTGGAAGCGGAATCCTCGCATGCGCAGGGCCGCTATTTCTGGGCGTACGCGATCGAGATCGTGAATCTTTCGACGCAGACCATTCAGCTGATGACTCGGCACTGGTTCATCACCGACGGGCGCGGCGAGATGCACGAGGTGCGCGGTGAGGGCGTCGTCGGCAAGCAGCCGGTGCTTAGACCGGGCGAGAGCTTCAACTACACCTCCGGCTGTCCGCTGACGACGCCGGACGGCTCGATGCACGGTTTCTACGCCATGCAGGATGAGAGCGGCACGATCTTCGACGTGGAAGTGCCGCTCTTCCCGCTCGACTCCCCCTATGTGAAGAAGGTTCTGCATTGACCGCCTCCGCTCAAACCGGGCAGCGCTACACGCCGCTCGAGATGCTCGCCCGCCTCGTCGCCTTCGACACGGTCAGCGACAAATCCAACCTGCCGCTGATCGATTTCGTCGAGGATTATCTCGCCGGCTGGGGCGTGCCGTCCGTGCGCTTCCCGAATGCAGCGGGCGACAAGACGGCGCTGTTCGCGACTGTCGGCCCGCAGGATCGCGGCGGCGTCGTGCTGTCGGGGCATACCGACGTCGTGCCGGTTACCGGCCAGGCCTGGAGCCGCGACCCGTTCACGCTGCACGTCGAGAACGGCCGCGCCTATGGCCGCGGCGCCGTCGACATGAAGGGCTTCCTCGCGCTTGGGCTTGCGCTCGTGCCGGATTTCCTCGCCGCCGACCTCAACACGCCGATCCACCTGTTCCTGTCCTATGACGAGGAGGTGACCTGCCTCGGCGTCGTCGATGGCATCGCCGCGATGGGCAAGACGTTGCCGCGGCCGCGCGCGGTCATCGTCGGCGAGCCGACCTCGCTCGACATCTGCGACGCGCACAAGGGCGTCAGAACGTTCCAGACCGTCATCAAGGGCTTCGCCGCGCATTCCTCCAAGCCGCAGCTCGGCGCCAGCGCCGTCCATGCCGGCGCGCTGCTCGCGGCCGAGCTGGACCACATGGCCGAGGACGCCAAGCAGAAGCTGGATGCCAGCGGTCGCTTCGACCCGCCCTACGACACCGTCCATATCGGCTCGTTCCATGGCGGCATCGCCCGCAACATCCTGGCCGATCACAGCGAGATCCTCTGGGAGATCCGCACCCTGCCGACCTCCGATCCCGAGGCGGGTCCCGCACGCTTTGCCGGCGTGTCGGACAAGGTTCAGGCGCGCATGCGCTCGACCGCATCGAGCGCGGCGATCGAGACGGAAATGACCTCGGATGTGCCGGGGCTCGCGCCCGAGCCGGGCTCGGAGGCCGAGCGGCTCGCCATGCGCCTGTCCGGGCGCAACCACACCATCGCGGTCGCTTATGCGACAGAGGCAGGGCATTTCCAGCATGCGGGGCTGGCGACCGTGGTGTGCGGGCCCGGTTCGATCGACCAGGCGCATCAGCCCGACGAATACATCACGCTGGAGCAGCTCCAGGCCGGTGAGGCGTTCATGCGCAAGCTGATGGCGGAGTGCCGGCAGGGTTAGGCTGCCCGCTGGCGCTCACGCCGCCCTCTCGTCGTCATGCTCGCCCTTGTGGCGAGCATCCACGTCTTGAACACAGCCTTCGGTCGGCGAACCGAAGACGTGGATGGTCGGGACAAGCCCGACCATGACGGGAGTGCCGTGCTTGGAGATTCCCAGGTCGCCGCCTTGCGGCGCCCGAGAATGACGTCGAGGTCACAGCCCCGCTGACAATCCGTCCTCGACCTCGGCCGGGTCGAAGCTGTAGCGCCGCGAGCAGAACTCGCAGGTGACGCCGAGCTTGCCGTCATCGGCGATCATCGCGCGGCGGTCCTCGGGAGAGAAGCCGCGCAGCATCGTCAGCACGCGCTCGCGTGAACAGCGGCAGGCCTCGCGGACAAGGGCCGGCTCGAAGACACGGGCGCCGCGCTCATGGAAGAGCCGATAGAGCAGGCGCTCGCTCTCCAGCATCGGGTCGAGCAGCTCATGGTCCTCGACCGTCTCGACCAGCGAGCGCGCTTCCATCCAGGCATCATCGCTGATGCCGTCGGGGTCGCTGCCGGTCAGGATCTCATGCCCCTCGGGCGCATCGCCGGGATGGATGTCGGCCGCGCGCAGGCGATCGGGCGAATGCGGCATGAACTGGACGAGGATGCCGCCGGCGCGCCATTGCGGCCGGCCGCCGGTCGTGACCGTGCCCACGCCGAGCCGTACCCGGGTCGGGATCTGCTCGGACTGCCGGAAATACTGATGCGCCGCCTCTTCGAGCCCCTGCCGCTTCAGCGCGACGATGCCCTGATAGCGGGTCGTCGTCGTGCCCTGGTCGACGGTCATGGCGAGATGCCCCTCGCCCAGCAACTCGCCGGTCGAGAGCTTCTCGCGAGCGATCGCCTCGGCGAGCTTGGCTTCGTCGATATGGGCGACGGCGCGGAAATTGTCCGGCGCGTTGAAGTCGACCACCATCATCGAGATGGCGCCGTCGCTCTTGGTCTGGAGCTGGAAGCGGCCCTCGAACTTCAGCGCCGTGCCGAGCAGCACGGTCAGCGCAGCCGCCTCGCCCAGCACGCGCGAGACCGGCGCGGGATAGTCGTGCCGCTCGAGAATCGTGTCGATCGAGGGGCCCAGCCGCGCCACGCGGCCGCGCACGTCGAGATCGGGCACGGCGAAGGGCACGACCCGATCGTCGAGCCCCGCGGTGACGCCTGCGTCGTTGGCGGCCATCAGGCCGCCACTCCGCCGAAGCACCAGGCCAAGATGCCCTTCTGCGCATGCAGCCGGTTCTCGGCCTCGTCGAAGACTGCCGATTGCGGGCCATCCATGATCTGGTCGGTGACCTCCTCGCCGCGCGAGGCCGGCAGGCAATGCATGAAGATCGCGTCCTTCTCGGCACGGTCCATCAGCCTCTCGTCGACCTGATAGGGCCGCAGGAGGTTGTGGCGCGTGCCTTCCTCGTCACCCATCGAGACCCAGCAATCGGTGATGACGCAATCGGCGCCCTCCACCGCTTCCTCGGGCCGGCTGGTCAGCGAGAGCTTCGCACCCTGCTTCTTGGCCCAGGCGATCAGGGCCGGAGGCGGCGCGAGTTCCTCGGGCGTCGCGATGGCGAGCTCGAAATCGAGCCGGCCGGCGGCATGGACCCAGGAGGTCAGCACGTTGTTGGTGTCGCCGGTCCAGGCGATGCGCTTGCCCTGGATCGAGCCCTTGCGCTCCTCGAAGGTCATGACATCGGCCATCACCTGGCAGGGATGCTGGCGCTTGGTCAGCCCGTTGATCACCGGCACGGTCGCATATTTCGCCATCTCGACCAGCGAATCGTGATCGAGGATGCGGATCATGATCGCATCGACATAGCGCGAGAGCACGCGGGCGGTGTCGGCGATCGTCTCGCGCTCGCCGAGCTCGATCTCATGGCCCGCGACCATCATCGGCGAGCCGCCGAGCTCGCGGATGCCGACGTCGAAGGATACGCGCGTGCGCAGCGAAGGCTGCTCGAAGATCATGGCGATGACCTTGCCTTCGAGCAGGCGATCCCCCGCAGCGGCCGGTGTACGGCGTCGCGATTTCATCTCCTCGCCGGCGCGCAGGATCGCGCGCAGCTCACTGCCGGAGAAATCGGAGAGATCGAGGAAATGGCGCGTCACGGGCGCTTCCTTCGCTTCGCGGGGTGGGTGGGTTGAACTTATTCGGCAGCGGGGCGCTTCAGCGTCGCCTCGACGGCGCCCGCGGCCTTGTCGAGCCGCGAGACCGCCTCGGCGACATCCGCCTCGGTGATGATCAGCGGCGGCAGCAGGCGCACGACATTGTCGCCGGCGCCGACCACGAGCAGACCCTGGGCACGGGCCTCGTTGACGAAGTCGGTGTTCGGCGTGTGGAGCTTGAGGCCCAACATCAGCCCCTCGCCGCGGATCTCGGCGACGACCTCCGGATGCTTGTCCTTCAACTCGGCCAGCGACTGCTTCAGCCGCAGCGAGATCTTGCCGACATTCTCGATGAAGCCCGGCGCCAGCACGACGTCGAGCACGGCATTGCCCACCGCCATGGCGAGCGGGTTGCCGCCGAAGGTGGTGCCGTGCGTGCCGAGCGTCATGCCGGAAGCGGCTTCCTCCGTCGCGAGGCAGGCGCCCATCGGGAAGCCGCCGCCGATGCCCTTGGCGATCGACATGATGTCCGGCATGACGCCGTACATCTCATGGGCGAAGAACTTGCCGGTGCGGCCGACGCCGGTCTGGATCTCGTCGAAGATCAGCAGCAGGCCGTGCTCGTCGCAAAGCTCGCGCAGGAGCTTGAGGAAACGGGCCGGTACGGAGCGCAGGCCACCCTCGCCCTGGATCGGCTCGATCATCAGCGCGGCCGTCTCGGGCGTGATCGCGGCCCGCAGCGCCTTCTCGTCGTCGAAGGGAACCTGATCGAAGCCTTCGACCTTGGGGCCGAAGCCGTCGATATATTTCTGCTGGCCGCCGGCAGCGATGGTCGCCAGCGTCCGGCCGTGGAAGGCACCCTCGAAGGTGATGATGCGGTAGCGCTCGGGATGGCCCTTCGCGGCGTGATATTTCCGCGCCATCTTGATGGCGCACTCGTTCGCCTCGGCGCCCGAATTGGTGAAGAAGACGCGCTCGGCGAAGGTGGCCTCGCAGAGCCGCCGCGCCAGGCGTTCGCCGTCCGGCGCGCCATAGAGGTTCGAGGTGTGCCAGATCTTGCCAGCCTGCTCGGTCAGCGTCTTGACGAGATGCGGATGGGCGTGGCCGAGCGCGTTGACCGCGATGCCAGCGCCGAAATCGAGATACCGCGTGCCGTCAGCCGTGATCGCCCAGGGGCCTTCACCGCGCTCGAAGGCGACGGGGGCGCGGGCATAGGTCGGCACGAGCACGGACTGGCTGGCGGAAGCAGGAGCGGGAGCCATGGGGCGAAAATCCTCGCGAAGGGAGACGGGGTGAGAACGGATGGGCGCTGGATTGAGAACGACGATCCGGGATGGGTGCTGCTGGCATGCAGCCATGATACGACCCGGGGACGACGTTATCGTCGCACCCAGCTCCTGACCTCTCGTCGCGCCGTCATCCGCATCGTTCGGGGCCTTGATCCGCAAACATAAGCGCCGCCCGAACGGGGCGGCGTCACCTTGTGGATAAATATGCTTAAGGCGGCCGGAGCTGTCAATTCAAAGCCGCGCTGTCGGTGTTGCCGAAAGGATTCGCTTGACGGCGCAATCGCGAATCGCCTGGGGAAAAGCTGTTTTCGGATTCGCCGACTCTTGTTCGCGAGTCACCGCAGCTTGTATGGTCTGCCTTGTCAGATACGACATTTCGTGCGGCGTCCCCTGTACCGTCTGTTGCGGCAGCAACGGCATTGTCCCCGTGACAAGGCCGCTGATCCCGGATTCCGTCACGAAGCGCCCTTAAAGGCTGGCCTCGCAAGGGCTGGCCGGACAAGACAGGTGATGCGGATGAACGAAGCCGGAGCATGGACTGACGAACGCGTCGAACTGCTCAAGAAGCTCTGGAGCGATGGGCTGAGCGCCAGCCAGATCGCCGCCGAGCTGGGCAATGTCACGCGCAATGCGGTGATCGGAAAGGTTCACCGTCTCGGCCTTTCTGGCCGAGCCAAGAGTGCGGCCCAGCCGGCCGCGCCGCGCAATGCCGCACCCCGCAAGGCGCCGCCGCGCTCGCCGAGCCATCCGATGGCGAGCCCGGCCGCGAACGCCACGCGCGGCGCCCACGCGCTGGCCCCCGCCTTCGCGCCGGAGGCCGAACTCGAGGCCGAGACTGCGCCGCTGCCTTCCGAGGATGTGGTGATCCCGTTCTCGGAGCGCGTCACCATCATGGAACTGCGCGAGTATATGTGCCGCTGGCCGATGGGCGACCCGACGACCCCGGATTTCCGTTTCTGCGGCGCGCGCTCGCAGACCGGCCTGCCCTATTGCAGCCACCACTCGCGCATCGCCTACCAGCCCGCCGCCGACCGCCGGCGCGACCGGAGCAAGGTACGGGCCTGAGGCGCGAGCAATCTCGGACACAGAAAAACCGGCCTTCGGGCCGGTTTTTTATTGCGCGCCCGGAAAGCACGTCATGGGTCGGCCTTGCCCCGCCCCTCTCTGGCCGAAGGAGCCGCCGGTGGCGTCTCGTCACGAGATTCCCGGGTCTGCGCTTCGCCGCGCTGAGGAATGACGGCAGGAGTCCACTCCCTCAAAGGCGCCGACGGTTCTCCAGCGATCGGCTCCAGCGCGAGAGCGCGAAACAGATCAGCCAGTAGATCGCGCCGGAAAAGGCATAGGCCTCCATGTTCATGCCGACCCAGTTGGGATCGGCGAGCGAGGCCTGGGCGATGCCGAGCAGGTCGAGGATCGAGACCACCAGCACCAGCGTGGTGTTCTTGATCAGCGCGATGAACTCGTTGGTCATCGCCGGCAGCGAGATGCGCAGCGCCTGCGGCAGGACGATGAGGCCCGTCGCCTTCCAGTAGTTGAGGCCGAGCGCTGTGGCCGCCTCGCGCTGGCCCTTGGGAAGCGCCTGCAGGCCGCCGCGCACGGCTTCCGCCATATAGGCGGCGATCACGAAGCCAAGGCCGATCACGGCGCGCGCCAGCCGGTCGATGCCGATGCCGCCCGGCAGGATCAGCGGCAGCAGCAGCGAGGCCAGGAAGATGACGGCAATGATCGGCACGCCGCGCCAGAACTCGATGAAGACGATGCTGATCAGCCGGATGACGCGCAACTGCGACTGGCGCCCGAGCGCGAAGAGGATGCCGAGCGGGATCGCGATCAGGCTCGAATAGATCGAGATGAACAGGGTCAGCATCAGCCCGCCCCATTCGCGCGTCTCGATATAGCGCAAGCCGAACCCACCCGAGAGCAGCCAGATGCCGAGCGGCGGCAGGATCACGAGCATGGCGATGCCGAGCTTCAGCCTGAGCCGCTGCGGGGCGAAGACGACCGCCGCGATGCCGAGGACGAAGGCGATGCCCGCGATATCAACCCGCCAGCGTTGGTCCGGGGGATAGAGCCCGTACATGAACTGGCCGAAGCGGGCGCGGATGAAGACCCAGCAGGCACCGCCGGGCGCGCAATCGGCCCGCGTCGTGCCGACCCAGGTCGCGTCGATCAGCGCCCAGCGGATCAGCGGCACCGCGACCCAGGCGATGGCAAGCGCCAGGACCACGCTGACGAAGCCGGTGAAGGGCGTGCCGAACAGGCGTTCACGCCAGAGGGAGAGGGACGAGGCGCGGTTCATCGCGTCACCAGGGCGATACGGGCATTGTACCAGTTCATGATCGCCGACACCGCCAGGCCGATGACGAGATAGACGGCGAGCGTCATGGCGATGATCTCGATGGCCTGGCCGGTATTGTTGAGCGCCGAGCCCATGAACAGGCTGACCACGTCGGGATAAGCGATGGCCGCACCGAAGGACGAGTTCTTCAGCACGTTGAGATACTGGTTGGTCAGCGGCGGGATCATCACGCGCAGCGCCTGCGGGATGGTGACGAGGCGCAGGATCTGCCCCGGGCGCAGCCCCAGGGCCGATCCGGCCTCGGTCTGCCCATGCGAGACCGACTGGATGCCGCCGCGCACGATCTCGGCGATGAAGCCCGCCGTATAGGTGACGAGTGCCGCGAGCAGCGCGACGAATTCAGGGATGACGGCGAAACCGCCGCGATAATTGAAGCCGCGCAGTGCCGGAACGTCCCAGCGCGTCGCCAGCGTCGCCCAGACGATAGCCAGCAGCGGGATGGCGAGCAGCAGGGCGAGGCCGACCCGCAGCGTCGGTGCGTGCAGCCCGGTACGCTCCTGGCGCCGGCGCGCCCAGATCGCGAAAGCCCAGTAGACGAGGACGCTGACGAGGATCACGAGGCCGGCGACCCGGAAATTCTCCAGCCCTTCTGGAAGCGGGATCGTCACGCCGCGATTGTTGAGGAAGGCGACGCCGAACAGGCTTATGCTCTGACGCGGAGCCGGTAACGCCGCGATGATGCCGAAATACCAGAACAGCACGAAGAACAGCAGCGGGATGTTGCGGACGAACTCGATATAGGCCCCGGCAATGGTCGAGATCAGCCAGTGCGAGGACAGCCGGGCAATGCCGACGACGAAGCCGAGCAGCGTCGCCAGCACGATCGCGATCACCGTCACCAGCATGGTGTTGGCGACGCCGACCCAGAACAGACCGAGGATGTTGTCGGCCTGGGTATAGCCGGTCAGGACGAAGGGCACCTCGATGCCGGAGGTGCGCCAGAGGAAGTCGAAGCCGGAGGCGATGCCGGCCTTGACCATGTTCTCCGAGGCGTTGCGCACGAAGAAGACGGTCATGCCGACGAGGAAGACGACGACCGCGATCTGGTAAATCCAGTCGCGGACGCGCTTGTCGTTGATGAGAGAGAAGAAGCTGCTCACGCCGGCCTCGATCGGGAGTCGCGGGCGTCATCCCCGGGCGCCGCGAAGCGCAGTCCCGGGAATCTCGTGACGCTCAGCCTGGTTTCCGAGATGGCCGGGTCAAAGCCCGGCCATGACGTGCTTCAAGCGGCTCTCACTGGAAGGGCGGGGTGAAGAGCAGGCCGCCCTTGGTCCAGAGCTGGTTCTGGCCGCGCTCGAGCTTCAGCGGCGAGCCCATGCCGACGGTGCGCTCGTAGCTTTCGCCGTAGTTTCCGACCTGCTTGATCGCGTTGTACATCCAGTCGTTCGACAGCCCCATCATCGCACCGAAGCCACCCTCGGCGCCGAGCAGGCGGCGCACTTCCGTGTTCTTCGAATTGGCCTTCATGTCGTCGACGTTCTTGGAGGTGACGCCGAGCGCCTCGGCGGCGATCGTGCCGTTCAGCACCCAGCGCACGATGAGCTGCCAGCGCTCGTCGCCCCAGCGCGTCACCGGGCCCTGCGGATCGTTCGAGATCGGCTGGGTCAGGATGATGTGCTCGTCGGGGTTCTTGAGCTTGGCACGCTGGCCGGCAAGGGCGCCCACGCCGGCCGTATAGGCGTCACAGCGGCCCGAATCATAGGCGGTGATGGCGTCGTCGTTCTTCTGGAAATTGGTGATGGTGACCTTGAGATTGCGCTCGCGGAACCAGTCGGCCGCGTTCTTCTCCTCGGTCGAGCCGGCAGCGACGCAGACCGAGGCGCCGTCGAGGCCAGCGGCTTCCTTCACGCCCGTCGACTTGCGGACGACGAAGGTCTGGCCCTCGTAGAAATTGATGCCCTGGAAATTGAGGCCGAGCGTGGCGTTGCGCGAGAAGGTGATGGTCGAGTTGCGTGAGAGCACATCGACCTGGCCCGATTGCAGAATCGGCCAGCGCTGCTGCACCGAGGTCGGCGTGTACTTCACCTTGCTGGCATCGCCGAGCACCGCGGCGGCGAGCGCCCGGCAGTAGTCGACGTCGAGACCGGTCCACTCGCCCTTGTCATTGGCGAAGGAGAAGCCGGGCAGGCCGAGATGCACGCCGCATTCGAGATTGCCGCGTGCCTTGACCGCATCCAGCGTCGGGCTCGGGGCGAGCTGCTGCGCCTGCGCAAGCGAGATTCCGGCGGCAAGCACGCCCGCCACGCTCAAAATTCTGATGGTCATATCCGTCTCCCCGAAGCCATTGGCGGCCTTCTGTGCTGGAAGCGGGACTATGCAACAGCCGCACCGAAAGCGATAGCACCCGGCACGTGCTCGCTTCGGCGCGGCACCTGAACCCTGTCGAAGGCTGTCAGGAGGCCCGTGCAGCCGAGATTTCGGAAGGCTGATCGCGGCCGGCGTTCCGGCGGCCTGAGCCGAACGGCTCAGTTGCCGAACACGGTGTTGAGCTGGCTGCCGACCATGATGAAGGTGGTGCGCTTGGCCACCTCCTTGAGGCTGACCGCGCCGATATAGGTCATCGCCGAGCGCACGCCGCCCATCAGTTCCTGCATCGTGCCCTCGACCGGGCCGCGATAGGGCACCTCGACCGTCTTGCCCTCGGATGCCCGGTACTTGGCGACGCCGCCGGAATACTTGTTCATCGCGGTGTCGGAGGACATGCCGTAGAAGGTCATGGCGACCGGCACCTTCTCGCCGCCGCGCTCCTCGTAGCGGATCTCGCCCTCGCATTCGTCATGGCCGGCGAGCATGCCGCCCATCATCACGAAGTCGGAGCCGCCACCGAAGGCCTTGGCGACATCGCCGGGCACGGTCAGGCCGCCATCGCCGCAGACCAGGCCCTTGAGCCCGTGCGCGGCATCGGAGCATTCGATGATCGCCGAGAGCTGGGGATAGCCGACGCCAGTCATCTTGCGGGTGGTGCAGACCGAGCCCGGGCCGATGCCGACCTTGATGATATCGGCCCCGGCGAGCAGCAGCGCCTCGGTCATGTCGCCGGTGACCACATTACCGGCCATGATCGCCGCCTCCGGGAAAGCGGCGCGCGTGGCCTTGACCGTGTCGACGAACTTCTCGGTGTAGCCGTTGGCGACGTCGAGGCAGATCTTGCTGATCGGCGACTGAGCATGGACCGCCTTGAGCTTGTCATGGTCGGTGTCGGTCGTGCCGAGCGAGTAGAATGCGTTGGCCGATCCCGGCTCGCGGAAGAAGGCGATCAGCTCCTCGGCGCTGTAGTGCTTGTGCAGTGCCACCATGGCGCCGTGCTTCAGCAGTGCCCGCGCCATGCTCATCGTGCCGACCACGTCCATGTTGGCGGCGATCAGCGGGAAGCCCTTCCACTCCTTGCCCGTATGGGCGAAGCGGAAGCTGCGCTCGACATCGACTTCGGCGCGGCTGCCGAGCGTCGAACGCTTCGGACGGATCAGCACGTCGCGGAAGTCGAGCTTCGGGTCGTTTTCGATGCGCATGATTGGCCTCTGGTGGCGTTCCGGGGGGCTGGAGCCGGAATCCCGAGGGCTTTTGCTCGGGTGACGCACGCGGAAGAGGCGTGCGCCGACACATAGCGCCCGGCCCCTCGCGATGCAATCCGGGGTCTTCCGGCTCAGGCCGAGGCAGGCGAGACCGGCGGCCTCGCGTTCTTGCGGATGGTGTAGAGCGTTGCGCCGATCACGATGACAGCGCCGATCCAGGTGGTGAGCGCCGGTATCTCGGCGAAGAAGACGAAGCCGGTGAAACTCGCCAGCAGCAGGCGGCTGAAGTCGAGCGGCGCCAGCGCTGCCGCCTCGCCGACCTGATAGGCGCGGGTGATCAGCCACTGCCCGGCGGTGCCGAACACGCTCAGGACGACAAGCCAGAACCACTGGTTCGGCGTCGGCGGCTGCCACCAGAGCCAGCACGGCACGGCGAGCAGGGCGATCAGCACGATGCCCTGGTAGAGCAGGATGGTGTCCGTGCGCTCGCTTGCCGCAAGCTTGCGGACGCTGACGGTGATGCCGGCGCCGAAGATGGCCCCGGCGACGGAGAGCAGCGCATAGATATCGAGCCCCTCGCTGCTCGGACGCAGCATGATCAGCACGCCGACGAAGCCGATGATCGTGGCGGCCCAGCGCCGGCCATCGACCGCTTCCTTCAGCACCAGCACCGCGGCGATGGTGACGAAGAGCACCTGGCTGAAGCCGATCGCCGTCGCCTGCGCGAGCGGAATCTTG
Organism: Allobosea sp. RAF48; assembly: GCF_052114025.1. NCBI lineage: Bacteria > Pseudomonadati > Pseudomonadota > Alphaproteobacteria > Hyphomicrobiales > Alloboseaceae > Allobosea > Allobosea sp. RAF48. Next base: position 13,207 of record NZ_JBFRDZ010000026.1, read on the forward strand.
ACCACGGCGGTGAAGCCGCAAAGCATGGAGAGCAGCGTGATCACGCTGCGGAAGATCTGCAGGCCGAGACGCTCCGTATGCAGCGCACGGCGCAAGCTGCCCGCTGCGAAGGCGAGCAGGATCGCGGTCATGATCACCTGCCGGATCAGCAGGATCTGCACCAGCGGGATCGCCTGGCCGACATGCTTGATGCCGGCGACCATCACCGCATAGACCAGCAAGGCCGAGATCATGAAGACCGAGCCCCGCAGATTGGGGCTGGCGCCACGCCACCAGTGCCGCAGCCGGCGCAGGGCCTGTCTGCGGCCCCCCGGCACCTCGGCGAGGACGATCGGACCGGGCGCGTCGGGTGCGACCAACTCGTCGGCGAGCGGCGGCGCAGCCGGCTCCTGCCAGGCGGGCGCTTCGCCTTCCACATCCGTCCGGCTTTGCCGGCCGGCCTGCCGATCCTCGCTCATCGCCCCTCGACTTGGCCGGCATCGGCCGGTCCCGCGTTTCCGCTTCGCGCAAATCATTGATGAAGCGCGGCAATCCGGCCAATGACAATGTCACATGACCGGGTTGTGCCGTCGGCGCGGCCGGAGCGGAGCCGTCATTTCCCGCCAGGGGGTGGGCAACCTCACCAACAGGCTCTAGGAGGGCTCCGGTTTCTGTGCCGCGGAGCACGCGCTTGAAAGTTCTGCTCGAGGATTTCGCGAACGGTGTTCGGGCCCTGGCGCCGAGTTGCTTCCCCTATCGGCGTTTCGCCCTGGCACTGGCGCTCGGCGGACTCGGGGGCTGGCTGTTCGTGCAGGCGCGGCTGCCGCTGCCCTGGATGCTGGGCTCGATGGTGTTCTGCACGGCCGCAGCGCTGATCAAGCTGCGCGTCGCCGCGCCGCCGGTGATCCGGCCGCCGATGACGGCGGTGATCGGCGTGATGCTCGGCGCCTCCTTCAAGCCCGATGTCGTAGCTCAGCTGCCGAACTGGCTGCCGACGCTGGCCGGGCTCGTGCTGTTCATGGTCGCCTGCGGCCTGTGCTGCGTCGGCTATTTCCGCCGCGTTGCCGGCTTCGACCCGGTCACCGCCTTCTTTTCCGGCATGCCGGGCGGGCTCATCGAGATGGTGACGGTCGGCGAGGAGAAGGGCGGCGATGCCCGTATCATCGCCCTGATCCACTCCGCCCGCATCCTGCTGGTGGTCATGACCCTGCCCTTCATCGTGCAATGGATCGGCGGCGTCTCCCTCGGGGGCGGGCGTGTCGCCGGACCATCGTTCGCGCAGACGCCGCTCGGCTCCGAACTCTGGCTCATCAGCTGCGGCATCCTCGGCGTGATCGCCGGTCACTGGCTCAAATTGCCGGCTAAATACCTGCTCGGACCGATGCTGGTCAGCGCGATCGTCCATGTCACCGGCCTCAGCGCGGCGGTGCCGCCGGCGGAGATCGTCAATGCGGCGCAGCTTGTGCTCGGCGTTACCATCGGCTGCCGCTTCGTCGGCACGGCCCCGCGCATCATCCTGCGTGTGCTGCTGCTCTCGGTCGGCTCGACCGTGATCCTGCTCGCGCTGACCCTGAGCTTCGCCTGGCTGGTCGCGCTCGTCTCGGTGCACGGCCATGTGCCGCTGATCCTCGCCTATTCGCCGGGCGGCCTCGCCGAGATGAGCCTGATCGCGCTGGCGCTGCACACCGAAGTCGCCTTCGTCGCGGCGCACCACATCGTCCGCGTCTTCCTGGTGATGGTCTCGGCCGGGCCGATCTTCGGGCTGATCGGCCGCCGCGAGAAGAACGCGCCGGCGGAATAGCGCCGCGCCAACCGGCTCCGGCGACCAAGCGGGCCGGCGCCTCCGACAATTCCGGCATCTTGGCGTTTTGCATGACCGGTCTGCACCAGCCGTCGAAAGCGGGGCGTCCTCTGGCCGGTGCCGCTCGGCGAAGCTAGGGTGATTCGAACGACAGGGGAGGCTGACGAACATGAACCAAATCGATTTAAAGAACCGTGTCGCCATCGTCACCGGCGGAGCGCAGGGGATTGGGCGGGCCGTCGCTGAGCGCTTCGCCGCCAGCGGCGCGACGGTCGCGATCTGGGATGTCGACGGAGCGCTCGCGGAGAAGGCCGCCGCCGAGATCGGCCATGGCGCCATCGGCGTCGCCGTGGACGTGACGGACGCAGCCGCCGTGCAGAAGGCGAGCGACGCGCTCGAAGCGAAGCTCGGCAGCATCGACATCCTCGTCACCAGCGCGGGTATCGCCGGCCCCAACCACAAGACCTGGGAATACCCGCTCGAGGACTGGGCGCGCGTCATGAAGCTCAATGTCGACGGCACGCTGCATTGTTGCCGGTCGGTCATTCCCGGCATGGTCAAGCGCAACTACGGCCGCATCGTCCTCGTCGCCTCGATCGCCGGCAAGGAAGGCAACCCTAACGCCTCGGCCTATTCGGCCTCGAAGGCGGCGGTGATCGCGCTGACGAAATCCCTCGGCAAGGAGCTCGCCGACAAGGACATCGCCGTGAACTGCATCACCCCGGCTGCCGCACGCACCCGCATCTTCGACCAGATGAGCGAGGAGCATATCGGCTACATGCTGGCCAAGATCCCGCGCGGGCGCTTCCTGCTGCCGGAGGAGGTTGCCTCGATGGTCGCCTTCCTGGCCTCGGCCGAAAACAGCTTCACCACCGCCGGCGTCTTCGACCTCTCGGGTGGACGGGCGACCTACTGACGCGAACGCCGAAGATCGAGCTGCGCCGGCCGGGAGGATTTCCCTGGTCCGGCGCAGCGCCTGAATGCCCGCGCCCCACCCTGCGCCAGATAGACGCACAAATATCTTGATCATGTTTACGCCTCGGTAAGGCTCTCTTTTCACCCTGAAGGGGCAAAAGGAGATAAAACGATGATCAAGATGGCGCTCTCAACGGCTGCCCTCGTCCTTCTGACGGCCTCGGCAGCTCAAGCCGTCACCGCCAAATCGCTCGGACGGTTCAGCAACTGGAGCGCGGCGACCTATGAGCAAGGCGATACGCAGCGTTGCTTCATCATGAGCACGCCATCGACTGAAGAACCTTCCAGCCTGCGCCACGGGGAAGTGTTTTTCTTCATGCAGACGGGCGGCAGCGACAGCAATACGGAATCGAGCTTCCAGACCGGCTACGACTTCGCCAAGAACTCGGTCGTGACCGTCACCATCGGCGACGACAGTTTCCGCATGCTGACCGAAGGCAACAACGCCTGGCTCGAGCGGCTGGAACGCGAACCGGCGCTGCTCGCTGCGATGCGGGCGGGCAACAGCATGGTGCTGGAAGCGCGCTCCGCCCGCGGCAATGCGACGACCTACACCTTCTCGCTTGCCGGCGTCACAGCCGCCTCCCGCATGATGCAGCGCTGCAATACGGGGGCGGCACAGAGCTAGAACAGGACCTTTGCGAAAAACCGGTTCCCAGTTTTTCGTATCCTGCACTAACCTCGCGCCATGACGCAGATGCTTCCTTCCGCCGCCGTCCTCGGTGCCCGCGCCTTTGCCGCGCTTGCCGGCCTCAACCGCTTCAGCGACGAGCCGGGCAAGCTGACCCGGCTCTATCTCTCGCCGGCGCATCGGCAGGCGGCCGAATGGGTCAAGGGCGCGATGGAAGTGGCCGGGCTCACCGCCTTCATCGACGCCGCCGGCTCGGTGCAGGGACGGCGCGAGGGCACGGTGCCCGGCGCGCCCGCCGTGCTGATCGGCTCTCATATCGACACGGTCAAAGATGGCGGCCGCTTCGACGGCAACCTCGGAGTCGTCGCCGGCATCCTCGCGGCGCAGGCGCTGCGCGATGCAGGGATCAGCCTGCCGTTCCCGCTCGAGATCCTGGGTTTCGGCGACGAGGAGAATGTCCGCTTCCCGACGCATCTGTCGACCTCGGAAGCCCTGGCGGGCGCTTACAATCCGGCATGGCTGGAAGCGCGCGACAGCGAGGGCGTGAGGCTCGGCGATGCGCTCGTCGCCTTCGGCGGAAACCCCGACGGCATCGCGGCCCTCGCTCGCAAGCCCGGATCGATCCAGGCCTATCTTGAAGTCCATATCGAGCAGGGCCCGGTGCTGGAGGCGGAGAACGAGCCGGTCGGCATCGTCACCGCCATCAACGCCCAGAGCCGGGCCCGGGTGCGCGTCGCCGGCGAGGCCGGCCATGCCGGCACCGTGCCTATGGCGCTGCGCAAGGACGCGCTGACGGCCGCCGCCGAGATGGCGCTGGCGCTGGAGGAGATCGCGGCTGGCCATGAACTCGCCGTCGGAACGGTCGGTGTGCTCAGGGCCGAGCCCGGCGCGACCAATGTCGTGCCCGGTGCGGCCGAGTTCACCATCGATTTCCGCGCACCGAAAAACGAGACGCTCGCAGCAATGGAAGCCGCGATCCGCAGCCGCTTTGCCGAGATCGCGGCACGCCGCGGCGTCGGGCTCGAGATCGTGCCCTATGCGAAGGCCGATGCGGTCCCGATGGACCTGCGCCTGCAGGACGCCTTCGTGGCCGGCATCGCCAGGACTGGCAGTAATATCGCCGGCCGCAAGCTCCCGTCCGGTGCAGGGCATGACGCCATGACCATGGCGGCGATCGCGCCGGCGGCCATGCTGTTCGTGCGGAACGAGAAAGGCATCAGCCATTCGCCGCTCGAGAACATGAGCGAGGAAGACGCCGGCATCGCTATCAAAGTCTTGATCGAAACGCTGTTGGAACTGGCCGAACGGTCAAAGTAGAAGAATTCCAGCCGCGACACCGCGCGCCATTCCGCGAGAAACCGGAAAGGCCTAGGAGAGGCGCGCCGCAGGAGGCTGGCCATGGATTTCGAGAACTTCTTCCGCCGGGAACTTGAGGGGCTGCACCGCGAGGGCCGCTATCGCGTCTTCGTCGATCTGGAGCGGCAGGCCGGCCGCTTCCCGCTGGCCACCTATCACGGCGAGAGCGGGCCGCGCGAAGTCACCGTCTGGTGCTCGAACGACTATCTCGGCATGGGGCAGCATCCGAAGGTTCTCGCCGCGATGCATGAGGCGCTCGATGGCTGCGGCGCAGGCGCAGGCGGCACCCGCAACATCGGCGGCACCAATCACTACCATGTCCTGTTGGAGCGCGAGCTCGCCGATCTGCACGGCAAGGAAGCGGCGCTGCTGTTCAACTCCGGCTATACGTCCAACTGGGCCTCGCTCTCGACGCTCGCAGCCAGGCTTCCCGGCTGCGTCGTCCTGACGGACGCGCTCAACCATGCCTCGATGATCGAGGGCATCCGCCATTCGCGCGTAGAGAAGCATATCTTCGCCCATAACGACCCTGACGATCTGCGCCGCAAGCTCGCCGCGCTCGATCCGAACAGGCCGAAGCTGATCGCCTTCGAGTCGGTCTATTCGATGGATGGCGACATCGCGCCGATCAGGGAATTCTGCGACATCGCCGACGCATTCGGCGCGATGACCTATCTCGACGAAGTCCATGCCGTCGGGCTCTACGGGCCGCGCGGGGGCGGCATCTCCGAGCGCGACGGCCTCACCGACCGGCTGACCCTGATCCAGGGGACGCTGGCGAAGTCCTTCGGCGTGATCGGCGGCTACATTACCGGTTCGGCCGCGCTCTGCGACTTCATCCGCAGCTTCGCCTCCGGCTTCATCTTTTCCAGCTCTCTGCCGCCGGCGGTGGCGGCGGGCGCCATCGCAGCGATCCGGCATCTCAAGGAGAGCTCGGCCGAGCGCGAGCGCCAGCAGGATCGCGTCGCGGCACTGCGCGGCAAGCTCAACGCGGCGGGCATTCCGCATCTGCCGAATCCCAGCCACATCGTGCCGGTGATGGTCGGGGAGGCGAAGGCCTGCAAGTCGATCAGCGACGAGTTGCTGGCGCGCTTCGACATCTATGTCCAGCCGATCAACTATCCGACCGTGCCGCGCGGCACGGAGCGGCTGAGGATCACGCCCTCGCCCTTCCATTCCGACGCCGATATCGACCGTCTGGTCGCCGCGCTCGGCGCGATCTGGGCGCGGGACGGGCTGAAGCGCGCGGCCTGAAGCTGCAGAGGTGTCATTCTCGGGCTAGACCCGAGAATCTCCGGACGAGAAGGCGCCGGAGCCTCCTCCGGCACGAGATGCTCGGGTTAAGCCCGATCATGACGCCTTGCGAGACCGACAATCTCAGAGATTGAAGACGCGGTGCGGGACGAATTCGCCGTTCTCGACCGAGCCGGTCGCGATCAGCGTGCCGGCGCAGGTGGCATAGGCGGCTTTCAACTCGATGGGCGCTCCGGCGCCGCGGAGCAGGGCGCTCTGGCCGCGCTTGATGCGGGCAGCGGCATCGCGGTGGATCACGATCTCCGGGATCAGCGTCAGCGCCGCCTTGACCGGCTGAAGGGCCGCCAGCGCGCTCTCCGGGCTTTCGCGCAGTGTCTCGACGCTCGCCGCTTCAGCCACCGTGAAGGGGCCGACGCGGGTGCGGCGCAGATGCGCGACATGGCCGAGGCAGCCGAGCGCAAGGCCGAGATCGCGGGCGATGGCGCGGACATAGGTGCCCTTGCCGCATTCGGCCTCGAAGGTCGTCGTGGCGCCGTCATGGCTGACGATGGCCAGCGCATCGATCTCGACGGGTCTGGCCTGCAGCTCGACCTCCTCGCCGTCGCGGGCGAGGTCATAGGCGCGCTCGCCGGCGATCTTGATCGCCGAGAACTTCGGCGGGGTCTGCAGGATGGTGCCGGTGAAACGCGGCAGCAGGGCTGCGATGGCGGCCTCGTCCGGACGCTGCTCCGAGGTCGCGATCACCCGGCCCTCGGTGTCGTCCGTATCGGTCTGCGTGCCCCAAGAGACGGTGAACTGATAGGCCTTGCGGCCATCCATGACGAAGGGAACTGTCTTGGTCGCCTCGCCGAGCGCGATCGGCAACAGGCCGGACGCCAGCGGGTCGAGCGTGCCGGCATGGCCGGCCTTCTTGGCGGAAAAAGCCCTCTTCACGACGCTGACCGCATGGGTCGAGGTCATGCCGATCGGCTTGTCGAGCACGACCCAGCCATGAACGTCGCGCTTCTTCGGACGCGGCGCCGGAGCGGCGCCCTGATCCTGGACGGTTTCGGATGGATTCTCAGCGGTCATCGTCACGGCGGTCGTCTTCGGAGGTTTGGTCTTCGTGGTCCTGGTCGATCTTCAGGCGCTGGACCTGCGTATCGCGGCGCACGGCATCGGTATCGAGCAGAGCGTCGATACGCTCGGCCTCGGCGAAGCTCTCATCGGCACGGAAGCGGATGTCCGGCGCGTATTTCAGGTTCACGCGATGGGCGATCTCACCGCGCATATAGCGCTTATTGGCCTCGAGCGCCTTGAGCACCGGCTTAATATCCTGCCCGCCGAGCGGCATGATGTAGGCGGTGGCGAGCTTCAGATCGGGCGAGAGGCGCACCTCAGGCACAGTGACGACGTGCTTTGCCAGCACATCGTCATGGATGTCACCGCGCGCGAGCATGTCGGCCAGCGCATGGCGGATCAGTTCGCCGACGCGCAATTGCCGCTGGGAAGGGCCGGAAGGTTTTGCAGGTTTGGCCATGGTTCTCGTTTTCCGGGATCGGACCGGATGGACGGGTCAACGTCATTGGCCGGGCACGAGGCCCGGCCATCTCTATGGGAGCGCGGATGAACAGGGATAGGCTGCCCGGGTCAAGCCCGGACAAGCCGCCCCATTCTCAGAGGCTGCGCTTGATCTCTTCGACGCGATAGCACTCGATCACGTCGCCGACACGCATGTCCTGGTAGTTCTCGAAGGACATGCCGCATTCCTGGCCGGCCACAACTTCCTTGGCGTCGTCCTTGAAGCGCTTGAGCTGACCGAGCTTGCCCTCGTGAACCACGACGTTGTCGCGGATCAGGCGGACATTGGCGCCGCGCTCGATCGTGCCGTCGGTGACGCGGCAGCCGGCGATCTTGCCGACCTTCGAGACGTTGAAGATCTCGAGGATCGACGCGTTGCCGAGCATGGTCTCGCGCAGGGTCGGCGCCAGCAGGCCCGACATCGCATCCTTCACATCATCCATGAGGTTATAGATGATGTTGTAGTAGCGGATCTCGACGCCGGCCCGGTCGGCCGCCTCGCGCGCTTCCTTATGCGCACGGACGTTGAAGCCAACCACGACCGCGCCCGAAGCCTGGGCGAGCGTGACATCCGACTCGGTGATGGCGCCGACGCCCGAAGAGAGCACACGGGCGCGAACCTCGTCGTTGCCGACCTTCTCAAGCGCGCCGACGATGGCCTCGACCGAACCCTGCACGTCGCCCTTGACGACCAGCGGGAACTCCTTGCGGCCAGCGCCCTCCTTGAGCTCGCGCATCATCTCGGCGAGCGAGCGGCCGGCGCCGGAGGCGGCGCCACGGGCTGCCTGACGATCGCGACGCTGACGCTCGCGGTACTCCGTGATCTCGCGGGCGCGGGCCTCGGACTCGACCACCGCAACGCGGTCGCCGGCCTCGGGCGTGCCGTTGAAACCGAGTACCTCGACCGGCATGGAGGGCGGAGCCTCCTTCACCTGCGCGCCGGTATCGGCGATCAGGGCGCGGACGCGGCCCCATTCGGCACCCGCCACGACGATGTCGCCGGTGCGCAGCGTGCCGCGCTGGACGAGCACGGTCGCGACCGGGCCACGGCCGCGGTCGAGCTTGGCCTCGATGACCGTGCCTTCGGCCGGACGATGGGGATTGGCCTTGAGATCGAGCACCTCGGCCTGCAGCGCAATCGCTTCCAGCAGCTTGTCGAGGTTGTGGCCGGTCTTGGCGGAGACCTCGACTTCGAGGGTCTCGCCGCCGAGGGTCTCGACCTGGATCTCGTACTGCAGCAGTTCGGCGCGGACGCGATCCGGGTTGGCGTCGGACTTGTCGACCTTGTTGATCGCCACGATCAGCGGCACGCCGGCCGCCTTGGCATGATGGATCGCCTCGGCCGTCTGCGGCATGACGCCGTCATCGGCTGCCACGACCAGCACGACGACGTCCGTCACCTTGGCGCCGCGGGCGCGCATCGCCGTGAAGGCGGCGTGGCCGGGGGTGTCGATGAAGGTCACCTGGCTGCCCAGCGGGGTCGTCACCTGATAGGCGCCGATATGCTGGGTGATGCCGCCGGCCTCGCCGGTGACGACCTTGGTCTTGCGGATCGCGTCGAGCAGCGAGGTCTTGCCGTGGTCGACATGGCCCATGATGGTCACGACCGCAGGCCGCGACTCCAGGGTCTCGTCGGTATCCGGCGTGTCGAACAGGCCTTCCTCGACGTCGGATTCGGCGACGCGCTTGACGGTGTGGCCCATTTCCTCGGCGATGAGCTGGGCGGTGTCGGCATCGATCACGTCGGTGATCTTGTGCATCGCGCCCTGCTTCATCAGCAGGCGGATGACATCGACGCCGCGCTCCGTCATGCGGTTCGCGAGTTCCTGGATGGTGATCGTCTCGGGGATGATCACCTCGCGCATCACGCGCTCTTTCTGCACGTCCGAAGCCCGATGGCCGGTCATGCGCTGCACGCGCCGGCGGAACGAGGCGACCGAACGTGTCCGCTCGTCCTCGCTCCCGGTCGCCGTCGATAGCGTCAGGCGACCGCGCGGCTTGTCGTTGGTGGTCTTCGGAGTCTTGGGCGCCGCCGGAGCGGGGCCGCGGCCGGCACCGGCGCCCAGGCCGGGACGGCGGAACGCGGCCTTGACATCGACGTCATCCGAGCGATTGCGCGGGGCGCCGCTCGACGGAGGAGCCTGACGGGTCGGACGAGCAACAGCCGGCTCTGCAGGGGCCGAGGAATCCACACGCGGCGGACGCGGCGAATCGGAACGAGGCGGACGGGAGTCCAGCCGCGGCGGACGCGCGCCAACGTCGCGACCTGGACCGGGCGAGCGCGGCGTGAACTCGCGCGGGCCGGACGGGGCCGGACGGCCGTAATACTGGGTCGGCTGCGGCGCGGGCGCCTGGGCCGGGGGGGCTGCCTCGCGCGGAGCGGCGGGCGGTGCAGCCGGGCGAACAACCTGCTCATCACGCTGGCGAGCAGCGCTCTCGGCGCGACGCTTCTGGTCGTCCTCCTGACGGCGGCGATCCTCTTCCTGGCGCTGGCGGGCAGCGGCGGCATCGCGCTCCTGGCGCTCGCGCTCAATGGCGGCTGCGCGCTGGCGTGCCTCCTCTTCAGCGACGCGGCGCGCCTCGGCCTCGGTGCTGCGCGCTTCGGCGAGAGCGCGCTGACGGGCGTCCTTCTCCTCGTCGGAGAGGGTGCGCAGCAGCATGCTGCCAGCCGGGCGCTGCGGAGCCTGCGGGCTCGGGGCAGCCGGGCGCTGCGGAGCCGCCTGCGGGGCAGGAGCCTGCGGAGCGCGTGGCGCGACCGGTTCCTTCACCTCGTGACCGGCGGCGCGGCGCTTGACCTCGACGACGACCTGCTTCGAACGCCCATGCGAGAAGCTCTGTCGAACAGTGCTCTGCTCGACAGGCCGCTTCAGCGACAGGGTCTTGGGCGGGTTGACGGTCAAAGTCTTGTCGCCCGGGTTTTTGGTATCGGTCATTCCGCGTTCGGTCCTGCCGGTTCGGTCGTGTCTTCAATATCGTTCGGGTCGGATGCGGCGGTATCGTCCGTCCGATACCGGACGAGCCGACGCCAGCGCGAGAGTACGCCCTCGGCCGCTGGTCCCGGAGCAAGCGCGGCATGTATCACATGTGCGCGCCCCAACGCCAATTCCAAATCCGCTGCCGCGAAAATCGCGACGACGGGCAATTCGCGGGCCTTGAGCCCCTCGGCCTCGCGAGCCGCCGCCAACCGGCGGACAGCCTGGCCGATCTTGCGCTTGCCGTCCTCGGCGCCATCGCTCGCGGCGATTACCGCAAGACAACGGCCGGTTTCGATCAGCGCCTCAACCTTGGCGAAGCCAGCGGTAACCAGCCCAGCCTTGTTGGCCATCGACAGCGCCTGCAGCGTGTCGCGGTACATCAGTCCGTCGACAATATCCGGCAAATCCGCCGGAACCGCGACCTTCGCCTTGAGCGAACGCTCGAAGGCTTTCCGCTTGATCGCCTCGGCAACGGTCTTGCGGCTGAGGCTCGCCCAGACGCCGCGTCCGGGAAGCTTGCGCCGCAGATCCGGCACGAGCACGCCGTCCGGCCCGGCGACGAAGCGGATCAGGTCGTCGGGTGCCTTGACGGCCCGTGTGACGACGCAGCTCCGCTCCGGCCCTTCCTTCTGCGCCGCCGCTTTCACCGCGAGGGCTCCACTCAGGCCTCGGCCTCCTCGCCGGCCTCCGCCTCAGGCTCCTCGGCCGGCGCCTCGACCCAGCCGGCGTGGACGCGCGCGGCCATGATGATGGCTTCGGCATCCTGGCGGGAGAGATCGAAGCCATCGAGATAGCCGGCATGGCGAGTCGACTCGCCGTCCTTGCGCTCGGTCCAGCCGACCAGATCGTCGGTGGCGCAGCCGGCGAGATCCTCGACGGTCTTCACATCGTTCTCGCCGAGCGCGACCATCATGGAAGTGGTGATGCCCTCGACCTCGCGCAAGGCGTCCTCGACTCCGAGAGCCCGACGCTTCTCGTCGAGCTCAGCCTCGATCGTGGCGAGATGTTCCTGCGCGCGGGTCTGGATTTCTCCGGCGGTCTCTTCGTCGAAGCCCTCGATCGAGGCGAGCTCGCTGAGTTCGACGTAGGCGAGCTCCTCGACATTGCGGAAGCCTTCCGAGGCCAGCAGCTGGCCGACCGTCTCGTCGACGTTCAGCGCGTTCATGAAGATCTCGGTGCGCTGCACGAACTCCTTCTGGCGGCGCTCCGACTCTTCCTGCTCGGTCAGAATATCGATGTCCCAGCCCGTGAGCTGCGACGCGAGGCGCACGTTCTGGCCGCGGCGGCCGATGGCGAGCGAGAGCTGCTCGTCCGGCACGACGACCTCGATCTTGTCGGCTTCCTCGTCAAGCACCACCTTCGCGACCTCGGCCGGCTGCAGCGCATTGACGACGAAGGTCGCAACGTCCGGCGACCACGGGATGATGTCGATCTTCTCGCCCTGCAGTTCGCCGACCACGGCCTGCACGCGCGAACCGCGCATGCCGACGCAGGCGCCGACCGGATCGATCGAGGAATCGCGGCTGATGACCGCGATCTTGGCGCGCGAGCCCGGATCACGGGCGACCGCCTTCACCTCGACGATGCCGTCATAAATCTCAGGCACTTCCTGGCCGAAGAGCTTGGCCATGAACTGCGGATGGGTGCGCGAGAGGAAGATCTGCGGACCGCGCGGCTCGCGGCGCACATCGTAGACATAGGCGCGCGCGCGATCGCCGACCTTGAAGGTCTCGCGCGGGATCATCTCGTCGCGGCGGATGATCGCCTCGCCACGGCCGAGATCGACGAAGACGTTGCCGTATTCGACGCGCTTGACCGCGCCGTTGACGATCTCGCCGATGCGATCCTTGTACTCGTCGTACTGGCGGTCGCGCTCAGCTTCGCGCACCTTCTGGACGATGACCTGCTTGGCCGACTGGGCCGCGATGCGGCCGAAATCGAAGGGCGGCAGCGGATCGGCGATGACGTCGCCAACCTGGGCGGCCGGGTTGTGCCGCTTGGCCTCGTCGACGGTAATTTCGACCGCCGGATTCTCGACGGTATCGACCACCTGGAGGTGGCGGGCCAGGCGCAGCTCGCCGGTCTTGGTGCTGATCTCGGCATGGACGTCGGTCTCGGCGCCGTAGCGCGAGCGGGCGGCCTTGGCGATGGCATCCTGCATGGCGTCGACGACGATCTGGCGATCGATCGACTTCTCGCGCGCGACTGCGTCGGCGATCTGCAGCAGTTCGAGCCTGTTGGCGCTGACGACCATGACGCTCACTCCTCTTCAGTGTCGTTGTTCTGCGGGGCCGTCTTGCCGGTCTTGCCCGGCCGCGGTCCCAGCGATTTCCCTCGGCCCTTCTTCGGGCCGGCGATCTCATCGGCGGCAGGCATCTCCGGCGGCAGGCCGGACTTGCCGCGACGCAGCGATTCGGTGACGAGCGCATCGGTCAACACCAACCGGGCCTCGGCGATCAGCCGCATCGGAATGGCGACGTCGCGCTCTTCCTCGCTCTTGGCGTCGTCCCGCGTCAGCAGAGCGTCCTGACCGGAAGCGCCGCGCAGGATGCCGCGGAAGCGCTTGCGGCCCGCGACCGGCTCGCTCGTGTCGATCTTGGTGAGGTGGCCGGCCCAGCGCTCGAAATCGCTCGCGCGCACCAGCGGCCGGTCGATCCCCGGCGATGAGATCTCGAGATGATAGGCCGCCTGAATGGGATCGTCGACGTCCAGCGCCGGCGAGATCGCCTGACTGATCTCCTCGCAGCCCTCGACGGTCATCGAGCCGTCCGGCTGCTCGGCCATGATCTGCACGGTGCAGCCGTTCTGAGCAGTGACGCGCACGCGCACCAGCCGATAGCCGAGATCGGCGATCGCCGGCTCGACGATCGCGGCGACGCGCGCAGCCACGCCGTTCTCGACGACGAGGCGCGCTTCCTGATTGGGCGCTGCTGTCGGTTCGCTTGGTTCGTTCATGGTCCGGGCCGTCCCGTCTGCCTCCGGCGGGTTGCGGCCAATAAAAAAGAGCGGGCCGGCCGGCCCGCTCTTGATCATCGGCGTTAACCGATACCAGAGCTGTTGGCCGCTATTTAGTCCGCATCGCCCCGATATGCAAGCTCCGAGCGTTGGCGATAACCCAATGGTCATCCTTGCCTGCCAGTCTGGCCGACGGGATAGCGGTCGAGGACAGAGTATGAGTACGGTCGCAACGTTGCTGCGGGATCTCGAGGCGACGATGGCACGCGGCTCGGGTGACGAGCGCGCCGTCATCCTGTCACGCCTGACGGATCTCTTCCTCGCCACGGCGACCGACATGGACGAACAGCAGGTCGGCGTCTTCGACGCGGTCATCGGGCGGCTGTCGCGAGCCATCGAGCTGCGCGCCCGGATCGAGCTCTCGGAACGGATTTCGCCTGTGCCGAACGCGCCGAGCGGCGTCGTGCGCCAACTCGCCCTCGACGAGATCGCGGTGGCGCGCCCCGTCCTGGTGCAGTCGCCGCGGCTGACCGACCAGGATCTTGTCGCGGTGTCGGCAGCCAAGGGCCGCGACCACATGCTCGCCATCACCGAGCGGCCCGATCTCGGGGAGCCCGTCACCGATTTCCTGATCCTGCGCGGCGGACGGGTCGTCACCCATGCGGTTGCAGCCAATCAGACGGCGCGGTTCTCGCGTCATGGAATGGGCGTTCTGGTGATGCGCGCGGCCCAAGACGATGCACTCCAGGCGACACTCGGCTTGCGGCGCGATATCCCGCCGGAGCTGGTTGGGCAGTTGATGACCGCCGCCAAGAATTCCGCACGCCGCCGCCTGAGCGAGAGCCTGGAGCCGACGCTGGCCGGGGACGTCGACGGTGCGGTCGAACGCGGCGCCGACGCCATCGCGGCCGGCGGCCAGATGCCCGGCGAACTGGGCGCCATCAGCGCCGCGCTCGTCGAGATCCGCGAGCTGAACGAAGCCGGGCTGCTCGACGAGGCCAAGGTGCGCGATTTCGCGCGGCAGGGCGCGACCGAGCACGCCACCTGCGCCGTCGCGGTGCTGGCGCAGCTCGGCCTGCCGGCGAGCGAGCAGGTCATCCTCGGCAGCGACAGGGAGGCCGTCCTGATCGTCGCGCGCGGGCTCGGCTGGTCTTGGGAAACGACGGCAGCCCTGATCTCGCTGCGCAAGGACTTCGGCAAATCGCAAGCCGCCCTTGATCGCGCCCGCGAAAGCTTCCGCAACCTCGCCCAGAGCACGGCTCAGCGCGTGCTCGGCTTCCTCAGGATGCGCGACGCAAAGCCGTGAGATAGCTGGAGATGCGGCCCTCGCGAACCGCCTTCGCCTCGTAGCGGGTGCGAATCCAGCCGGGATAGGGCGTGCGCCAGTCTCCCGGCCGCTCGTCCGTCCAGTCGAAATCGGGCGAGACCAGCAGCCGCGACAGCGTCCAGCCGACATAATCGTCGATGTCGCTGGCGAAGCGGAAGCGGCCGCCGGGACGAAGCGCGCGCGCGAACAAGGAGAGAGTGTGCTCTGAGACGAAGCGACGCTTGCGCTGGCGGCGCTTCGGCCAGGGATCGGGATAGAGCAGGTCGATCGCATCAAGGCTGCCAGCCGGGAAACGCGGCAGTAGCAAAGCGGCATCGTCGTCCCAGACGCGGATATTCGTCAGCCCCTCCCGCTCGGCGACGGCGAGGAACTTGGCCATACCGTTGATGAATGGCTCGACCCCGATGAAGCCGATCTGCGGGCTCTCGCGCATCCGCATCAGCAGATGCTCGCCGCCACCAAAGCCGATCTCGAGCCGCACGGCCTCGACAGGCCCGGGAAAGAGCGCCTTCAGATCGGCGATCTCGCCCTCGGGCAAGCGCAGCCGCGGCAGGGTGTGCTCGATCAGGTGGCTCTGGCCGTCGCGCAGCGCCTTGCCCTTGCGGCGGCCGTAGAAAGCCCTTTCGTCGTGGTCGGGGTCGTGGGTCATGATCCGTGTTCGTACCGCATTATCCGATAGAGCGCCGTCATTCCGGACGCAGCGACGCGGAGATCCGGAGACCTCCGACGGATCCCGCGTCACGCCCGCGATGACGGCGGTGTTTCAGCGACCTCATCCATCAAGTCAAAGAAAAAGGCCGGGTGGACCCCGGCCTTCTCGCTCATGACCCGGCGAGGTCGTTTCAGTTGACGGCCTTCTTCAGCGCGTCGACGAGATCGGTCTTCTCCCAGGAGAAGGAGCCGTCGCGGCCGGCCTTGCGGCCGAAATGGCCATAGGCCGAGGTCTTGGCGTAGATCGGCTTATTGAGGCCGAGATGGTTGCGGATGCCGTTCGGCGACAGATCGACGAGCTTGCCGAGGATGTCCTCGAGCTTGGCCTCGTCGACCTTGCCGGTGCCATGCAGGTCGACATAGATCGACAGCGGCTTGGCGACGCCGATGGCATAGGAGAGCTGGATCGTGGCGCGGTCGGCGAGCTTGGCCGCGACGACGTTCTTGGCGAGGTAGCGCGCCGCATAGGCCGCCGAACGATCGACCTTGGTCGGATCCTTGCCGGAGAAGGCGCCGCCGCCATGCGGGGCTGCGCCGCCATAGGTGTCGACGATGATCTTGCGGCCGGTAAGGCCGGCGTCGCCGTCGGGACCGCCGATCACGAACTTGCCGGTCGGGTTGATGTGCCAGACGGTGTCCTTCGAGATCCAGCCTTCCGGCAGGGCCTCACGGATATAGGGCTCGACGATCTTGCGGACGTCGGCCGAGCTCAGCGACTCGTCGAGATGCTGGGTCGAGAGCACGATCTGGGTGACGCCGACCGGCTTGCCGTTCTCGTACTTGACCGTGACCTGGCTCTTGGCGTCGGGGCCGAGCTTGGCGGCGTCGCCCTCGCCCTTCTTGCGGGCAAGCGTCAGGGTCTCGAGGATCTTGTGGGCGTAGTAGATCGGGGCGGGCAGCAGCTCGGGCGTCTCGCGGCTGGCGTAGCCGAACATGATGCCCTGGTCGCCGGCGCCGACATCCTTGTTGCCGGCCTCGTCGACGCCCTGCGCGATATCGGCCGACTGCGGATGCAGCAGCACGTCGATCTTGCAGGTCTTCCAGTGGAAGCCGGACTGCTCGTAGCCGATGTTGCGGATCGCCTTGCGGGCGGCCGACTTCACCTTCGACTTGATCTGCTTCTCGTCGAGATGGGTGCGGACCTCGCCGGCGATCACGACACGGTTGGTGGTCGCCAGCGTCTCGGCCGCAACGCGGACCTTGGACGGCTCGTAGCCGGCCTTTGCCGCTTCCTTGAAGAAGAGATCGACGATCTCATCGGAAATGCGGTCGCAGACCTTGTCGGGATGTCCCTCGGAGACGGACTCGCTGGTAAACAGATAATTCTGGCGTGACACGGTCGGAGGATCCCTGAATCAGCACATGGAAAAGGCTGGCGCATGACACCAGCCTCAACAAACGCGCCGTCATCGCAGCGGACGCGTTCGGCGTCAAGTGGAAAAATCCGTTAATAGAAAGGCACGTTCGTCAAAACGAACGAAAACACCTCGGAATCACGCATTTTCAGTGTCTTGCTCGGCCAGCGCCTCGACGAGATCGATGATCCGCCTCCGGACGCGGCCGTTCTTGATGCGCGTGAAGGCCTTGGTGAGCTGCACGCCTTCGCTGGTCGCGAGGAAGTCCGAAATATATGCCGTCGCCGCGGAATCGGCGAAACCGCCAGCCGGCATGTCGCCCGTGGGCGCGCCATCAAAGAAAAAGGACACCGGCACGTCGAGCATCTTGGCAATCTGCTGCAGACGGCTCGCGCTGATTCGATTAGAACCCTTCTCGTATTTCTGAACCTGCTGAAAGGTCAGACCCAGTGCGTCACCCAGCTTTTCCTGGCTAATACCGGCAAGCATTCGACGCATGCGGACGCGGCTACCAACATGCTTGTCGACCGGGTTGGGGACTTTCTTGATCATGATTAACCTGCTCTTACGTCAGTCGTCATGACCAGGAGCCGCCATCCTGGTCGGCGCGGAAACGTTGGTGTATTATAGCCGTCACGGACGGTCCACTCTTTCTCGCAAAATTTGTTCCAAATGGGATGATCAGCTTTTTTTGAAGCGAGAAAGCATCAAAAAAACGAGCAGCATGCCGGCGAAAACGGCATCCCCACCCCGGGAATAGGGTGTCACCGGCCCGCTGCGCGGGAGTGGGGCATCCAGTACGCCCTCCACGCCCAGAGGCAGGCTCGCGACGACCCGGCCATAGGCATCGACCACCCCGGAGATACCGGTATTGGCGACCCGGACGAGCGGCAGGCCTTCCTCGACGCTGCGCAGCCGCGCCTGGGCAAAGTGCTGATAGGGGCCGCTGGTCTGGCCGAACCAGCCATCATTGGTCACATTCAGGAAAAAACCTGCGCGGGGCCCGCGCGGAGCGACCTCTCCCGGAAAAACGGCCTCATAGCAGATCAGCGGAGCCGCTACGGGAAGTCCCTTGACCGCAAGGGGCGCCCGGCTCGTTCCAGCTGCAAACCCGCCGGGAACGGAAACGAATTCGGAGAGTCCGACGCGGCGGATCAGCGCATCGAGAAAAGGCGGAAGATACTCGCCGAAGGGGACCAGATGGAGCTTGTCGTAGCTCGCGACGATGACGCCCTCGTCGTTGACGACCTGAATCGCATTGTAGATCGGCGGCCTGCCCTCTCCCGGCAGCATTTCGCCAGCCCTCGCGGCGCCCGTGATCAGGGTCACGTCGGGCGGCAGGGCGGCCGCGATGCGGGACAGCGCACCCGGCGTGCGGCCCAGCAGGAAGGGGAAGGCGGATTCCGGCCAGATCAGATGCGTGACCGATTGCAGGCCGGGCGTCGTCGGGCTCGTCGCCCGATCGCTCAGCGCGAGATACTGGTTGAGAATGGCTTCGCCGTTGCGGCCGTTGAACTTGGCGTCTTGCGCCAGGTTGGGCTGCATGAGCCGGAGCTTCACGCCCGCCACGACCGGCGACGGACCGGACGGGATGCGCCAGACGCCAAAACCGAATAACGCCGCGACAGCGGCCAGCGCGATCAGCGGAGCCACCCACCGACCAGCCGGCGTCTTGGCCGTGCCGATCACCGCCGGCGCTGCACCAATGGCGACAGCGAGCAGCGTCAGGCCGTACAGGCCTGCGAGCGAAGCGAACTGGGCGAGATGGATCTCCCCCGCCAGCATCATGCCGTAGACGTTCCACGGAAAGCCGGTCAGCACATGGCCGCGAAGCCATTCGCTCATCGCCAGCGCTGCGGCCAGGACGAGAATGCGCCGGGCTCCTTCGGGCCAGAACAGGCGAGCGGCGCCAAAAGCCAGGGCCGGAAAGATCGCCAGAAAAGCCGGCAGCGCGACGACCCCCAACGGCATCGCCCAGGCGAATTTGTCGGCTTCGACGAGGAAGGCGGCGCCGAGCCACCACAATCCGGCGAGGAAGAATCCGAAGCCCCACCACCAGCCAGCAGCGAAGGCTGCACGGAAGCGGCCGACGGCAGTGGTGCCAACCGCACCGTCAAGGAGCCAGACCGCCACTGTCATCGGGACAATGACGAGCGGCCAGAGATCGAGGGGCGGCAAGGCAAGCGCACCGCTTGCTCCCGCGAAAAGCGCAATGAGCCGCTTGCGCCATCCCCAAGCGAGAATGACGGCTTCCGCAAGCCCCGCTACGCGCATCAGCCAGGCTCCATCGCCGTTTCTTCGGGGGCCGTCTGGCTGCGGCGATGGATCGTCAGGCGCTTCACGCGGCGCTGATCGGAATCGAGGATCTCGAAGGTCAGCCCTTCCGGCCCTTCGACGATCTCGCCCTGCGCCGGAACACGCCCGGCCAAGGTCACGATCAAACCGCCCAGCGTGTCGATGTCATCGGCCACCTCGTTCCGAGAGAGATCGACGCCGGTCGCACGCTTGAGTTCCTCCAGCGTCGCGCGCGCATCCGCGGCGAAGCTGCCCTCGCCGGTCGGTGCGATCGGGATCTCCTCGAGATCGTGCTCGTCCTCGATGTCGCCGACGACGATCTCGATCAGATCCTCGATCGAGACCAGTCCATCGGTGCCGCCATATTCGTCGATGACGAGCGCGATGTGGGTGCGCGTCGCCTGCATGCGGACCAGAAGATCGACCGCAGGCATCGAGGGTGGAACATAGAGCACCGGTCGCAACAGCTTCGTCGCCGAGAGCGGTGGCGTCAGGTCGACCGCGGCAAGGTCGTGCGGGACGGCAAGCTTGCTTCCGTCTTCGGAAGGCTCGTCCCCTTCGGGGCGGGCCTTCTCCGCGATATATTCCAGAAAGTCGCGGATGTGGACCATGCCGCGCGGATCGTCGAGCGTATCGTCGAAGACCGGCAGGCGCGAATGGCCGGCAGTCCGGAAATGCGCGAGCAATTCGTCCAGCGTCGCGTCCGCCGGCACGGCGACGATGTCGGCGCGGGGGATCATGACGTCGCTCACACGGCGCTCGCGCAGGCTCAGCACATTGCTGAGCATCGCACGCTCCTGGGCGGAAATATCGGCGAGCTCGCCGTTCGCTTCGGCCAGGGCCTCGACGATCTCTTCACGCGCCGTGCCGCCGGCACGCAGGCCGAGACGTTCGAGGAATTGGCCGAGCCAATGGCCGAAGCCGCGGCCATTGGTTTCAGACTGGGATTGTCGACTGTCGTCGCTCATGGCTGCGGGGACTGTATGCTGGAAGGGGCCGGCGCGGCGATGAGCTCGCCATCGGCATAGGGGTCGGCGATGCCGAGGCTGGCGAGCGCCTCGACTTCGAGGGCTTCCATGCGGCGCGCCTCGTCGTCGGTCTCATGATCCTCGCCGAGCAGATGCAGCAGGCCATGAATGACCAGATGGCGCAGATGGTCGGCGATGTCCTTGCCTTCCGCCCGGGCTTCGCGCTCCACCGTCTCGAAGGCGATAACGATGTCTCCGAGCAGCGGGCTGGCCGAAATGCGTTCCGGCGGGGCCGCCGGGAAGGACAGCACGTTCGTCGCCTTGTCGAAGCCACGCCAGTCGCGGTTGACGGTGCGGATGCGCTTGTCGTCGGTCAGCAACAGGCTGAGCTCGGCCCCCGCCATGGGCTTGCGCGGCGCCACGGCAAGGCCCGCGGCCAGCGCCTCGCTGATCACTGCCCGCAGGCTCGCGAGATTGCCCACGGCCTGCCACCGGCGCGACTGAGCCCTCAGATCGAGATCGAGTGACATCGTCTCGGGTCGCGGCGCCGAGCGCCGCCCGCGAGGTCGATCATTCATCGCGGCCGCTCCCGCGCCAACATCCGCTTCAGCCCTTCGCTGTCGCCCTCGCGGTGGAAATCCGCGGGCGAATCGGGATTGCGCAAGCGCTCCTCCCGTTCCTCGCGCTCATGGCGCGACGCCGTCTCATAAGCCATGACGATGCGTCGCACCAGTTCATGCCTGACGACATCCCCCTCCTCGAAGCGGGCGTAGCCGACGCCGTCGACGTCCTTGAGCAGCTTCACAGCCTCGACGAGCCCGGAGCGCTGGCCCGGCGGCAGGTCGATCTGGGAGGGATCGCCGGTGATGATCATGCGCGAGCCTTCGCCGAGGCGCGTGAGGAACATCTTCATCTGCATCGAGGTGGCGTTCTGTGCCTCGTCGAGCAGCACGACGGCGTTGCTCAAGGTACGGCCGCGCATGAAGGCGAGCGGCGCGATTTCGATCATGCCGGTCTGGAGACCGCGCTCGACGTGGCGCGCCTCCATGAAATCGTTGAGCGCGTCATAGATCGGCCGGAGATAGGGGTCGACCTTCTCGCGCATGTCGCCGGGCAGGAAGCCGAGCCGCTCGCCCGCCTCCACCGCCGGGCGCGACAGAATCATGCGCTCGACCACGCCCTGCTCGATCAGCGAGACGGCGTGACCGACCGCGAGCCAGGTCTTGCCGGTGCCTGCCGGGCCTTCCGCGAGCACCAGTTCGTGACGCTTGAGCTGGCGCAGATAGGCGTCCTGCGCCGCGTTGCGCGCCCTGACCGGTCCGCGCTTGCGGGTGACCACGGCATCGAAGGAGGCCTTGCCGACATCCGCCGCCGGGAAGAGCGAGCGCTGGATATTGCTCTCCTCGATGGCACCATCGACCTCGCCGAGGGTGACGGAGGCGCCGGCCTTGGCGCGGGCGTAGAGCGTCTTCAGGACGCGGCCCGCCTGCTCGGCGGTCTCGCGCGGCCCCTTCACCGTGGCGTGGTTGCCGTTGGGATTGACCACGACGCCGAGCCTGCGCTCGAGATGAGCGAGATTCTGGTCGTACTGGCCGAAAACAAGGCTGGCGAGGCGGTTGTCATCGAAGGACAGCACGACCTCGGTGGCCGGCAACCCGTCGCGGCCCGCGCCCTCGGGGCGGGCTGGCGACACCTCGCGTCGCGGGGTCCGGTCGGGTCTTTGCGTCGTCGAATCAGCCTGTGCCAAATGCGTCATCTCCGTAGAGAGGGCTTTTGCGCCCGTTCCCGTCGGGCAGGAGCGCCCGGCCGGGTCGTCTCGCAGCATATCCGAACGCAACAATCTCAGCCTGATGACAGGCGAGAGCCTTCCAGCAGGAGATGGGCACGAACCGCAGCGCGCTCAAGCGGCCATGTCCTTTCCACCCGTTCCATCCGTCCGCCCTGCTTCCGCCAGCCGGCCGAAGAGCGAATTGGAACCCGCACGCTCGATCGTCACCTGGACGATGTCGCCGATCTGATTCGTCTCGCTCTCGATCTGCACAGCCTGCAGATACGGTGACTTTCCGGCAAGCTGACCGGGATGGCGGCCGGCCCGCTCCAGCAAGACATCCACAGTTCGCCCGACCATCGCGGCGTTGAAAGCCTGGCGGTGATGCTCGATGCGCTCCTGCAGCCGGTAGAGGCGCTCATCCATCACCGCGCGCGGAATCTGTGCGTCGAGCTCGGCCGCCGGCGTGCCGGGGCGCGGCGAGTACTTGAAGGAATAGCTCGAGGCGAAGCCGATCTCGTCGACCAGACGGATCGTATCCTCGAAATCGGCGTCGGTCTCGCCGGGGAAACCGACGATGAAATCCGACGAGAGCGCGATATCGGGACGCGCCTGGCGGATGCGTTCGATCAGGCGACGATACTCGTCGCCGGTGTGCTTGCGGTTCATCGCGGCGAGGATGCGGTCCGATCCGGCCTGCACCGGCAGATGCAGGAAGGGCATCGCCTGCGGCAGGTCGCGATGGGCGGCGATGAGGTCATCGTCCATGTCGCGCGGATGGCTCGTCGTGTAGCGGATGCGGGCGATGCCCGGCACCTCGGCAACGCGGCGCATCAGCCGCGCCAGACCCCAGACCGCCCCATCCGGTCCCTCGCCATGATAGGCGTTGACGTTCTGGCCGATCAGCGTGACGTCGCGCACGCCGGCCTCGGCAAGACGCTCGACCTCGGCGAGAACCTGGGCGACGGGGCGCGAAAACTCGGCGCCGCGGGTATAGGGCACGACACAGAAGGCGCAGAACTTGTCGCAACCCTCCTGGACCGTGACGAAGGCGGAAACGCCGCGGGCGCGGATGATCTGCGGCTTCGGCGCCGGCAGGAAGCCGAACTTGTCCTCGATCGGCAGGTCGGTGTCGACGACCCGCTTCCTCGTTGCCTCGGCCAGCAATTCCGGCAGGCGGTGATAGGCCTGCGGCCCGACCACGAGATCGACGGCAGGCTGGCGATGCTGGATTTCGGCGCCCTCGGCCTGGGCGACGCAGCCGGCGACGACGATCTTCGTCTCCTGCCCCTCGGCCGCCTGGGCGTTCTTGATGTCGCGCAGCTTGCCGAGCTCGGAGTAGACCTTCTGCACCGCGCGATCACGGATATGGCAGGTGTTCAGCAGGATCAGATCCGCGCCCTCCGGCGTTGCCGTTTCCTCATAGCCCTGGTGGCTCAGGATGTCGGCCATGCGCTGCCCGTCATAGACGTTCATCTGGCATCCGAAGGACTTGATATGGACTTTCTTCATCGTCGCGGATCGGGTCTCCAAAACGTTTTCTTTACTGCGGATCGGGCGCCTTGGAAACGGCCCGGCTTCACTGACATCGCAACAGGCAAGCCGTGCGCCAACCCGTCTCAGACGGCAGGCCGGCCCGTGACGGCCTCGTTCCGCGCCGCGCGTACCGCATCCTCCGCCCGTCGCGTCGCAGCCTTGCGCGACATCGCGCGGCCCATCACGATCGGTTCACCCCAGACCAGCTCGACATCGATCGCCCCGCATTCCAGCACCAGCTTCAGATGCGGCCAGAGCTCGGTGTCGCCGTACCAGGCAAGCGCAGCGCGCTCGATGCGCCCCCCCGGCAGCCCCTGCCAGCCTGTATAGGTGATGGTCAGCGGGTAGACCGTGACATCCGTCTCGATGTCGCCCATGGCCTGATGCGCCGCGCCAAGCAGCGAGGAGCGGAAGGGCAGGATGCGCGTGCCGTCACTGGTCGTGCCCTCGGCGAAGAGCACAACTTCCTCTCCGGCGGCGATGCGGGCGCCCATCGCGGCGGCAACACCTGCGGTCGCACCGCGACGTTGCCGGTCGATATAGACCGTGCGCTGGAGATTGGCGAGGAAGCCGACCACGGGCCATTGGCCGACCTCGCTCTTCGCCACGAAGGCCAGCTCACGCTCGGCGCCGAGGACACCGATATCGAGCCAGGAGACATGGTTGGCGACGATCAGCGCCCCTGTCCCGGCCGGCGGCGGCAGCCCCCTGACCCGGCGGCGCACGCCCAGGCACCGGCAGGTCAGGCGATGGAAGTGCAACGGCAGGACGCCGCGGTATTTCGGCGCGACCCGCATCACGACGAGCTGGAACAGGACGAGCCCGAACGTGCCGCCGATGAGCAGGGCAAGGCGAAAGAGCGCACCGACGCGGAGGTCTTTCATGCGCGGACGGGTCCGGTCATCGGCAGGGAGAACATTTCGCTGGTCGGAGCGCGTCAATGGCGCGATTATTCAGCAAAGTCACGTGAGATCGAGGCGCATCGCGATCGCGGTGGCGCGGCTGCCATCGGCCTTGGGGTAATACCCCTTGCGGCGGCCGACCTCGCGGAAGCCGAAATGCCGATAGAGGCGCTCCGCGGCCAGATTGCCTTCCTCGACCTCGAGGAAGACGTGCGCGACGCCATCCTCCGCGAGCCTGGCAAGGTGAGCCGAGAGCAGGGCGCGGCCGAGGCCGTCGCGCCGGCTGGCGGGGGAGACCACGATGCTGAGAATCTCGGCCTCGTCGGCCGCCTTGCGCGACATCACAAAGCCAGCCGGATCGCTGCTCCTGCCGAAGACGCCATCGGCGGCGACGCCGGCATCGGCGATCAGCGCGGCGCATTCGGCCGGCTCCCAGCCACGCGCGAAGCCGCCCTGATGGTGCAGGATCGCGACCTGCCGGGCGTAGCCGGCATCGAGTCGCATCGTACGCGCAGGCGCCGAATCAGGGTGCAGAAGCTTGCGCAGCCAATCCATGCCGTTTGTTCGCACGGATTGATGTTTCGGCAACCACCATTTGGAGGAGGCGTTCACCGGCGCGGCAGGCGGGCTTTGTCCTGCGGCGTCGTCTCCGGCGCCTTCAGGTAGAGGGGACGCGGCGGCGCGGTCTCCGGATCGGCGATCAGGCCGAGGCGCGCAACCCAGGCAATGTCCGGCGCCTTCGTATCGTCGACGACCACCGCGTCGAGACCGATCGCCCAGGCCTCGTTGGCGACGGCCAGCGCCGAGGAGCCGACGAGGCTGACGGGGCCGGCGCCGATGGCACGTGCCGCGTCGCGATAGCTGACCTGCCGGAGCGAAACGAGCGGCTTGCCTTCCGAGGTCAGCGCCTGGAACCAGACCTGGCCGTGCTTGGCATCGAGCGCCGCCGCGATGACGCGGCCGGATTCGCGGCCGATCAGCGGGGCGGCGCAGGCGGCGACTGTGGTGACACCGACGGCCGGGATGCCGGCCGCGAAAGCGATGGCGCGGGCCGCGCTGACCCCGACCCGCAGCCCGGTATAGCTGCCGGGACCGACGGTGACCGCGACGCGGCCCAGCGAGGAAAAGCCGCCGTCGACGGCCTTCATCACCCGCTCGACCAGCGGCATCAGCGCCTCCGCATGGCCGCGGTCCATCGCGAGCTGTTCGTGCGCCAGCGGCTCGGTCTCACCGGCCTCCAGGACACAGGCCGAGCAGGCCCCCAACGCCGTATCGATCGCGAGAATGCGCATCAGATCTTCATTCCGCGAAAGCCCGGCCGGTCACGCGCTCATCCCCTGGCCAGCTCAAACCGCCTCGACCTCGCGCACTTCCGGCAGGAAATGGCGCAGCAGGTTCTGAATGCCGTGCTTGAGCGTCGCGGTGGAGGAAGGGCAGCCCGAGCAGGCACCCTTCATGACGAGATAGACCGTGCCGTCGCGATAACCGCGGAAGGTGATGTCGCCGCCGTCGCCGGCCACCGCCGGGCGGATGCGGGTTTCGAGCAGATCCTTGATCGTATCGACCGTCTCGGCATCTTCCGGAGCGAAGAACTCACCTTCCTCGTCGAGATCGGCGGCGGAATTCTCGGCCAGCACCGGAGCGCCGGACATGAAGTGCTCCATGATCGCGCCGAGGATCGCCGGCTTCAAATGCGGCCACTCGCCTTCCGACTTGGTGACGGTGATGAAGTCCGAGCCGAGGAAGACGCCGGAAACGCCGGAAACACCGAACAGGCGCTGGGCCAGCGGCGAGCGGGCGGCGTCATCGCCGTCACGCAGGTCGAGCGTGCCGCTGCCCATGACGATGCGGCCGGGCAGAAACTTCAAGGTCGCCGGATTCGGCGTCGCTTCGGTCTGGATGAACATTGATACCTCCGGTACCGGCGGTTCAAGGTCGCCGTTCCTAGTCTCGATATAAGCGCGTCACTGGAATCATTCCAGCACGAAGGGCGCCGTCATTGCGAGGAGCAAAGCGACGACGCCATCCAGGAGGACTGGGTTGAACGTCTCACGCAGCCCCCCTGGATTGCTTCGCTGCGCTCACTATGACGGTCAGGCGAGCGCGTCGATTTCCTCGTCCTCCAGATGCCCCGGCACGATGGCGACGGGAACCGGGAAGCTCGCCGAGGATTTGCCGGCGAGCGCGCTGACCAGCGGGCCCGGGCCGTCACGCCCCGTGCCAGCGGCGAGCACCAGGAGCGAGATGTCCTCGTCCTCCTCGATCAGCTTGACCAGCTCTCCGGCCTTGTCGCCGATACGCACGACGCGCTCCGGCTCGAGGCCGGCGAGCGTCCGTACCGCGACAGCAGCCGCGTCGAGCCGCTTCTCGGCCTCGGCCTCGGCTTCCGCCCGCATCACGTCGCCGACGCCGAGCCAGGTCTCGTGCTCGGGCGGCGGAGCCACGGCGAGCAGCACGATCGCCGCACCGAGGCGGGCGCAGCGGCGTGCGGCGAAGCGAATCGCCTTGGCGCATTCCTCGGTATCGTCGACCACCGCGAGAAACTTCGGCCGATGGCCCGTCTCGTAGGACCGTCGTTTCTTGACCATGAAACTGTCCTGCCGCCGCTTGAGGGACGAGCATGGTGGCCTGCGCCGGCACCCCGGCGCAAGCCCGTCGCCCCAAGTGCCTTGTCAGCTGCGCACGAAGCCGACGATGTCCTTGACCTCGCGCATGATCGGCGCGGCGATGGCATCGGCCCGGGCCGCGCCTTCCCCGAGGATCGTGTCGATATGCTTCGGCTCGGCCAGCAGGCGGCGCATCTCCACGGCGATGGGCGCGAGCTTCTCGACCGCGAGATCGACCAGAGCCGCCTTGAAGCGCGAGAACTGGCCGCCGCCGAACTCGTTCAGCACATCGCCCTTCGCCATGCCCGAGAGGCCGGCATAGATGCCGACGAGGTTCTCGGCCTCGGGCCGCCCCTCGAGCCCCTTCGCCTCGGAGGGCAGCGCCTCCGGGTCGGTCTTGGCCTTGCGGATCTTCTGGGCGATGGCGTCGGCATCGTCCGTCAGGTTGATGCGCGAATAGTCGGAGGCATCCGATTTCGACATCTTCTTGGTGCCGTCGCGCAGGCTCATGACGCGCTGGGCCGGCCCCAGGATCATCGGCTCCGGGAGCGGGAAGAAGCCAAGTTCGCCCGTGCCCAGGCCCAGCTCGGCGATCTGCGGCGCGAAGTCATTGTTGAACTTCTGGGCGATGTCGCGGGTGAGCTCCAGATGCTGCTTCTGGTCTTCGCCAACCGGCACATGCGTCGCCTTGTAGAGCAGGATGTCGGCCGCCATCAGGCTCGGATAGGCATAGAGGCCGAGCGAGGCATTCTCGCGATCCTTGCCGGCCTTCTCCTTGAACTGGGTCATGCGGTTCATCCAGCCCAGCCGCGCGACGCAGTTGCAGATCCAGGCGAGTTCGGCATGGGCCGAGACCTGGCTCTGGTTGAAGATGATGCTCTTCTGCGGATCGATGCCGGCCGCGATATAGGCGGCGGTGACCTCGCGGATGGCGCGCTTCAGGTCGGCCGGATCCTGCCACATCGTGATCGCATGCATGTCGACGACGCAAAACACGCATTCATGCGTCTTCTGCATCGCCACCCAATTGGTCAGTGCGCCCAAATAATTGCCGAGATGCAGCGTCGAGGTCGGCTGCATGCCTGAGAAAACGCGCTGATGAAAACCCGACATGGGGCACTCCGTCGTCACGATGGAGGAGGGAAGCGGCGCTTCTGGCTCAAGCCCGCCGCTTGCGCAAGGGGAGAGCGCCGAAGGCGCCGAGCACCCAGCCCGCCGTGCCGTAGCTGACAAGGCCTGCGAGGCAGAGCAGGCCGAGCGCGCCGATGCGGCGGAATGCCGGCTGCTCCGTCATCAGCGGCTCCGCCAGCAGGCCCAGCAGGAGGGCCAGCACGGCGAGCATGAGCGCGCTGGCGGCGAGGCTTGCGGCGATGGGGCGTAGATTGCCCAGGCTCGGCCGCCAGATGCCGTCGCGCAGCAGGGCGATACCAAGCATGAGCGCCTGAACGGCAAAGGCGAGCGTCGCCGCCAGGGCCGCCATCTGCGCCGCATCGCGACCGCCCGGCAGCAGAAGCCCGGCAAGCAGCGCGACGAGTACCGCCAGGCCGCCCGAGATCAGCGGCAGCCGCGGCCGGCTGCGTGCGAAATAGACCTGGCCGAAGACCTTCGCCACGACGGCGAAGGGCAGGCCGCAGCCGAAAGCGGCGAGCGCCGCAGCTGTGCGCTCGCGGTCGCCGACATCGAAGCGCCCGTACTCGAACAGCACCGAAACGATCGGCTCGGCCAGCGCGACGAGCGCGGTCGCCGCGGGCAAAGCGAGCGCGAGGCCGAGCGCCAGCGACTGTCCGAGCATGGCATCCGGCCCGCCTCGGGTCGCCGCCAGCGCCATGTCGGAGAGCACGACCGTGCCCATCGCCACGCCGACGAAGCCGAGCGGGAGCTGGAAGACGCGGTCGGCATAGTAGAGCGCCGCCACCGCGCCCGGCTCGGACGAAGCGATCTGTGTCGCGACCAGCAAAACGAGCTGGGCCGCGGAGGCCGCCAGCAGCGTCGCGCCGCCGGTACGGATCAGCCGGGTCATCTCCGGCGACCAGCGCAGGCTTGGACGCGGCAGGCCGGAGCCGCGCAGGCTCGCAAGGATCATGGCCAGGTGGGCGAGCCCGGTCAGACTGACGCAGAGCGCGAGCCAGCGCGCCCCGTCCTCCGGCCCTGCACCCATCACATGCAGGGCGAGCAGGACGCCGAGCAGGATCGCATTCATCAGCGCGGGCGCGAGGGCTGCGACCGCAAAGCGGCGCTCGGCGTTGAGCAGCGCCGCAAGCAGCGCCGCAAGCGTCGTCAGCAGCAGGAAAGGCAGCATCAGCCGCGTATAGGAGGCGGCCATTGCGAGCGTTTCGGGCTCGTCGGCGAAGCCGCCGGCAAGGCCGAGCACGAGCCAGGGCGCGAAGAGCTCGCCGAACGCGACGAGCACGAGCAGCAGCAGGCCGAGCTGGCCAGCCGCCTCACCGGCGAATCGCCGCGCAGCTTTCTCACCCCTGTCCGCCTTGACGGCCAGGTAGAGCGGCACGAAGGGCGCGTTCAACCCGCCCTCGCCGAGCACGCGCCGCACGAGATTGGGCAGGCGCAGCGCCGCGAGGAAGGCGTCGGCGGCCGGCCCGCCGCCGAGCAGGCGCGCGATCAGCACGTCACGCGCGAAACCGAGCAGGCGCGAGGCGACCGTGGCGGCTCCGACAACGGCCGAATCGCGGGCGAGCCGGGAGGAGGCTTCCGGCGCAGACGCGGCCGGCTCGTCCATCAGAGGATGAACCGGCTCAGATCGGCGTTCTTCGCCAGATCCCCGATGCGGGCCTCGACATAGGCCGCGTCGATGATCACGGTTTCGCCAGAGCGGTCCGGCGCGGTGAAGGAGATGTCGTCGAGGATGCGCTCGATCACGGTCTGGAGCCGGCGGGCGCCGATGTTCTCGACCGTGGAGTTCACGTCGACGGCGATGCGGGCGATGGCATCGATCGCGTCGGGCTTGAATTCGACGCTGACCTCCTCGGTCGCCATCAGCGCGACCGACTGCTTGATCAGGCTCGCCTCGGTCTCGGTGAGGATGCGCTTGAAATCCTCGATGTCGAGCGGGTTGAGCTCGACGCGGATCGGCAGACGGCCCTGCAGCTCCGGCAGAAGATCGGAGGGGCGGGAGACGTGGAACGCACCCGAGGCGATGAAGAGGATGTGGTCGCTCTTGACCGCGCCGTGCTTGGTGGCGACGGTCGTGCCCTCGATCAGCGGCAGCAGGTCGCGCTGCACGCCCTCGCGCGAGACATCGGCGCCGCCCTTGCCCTCGCGGGCGCAGATCTTGTCGATTTCGTCGAGGAAGACGATGCCGTTCTCCTCGACCTCGCGGATCGCGGCCTGCACGATCGCCTCCTGGTCGATCAGCTTGTCGCTCTCCTCGGCCAGCAGCGGCTGGTAGGCGTCCTTGACCAGCATGCGCTTCGGCTTGCCCTTCTGGCCGAAAGCCTTGCCGAACATGTCGGAGAGGTTGATCGCGCCGATCGAAGCGCCCGGCATGCCGGGAAGCTCGAACATCGGCGTGGCCGCGCCGGCGCCCGCCGCCACCTCGACCTCGATCTCCTTCCCGTCGAGCTCGTTGTCGCGCAGCTTGCGGCGGAAGGAATCACGCGTCGCCTGGCTGGAATTCGCGCCGACCAAAGCGTCGAGCACGCGTTCCTCGGCGGCGAGGTGAGCCTTGGCCTGGACGTCCTTGCGGCGGCTCTCGCGCACCAGCGCGATAGCAATCTCGACGAGGTCGCGCACGATCGATTCAACGTCGCGGCCGACATAGCCGACCTCGGTGAACTTGGTCGCCTCGACCTTGATGAAGGGCGCGTTGGCGAGCTTGGCCAAGCGGCGCGCGATCTCGGTCTTGCCGCAGCCGGTCGGCCCGATCATCAGGATGTTCTTCGGCGAGACCTCCTCGCGCAGCGGCCCTTCGAGCTGCTGCCGGCGCCAGCGGTTACGCAGCGCGACCGCAACGGCGCGCTTGGCGTCCTTCTGGCCGACGATGAAACGGTCGAGCTCGGAAACGATCTCGCGGGGGGAAAAGCTGGTCATTACGGTACGATATCCGGGTGAAATGCCTTGGGAAGCGCCTTGGCTACGGCGATCACGCCGCCTCCAGCGTCTCGATGACGAGGCTGTGGTTGGTGTAGACGCAGATGTCGCCGGCGATCTTCATCGCCTTGCGCACGATCATCTCGGCATCGGGCTCGATATCGATCAGAGCGCGCGCTGCCGACAGGGCATAGTTGCCGCCGGAGCCGATGGCCATCACCGCGCCGTGCTCGCCCGCCTCCGGCTCCAGCACGTCGCCGGTGCCGGAGATCAGCAGCGAAACCTCCTTGTCGGCGACGAGCAGCATCGCCTCGAGCCGACGCAGATAGCGATCCGTGCGCCAGTCCTTGGCGAGCTCGACGCAGGCGCGCAGCAATTGCGTGGGATATTGCTCGAGCTTGCTCTCGAGCCGCTCGAACAGGGTGAAGGCATCGGCCGTCGCCCCGGCGAAGCCGGCAATCACCTGCCCCTTGGCAAGGCGGCGAACTTTCTTCGCATTGCCCTTCATGATCGTCTGGCCGAGCGAGACCTGCCCGTCGCCGCCGATGACGACCCGCCCGGCCTTGCGCACCATCAGGATGGTGGTGGCGTGCATCACAGGGACATTGCTGTGTTCGGACATGGCAATCGTGAACCGGAACTGGACTGCGGAAGACGCCAACATGTTCAGGCGAGCCCGCTCTATCAAGGGGGCACGCGCGCGCCGTCCCTGCAAAGCAGGGTTTTGGCGCCGGATCACGGCGGGCGCCGCCCGTGACAGGTCACCGGAATCCGGTGCATGAGCCATCGAATAGTTCAAGTGTAAACTGCTTTAATTCCGACTATCGACTTCGCTGCCAGAGGAAAACTCTTCGACACGTCGAGGACATTTCGAGCGTGAACGAGCCCAAAATCAGGGCGATCGAATCGATCAATTTTTAAGCAGTTTTTTATTGTTAACGACGAATGGTCGCCTTGTGGAAACGACCGCCTCGTTCAGGAGGTCGCCTTGGGACCGTTGTCATGAAATCCATCCGCCTGAAGATTCTCGCCATGCTCGCCATCGTCGCGGGCGGAGCCATTATTTCCGCGATCATCAGTATCTACGGTCTGCAAAAGGCGGATGACCTGAATACGCGTTCTCAAACCCAGGGTAATGTCGCGCTGCTGACGCAGCGGATCAACGGCGTCGTCACGGCCGTGGTGATGGAGTCGCGCGGCATCTACATGGCCAAGACGCCGCAGGAAGCCGAAGCTTACGCCAAGGGGATCGACGATCGCATTCCGACGCTGCGCAAATTCGTGGCCGAGCTGCAGACGGTCGCGTCGGCCGAAGAGCGGGAGACGATCGCGCAGATCACCAAATCCGTCGAGGAATTCATTGCCTTCCGCGTTGAAACAGCCCGGCTCGGACGCCAGGTTTCGCCGGAGGCGGCCAGTGTCCAGGGAAATAACGAGGCCAATCGCGCCAACCGGAAAGCCCTCAACGACCTGCTGATCGGCTTCAGCCAACGCGTCGAAAAGGCTGGCATCCTCGTCGGCGACGAGGCGACGGCCTTTACCCGTCAGGTCCAGTGGCTCATGCCGCTCGTCCTGCTCGCAACCCTGCTGATGTCCGTTGGGGTGGCCCTCGTCTTCGCGCAGCGTTCGATCACGCGCCCGATCCTCGATCTCAGCGAGGTGATGGAGAAGCTCACGGCCGGCGATACCCGCATCGACGTGCCTCATGCCGATCGTCCGGACGAGATCGGCGCCATGGCGCGCGCGGTCTCGGTGCTGCGCGAGAGCACCGAGCAGGTCGCGCTGCTGCAGGAGCAGGAACGCGCCGCGGCGGCCGCCCGCCTGGCGCGGGCGCAGTCGATGGAAGCGGTGGTGTCGGATGTCGGCGAGGTTGTCGCTGCGGCAGCGGCAGGCGATTTCTCCGCCCGGTTGCAGATCGATGACGCCGACGAGCAGATGCAGCGGCTGGTGGCCGGCATCAACGAGATCAACGTGGTGGTTGATTCTGCGACGACAGAGTTTGCGCAGACGCTGTCGGCGATCGCGGGTGGCGACCTGACCAACCGGGTCGAGACGGCCTATCGCGGGCGCTTCGCCGATCTGAAGGGCGCGATCAACGAGACGGTCGACCGCCTCTCGGCCACGGTGGCGACGATCCAGACCAC
>NZ_JBFRDZ010000027.1:0-45196 GCF_052114025.1 Allobosea sp. RAF48
GCAACGCAACCAAATCAAAAGCCCGCCCCTCAAAAGGCGGGCTTTCGATCGTTCAGAGCGCAAGCGCCACCTGCTCACAAAGATCCACCCCGAAAACCAGGCAAACAGCCAAAGCCCCGAGCTCTCCGCTTGACCGCTCGGCAGGAACGCTGCCTAGTTCGGGGCTGGCTGTCACAGCTCAGCATCATTCCCGCATGATAAAGCGATGTCGGGACAAAGTGGCGTCGTTGTCGGGGGCGGGGATGCGTATTGCGTTACTTCACAAGGTCGGGCTCCGGTCTTTCTGGGCAGGAGCCACCGCCTTGTTGCTCGCGGGCTGCGCCGGGGATGTGAAGGGCGTGCTTCTGCCCGTGAGCTCGTCCGCTACGGATACGAGCAAGGTCACCATGCTGGTGGCGACGACCCGCGCGCCCGACGAGGATGCCGGCGTTCTGTTCTCGGGCGAGCGCGGCAAGCCCGCCTTCGCCGAGATCACTGTCTCCCTGCCGCCGGGGACCCGCCGCAAGGTCGGCGAGGTGCAATGGCCGAGCCGCCTGCCCGGCGATCCGGAGACGGAATTCGTCACGCTCAAGGTCGAGAAGCTCGACCGCGCCCAGGCGGTGTCACGCTTCCACAAGGCCGTGGTCAAGGTGCCCAAGCGCCGGGTGATGGTCTTCATCCACGGCTTCAACAATCGCTTCGAGGACGCGGTTTATCGCTTCGCGCAGATCGTGCACGACTCCAACGCCAACGTCGTGCCGATTCTTTTCACCTGGCCGTCGCGCGGCTCGATCTTCGCCTATGGCTATGATCGCGAGAGCGGCAATTATTCCCGCACGTCGCTCGAGAACCTGCTGCAGGATCTCGCGCGCGATCCGGCTGTCGGCGAGGTCTCGATCCTCGCCCACTCGATGGGGAACTGGGTGACGATGGAGGCGCTGCGGCAGATGGCGATCCGCAACGGCAGCATCCCGCCGAAAATCGCCAATGTCATGCTCGCCGCGCCGGATGTCGACGTCGATGTCTTCCGCAGCCAGATCTCCGACATCCACGGCAAGCTGCCGCGCTTCACTGTGTTCGTCTCGCAGGATGACAGGGCCCTTGCGGTCTCGCGGCGCGTCTGGGGCAGCACGGCAAGGCTGGGCGCGATCGATCCCGATGTCGAGCCCTATCGGACGGAGCTCGCGCAGACCGGCATCACCGTGCTCAACCTGACAAAACTGCGCTCCGGCGACAGCCTGAACCATGGCAAGTTCGCCGAGAGCCCGGAAGTCGTACAACTGATCGGCTCCCGGCTGGTCGAGGGGCAGCCGATCACGGATTCGCGGGTCGGCCTGGGCGAGCGCCTGATGCAGGTGACCGCCGGCACCGCGGCGGCCGTCGGCACGGCAGCCGGCCTCGCGATCTCGGCGCCGATCGCCGTCGTCGACCCGCACACGCGCCGGAATTTCAACGACACGATCGAGCAGGTCGGTCGGTCTGTCGGGGATGCCGGACAAGCCACGGGCGAGGCCGTGACCGCGCCGTTCGAGGCGGGAGCGCCGTCCGGCCGCTGAGAATGAAGCGACCCGCACGCCGGCTGTTGATGATGCAGGCCTTACCCTCCACGGACGCTCTTTCTCATCGGTCTGTGGAGGTCTAACCACGAAGGGATCGGGACGCCGCGAGGCGTCCGGCAGCTTCGAGGCCGCTATGCAGCATGCTTCCGACCACGCCGACATTCGCGATGCGGTTGCCAGGTTGTGCGCGGATTTCCCCGGCGAGTACTGGCGCAAGCTCGACCGTGAGATGGCCTATCCGGCCGCGTTCGTCACGGCGCTGACGGAAAGCGGCTTCCTCTCGGCGCTGATCCCCGAGGAATATGGCGGCGCCGGCCTGCCGCTCTCGGCCGCCGCCGTGATCATGGAGGAGATCCAGCGACAGGGCTGCAACGGCGCCGCCTGTCACGCCCAGATGTATGTGATGGGCACGGTGCTGCGTCACGGCACCGAGGACCAAAAGCAGCGCTATTTGCCGAAGATCGCCTCGGGCGAGCTCAGGCTCCAGGCTTTCGGGGTCACTGAGCCGACCAGCGGCACCGACACCACGGCGCTGCGCACCACCGCTCGCCGCGAGGGCGACCATTACATTATCAACGGCCAGAAGATCTGGACGAGCCGCGCGGCGCAGTCCGACCTGATGCTGCTGCTCGCCCGCACCACGCCGCGCGACCAGGTCGCCAAGCGCACCGACGGGCTCTCGGTCTTCATCCTCGACATGCGCGAGGCGCTGAAGGACGGGCTGACCGTCCGGCCGATCCGCACGATGATGAACCACGCCACCACCGAAGTCTTCTTCGACAATGTGAAGGTGCCGGCGCAGAATCTCGTCGGCGAAGAGGGCAAGGGCTTCCGCTACATCCTCTCCGGCATGAACGCCGAGCGCATCCTGATCGCGGCCGAGTGCGTCGGCGATGCCAAGTGGTTCATCGACAAGGCATCGAACTATGCCAGGGAACGCCATGTCTTCGGCCGGCCGATCGGCCAGAACCAGGGTATCCAGTTCCCGATCGCCAAGGCCTACGCCAATATGCGCGCCGCCGAACTGATGGTGCGCGAGGCGATCCGGCTCTATGAGGCCGGCGCCAATCCGGGTGCAGAGGCCAACATGGCCAAGATGCTGGCGGCGGACGCGTCCTTCGAGGCGGCCAATGCCTGCATCCAGACTCATGGCGGCTTCGGCTTTGCCGAGGAATACGACATCGAGCGCAAATTCCGCGAGACGCGGCTCTATCAGGTCGCGCCGATCTCCACGAACCTGATCCTCTCCTATCTCGCCGAGCACGTGCTGGGCATGCCGAGGTCTTACTGATGGCTGCTTCCGATAGGTCCGCACTCGACATCGATCACCTGCGCGGCTGGATCGGCAACGAGGATATCGGCGTCGACATCGTCAGCGAGGATCTGGCGCGGAAGTATCACGCGACATTCGATGATCCGGGCGAGGCGCCGAAGCCCGGCGAAGTGGTGCCGAGGCTGATCCATTTCTGCCTCGCGCAGCCGGCGGCTCCGACCGGCGCGCTCGGCCCCGATGGCCACCCCGCTCGGGGGGGGCTTTCTGCCGCCCGTGCCGTTGCCTCGCCGGATGTGGGCCGGGGGCGCATTCTCCTTTTCCGGCGATCTCAGAGTGGGGGATGTCGTCAGGCGTATCTCCCGCATTGCCGACGTCGTGCTTAAGGAAGGGCGCACCGGGCCGCTCTGCTTCGTCACCGTGGAGCATCGCGTCGAGGCGAATGGAGCGCTCGTGCTGGAGGAGCGACAGGACATCGTCTATCGCGATCTCGACGGCGCCGCGGGCACGACAAAGCAGCCACCCTCTGCCGAGCAGGGCGCTCACCATCGGCCTATGAGGGCCGAGGCGCCGCTGCTGTTTCGTTATTCCGCCCTGACGTTCAACGGCCATCGCATTCACTATGACCGCCGCTATGTCATGGAGGTCGAGGGCTATCCCGGTCTCATCGTCCATGGCCCGATGCAGGCGGCCCTGCTCTGCAACTACGCCACCGAATTACGCGGAGCCCCGCCGCGCCGTTTCAGCTTCCGGGGGCTGTCGCCGCTTTTCGATGACGATGCCTTCGCCTTGCACGCGGCGGAGGAGGGGGGCCGATTGAAGCTCTGGACCGCCAAGCAGAACGGCACGCTCTGCATGACGGCGGAAGCCGCCTGGTCGTAAGGGCGCCAACCGCGGTCGTCGGTCAGCCGGCTCGGGCGGCGGACGGCGCCGCCTTCTCGGCGGCGCGCTGCCTCGGCCAGACAACGGCCCAGCTGCCGATGAGGACGATGACCTCCGACAGCGCTCCGCCGAGAAGCACCCAGGAGGGAGCGGCCGTCAGCAGCAGGACCAGCACCACCAGCATGCCGATGGCGGCGGCTATCGCCG
The DNA here is from genome assembly GCF_052114025.1 of Allobosea sp. RAF48. Classification (NCBI taxonomy): domain Bacteria; kingdom Pseudomonadati; phylum Pseudomonadota; class Alphaproteobacteria; order Hyphomicrobiales; family Alloboseaceae; genus Allobosea; species Allobosea sp. RAF48. The sequence continues at coordinate 3,898 of NZ_JBFRDZ010000027.1, forward strand.
AGAGGATCGCGATCGAGCGGAAATCCTGGGCGATCTCGAGCCAGATGCGGGGCATGACATAGAGCATTGGCATGCCGCTCATGACCCAGGCCATCACCGATATCTTGAAGAAGCGGGTGTCCTCGAGGCTTTCCGGCAGGATGAGCGGGAGCGCGAGCAGAATGACGATCCCGTAGACGACGCCGAGGGCAGCCAGCGGTATCGGCCAGTAGCGCAGCAACCGCCCGACCTTCGCGGAGTCGCGATGTGCCATGAGCGCCGTCATCTCCGGATGCATCATGTTGGCGAAGGCGGTGGAGACGATGCGCAGCGGCACGAAATTGACGAGCGCCGCCGCGATCGGCGCATAGGCTGCAGGCCCCGCGATCGTGGCGACCAGCAGTGCCATGCCCTGGCCCTGGAGGTTGGTGATGGTCACGCTCAGCAGCGACCATTTCAGGTCTCGCCAGAGTTTGCGATAGCGCCGCCAGACATGTGTGCCGAAGCTCAACCGTATGGGCCGCCGGCCGGACGCGAGCATCACGGCGATGCCGAGCGCGTTTGCCGTCATCATGACCAGAAACGTGTGTTGCAGGATATGGGTGCCGTTCCACACCACCCATGCGGCGCCGAGGGAGCCACTGATCGTGAACGTCAGGTCGCTGGCGCTGACCAGCATTTGCCGATTGCGGGCGAAGAAGACAGTGCGGATATGCGCGCGTGCGGTCCACAGAGCGACGAAGGCGCCGCCGCCGAAGGCCCCTTCGGGAAGCCAGCCGCTCAGGGCGCAGGCGACGCCGACGCCGAGCAGCGCCGACAGCAGCGCGGCCGCCGAGCCGAAGGTGATCTCAAAGGCCCCGGCCGCGGCGACGCTGTGGCTGCGGGCGATGAAGATGCTCGCCGGCAGAGCCGTGAGCGCGCGGATATAGGTCAGGCCGATGCCGCCGACCACCATGACCAGCGCGAAGACGCCGTAATCCCACGCGGATACGGAGTGCAGCAGGACGAGGTTGAGGGCGAGGTGAAACGCGCTTTGCAGCGCCTCGCCGCCGACCATGACGACGAGCTTCAGGATCAGGCGGCGCAGGGATTCGAAATTCATTGCTGCCCCTGCCGGCCGCGGGAGAGCATGTCCTCGACAACCGCACCGATGGCGCGGGCGACGGCCCGATCGCTGAACAGTGCGGAGAAGCGTTCGCGGCCCGCATGCGCCATGGGGGCGAGCATCTCCGGCGCGAGGATCACCTGTTTCAGCGCTTCGGCGAGAGCGTTGGGGTCGCCAGGCGGCAATAGCCGGCCGGTCAAACCGTCCACCACCACCTCCTGCAGGCCCCCGATCGCCGAGGCGAGCGGAGGCCGGCCGAATGCCATGGCTTCGATCGCGACGCGGCCAAGCGACTCCGGGCGACGGGACGGCACCACGACGATGTCGGCCCACTGATAAAGCGGCGTGGGATCATCGCGGAAAGGCTCGACCTTGACCTGCTCGTCGAGACCCGCGCTCGTCACTGCTTCGTGCAAGCTCTGTTCGAGGGCGGGGTCCTCGAAAGCGCTGCCGACGATCCGCACCTCAAGGCGGCCTCGCAGATCCGGGGGCAGGGCGCTCACCGCTGCGAGCAGGATTTCCTGGCCCTTGATGCGGTTGATCCGGCCGAGCATGAGGACACGCAGCCGTCGCTTCCCGTCATAATCCGTCGGTGCCCAATCGGCGGGTCCGGTCACGCCATTGTAGATGACGTCCGCCACATGGTCGGCCGGGAGCGGGAAGGCGGCGCGCGTCGCCTGCGAGTTGAAGATCAGCCGCGCCCGGCCCCAGAGGATGAGCCGGCGCAGGAGCGTGCGGGTCATTCCCTCCGGGATTTCGTGGATATGCTGGATTGCCTTGCCGGCAAAGAACCGCGCGGCGAGGACATGGTCCACGATGACCGAGGTATTGATGTAGACGAGGTCGCAGCGGCGCATGCGCCGGGCCGCGCGCAACACGGCGCGAGGCAGCTCGACCGGGGCCGCGGCCATCAATCTGGGCAGGTTCCTGCGGCGCAGGACCCATAGCGGCTCGATGACGATCCGGCTGGCGATCGGCTGCAGCAGGCTGAGAATCGGGCCCTCGCGCGGGAGCACGACCTCGATATCGGCGGCCGGGTAGGCCTGCCGCAAGGCAGCCACGCTCTCGGCGAAAGCGCGATCCGAGCCGTAGAGTTCATAGCCCTGATGAATGCAGGCGATACGCAGCGTCACAATCCATTTCCATTCGAGGACGCCGCCATCGCGCTTCCACCGATTCCGCATGGCCGGAAAGCGCGTCCTAACCATCTTCGATAAAAGGAGAATAAACCCCAGAAACTCAAGGTATTATTGGAGGTATGCGCTATCTTCACGCAGCTTTGCGCGCCTCCGGATAGAATCATGGCAAATACCGCTCCCTCGTTGCTGATCCTCGGAACAAGGGGGATTCCGGCTGCGCATGGAGGCTTCGAGACCTTCGCCGAGAAGCTCGCCTTGTTTTTGGTCGAGCGGGGCTGGCAGGTCGGCGTGTACTGCCAGGACGAGGTTCCGGTCGTCACGCGCCGGTTTCACAGCGAATCCTGGCGGGGCATAGAGCTTATCCGCACGCAGGTGTCGTCATCGGGGCCGCGCGCGACCATCGATTTCGACTGGCATTGCGTGCGGCACGCGGCGCAGCGCCCGGCGCTCAGTCTCGTCCTGGGATATAATGGCGCGATCTTCCTGCCCTATTTGCGCCTGGCCGGGCGGAAGATCATGACGAATATGGACGGGATCGAGTGGCGCCGGCCGAAATGGTCTTGGCCCGTCCGCAGCTGGTTCTGGATCAACGAATGGGTCGCGGCCTGGTCCTCGAACCGTCTCGTGGCCGATCATCCGGTCATCGCCGATCACCTCGCGACGCGGCGTCCGCGCAGTGCCACGGTCATGATTCCCTATGGCGGCATGCCCATCAGGATGGCGCCGGCAAAGCCGCTCGCGAGGTTCGGGCTGGAGAGCGGCCGCTATCTGATCTCGATCGCCCGGATCGAGCCCGACAATTCGATCCTCACGCTCGTCGAGGCCTTCTCGTCCAAGCGGCGCGGCATGCCCCTCGTCGTCCTCGGCAATTTCTCTGATGAGAACGCCTATCATCGCCAGGTCAAGGCGGCGGCGGGGCCGGAGGTGATCATGCCCGGCGCGATCTACGATGACGAGACGGTAAGGGCCTTGCGCTTCCACGCGCGGGGCTATCTGCACGGACATACGGTCGGCGGGACCAACCCCTCTCTGGTCGAGGCGCTGTGGGCAGGGAACCCGGTCATCGCCCATGACAATCCCTACAATCGCTGGACGGCCGGCGAGGCAGGCCTGTTCTTCGGTGACGAGGCGAGCTGCTCCAATGCGATCGGGAGGCTTCTGGCCGATGACGAGCTGGCCGCGCGCCTGAAGCAGGCTGCGCTCGGGCGCGCCCGGTCCAGCTTCGAATGGCAGACCGTCCTCGAACAGTACGAGCGCGAGGCGCTTGCCCTGCTCGGCCTCGAGCCGGAAGCCACTTTTGCTCCTGTCGAAATGACCGGCAGCCGCCGGGGATGACGGTCAGCCGCCGGTCTCTGCTCGCGGGTGCAATCGGCACGGCGACCATCGGTGGCGGTCGCGCCCATGCAGCGCGGCCCCTCAGCGTCCGGCGCGGCGTCAATCTCTGGCCGTGGTTCTCGTTGACGCGGGAGCACCCGGCGCCGCGAACCGACTATGATTGGCCACCATTCCAGCTCGACCGGCAGGTTCCGACGCGGGCGGATTTGGCGCTGCTGCGTCGTGCCGGCCTCGACTTCGTCCGGTTGCCTGTGGACCCCGGTCCGTTCCTTGCCGGCGCTCCTGCCGCCAGGAAGTCATTGCTCGATCAGGTGATGGCCGCCGTCGCGCTGGCGCAAGGCGAGGGGCTCGCCGTGATCGTCAACCTGCACGCCAACGCCGCGACGCATTATTGGACGCCGTCGCGATTGTTCGGAAGCTTGGATGCTCCGGCGTTTCCGGCCTATCGCGACCTGGTGACGGAGCTGGCGTCGCGGTTGGGACGGATCGATCCGGAGCGGACCGGTTTCGAGCCGGTCAACGAGCCGCTCCAGGCCTGCGGCTCCGCCGAATGGGGAGAGATGCAGAAGCGGCTTCTGGCCTCGGCCCGGCTGGCCGCGCCAGGGCTGACATTGCTGGCGACCGGCGCCTGCGGCAGCATGATCGCCGGCCTCGAACCCCTCCGGGTTCGCGAGCTCTCGCTCTATGAGCCGCTGCTCTTCACCTTTCACTTCTACGAGCCCTACCTCTTCTCGCATCAGGGCGCGCGCTGGATGAGCGAGCCGGTCTACCGGGCGCTCAACTCCGTGCCCTGGCCGGCGGCGCGGGGAAGCCTCGACGCCACCCTCGCTGCGGTCCGTGCCCGAATGGCGGCGCTGGGCGGGCCGGCACAGGGCAGCGGGGCGGCCGCCTATCGCGAGACCGAGCGTGTCCTGAAGGAGTATTTCGATGCCCAGCCGGACCGCCCCTTCATCGATGGCTATCTGCGCCGGGTCCGTGCCTGGGCGGAGCGCGAGGGCGTCCAGCCCGGCCGGATCCTGATGGGCGAGTTCGGAGCGCTGCGCTCCGGGGGCGGCACGGTCGCCTCCGCTCCGGACGATCGCGCCCGCTATGTGCGTGACGTCAGGCTCGGCGCCGAAGCGCTCGGCTTTCCCTGGGCGTTCTGGAATCTGTTCGACAGCATGGGGATGATGGACGACGTCAGCCGCCGGCTCGACCCGGCCATGATCGCGGCCCTTGGCCTGAGAATGCCGGATTGAGCCGGTCGGAATCGCGCCTTTCCGGTCGATAGAGGCACAGAATCACGACGACGAATTTCGACGGCATCGTCGTCTTCGTCGCGATGCTCTCCGAGCCGTTCAGCAGGATGATCCAGACGATCATCGGGAGCCAGACGCCGGAGCGTCCGCGCCCCAGCTCGTACATGAAGAGGCCGAAGGCCAGCGTCACGAGCGCGGTGATGATCGCCCCTTGATACAGGGTCATGCGCACGAACGGGTTCTCGATGCCCCATTCGAGCCCGTTGACGCGGCGCAGGGTATCGACGAGCTGTACATCCGGGCCGACGATGAGGTCGCCGATCGAAAACATCTGCAGCAGCTCGAACATCTCCTTGCGGGCATTGGCGCTGCCGCCGTCGGAGACGAAGCGCGTGGCCACGTCGTCGAAGAAACCAAGCGCCACCAGCCCGCCGATGGCGACGGGCAGAAGGGCTACGAGCACGCAGCCGATGGCGGCGGCGATGAGCGATATCCGCCCGCTCCGCAGCAGGGCGAACAGCTGTACCGTGCCGTAGCAGAGGCCGAACGCCAGCGACGTCAGAAGCGCGGTCCGGCCGCCGAAGACCACCAGGGCGGCGCTCTGCAGCGCGATGAGGACGCCGCGGACCGCCGGCGGCAGGGAGCGTGATCCGCTGATCAGGGCCATCAGATAGCAGGCGGTGATCATGGCGTTGGCCAGCGGATGGCCGTGAAACGCGCTGGAGCGGGTGTCGGTTTCGAAGACGGCGCCGTCGAAGCGGTAGGGAAAGAGCCGGAACTGCGTGACGAACTCGAAGAGCGCGAGCAGGGCGTTGAGGGTCATGACGACATGCAGCATCGTCGTGAGCGTCGTCATGGTCTCCTCGTCGGCATCGACGAGCAACAGGACCAGCAGGCAGACGGCGACATAGGTGTCGACCATGCCGCCGAGGCCCGGCCCGTCGCGCAGCACGGTGACGATGATCGTCCCCATCGTCACCAACAGCATGAACAGCGTCGCCGGCCGAGCGCTGACGAGATGAATGATGCGGCTGACCGGATCGCCGCAGCCGATCAGGCTCCAGCCGAACAGCAGCACGATCATGTAGGTCGAGGGATGGATCTTCGTGGCGGCGGCGCCGGTGAGGCCGTCGTAATTGTAGCCGACGAGCCAGAGCATGCCGCCCGACACGCAGAACAGCACCAGGACGGTAACGAAAAGACCGTAGCGCGTCAGCCCATCCAGGTGGGCCCAGCCCGGTGCCCCACGGGCCGAGGCGTCGGCCGTGGGATTGGCGGCAGACATCAGCCTCGCCCGTCGGCGTCGATCAGGATCGTTGCCGTCACCGTGCGACCCATGACGCGCGCGGATTCGACCGCCCGCATGATCTCCTGCTGACGCGTGGTGTAGAGGCGAGCGACGAGCACGATCTCCTCGACCATGCCGACCAGCGGCGCGATCTTCACATTGCGCTCCAGCGGCCCGCCGTCGATGACCACGACGTCGAAGTGACGGCTGGCATCCGCCAGCATTCGCATCGCATAGCTGCGCGCCAATGCCTTCTGCGTTGCAGCTTTCGGGCGGCCGGCTGACATCAGCGCAACATCCTTGGCGCCGCTGAAGTGAATGGCATCCTCGAAGCTGCATTCGCCCCGCAGAATATCCATGAGCCCGGCAGGGCCGCCCTGGACTGGTTCGGTCGTCGTATCGACCAGGAGGACGCGCTCTCCATGCTGGACCGCTGCGCTGGCGAGCAGGTCGGCTGCATGCTCCCGCTCATCGCCATCGGCCTCGGCCGAAATCAGCAGGGCGCTGCGTGCGGCCGGGACCGGCACATCCGTGGGCTTGAACAGCAGCAGCAGCGCGAGTTGCGCCGCGCCTTCCGCATCCGCTTTCCGTCCCGTCGAGCGCCGGAACCACCGGCCGAAACCGCGCGCGGGGGCCGTCCGGGAGCGCAGGACACCGATCACCGGAGCGCCGATCAGGGTCTCGGCCTGCGAGCGGGAGAGCAGATGAGGCGCAGCATATTCGCGAAGCAATGCGAGGCCGGCGCCGAGTCCCAGGCCGAGGACGGCCGCTGCCGCTGCAAGCGGAAGCGTCGGCGGCCAGCTCGCCTGCAGCGGCGGCTGAGCCCGGCCGATGATGCGGGCGTTGGTGGTGTCCAAGGTCGCCTGCTCGCGTGTTTCCTGCGCGCGCAGCAGGAACGTCGCATAGACGGCACGGACCGCTTCGAGATCGCGCTGGAGCTCGCGCAGCCGCACTGAAGCCTGGTCCGCCCCTTGCGTCTGGCGCGTCAGGGTCTCGAGCTTGGTGGCGAGGAGCTTCTCATTGCCGAGCGCGCGCTCATATTCGGTGCGCACGGATTGCTCGACCCGCTCGATCTCCGTCGCGATGAGGCGGCGGATGTGGACGAGCTGGTTTTGCACCGCGCCGATCGATGGGTGCCGCGGGCCGAACTGGCTCTGCAGGTCGGCTTCGCGCTGAACCAGCGTGGCCTCCTGCTCACGCAGTCTTCCGATGACCGGAGACTGTATTGCCTCCGTGGAGTTGCCGGCCAGGGCCCCGCGCCGGCGTTGCTGCGCGATCAGCTCGACCTGGGACCGGAGGGTGGCGGTGCGTGCCTGGGCGGCCGACAGCTGATTGCTGATCTCGCTGAGCTGCTGCTCGCTGATGAGGCGCCCGGACGCTGCGACGAGATTGTTCTCGGCACGGTAGCGCTCGACGGCGTTCTCAGCCGCCTCGACCCGCTTCCGCTGTTCAGCGAGCCTGGCGGTCAGCGACTCGGACGCCTCCGTCGCGGCACGGCTGCGCGCATCGGCCTGGTCGGTGAGATAGGCTTCGGCGATAGCGTTGGCGAGCTTGGCGGACTTGTCGGCGTCGCGCGTCGTCACCACCACGTCCAGCACCAGGACCTTGTCCGCGCGCCTGACGGAAACCTTCCGCCGGAGGCTGGCGAGCGTCCGCGCCTCGGCAGGTGTGAGAGCGCCATCCAGGGCCGGAGTATCTGCCGCGATCCGGCCGAGCAGGCGACTGAGAAGCCCGGCGCCGTTGAATTCCGTGTCCTCGGTGAGTTTCGTTGCCCTGATCGCCCGAGCCAGCACGCTGGTGGACTGGATGACACTGGCCTGGCTTTCGATCTGCGCCAGCCCGCCATCCGGAGAGACCGTATTGGGGTTGACGTCATTGCTGACGACGTTCCGGTCGCGCGGGTCGATCAGGATCTGCGTCGAGGCGGTATAGAGCGAAGGCGTCAGCAGCCCATAGGCGAGGGCCAGCCCCGCCAGCACGCCCGCGACGGCCAGGATCGTCAGGCGCCGATGCCAGAGGATGCGCCAGAGCTCGGAGACCTCGACGGCGCCATCCGGGCGGCGACGAAAGGCTTCCTGAGGAGGCGGCTGCACCGTTTCCTCCTGCCGATGAGCGGTCGCAGCCAGACTTGCCATTCCTCTACTCGGACAACGCAACGCGATGCCGCGGCGTCTTCCAGCCGCAGCTTCCAGGCGCGACACTGCCACGAACTCCTTAACAAGTGCCCCGATCGGTCGAGCCGCCCGCATGAGCGGGCTTGCACGCGGGGCTAACCAAATCGAAATGCGGGTATTGGAGAATGCCGGCTGCTTTGGCGCAGTTGCCGCAAGAAATGCGGCTGGGCTTGGATATGAGATTGAGATTGAACATGGGTGCTTCGCCCTTGCGGCGGTGGCATCTGGTCCTGATCGAGCGGCTGCGGGCTATCCCCGGCCTGGCGCTTTCGGTCGTTCCGCCGGCAGCGAACGCAGCCGACCCGCATCGACTCGACGGTCTCTTCCGCGTGGAGGGCTATCTACACGGCCTCCAGCCTGAGGGTCTTTTCACGGCGGCCCCGCCGGCCGAGGCGGCGGCCGTGGCTGCCGCGCCGGGGCACGACGAAGCCGACCTGCTTCTCGATCTCGGCAGCGATGAACCGTCCGGATCGACGCGGCGCTGGAGCCTGCGCTTCGAAGGGCGGGCGGGAGAAGCGGCGCTCGTCTCCGCTCTTCTCGCCGGTGGCGTTCCCTTGGTCGAACTGACGGAGAACGGGGCGCGGATCGCCGCAGCGCGGCCGGGCAGCGATCACGGCCGCATTCTGCTGGCGAAGCTCGACGATATCCTCAGCCGCTTGATCACATTCATCGTGGCAGCGGTCGAAGGCAGCCGCATGCGTGTGCCGCAGCTGCCTGCCGAAGCCGAGCCTTCGCCCCCGCCCCAGACCGGCCTCGCCCGGACCATGGTCCGGGCCGTGACCTCGAATGCGGTCGATCGCATCTATCGCCGCTGCTTCCATGCCCCGCACTGGCGGGTGGGCTGGCGCAAGCTGGACGGTCCGGATCTGTTCGATCTGAAGCGCCATCCCGGTACGGGCTGGCACGACCTGCCCGATGACGGCACCCGCTTCTACGCCGATCCGTTTCCGATCCTGCATCGGGGGCGCCTCACGCTCTTCGTCGAGGACTTCCCCCATGCCACCGGCAAGGGCATCATCTCGGCGGTGGAGTTCGGGCCGGATGGTCCGACAGGGCGCCCCGAGCCGGTGCTCGAGCAGCCCGGCCATCTATCCTATCCCTTCGTTTTCGAACGGGACGGGCAGGTCTGGATGATCCCGGAAAGCTCCGGTGCCGCGCGGGTGGATCTGTTTCGCGCGACGGCGTTCCCCGGCGGCTGGGTCAGGGAGGCGACGCTGATCGACGGCGTGGTCGCAAGCGATGCGACGCTGATCGAGCACGGCGGTCTTTGGTGGCTGTTTGCCACGGTGCGCGACGGCGGCGGCTCCCATTCGGATGCGCTGCATCTCTGGTCGGCGCCGGATTTCCGCGGTCCCTGGAAACCGCACCCCCGCAATCCCGTGCTGATCGACATCGCCTCGGCCCGGCCGGCCGGGCACATGACCATCCGCGACGGTGTTCTGCTGCGTCCGGTGCAGGACTGTCGGTTCGGCTATGGCAAGGCGCTCGGCATTGCCCGCGTCACCCGGCTCGACCCCGAGGGCTTCGATCAGGAGGTCGAGACCATCATCCAGGCAGGTGCTCTCTGGCCCGGTCGCCGCATCCACAGCCTCAACCGGGCCGGCGGATACGAATTCATCGACGGCTCGGCAATGGCTCGCCGGCCGCTTCTGGCTCGTCTGCGGCCCGTGCCGGCGCTCGCCGATTCCTGATGGCGTGCTGGGCGCCGTCGGCAAGGACGGCGAGCCGCCCGAGCAGCGTGCGGCCCCCCGAAACCGAATCCAGCGTCACCGCCTGTGTGGCGAAGCGCCGCTTGAAATCCTCGCCGCCGCAGAGGAAATCGACCATCGACAGGCCCTGGTCGATCGACCACTGGATGTAGTCCATCATCAGCACCATGCCCGGAGAGGCACGCTCATGGTCCGGGTCATAAGTCGTGACGAAGGCCATCATCCTGTCGCGCTGCACCAGATTGATCGAGACCGCGACGATGCTGTCGCCGCATTCGAGCAGGAAGACACGCAGGATGCCGAGCTTCGCCATCACGCCCACGAGCGCGGCGAGAGCCGGCGAGCCTTCGTCGAACAGGTCCGAAGCATGGCCGTGGCGTTCGAGCCATTTGCGCTTGAGGGCGGCGACGCGCTGCAGCACTGGTTCCAGAGGTTCCCCCGGAGCCATCAGCCGGAAGCGGACCTCCCCTGATTCCTCCATGAACTTGCGCCCGCGCCGGTAATTCTGCCGCGTCTTCTTCGACTGCTGGTCGAACCAGAGCGCGCCACGGTTCCAGGAGCCGCTCACGCGATAGTTGATCTCGCACCGGTGGTTCGGGCGCAGGCGAAGGGCTGCGTTGTCGTCCGTCACGATCTGACGGGCCACCGCCTCGGGCGCGAGCCGGTTGAGATAGGCCATGTCGAAGCGGCCGGCGGTGGCGATCGCCCGCCACAGGGCGGCTGCAGCTTCGCGACTCCAGCCGGGAGCCACGAGGATGTCGCCATAATCGCTATGCTCCTTCGCGGCCCATTCGAGGATGCGGATGCCGCGGCGCCGGATCGTGGCGAAAGGCAGCACGGCCTCGAGGTTTTCGCCATTCCAGACCAGGCCGATCAGCAGCTCGCGCTGGTCGCGGCCCGGCGTGGTCCGCCACCAGGCGCTGATCCAGCCATGGCTCTGGAAGACGAGGCTGTCGGCTTGCCGCCACAGCGCATCCCAGGCGGGAGCCAGCGCCGTGAGCCGCTCTTGCGAGGTGACGATCTCCAGCTTTCGGCCGTCGACGGCGGCGAGCGCGGTTGGGGCGCTCACTGCTGTGTTCCCTCGATCTCGGCTTCGGTGCGACGAGCGGGACGCAGGCCGAGGCGACGCCGGATCTGATACCACATGCGTTTCAGCGGCAGCAGATAAAGCCCCGACAGCGACTGGTAATCACGGACGCCGCGTTCCATCAGCCCGAACTTGAAGTCCTCATCCGGCTTCGGCACGCACAAGGTTCCGAAAAGCCGATCCCAGAACGAGAACAGCAGGCCGAAATTCTTGTCGTAGTGGCGCGGATCGACGCTGTGATGCAGCTGGTGCCAGTGCGGACACAGGATAAGGTTGTTGAGCGGGCCGAACGAGATCTTGAAATGCGTGTGCCTGACGAAGTCCATCATCAGGATATTGCGCATGATGTAGACGTTCACGCCGAAGACGGTGAGTTCGACGAGGTTGAGCGAGACCAGCGACCAGATCCCGAAGCAGATGCCCGGGATTACGCCGTCCCAGGCCCGGTTCATCAACTCGTCGAGCGGGTGGACGCGGTCCTTGGTGATGCCCACCATCACTTCCGCGGAATGATGGACCTTGTGCAGCTCCCAGAGGATGGGAAAGCGGTGCTGCGCGACATGATAGAGATAATAGGAGATGTCATAGGCCAGCAGCATCGTGATCGTGAAGATCACGGTGGTCATCGGCCCGGCCGGCCCCGGAATGAGGGGCGGGTCGATCTGGAAGATCGTCGCGAGGATCTTGTTGGTCGCGTAGCCGACGGCGACGACGAAGGTGACGCCCGCCGGCAGCATCAGGAACGGCATGATCGCCTTGCGCGTCACCCAGAAGAGCAGATCCGCCTTCGCCGAGGGGTGAGTGATGATCTCGTTGGGGAAGATGAAATCGAAGAACTCCCGGAAGTTCTTCTGCTCGGCCGTCCGCCAATAGGCGACAAGCGCGCTGACCAGCGCCGTCAGCAGCAGCAAGCCCGTCGTCAAGAGGCTCGTCGCCGAAATCTTGTCGAGGATTTTGCTAATGAATTCGGTCATTCCGTCTAGCACCTGCGGCGGGGGGCGGTACCCTTAGGCCACAAGGCTATTAAATATTCGACACACCGCAGGAAAGCTCGCGCCTTATGGTTAAGCGCGGCTTCGGGCGGCGCGATTCCGCTGCGGGGCGCGGCTTCAGCCCCGCTCCGCCGCCAGCCGGCAGATCATGCGCGCGGTTTCGTAGGACTTCACGAAAGCCGGAACGGGCAGGAATTCGAAGCGCGAGTGGAAATTGCAGCCGCCGGTGAAGAAGTTCGGCGTCGGCAACCCGCGCGCCGACAGCGCTGCCCCATCCGTGCCGCCGCGCATCGGGATCAGCTTCGGTTCGATCTTCAGTGCATCGAGCGCGGCGAAAAGCAGATCGACCGGGCGGCGGTCGTCGCCCAGGCTGTCATGGATGTTGCCGTAGGTATCGGTGACATCAGACGAGACCCGTCCCCTCGGATAGCGCTGTGCGATCAGCTCCGCGACCGCGCCGATACGGCGCTTGCGCTGTTCGAACCGGGCCTTGTCGAACTCGCGGATCATCACCTTGAGCTTGGCCTCGCTCTGGCCGGCGGCGATCTCGGTGAACCAGAAATAGCCCTCGCGCCCTTCGGTGTTTTCCGGTGTCTCGGCGCGGTCGAACTCGGCGATGAAATCCATCGCCATCAGCAGCGGATTGACCAGCACGCCCTTGGCCGAAATCGGATGGGCGCTGACGCCGGTGAAGCTGATCTCGCCCTGGGCCGCGTTGAAGTTCTCGATGACGACCTCGCCGAGTTCGCAGGCGTCGATCGTATAGGCGAAGTCGCAGGCGAAACGCGTGAGATCGAGAGCCTTGGCGCCGCGCAGGCCGATCTCCTCGTCGGGCACGAAGGCGACGAGGATGTCGCCATGGGCGTCTTCGGGGCCAAGCTCGGCGAGTAGCGTCATGATCGCGGCGACGGCGGCCTTGTTGTCGGCGCCGAGCACGCTGGTGCCGTCGCCGACGATGACGTCCGCGCCGACCCAGGGCTTGATCTGCGGGTTCTCCTCGACGCGCAGCCAGATGTCCTGCTCGCGGTTGAGGCACAGATCCTGCCCTTCGAAGCGCAGGACCTGCGGGCGGATGACCGGCGAGAGCCCGACATCGACGGTGTCGAGATGGGCGATGAAGCCGATGCGCGGCGCGCCCGGCCGTGTGCCGGGCTTGCGCGCGGTGACGGTGGCGTGGTCGTCGATGACGATATCGGCGAGGCCGAGGGCGGCGAGTTCCTCGGCGAGAAGCGCGGCGAGGCGCTGCTGCCCGGGCGTCGAGGGCAGGCTCGTCGCCCGCGCGTCGCTCTGGCTCTCGACCGCGACGTAGCGCAGGAAGCGCTCCGTCAGTTTCGCCGCAATGGACATCTCGACCTCGCTTCGCGTCTCGCCGTGCCCCGCATCCTGCGGATGCCGGGCGCAGCGAGAGCTATCGCGTCGGCCTGCGCTTCGGCAAGGGCCGCCGAAGCGCAGCGGTCACGCCGCCTTGGCGAGGAAGTCCTCGGCGTAGTGGCAGGCGACCTGCCGGCCGTCGATCTCGCGCTTCTCCGGGCGCTCCACCCGGCAGCGATCGGTCACATAGGGGCAGCGCGTCGAGAACACGCAGCCCTTGGGCGGGTTGAGCGGGGAGGGCAGTTCGCCGCGCAGCACGATGCGCTCGCGCTTGCCGGCATCGACGCGCGGCGTCGAGGCGAGCAGCGCCTGCGTATAGGGGTGCAGCGGCCGGGCGTAGATGCGCTCCTTCGGGCCGTGCTCGATGGCATTGCCGAGATACATCACCATCACGTCATGGGCGATGTGACGGACGACGCTGAGGTCGTGCGAGATGAAGAGATAGGCGAGCTTCAGCTCTTCCTGCAGATCCGCCAGCAGGTTCAGCACCTGCGCCTGAATCGAGATGTCCAGCGCCGAGACCGGCTCGTCCGCCACGACGAGCTTCGGCGAGAGGATCAGCGCCCGGGCGATCGCGATGCGCTGGCGCTGACCGCCGGAGAACATGTGCGGATAGCGGGCGTAATGCTCCGGCCGCAGGCCGACCTTGGCCATGATCGCGCGCGCCTTCTCGGTACGTTCGGCCTTGGAGAGGTCGGTGTTGATCTTGAGCGGCTCCTCCAGGATCGTGCCGACCTTCTTGCGCGGGTTGAGCGAGCCATAAGGGTTCTGGAAGACGAACTGGACGGTGCGGCGCAGGCGCTTGCGCTCGCTCGCGGGCGGATTGACGGCATCGACCCCGTCGAGCGTCAACGTGCCCGAGGTCGGCGTCTCGATCAGCGTCGCCATGCGGGCAAGCGTCGACTTTCCGCAGCCGGATTCGCCGACGACGGCCAGCGTCCGGCCTGCCTCGACCGAGAAGGACACCTTGTTCACCGCCTGCAGCTGCGCCGGCGGGCGGAAGAGCCCCTGCTTGACCGGATAGATCTGCGTGAGTTCACGCGCCTCGATGACGGGGCTGCTCATCGCACGGCCTCCTTCGCCCGGCCGGCTTCGTCGCGGGCGCGATCAGCGTCGCGCTGAGGATCGCCGAGCGGATAGTGACAGCGTACGCGCCCGTCAGCCCAGTTCCTGAGCTCCGGCTGGACATTGCGCGAATGCTCGGTCGCATAGGCGCAGCGCGGGCTGAACAGGCAGCCCTTCGGCCGGTCGTTCAGGCCCGGCACCATGCCGGGGATCGTGGCGAGCCGCGTCGCGTTTTCGCTCCGCTCCGGCAACGCCGCGAGCAGCGCAGCGGAATAGGGATGCTGCGGATCGGCGAAGAGCGCGTCGACCTTGCGCTCTTCCATGATCTGCCCGGCATACATCACCATGATGCGCTGTGCCGTCTCTGCGACGACGCCCATATTGTGGGTAATGAGGACGAGCGCCATGCCGCGCTCGCGCTGCAGCGACATCAGGAGATCGAGGATCTGCGCCTGGATGGTGACGTCGAGCGCGGTCGTCGGCTCGTCGGCGATCAGCAGGCGCGGATTGCAGGCGATCGCCATCGCGATCATCACGCGCTGGTTCATGCCGCCGGACATCTGATGCGGGAAGGCCTTGAGGCGGCTCTCCGGGGCCGGGATGCCAACCTGCTCGAGCAGCTCGATCGAGCGGCGCTTTGCGGCCTTGCCGTCCATGCCCTCGTGCTTCCTGAGCGTCTCGGCGAGCTGGAAGCCGATGGTGAAGCAGGGGTTCAGGCTGGTGCTCGGCTCCTGGAAGATCATCGCCACATCCTTGCCTGTGAGCTGGCGGCGCTCGCGGGCGGACATGGTCAGGAGGTCGCGGCCGTCGAAGCGCAGCTTGTCGGCGCGGACGCGGCCGGGATAGCCGACGAGGCCCATCAGCGCGAGCATGGTGACTGATTTGCCGGAGCCGGATTCACCGACCACGCCGAGCACCTCGCCCTCCTCCAGGGTGAGGTCGATGCGGTCGACGGCGCGCAGCGTTCCCTGGGAGGTGGGGAATTCGACGCTGAGGTTTTCGATTTCGAGCAGGGGCATGGTTCAGCGCTTCAGCTTGGGGTCGAGCGCATCGCGCAGGCCGTCACCGAGAAGGTTGAAGGCGAGCACGGTGATGAGGATGGCGAGGCCGGGGAAGGTGACGACCCACCAGGCGCGCAGCACGAATTCGCGCGCATCGGCGAGCATCGTGCCCCATTCCGGGGTCGGGGGCTGGGCGCCGAGGCCGAGGAAGCCCAGCGCCGCGGCGTCGAGGATCGCCGTGGAGACGCCGAGCGTCGCCTGCACGATGAGGGGAGCGGCGCAGTTCGGCAGGATCTCGGAGAACATCAGTCGGATGGTCTGCGCACCGCTGACCTGGGCGGCGATGACGTAATCCTTGCTGGCCTCGGTGATCACGGCGGCGCGGGTGATGCGCACGTAATGCGGCAGCACGACGATGGCGACGGCGAGCATCGCGTTCATCAGGCCGGGGCCGAGGATCGCGACGATGACGATGGCGAGCAGCAGGCTCGGCATCGTCATCAGGATGTCCATCAGCCGCATGATCGCGATGTCGGCGATGCCCTTGAAGTAGCCGGCGATCAGCCCGAGGACGATGCCGACGACGATGGCGATGGAGACGACGGCGATGCCGATCACCAGCGAGAGGCGCGCACCGAAAAGCAGGCGCGAGAGGATGTCGCGGCCGATGGCGTCGGTGCCGAGCGGATAGGAGAGCGAACCGCCCGCCTGCCAGAACGGCGGCTTCAGGAAGACCGCGTTGTTGGTCAGGTTCGGGTCATGCGGCGCGATCAGCGGCGCGAACAGCGCGCAGACCAGCACCAGCACGATGACGACCAGGCCGGCGACAGCGCCGCGATTGGCGCTGAAATAGGTCCAGAACTCGCGTGCCGGATGGGGCGGCGTGCCGCTCGGTGCAGCGACTGCTGGGGCTTCGAGGGTTTCTGCGCTCATGGACGAGGGCTCCGATGGGAGCTGGAATGTGAAGGACGGATCATTTGGCGTGCCTGATGCGCGGGTTGATCAGGCCGTAGAGCAGGTCGACGAAGAGGTTGACGCTCATCACGACGATGCCGAGCAGCAGCGTGCCGCCCTGCAGGACGGGATAGTCGCGCCGGCTGATCGCCTCGATCAGCCATTTGCCGACGCCGGGCCAGGAGAAGATCGTCTCGGTCAGGATCGCACCGGTGAACAGCGTGCCGACCTGCAGGCCGATGACGGTGACGACGGGGATCAGCGCGTTGCGTAGCGCATGCAGCGCGACGACGCGGATCGGCGCCATGCCCTTGGCCCGCGCCGTGCGGATATAGTCCTCGCCGAGCACCTCGAGCATCGCCGAGCGCGTCATGCGCGCGATGACGGCGAGCGGCACGGTGCCGAGCACGATCGCGGGCAGCACCAGATGCGACAGCGCCGACCAGAAGGCGTCGATGTCGCCGGCCAGCAGGCTGTCGATGGTGAGGAAGCCGGTGACCGGCTCGATGAAGTATTGCACCGCGATGCGTCCCGACACCGGCGTGATGCCGAGCTGCACCGAGAACAGCAGGATCAGCAGCAGGCCCCACCAGAAGATCGGCATCGAATAGCCGGTGAGCGAAATGCCCATCACGCCATGGTCGAAGATCGAGTTTCGTTTGACCGCCGCAATGATGCCGGCAGGCAGCCCGACGATCAGCGCGATCAGGATGGCGCAGAGTGCGAGTTCGATGGTGGCGGGGAAGAGCTGGCCGAATTCCGTCAGCACGTTCTCGCGCGTCACGATCGACTTGCCGAGGTCGCCCTGCACGACGCGCTCGATATACTTGCCGTACTGGACGAGCAGCGGCCGGTCGAGGCCGTATTCGGTGAGGAGCTGCGCATGGCGGGCGGCGTCGATGCCGCGCTCGCCGGCCATCGTCTCGATCGGGTCGCCCGGCACGAGCCGCACCAGGAAGAAGGCCAGCAGCGTGATGCCGATGAAGGTCGGGATGACCAGGCTCAGCCGTGTGAAGATGAAGCGCAGCATGGTTCTGCCATTCTTGTCGGCCCGGGCATGTCATCTGCGCGGCGGCCTGTCTTGTCATTTTAGTCGAATTTGAATTCCGGCGCAGCGGAAACACCACAATCCACGAAAGATCAAGAACGCGATGACAAAAACCGTGGATCGCCGTCAGAGGCCGCGGTTCTCGGATGTTCGGCTGGTGAAATACTTGGGAAAAACCGAGAATTCTGGCGCAACAATGCGAATTGTTTCGGCGCCGGCAAGGCAATGAATGCTCTGCTGGCGCCGCTGATCGTTGGGTGTTCAGATCCTACTTGGCGATCGACACGCCGTAGAACGGCTGTCCTCCGAAGAAGTGGATCTTGTAGTCCTTCACTTCCTTGCGGACCGGCGTGAAAGCCTGCGCATTGGCGAAGAGCAGGCCCGCGACATCCTCGTGGAAGAGCTCCTGGAAGCGCTTGTAGAGCTTGGTGCGTTCGCCCTGGTCGGTGATGGTGTTGGCCTTGGCGAGCGCGTCCGAGGCTTCCTGGTTGCACCAGCGGGCCCGGTTGGCGCCGGTCTTCACACCCTCGCAGGTCCAGCCCGAGAGCAGGATCTGGCTCGGATCAGGGTAGTCCCAGGTGTAGCCGAACATGCCGACTTCGTGCTCGCCGGCCCGGCCGCGCTTGAGATACTCGCCCCATTCGAAGGTCTGGATCGTCGCCTTGACGCCGATCCTGGCCCAGTCGGCCTGGATCAGTTCGGCCGCGCGCCGGCCGTTCGGCATGTAGGCGCGCACCACCGGAATGGCCCACAGCGTCGTCTCGAAGCCGTTCGGATATCCCGCCTCTGCCAGCAGCGCCTTGGCCTTGTCGGGATCATAGGGGCGCGGCTTGAGCTCGGCGTCATGCGACCAGAGCGAGGGCGGCACCGCCGCCGCAGTGGGGTTGCCGGTGCCCTGATAGACCGCGTCGATGATGGCGGGGATGTTGGTGGCGTAGGCCAGCGCCTCGCGCACCCGCTTGTCGCCGAAGGGCTTCTTCTGCTGGTTGAAGGCAAGGAAGCTCTGATCGGCGATGCTGCCCTGCAGCAGGTTGACGGTCGGCTCGGTCTTCATCGCCGGCAGGTCACCGGGATTGGGGTAGCGCGCGATCTGGCATTCGCCCGAGCGCACCTTGGCGAAGCGGACGGCGGCATCCGGGGTGATCACGAAGATCAGGTCGTTGACCAGCGCCATGCGGTCGCGATTGCCGACGGCCTTGGTCCAGTGATCCGGCACCGCCTTGAAACGGATGATCGCATCCTTCTGGTAGGACAGTAGCGAGAACGGGCCGGTGCCGATCGGCGCGAAATCGACCTGCTCCGGCGTGCCGGCCTTCAGCATCGCGGCCGCATATTCGGCCGAGAGGATGGACATCGGCTCGACCGAGAGTGCCGACAGCATCGGCGAGTTCGGCTTGGTCAGCGTCAATTTGACCGTGTAGTCGTCGACCTTCTCGATCGACTTCAGGCTCGGCTTCACGATCTCGCTGAAGAACTGGTAATTGCCGCTGCCGACCTTGTTGTAGGGGTTGCTCGCATCGAACATCCGTTCGAACGAGAAGACGACGTCGTCGGCATTGAACTCGCGGCTCGGCGTGAAGGCCTTGTTGGCGTGCCACTTCACGCCCTTGCGCAGCTTGAAGGTGTAGGTCAGCGCGTCGTCGGAGATCGTCCAGGAGTCGGCGAGGCTCGGGATGATCTGCGATCCCCCGCGTTCCGTCGCCGTCAAGCGCTCATAGATCTGCGCCGCCACGTCGTAGGCGGTGTTCTGGCTGCTGAATTGCGGGTTCAGGAAATCGGGACTGGCTTCGGAGCAGACGACGAGCGCCTGGGCGCTGGCGACGGCGGGCAGCAAAAGGACACTCAGCCCCAGCGTCAGAGCGAAGGAGCGGGCACGAGCGGACATGGCGTTTCTCTCGGATAGGCAAGGAGACGGATCGGGCGCGGGGCGTCATGCCCCATCGTCTCCGCCTCCCGAAACGCGGCCCCGCAGGGGCCGCGTCGTTTGGCACGCATCAGCCGCGCCGGATCGGGGCGCGGCTGGCACTTCGCTCAGTTGGCGATGTCGACGCCGTAGAAGACATGGCGGCTGAACGGCGAGAGCTTGAAGTCCTTCACTTCCTTGCGGACGGGTTTCAGCTGCACCGCATGCGCGATGGTGAACCAGGGCGACTGCTCCTTGAACACCACCTGCGCCTGCCGATAGAGCCTCTCGCGCTCGGCCTGGTCGGTGACGGTCTTCGCCTTCGTCACCAGCTCCTCGAAGGGCTGGTAGCAGAACTTGGCGACGTTCGAGCCGTTGGTCTTGGCCGAGTCGCAGCCCAGCAGCGTGTGCAGGAAGTTGTCCGGATCGCCGTTGTCGCCGGTCCAGCCGAGCATGCCCGTCTGGTGCTCGCCGTTCTGCATGCGCTTGCGGTACTCGCCCCATTCGAAGCTCTTGATCTCGGCCTTGACGCCGACCTTGGCGAGGTCCGCCTGCATCAGCTCGGCGATGCGCTTGGCGTTCGGGTTGTACGGACGCTGCACCGGCATCGCCCAGAGGTCGATCTCGAGCCCGTTCGGATAGCCGGCATCGGCCAGCTCCTTCTTGGCGGCCTCCGGATCATAGGGGTCGTCCTTGATGGTCTCGTTGTACGACCACATCGACGGCGGGATCGGGTTGATCGCCGCGATGCCGCTGGAAAGATAGACCGCGTCGATGATCGCCTTCTTGTTGATCGCCTTGTTGACGGCCCGGCGAACCCTGACGTCGTCGAAGGGCTTCTTGGTGGTGTTGTAGGCGAGATAGCCGATGTTCAGGCCGGGTTGCTCGAGGATCTGGACGTTGGCGTCCTTCTTGATCGCGTCGAGATCGGCCGGGTTCGGATAGGGCATGACATGGCATTCGCCCTTCTGGAGCTTGGCCCAGCGCACCGAGGCATCCGGCGTGATCGCGAAGATGAGGTCATCGATCTTCGCCTTGCCGGCCCAATACTCCGGGAAGGCCTTGTAGCGGATGATCGCGTCCTTCTGGTACTGCACCAGGAAGAACGGGCCGGTGCCGATCGGGTCCTGATCGAGCTTTTCAGGCGTGCCGGCCTTCAGCATCGCGTCGGCATATTCCTTCGACTGCACGCTGGCGTACTGCATGGCGAGGTCGGAGAGGAACGGCGCCTCGGGCTGGTTCAGCGTGAACTTGACCGTATAGTCATCGACCTTCTCGACCGACTTCAGCAGCTTGGGCATGCCCATGTCGTTGAAGTAGGAGTGGTTCGAGCTCGTCACCTTGAAGAACGGGTGATCTTCCTTCCACTGCCGCTCGATCATGAACATGACGTCGTCGGCGTTGAAGTCGCGCGTCGGCTTGAACGTCTTGTTCGAATGCCACTTCACGCCCTTGCGCAGATGGAAGGTGTAGGTCAGGCCGTCCGGCGAGATGTCCCATTTCTCGGCGAGCGCCGGCTGGACCTTGGTGCCACCGCGCTCGAACTGGACGATGGTGTCGTAGATCTGGGTGTTCGCGTCGAAGGAGGTGCCGGTCGTGTTGACGCTCGGCGCGAAGTTCTCAGGGCTGCCCTCGGAGCAATAGACCAGCGTCTTCGCCATCAGCGGCTGCGCCGCCATCAGCGCCGAGGCCGACAGCGTCGCCAACAGAATTTTCTTCATGGATGTCTCCTCGAACGCCTCTCTCCGCCGCCTCAGGCGGATGATGATCCCGTTGCATCGGAAGCTTCATGGGCGGAATTCCCCGAGCCGCCTTGTCAACAGCTTATTGAAAGTCGAGGGGCGCGAATAGTCGTTTCCGCAGGCGTTTTGCGACCTGTGGAGGGGAGGGTAAACGATTGCGCTGTGCGTCCGCGTGGCCTGGAAAGAGGCGCCGCAGGGGCCGGCCAGCCTTCCGGCTAGAGCACCTCGCGCACGCGCAGCAGGGTGACATCCATATGACGGCCGATCGCCTCCGACAGGGCATCGGCGTCGCGCTTGAGCAGCGCCGCCATCATCTCTTCATGCTCGGCCACCGCGCCGGCCCATTTCTCCGGGCCTTCATTGCCGACGAAGCGCAGCCGCTTGATGCGCGACTGCAGGGTGGTGTGCATCTCGAGCAGCACCGGGTTGCCGGAGGCGGCGACGATGGCGCTGTGAATGGCCTGGTTGAGCTTGAAATAGTCGAGGCGATCGCGCGTCGCATAGAGCGCCAGCATGTCCTGATGCATCTTGTGGATCGCTGCGATCGTGGCGTCGCTGGCCTGGGCGCAGGCGATCCGGCCGCCGAGTTGCTCCAGGCTCTTGATGACCTCGAGGATGTCGGCGAGGTCGCGCGCCGAGAACTTGCGGACCACGGCGCCCTTGGCCGGCAGGATCTCGACCAGCCCCTCGCTGGCGAGCGTCTTGATCGCCTCGCGCAGCGGCGTCCGCGAGACGCCGAGCTGCGTGCCGATCAGCCCCTCGTTGATGCGCTGACCGGGAGCGAGCTGGCCCTCGATGATCATGTCGCGCACGCGCTCCAGGACCTCGTCATGGAGGGTCCGCCGCGTGATCCGGGGGAAGTCGGCCGCCGTCTCGCTCATCGCTGCTCCATTGTTCTCGGCCGCTCCGTTACGGCATGCGGCTTCGTCGCTGTCAAACGGCGGCGAAGAGCTTGTCCTGGCGCTGGCGCATCGCCAGCAGGCCGGAATCGCCGGCGATCTCGACATCGCCGAGGCGGATCGCCTCGCCGGCTTTGACAGCGCGGACGAGCGGCCGGTCGGCGACGAGATAGAACGGGGCAGGGCGGTCGGCCGCGAGCGGAGCG
Organism: Allobosea sp. RAF48; assembly: GCF_052114025.1. Taxonomy (NCBI): domain Bacteria; kingdom Pseudomonadati; phylum Pseudomonadota; class Alphaproteobacteria; order Hyphomicrobiales; family Alloboseaceae; genus Allobosea; species Allobosea sp. RAF48. The sequence continues at coordinate 26,133 of NZ_JBFRDZ010000027.1, forward strand.
GCAGGGCGAACCTCGGCGCCGATGCCGTCGATGCTGTGATGGTGGCCGCCCATCTTCAGAACCGTGTCGGCCGGGAGGTCACGCTGCGCCACCGCGACGAGATCCTGCCGCGGCCGATAATCCTCGCCATAGCCGGAGCGGCCGAGGCCGGCGGCGTCGAGGATGGAGGTGGCGACTTCCACGCCCAGCAGGTGGCGCGGCAGGTAGAGCGCCGCAGTCCGGCCGCTGCGGCTGACGACATGGCCCTTGCCGGCGAGCATCTCCCAGGTCTCGGCATTGTCGCAGCGCACGACGATGAAGACGCCGCCGGCGAAGCTCGCCTCTTCCGCCAGGCGGAGGTGATGGAACACGTCGATGCGGCGCGTGCCCGACATCAGGCCGCCTTCGCTGCGCTGCGCAAAGAGATCGGCGAGCTCCGGGATACGCGCCGGCGGTGCATGGAAGCCGGCTGCGTCGGCCGAGAAGCCGAGCGCGTTGGCGACCAGCATCATCTCGCAGAGATCGGGCACGGCTCGCAGCGGGAAGGCCTCGCCCAGAATGCGCGCACGCTCCGCCGCATTGGCGACGATGGAGCGCGAGCCGGGCAGCCAGTGTTCGCGGAGCGCCGGCAGCGAGCGGGTCACCCCATTGCAGGTGACGTTGCCGGTGGCCGCGTCGAGCACGAAGTCGTACTCGCTCGACTTGCCGGCCGCGATGATGTCGAGGCCGAGCACCTCGGCCCAGCTCGCCAGCGCGATCAGCAGGCTCGGCTGGTCGCCGTCGACCGGCGTCACCACGACACCCTTCTCGCGGGCGAGGCGCGCCAGCCCCGGCCCGACGACGCTGTCGGCCTCCTTCGAGACAAGAGCGACATGGCGGCCGGCATCGATCGCTGCGAGGCTGTGGCGGGTCGCGCCTTCCGGGCTGCCCGTCGCTTCGACGAGCAGCTGGAAGGGGAGGCCGAGGACGATGCCGAGGCTCGCTGCTGCGACGCATTTGCCGCTGTCCCAAGCCGCACGCGCTTCGGCTGTGGTCTCGCACAGCGCGATTTCGGAAGGCGCGAAGCCGGCCGCGGCGAAGGCGCGCCCGGCGGCGTCGGCCGTCATGTCCACGGCAATGCGCGCACTGATCAGCCGCGTGCGGCGCGACTGCGCCAGATAGCTGCGGCCGAAGCTGCCGCTGCCGACGAGGCAGGTTTCGACCGGTTCGGTGATCCCGGCGTAATGCGCGTGGAAATTCATCGCTCTCCTCCCGGCACGGCCGATGACGGCGTGGCCGCGCTTTTGGCGATGACTACAGCAATCTCGTTATGCTGCATACAGCATACTTGAGGCGATGAGAGGCCTGTGTTAGCGAGGAGGGGCAAGAATGCTGGGCAGCGGAGTGCGGCCATGAACGAGCGGATGAATGAGGCCCTGCCGGTGATTGCCGTTGCGATGGGCGATCCTTCGGGCATCAGTCCGGAGCTGACGGCGCGGATTCTTTCAGAGGCTGATCTCAGGGCGGCGGCGCGTTATGTCGTGTTCGGCGACAAGCGGCTTCTCGATCTCGGCATCGAGGATGGCGACGTCGATCCGCAGGTTCAGGTCGTGAAGGACGGCGATGCGTTGCCGCTCGGCGACAAGCCCGTCTTCGTCGATCTCGGCAACCACGACCCGGCCGATCTCCAGCGCGGCAAGGCGACGCTCGCAGGCGGCAAGGCTGCGACCGAGAATTTCCGCCGCGCGCTGCAGTTCGCCGCTGCCGGCAAGGCCGATGCGGTGTTCTTCACGCCCTTCAACAAGGCGGCGATGCGCTTCGCCTATCCCGGCTATGACGACGAGATCCGCTTCGTGCGCGATGCCATCGGCTTCGAGGGTGCGGCGAGCGAGTTCAACATCCTCGACAAGCTCTGGAACGCCCGCGTCACCTCGCATATCCCGCTCTCCGAGGTGGCCAAGAACATCACCCAGGAACGCATTCTGCGGGCGCTGACGCTGGCGGACGCCAATCTGCGGGCGGCCGGCTTCAACCCGCCGCGCATCGCGGTTGCCGGCATCAATCCGCATGCCGGCGATGGCGGCAATTTCGGCCGTGACGAGATCGAGACGATCGAGCCGGCAGTCGCGGCGGCCAAGGCCAACGGCTTCACCGTCGAGGGACCGTTCCCCTCCGACACCGTCTTCCTGCGTGCCAAGAACGGCGATTTCGACGCCGTGCTGACGATGTATCACGACCAGGGGCAGATCGCGATGAAGCTGATCGGCTTCGACCGCGGCGTCACCCTGATCGGCGGCTTCCCCTTCCCGATCTGCACGCCCGCCCATGGCACGGCCTATGAGATCGCCGGCAAGGGAATCGCCAATCTCGGCGCGACGCGCGCCGCGCTCTCGCTCGCCATCAAGATGGCTCAGGACGGAAAGGCGAGGGCGCGCGCTGCGGCCTGAGTTTCAGCTGCTTTCAGTGAAGCCGCCAATAAGAGCGGCGTCGCAAAAATCCAATTCCTAGGGAGAAAAACCATCATGAAGACCATTGCCATCTCGGCTGCGTTCGCCGGCGCGCTCGCGCTCGGCGGCGTCGGTGCGGCGCAGGCCTGGGAGCCGACCAAGCCGATCGAGTTCGTCGTGACCTCGGGCGCCGGCGGCGGCACCGACAATTTCGCTCGCATCATCCAGTCGATCATCACCAAGCATAAGTTCACCGAGCAGCCGATCGTGGTGGTGAACAAGGGCGGCGGCTCGGGCGCCGAGGGCTATGTCTATGGCAAGGGCGCCAAGGGCGATCCGAACCGCGTCATCTTCGGCACCAACAACGCCTATCTGCTGCCCTATGTCGCCAAGCTCGGCTACAAGTTCACGGACCTCACGCCGGTCGCCTCGCTCGCGCTCGACGAGTTCCTGATCTGGGTGAAGGGTGACGCGCCCTATGCCGACGCCAAGAGCTATATCGAGGCGGTCAAGGCCAAGCCCATGGGCTTCAAGATGGGCGGCAGCCAGTCCAAGGACACCGACCAGACGCTGACCTCGATGATCCAGGACGCCACCGGCGTGAAGTGGATCTACGTGCCGTTCCAGGGCGGCAGCGCCGCGGCCGTGCAGCTCGCCGGCGGCCATATCGACTCCAACGTCAACAACCCCAACGAGAATATCGGCCAGTGGAAGGCCGGCCAGGTGAAGCCGCTCTGCGTGTTCTCGCCGGTTCGCCTCGCCAAGAGCGATCCGGTCTTCGAGGGCAAGGGCTGGGGCGACATCCCAACCTGCAAGGAGGCGGGTCTGCCGCTCGAGACCTTCCAGATGCCGCGCACCGTCTGGCTGCCGGCCGACGTCCCCGCCGATGCCGTTGCCTACTACGCCGACCTGATGGAGAAGGTCTCCAAGACGCCGGAGTGGCAGGAGTTCGTGCAGCGCACCGCCCAGACCGCCCGGTTCATGAAGGGCAAGGAGCTCGCCGACTTCGTCGCCAAGGACGAGGCTGCGAACAAGAAGGTCTTCGAGAACGAAGGCTGGGTCGCGAAGTAAGGTGTAGTCGGCGCGTGCCGATTTGCCTCGGAACCCCGCAGTCATCCCGGGCTTGACCCGGGATCCATGCCAGAACCTCTATCGGGTAGGCTCAGGCATGGATCCCGGATCTCCGCTTCGCTCCGTCCGGGATGACCCGCTTCTCCTTTGAAACGCGCGTTCCCGCCGCCCCCCGCAAGGAGGAAACCACCGCATGATCACCCGCTTCTGGGCTGAAATCGGGACGGCGATCCTGACGCTGGTCTTCGGGCTCGTCATCGTGAAGGGCTCGCTGGAATTCGGCATCGGCTGGGATTCCGCCGGGCCGCAGCCCGGTGCCTTCCCGTTCTATGCCGGGGTGCTGATCGCGCTGGCGAGCCTCGGCACGCTGGCGATGACGGTCGGCCAGCGTGTGGCCGGCAAGGCCGCACTCGCCGAGTCCTTCCTCGATGCCGAGCGCGGCAAACGGGTGCTGTCCTTCCTGCTGCCGCTCATCGGCTTCGTGGTGCTGAGCGCGACGCTCGGCATGTATGTCGCGACGATCCTCTATCTTGTCTTCGCGATGCGCTTCCAGGGTGGTTACGGCTGGCTGCCGACGCTCGTCACCGCCTTCGCGACGGCGGCGTTCTTCTACTTCGCTCTCGAAAAATTCTTCCAGATCGGCCTGCTCAAGGGCCCGATCGAGCCGCTCATCGGCCTCTGAGGCGGCAGGGAAACGCGCATGGACAACGTCGCCAACCTGATGCACGGCTTCTCGGTCGCGCTCACCACGCATCATATCCTGCTGATGATGGCAGGCGTGCTCCTCGGCGTGCTCGTCGGGGTGCTGCCGGGGCTCGGCGCCCCCAACGGCGTCTCGCTGCTGTTGCCGCTGACTTTCTCGATGGACCCGGTCTCGGCGATCATCCTGCTGACCTCGCTCTACTGGGGGGCGCTCTTCGGCGGTTCGACCACCTCGATCCTGTTCAACATCCCCGGCGAACCGTCTTCGGTCGCCACCACATTCGACGGCCATCCCATGGCCAAGCAGGGCAAGGCGACCGAGGCGTTGTCCTTCGCCTTCCTCTCCGCCGGCTTCGGCGCCATGGCCGGCGTCATCCTGATCACGCTGCTCTCCGGCTGGGTCGCGAAATTCGCGCTGCGCTTCTCCTCGCCCGAGTATTTCGCCGTCTATTTCATGACCTTCGCGAGTTTCATCGGGCTCGGTGGTTCCTCGCCCTTCAAGACGGTCGTGTCGATGGCGATGGGCTTCGCGCTGGCGACGATCGGCATGGACTCGGTGTCGGGAAATGTCCGGCTCACCTTCGAGTTCGACGTGCTGCTCGCGGGCGTCAGCTTCCTGATCGCGGTCATCGGCCTGTTCGGCATCGGCGAATTGCTGCTGACGATGGAGGAGGGGCTGCGCTTCGAAGGTGTCGCCGCCAAGGTCCGCATCAGCGACGTGCTGCGCACCGCCGCGAAGCTGCCGCGCTACTGGCTCGCTTTGCTGCGCTCCTCGCTGATCGGCATCTGGATGGGCATCACGCCGGGCGGGCCGACCGCGGCCTCCTTCATGAGCTACGCCATGGCCAAGCGCTCCTCGCGCAACCCGGCGAAGTTCGGCAAGGGCGAGCCCGAGGGCGTGATCGCACCCGAGACGGCCGACCACGCCGCCGGCTCCGCCGCCATGCTGCCGATGCTGGCGCTCGGCATTCCCGGCTCGGCGACAGCGGCGGTGATGATGGGCGGTCTGATGATCTGGGGCCTCAACCCCGGCCCGACGCTCTTCACCGACCGGCCGGATTTCGTCTGGGGCCTGATCGCCTCGATGTATCTCGGCAATGTCGTCGCGGTGGTGATCGTGCTGGCGACGGTGCCGCTCTTCGCCTCGATCCTGCGCATTCCCTTCTCGATCATCGGGCCGATCATCGTCGTGATCTGCTTCATCGGCGCCTACACCGCCGCGAGCAAGGAGTTCGACATCTGGCTCGCGCTGATCTTCGGGCTCGTCGGCTACGTCTTCAAGAAGCTCGATTATCCGATCGCGCCGCTGGTGCTCGCCATGGTCATCGGCGACAAGGCCGAGGACGCCTTCCGCCAGTCGATGATCTTCAGCCAGGGTTCGCTCTCGATCTTCTGGTCGAACCCGCTGGTCTCGACGCTGATGACGATCGGTCTGGCGCTGCTGGTCATGCCGGTCGTCGGCGGCGTTGCCCGCCGGCTGCGCGGCACCAAAGCCGCCAGCACTGCTTGACAACCGTATCGCCCGCGCGAATTCCGCCCTGTCCGCCATACGAGATGACGCCATGACCGAACCCTACAAGGGCATCCTGCCGATCGCGCCGACCATCTTCCACGACAATGGCGACCTCGACATCGAGGGCAACAAGCGCGTCATGGACCTGATGGTCGATCAGGGAGTCGACGGCATCTGTATCCTCGCGAATTTCTCGGAGCAGTTCCTGCTCACCGACGAGGAGCGCGATCAGGTGATGCGGCTCTCGATCGAGGAGGTCGCCGGCCGCGTGCCGGTCATCGTCACCACCTCGCATTTCTCGACGCGCATCGCCGCCGCCCGCGCCAAGGCGGCGGCCGATGCCGGCGCCAAGATGCTGATGATGATGCCGCCCTATCATGGCGCGCTGCTCAGGGCCGACGAGCAGGGCATGATCGAGCACTTCAAGGCGGTCACTGACGCCTGCGGCTTGCCCGTCATCCTGCAGGACGCGCCGCTCTCCGGCGTCACCATGACCGTGCCCTTTATGGTGCGCCTGGCCAAGGAGGTGCCGCTCGTCCGCTACTTCAAGATCGAGGTGCCCGGCACGGCGAACAAGCTGCGCGCGCTGATCGAGGCCGGTGGCGAGGCCGTCGTCGGTCCCTTCGACGGCGAGGAGGCGATCACGCTGATGGCCGATCTCGACGCCGGTGCGACCGGCACCATGACCTCGGCGATGATCCCGGACCTGATCAAGCCGATCCTCGCCGCCCATGCCGCGGGCGATCGCAAGCAGGCGGCGGCGCTCTATGCCAAGGTGCTGCCGATCATCAACTACGAGAACCGCCAGTGCGGCCTGCGCTCGGCCAAGGCGGTGATGAAGGAAGGCGGCGTGATCAGGTCGGAGGCCGTACGCCATCCGCTGACCCCGCTGCATCCGAAGACCCGAGAGGGCCTGATCGAACTCGCGCGCGAGCTCGATCCGCTGGCACTGCGCTGGGGCAAATAGGGCGGATGGACGTGGCGTGCGCCCGTGCGCGCCGCTTCGTCTTTACAAAGCGCGGAGGGGCGGCGAGAACACCCGATGACGGCCGGGCCTGAAGGGCCGCGACACAGGGGAAGTTCCCGACGATGACCGAAGCTTTCATCTGCGGCTATGTCCGCACGCCGATCGGCCGCTTCGGCGGCTCCCTCTCCTCGGTGCGGGCGGACGACCTTGGAGCGGTGCCGCTGAAGGCCCTGGTCGAGCGCCATGCCGGCGTCGATTTCGGCGCGATCGACGATGTGATCTTTGGCTGCGCCAACCAGGCTGGCGAGGACAACCGCAACGTCGCGCGCATGTCGCTCCTGCTCGCCGGCCTTCCCAAGGAAGTGCCGGGCACGACGATCAACCGGCTCTGCGGCTCCGGCATGGACGCCGTCATCACGGCGGCCCGCGCGATCAAGGCGGGCGAGGCCGAGCTGATGATCGCCGGCGGCGTCGAGAGCATGTCGCGCGCGCCCTTCGTGCTGCCGAAGGCCGACAGCGCCTTCTCGCGCCACGCCGAGATCCACGACACCACCATCGGCTGGCGCTTCATCAACCCGCTGATGAAGAAGCAATACGGCGTCGACTCCATGCCGGAGACCGGTGAGAACGTCGCGGCCGACTGCAATATCAGCCGTGCCGATCAGGACGCCTTCGCCCTGCGCTCGCAGCAGAAGGCCGTCGCCGCCCAGCAGAACGGCCGGTTCGGCAAGGAGATCGTGCCGGTCGTGATTCCGCAGCGGAAGGGCGACCCCGTCGTCGTGGAGAGCGACGAGCATCCGCGCGGCGACACCACGCTGGAGAAGCTGGCCAAGCTGCCTACGCCTTTCCGCAAGGAGGGCGGCACCGTCACCGCCGGCAATGCCTCGGGCGTCAATGACGGCGCGGCGGCGCTGATCATCGCCTCGGAGAAGGCCGCGGCGAAATATGGCCTGACCCCGCTGGCGCGCGTCGTCGGTGGCGCTGCGGGCGGCGTCGCGCCGCGCGTGATGGGGCTGGGGCCGATCCCGGCGACCCGCAGGCTCTGCGCGCGGCTTGGCCTGAAGCCGACGGATTTCGACATCGTCGAGCTCAACGAGGCCTTCGCCAGCCAGGGCATCGCCGTGCTGCGCGACCTCGGCATTGCCGAGGACGGCGCGCATGTGAATCCGAATGGCGGCGCGATCGCGCTCGGCCATCCGCTCGGCATGTCCGGTGCGCGTATCGCCGGCACGGCCGCACTTGAATTGTCGCTGACCGGCAAGCGCCGCGCACTCGCCACCATGTGCATCGGCGTCGGCCAGGGCATCGCCATCGCGCTCGAAGCGGTCTGAGAGGCCGTCCGGCGCCACTGTAGCCGGCGTCATTCCTGATTGAGACAGGTCAATTCCAGGGTGTGGGCTCCATTCGAGCCCGCCCCAGAACCATCACGCGATCGACCTGGAAGCCCGAACGCTGCAGCGCGTCGTGGTCCTGCGGCCAGGCTGCGGAGCGCTCCAGGGAGATCGAGATTCGGGGCAGGCCGAGCTCGACCGCGAGCTGATTGGCAAAGCGCAGCATCGCATCGACCAGATGCGTTCCCGGCAGGCGCAGCATCGCCAGCTCGAAGATTTCGAGCGTGGTTCCTCCAGCGATGGTCTGCGCGACGCGGAAGGTGAACAGGGCATGCGGCATGCCGCGGGCATCGCGCAGGGCAAAGACGCCGCGCGGGCGGGCGCCGTCCTGCGAATGGTCGCGCACGAAGGCGGCCCAGTCATCGGGCGTTACCTCCGGATGCAGCATGGCGACGAGGCCGTAAACGGCGTCGGCTCCGGCCGGCGCGATGCGCGCGACCTCGAAGATGTCATCGCCGGTCACGTGCGGCTCTCCCGAATTTCTGGAGCGCACGGTGGTTGCGGGGGCGATGTTGTCGCATTGATCTGGATCAATTCCGCCGGCTACGGTGGCAAGCGTGCTTTGTGACCCTGTTGGCCTCGGCTATGGTCGCCGTGAAAAGCGGGAAGATGCGATCGTGAACTGTCACCCTTCGGTCTGTAGCGCTGCCAACCGCGGCGAAGGCAATTGCCGCACCTGCATGGTTCGCCTGGTGAGCGTTTGCGCCTCGCTCTCGGACGACGAGCTGGCGCTGCTCGAATCCCTGGCGCACACCACGCATTTCGCATCCGGCGAGACGCTGTTCACGCAGGGGCGCGAGGCCCACTCCGTCTACAATGTCACGGCTGGCGTGGTGCGCCTCTACAAGCTGTTGTCGGACGGGCGTCGCCAGGTCGTCGGCTTCGCCCTGCCGGGGGATTTCCTCGGGCTCGCCATGCGCGACGCCTATGGCTTCTCGGCCGATGCGATCGGCGATGTCGCGGCCTGCGCGTTCTCGCGCGGCGCCTATACGGCGCTGGTCGACGCCAAGCCGCATCTCCTGAAGCGCCTCCACGAGTTCGCCACGCATGAGCTGACGCTGGCGCATGAGCAGATGATGCTGCTCGGCCGGCGTACGGCCGAGGAGAAGCTGATCTGCTTCCTGCTCGGGATGCAGCAGCGCTGGGCACGGCTCGGCAAGCCATCGGTCACGGTGCCGCTGCCGATGACGCGGCAGGACATCGCGGACTTCCTCGGCCTGACCATCGAGACCGTCAGCCGCACCTTCACCCGCCTCGCCAAGGACAAGACGATCCTGATCGTGCCGGGCGGCGTGCGCGTGATGAATCCCGAGCGCATGAGCATGGTCGCGGCCTGAGGCCTGCGCCCTCTCGCCGCAACCCGCCGCCGGCTCCCCTTGACCTGAATCAACGCCCGGCCTCCGGCCGCTCGGTAAGGCTCCCCTTCATGGCGCGCTCATGCGCCGGCGACGAAGCGGGAGTCGAATGTGACGGCAACGGCGAGCCAAGTCAGGCAGGCGACTGTCGGCGAAATGATCGGCATGCTGATCGCGGCGGCCTGCGTGCTGCCGCTGATCGTGATCTCGGCACTGGCCGAAAATTCGGGCTATGCCTTCCACGCCATGCTGGGCGTCGTGGCGGCTGCCGCCAGCGTCATCCTGATCGCGAACCGCTGCTTCGACGGCACGCCCGCGACTGAGCCGCAAGAGATCGACGGCAAGCCGAACTACAATATGGGGCCCGTCAAGTTCGCGACAGTCGCTGCGATGGTCTGGGGCATCGCCGGTTTCACGGTCGGGCTGCTGATCGCCTCGCAACTGGCCTTCCCGGATCTCAACTTCGATCTGCCCTGGATCAATTTCGGCCGCATGCGGCCGCTGCACACCTCGGCCGTGATCTTCGCCTTCGGCGGCAACGTGCTGATCGGCACGTCCTTCTACGTCGTGCAGCGCACCTGCCGCGCACGCCTGGCGGGCACGCTTTCGCCGTGGTTCGTCGTCCTCGGCTACAACCTCTTCATCGTCATCGCCGGCACCGGCTACCTGCTGGGCATCACCCAGGGCAAGGAATACGCCGAGCCGGAATGGTATGCCGACCTCTGGCTGACCATCGTCTGGGTCGCCTACCTGCTGGTCTTCCTCGGCACGGTGATGAAGCGCAAGGAGCCGCATATCTATGTGGCGAACTGGTTCTATCTCGGCTTCATCCTGACCATCGCCGTCCTGCATATCGGCAACAACGTTGCCGTGCCGGTCTCGGTCCTGTCGCCGAAATCCTACGGCCTCTGGTCGGGCGTGCAGGATGCGATGTTCCAATGGTGGTACGGCCATAACGCCGTCGGCTTCTTCCTCACCGCCGGCTTCCTCGCGATCGTGTATTACTTCGTGCCGAAGCGTGCGGAGCGGCCGATCTACAGCTACCGGCTCTCGATCATCCACTTCTGGGCCCTGATCTTCATCTACATCTGGGCCGGCCCGCACCACCTCCACTATACCGCGCTGCCGGACTGGGCGCAGACGCTGGGCATGACCTTCTCGATCATGCTGTGGATGCCCTCCTGGGGCGGCATGATCAATGGCATCATGACCCTGTCGGGCGCCTGGGACCGGCTGCGCACCGACCCCGTCCTGCGCATGATGGTGGTCTCGCTCGCCTTCTACGGCATGTCGACCTTCGAAGGCCCGCTGATGTCGATCAAGGCGGTCAACGGCCTGTCGCACTACACCGACTGGACCATCGGCCACGTCCATTCCGGCGCGCTCGGCTGGGTCGCCTACATCTCCTTTGGCGCGATCTACTGCCTCGTGCCCTGGCTGTGGAACCGCAAGGGGCTCTACTCGCTCAAGCTGGTGAGCTGGCACTTCTGGATCTCGACGCTCGGCATCGTCTTCTACATCTCGGCGATGTGGGTCTCGGGCATCCTCCAGGGCCTGATGTGGCGCGCCTACACCTCGCTCGGCTTCCTCGAATACTCCTTCATCGAGACCGTCGCGGCGATGCATCCCTTCTATGTGATCCGCGCGATGGGCGGTGCCCTGTTCCTGATCGGCGCGCTGATCATGGCCTTCAACCTCTGGATGACCGTGCGCTCCGAGAGCGCGGCCGAGATGCCGCGCGTGGACGACGCGCCGGCGCCGCTGGCCATGGCCGTCTGAGGAGTTTCCGCAATGACGAGCATCGAACACAAGCCCGCGCGCCGGTCGCTCTGGGCCAAGCACAAGATCTTCGAGACCAACTCGATCATCCTGGTCATCGGCGTGCTGCTGGTGATCTCCGTCGGCGGACTCGTCGAGATCGCGCCGCTCTTCTACCTGAAGAACACGATCGAGACCGTGCAGGGCATGCGCCCCTACACCCCGCTCGAGCTGGCCGGCCGCTCGATCTACGTCCGCGAGGGCTGCTACAACTGCCATAGCCAGATGATCCGGCCGCTGCGCGACGAGGTCGAGCGCTACGGGCATTACTCGCTGGCGGCCGAGAGCATGTACGACAAGCCCTTCCAATGGGGCTCCAAGCGCACCGGGCCCGACCTCGCCCGCGTCGGCGGCAAGTATTCCGACGAATGGCAGCGGGCGCATCTCGCCGAGCCGCGCGCGGTCGTGCCGCAGTCGATCATGCCGGGCTATCCCTTCCTGGCGAAGACCGAGCTGTCCTATGGCGACATCGCCGACGAACTGCGCGCCAATCGCGCCGGCGGCGTGCCCTATACCGACGAGATGATCGCGCAGGCGCAGAGCGACCTGAAGGCGCAGGCGACGCCGGACCATCCCGGCCAGTCCGATCTGGAGAAGCGCTATCCCCGGGTCCAGTCGCGCGATTTCGACGGCAACCCGCAGCGCATCACCGAAGCCGACGCCCTGATCGCCTATCTGCAGGCGCTCGGCACGCTGGTCGACTTCAAGCTCTACGACGACAAGGCCAACATCCGCTGAGCGAGACGACGATGCAAACGACCTATCACTGGCTCGCCGGCTTCGCCCAGTCCGCCGGCCTCCTCTACTTCGTCGCCGTCTTCCTCGGCGTCTGCCTCTACGCCTTCTGGCCGAAGAACCGCGCCCGCTTCGAGGAAGCCGCGCTCAATCCGCTGCGCGAGGACTGAATGATGGACCAGCACCACGACGTCCCCAAGGTCCACGCCCCCCATATCGATGCCGCAACCGGCCAGGCTACGACCGGCCACGAATGGGACGGCATCCGCGAACTCAACACGCCGCTGCCGCGCTGGTGGCTCGGCATCTTCTACGCCACCATCATCTGGTCGTTCGGCTACTGGATCGTCTATCCGGCCTGGCCGTTGCTGACCGACGCGACGAAGGGCGTGATCGGCTATGCCACCCGCTCGGACATCACCGTGCAGATGAACGAGCTCAAGGCCCAGCGCGCCGCGCTGGCCGCCGGCATGACCGACGCGACGCCAGCCCAGATCAAGGCCGATCCGGCGCTGTTCCAGATCGCGATGGCACAGGGCAAGGCCGCCTTCGGCGACAATTGCGCCGCCTGCCACGGCGTCGGCGGTGCCGGCGCCAAGGGCTATCCCAACCTGAACGATGACGACTGGCTCTGGGGCGGTTCGCTCGACACGATCATGCAGACGCTGCGCCACGGCGTCCGCGTCGCCGGCAATGACGAGACGCGGGTGAGCCAGATGCCGGCTTTCGGCCGCGACGGCATGCTCAAGCGCGACGAGATCAACGCCGTCGCCAACCATGTCCGCGAGCTCGCCGGCCTGTCGACCGAGCCGAAGGCCGACCTGGCGCTGGGGCGCAAGCTCTTCGCCGACAACTGCGCCGCCTGTCACGGCCCCGCCGGCAAGGGAAACCAGGAGCTGGGTGCGCCCAACCTGACCGACGCGATCAGCCTTTACGGCATGGACATGGCCTCGCTGACCGAGACCATCACCAACAGCCGGGGCGGCGTGATGCCGGCCTGGGGCGGCCGCCTCGACGAGACGACGCTCAAGGCGCTGACCGTCTACGTCCATTCGCTGGGGGGAGGGCAGTAGCGTGAGCACGGCCGAGGCCGATACCGACGACATCCCGCTGTTTGCGGCGTCGCGGAAGGTCTATCCGCAGAGCGTCTCCGGTCCGTTCCGGCGCGCGAAGTGGCTCATCCTGTTCCTGTGCCTCGGCATCTACTATCTGCTGCCGTTCCTGCGCTGGGACCGTGGCCCGCATTTGCCGAACCAGGCAGTGCTGGCCGACATCGCCAACAATCGCTTCTACTTCTTCTTCATCGAGATCTGGCCGCAGGAGGTCTACTACTTCACCGGCCTGCTGATCCTGGCGGCGTTCGTCCTCTTCCTGATGAACGCCGTCGCGGGCCGGGTCTGGTGCGGCTATCTCTGCCCGCAGACGGTCTGGACCGACCTATTCCTCGCCGTCGAGCGCTTCTTCGAGGGCGACCGGCGCGAGCGCATGCGCCGCGACGAGGCGCCCTGGAGTTTCGACAAGCTCTGGCGCAAGAGCGCCAAGCACGCCGTCTGGCTCGTCATTGCCTGGTGGACCGGCGGCGCCTGGGTCCTCTATTTCGCCGATGCGCCGACGCTGGTGCGCGAGCTTGCGACCTTCACTGCGCCGATCTCGGCCTATGTCTGGATCGCGATCCTGACCTTCACCACCTATTCGCTCGCCGGCATCATGCGCGAGCAGGTCTGCAAGTTCATGTGCCCCTGGCCGCGCATCCAGGCGGCCCTGACCGACGACGAGGCGCTCAACGTCACCTATCGCTATGATCGCGGCGAGCCGCGCGTCTCGGTCAAGCAGGCGCAGAAGCTCAAGGCGCAGGGCGCGCCGGCCGGCGACTGCATCGACTGCCACCAATGCGTCGCCGTCTGCCCGGTCGGCATCGACATCCGCGAGGGCGCCCAGCTCGACTGCATCCAGTGCGGCCTGTGCATCGACGCCTGCGACACCGTCATGGCCAAGATCGACCGTCCCAAGCGGCTGATCGCCTATGACACAGAGATCAACGTCAAGCGGCGCATTGCCGGAAAGCCTGCGGTCTACAACCCGCTGCGGACGCGCACTCTGATCTATGCGGCGCTGATCCTCGTCGTCGGCGGAGCCATGATCTGGCAGCTCGCGACACGCCGCACCGCCGATATCTCGGTGCTGCACGAGCGCGCGCCACTCTTCGTTACGCTCAGCGACGGCTCGATTCGCAACGCCTATACGGTCCGCCTGCTCAACAAGCGCCCGGAGGATCGCCCCTTCGCGCTGACCGTGGACGGGCTGCCGGGCGTCCGCATCGACGCGGTCGGGGTCGCGCCCACCGCCGATCTGCGGCCGGTCGTGACGGTCGACCCGGATTCCTCGCGCGAAGTGCGTGTCCTCGTCACCGTGCCGGCCGGCGTGCCGCTCGAGGCGTCTCAGCCCATCACCATCACGGCCTCGGATCTCTTCGCCGGGGAAACCGTGCGCGCAACCGACCACTTCATGGCGCCCGGAGGCAAACCATGAGCTGCTGCGGAGTTTTCCTGATGTCGTGCGACACCCAAGCCGCGCCGCGCCTGCGCCGTCCTTTCCAGCTCACCGGGCGCATGGTTGCCGCGATGCTGGTGCTGTTCTTCGGCGTCATCATCTCGGTCAATGCGACGATCATGACGGTCGCGCTGCGCACCATGCCGGGGGTCGAGACCCGCAGCGCCTATGAGGACAGCCAGCACTTCAACGAGGAGATCGCGCGCCAGCACGAGCGCGATGCGCGTGGCTGGAACGCCGCGGCCACGCTCGCAAGGCAGGGCGAGGGAGCAGCGCTCGACGTGACGCTGGCGGACCGGCTCGGCCAGCCGCTCTCCGGCTTCACGGCGACGGCGCGGCTGCGCCACCCCGCCACCTCCGCGCGTGATCACAGCGTCGCGCTGAGCGAGCGCCAGCCGGGGCGCTACGAGGCGCGCTTCGACCGTATCGAGGCCGGTGCCTGGATCCTCGAGCTGAAGGCGCGTCGCGGCGAGGAGGTCGTCTTCGTCTCGCGCAGCCGCATCACCCTGCCGGAGAAGTGAGATGGCGGCGCAGGATCTCTCCGTCTTCGTGCGCCATCGCGATGGCGGCGTCGCCAGCATGGAGCTCGCGGTCGACGGCATCCGCTGCGCCGGCTGCATGCAGGCCATCGAAAGCGGCCTCGGCCGCGAGCCCGCCATTCTCGGTGCCCGCGTCAATCTCGCGCTGAAGCGCGTCTCGGTCGAATGGCGCGAAGCTCTGCTGCGGCCGGAGGCCGTCGTCGACAAACTCGCGGCGCTCGGCTTCAAGGCCTATCCCTTCGTGCCGGAGCGGCAGGAGGATGGCGCCGCCACCGAGGAGCGCAGCCTGCTGCGTCGGCTGGGCGTCGCCGGCTTCGCCTCGATGAACATCATGCTGCTCTCGGTCGCGGTCTGGTCCGGCAACAGCGGCGACATCGACCCGACGACGCGGGATTTCTTCCACTGGCTCTCCGCGCTCATTGCCCTGCCGACGGCGGCCTATGCCGGCCGCCCGTTCTTCGAGAGCGCGCTCAGGGCTCTGAAGGCCGGAGCCGTCAACATGGACGTGCCGATCACCATCGGCGTCGTGCTGGCGCTCGCGATGTCGGTCGCCGAAACCTGGACCCATGGCCGCCACGCCTATTTCGACGGCGTGGTGATGCTGCTCTTCTTCCTCCTGATCGGCCGCTATCTCGACCAGCTGATGCGGCGGCGCACCCGCGACCTCGCCGGCAACCTCGCGGCTCTCAAGGCCGAGACGGCGACGCGTCTTGCCGACGACGGCAGCTGGACGATCACGCCGATAGCCGCGATCGTGCCGGGCGACCGCGTCCTCGTGCGGCCGGGCGAACGGGTCTCGGTCGACGGCATCGTCGAGACCGGCCGCTCCGAGCTCGACCAGAGCCTCGTCACCGGGGAGACCGCACCTATTGCGATCGGGCATGGAGAGCGCGTTCACGCCGGCACGCTCAACCTCACCGGCGCGCTGACGGTACGCGTCGAGGCGGCGGGCCAGGGCACCCTGCTTGACGAGATCGATCGGCTGATGAGCCAGGCTGTCGGCAGCCGCTCGCGCTATGTCCGCCTCTCGGACCGGGCTGCGCGGCTCTATGCGCCGGTGGTTCACACTCTGGCGGCCACGACCTTTCTCGGCTGGCTCGCCTGGGGGCTTTCCTGGCCGGAGGCACTGATGATCGCCGTTACCGTGCTGATCATCACCTGCCCCTGCGCGCTTGGCCTCGCGATTCCGGCAGTGCAGGTCGTGGCAGCCTCTGCCCTGTTCAAGCGCAAGATCATGCTGAAGGAGGGCGATGCGCTGGAGCGCCTCGCCGAGGCCGACATCGCGGTCTTCGACAAGACCGGGACGCTGACGCTGCCCGAGCCGGACATCCTCAATCCCGAGGCGCTGCCGCCGGAGCATCGCGCCGAGATCGGCGCGCTCGCGGCGGCGAGCAATCACCCGCTGGCACAGGCCTTGGCGCGAGCGCTGGGTGGCACCTCTGCGAGAACAGACGTCCGCGAGGAGCGCGGACAGGGGCTGTCGGCGGGCGAGGGGAACGACGAGCAGCGCCTCGGCAGCATCGAATTCTGCGGCGCGCAAGCAGATGCCGAGTCAGTGAAGGCGCTTCACCCCGGCGCCTCGCTCATCGCCTATCGCCACGGCTCCTATCGCACCGTGCTGGCGCTCGGGCAGAGCCTGCGCCCGGAAGCGCGCGAGACGATCGCCGCCTTGCGCGCGGCGGGGCTGGAGATCGCGATCCTCTCCGGTGACCGGCCGGAGGCAGTCGCGCCGATTGCGGCCGAGCTCGGCATCGCGCATGTTCAGGCCGGCCTGCTGCCGGGCGACAAGCTCAACCTGCTCGACAGCATGGCGGCGAATGGCCGCAAGGTGCTGATGGTGGGCGACGGCCTCAACGATGCACCGGCGCTCGCAGGGGCCCATGTTTCGATCTCGCCGGTCAGCGCGACTCATCTCGCGCAGGCGGCAGCCGATGTCGTCTTCCTCGGCGACAGCCTCGCGCCGGTATCGGCTGCGCTCGAGATCGCCCGCAAGGCGCGCGGGCTGATGCTGCAGAACCTGTGGTTCGCCGTGCTCTACAACGCTGTGGCGGTGCCGATCGCGATTGCAGGATTGGCGACACCGCTGGTGGCCGCCGCCGCGATGTCGGGCTCGTCGCTGGTCGTGACGCTCAACGCCATGCGCGCACGCAGCCGCAGGGCCGCGCCGGAGGCAGAAGCGTGAACATTATCGTGATCCTGTTTCCGCTCGCGCTGGGGCTCGGGCTGGCCGGCCTTGGCGCCTTCTTCTGGTGCATGCGATCAGGCCAGTTCACCGATCTCGAGGGGGCGGCCTGGCGCGTCCTGCAGGACGACGACGCGGAAAGAAGCACGCCGGAAAAGGAAGCGCGCTGATTGGCACGCGGGCTTGAGCGCGCCACCTTCGGGCATCGAAAAGGAGACTGCCGGAACGGTCTCTTAACCGTGCCGGGCTAGGACTGGGTCTCAGGTTAACGAAGCGTAGTGTTCGCCTAAGCCCATGCAAAAACTGGATCGTTTCCGCCGCGCGAACGCCGTCGCTTCCGAGGATAATCGCCTCGCTCATCCGCAGGAGGGCGTGGCGTCCGCGACCCCGCAAATGCCTGTCTTGGAGCCGATTCGGACCGAGCCGGCATCATCCAGTCTCTGGCCGGCCTATGTCCGGCCCTCGCGCTCCACCGACGCCCATCGCAAGCTGGCGCAGGCCGAGCGGGAACTCTCCGCCTCGCCGGTGCTGGGACAGCGCTTCGACATCAGCCTGTCTCCGACCGCCCCTGCGCCGGGAGAAAGCCGCGTTCGCTTCTGGCGCACGCCGGATCACCTGATCCGGCAGGTCTGGGGTGCGCCCGGCGGCGAGCCGGCGCCTGAACCCGCCATGGACGAGCCGGCAGACGTCGAGTTGACTTTCGACGCGGACGAGAACGCCTTTGTCGATGAGATGCAGCCCGTCGAGGCGGATTTCGCGGCTCACGAGGAGATTGCTGCCTTCCCGGAGCAGGATGTTGCGACGCCGCTCGATTTCATCTCGGATCACGCCTTCTGGGAATGCGTGCCCGAGGCCGAGCGCGACGACGCCGATTTCACCTTCGATCCGATCGCTCCATCGATGATGGCGGAAGCGACGGTCCATGCCCCGGTCGTGGTGTCCGACGAAGAGCCGCGAGTCGCGATGCGCGCACCCACGCCGCTTGCGATCGCAGCACCGGTCGTTGCGCCTGCCTGGTCCGGCTTTGGCTGGGGGCAGAGCTATCAGGTGAGTTTCCAGATCGCGGCACCGTCCTGGCAGATGCCGGCCGCGGATGTGCCGGCGGTCGAAGACGAAACTCCGATCCCGGACGAACCCGTGCCTGCGGCAAAGCCCGGCGTGCCGCTGGCGCGCCGCACGCGGCCTCCGGTCGAGCCCAAGCCCGTTCTGTCCAAGCCTGTTCAGCCCGAGCCCGCTCAGCCTGAACCTGTTCGTCGCGAGCCGGTCGCGGCCGAATCCGCGCAGGTCACCCCCTTCAGGGCCAAGCTTCGCCTCGTCGAACTCCCTGTCGTGCACGATGCGGGCTTCCAGTTGCCGCCGATCGAGTTCCTCGCCGAGCCGCCGCAGGCGCAGGCCGAGACCATGCCGGTCGAGATGCTGCAGCAGAATGCCGGGCTGCTCGAAGGCGTGCTCGAAGACTTCAATATCAGGGGCGAGATCGTCCAGGCTTGCCCCGGCCCGGTCGTGACGCTGTACGAACTCGAACCCGCCCCCGGTATCAAGAGCTCGCGGGTGATTTCGCTTGCCGACGACATCGCGCGCTCGATGAGCGCGGTCTCGGCCCGCGTGGCGGTGGTGCAGGGCAAGAACGCCATCGGCATCGAACTGCCCAACAGCAAGCGCGAGACCGTCTTCCTGCGCGAATTGCTCGCCAGCCAGGATTTCGAGGCGACCAAGCACAAGCTCGCGCTCTGCCTCGGCAAGACCATCGGCGGCGAGCCGGTCATCGCCGACCTCGCCCGGATGCCGCATCTCCTCGTCGCCGGCACCACCGGCTCGGGCAAGTCCGTCGCGATC
>NZ_JBFRDZ010000028.1:0-44222 GCF_052114025.1 Allobosea sp. RAF48
ACGCTCGACACGCTCGACTTCTCCCGCCCGGGAAAGCCGACCGACAATGCCTTCATCGAAGCCTTCAACGGCCGTTTCCGCAGCGAGTGCCTGAACACGCACTGGTTCCTGACGCTTGCAGATGCGGCCGAAAAGATGGAGGCTTGGGTCAGATACTACAACGAGGATCGGCCGCACGGGGCCATCGGCAACAAGCCACCGATCCTGCTGCAAAATCCCGGCGGGACACCCAGCTCACCGCCGTGATCGAAGGCCGGAAACTCCAGCCTCCGGCGGTCCAGCAAACGGTCTCGGATCAACCCAACTCAGGACTCTCCCTCAGACCGGAGGAGAAAAGGGTCTCAGGTCAGGCGTCTTCGGAGAGCTGAGCGGTCCGCGATCGCCGCCATGCGCCGGGGCTTTCCCCGGTCATCTGCCCGAAGACGCGTGTGAAGTGGCTCTGGTCGCCGAACCCGCAAACGAGAGCGATATCCGATAGCGGCAAATTTCCCTTTGTCAGGAGCTTTTTTGCCTCTTCGATACGGAGTTGCGTGAGATAGCGCTGTGGCGCGACGCCCATGCTGCGACGGAAGGCTCTGGCGAAATGGCTCGGGCTTAGCCTGCACTCGTCGGCGATCTGCGCGATTTTCAGGTTGGAAGCGAGACGGGCGGCCATCATTTCCGTAGCTCGCCGTCTCTGCCACGGAGCCAATCCAGTCGCATGTTCTTTTTCAGGAGGCTGCAGATGTCCGTAGCTCTCCATAAAATGCGTCAGGAGCGCGATGGCCAGCTGATCGATCAGGAGCTGATTTGAGTTCGGCGCTGCGGCGGCGTGGATGAGGGCGTTGGATAATCCCCAGAGAACGTTGTCAGGAATCCCAGTCTGCCAGCTCAACGACGTGATTGCTCCTACGCTGCACTGTTTGGCGAATGATGCCAGGCCAGCGACGGAGACGTAGAACTGGAGGGCGTGGAACTCGCCGCTGAACTGCCATTGTGGACGATCGCGTAGATCGACGATCTCCACCTCCCTGGCGTGGACAGGGCTAGAGATATCCAGGTGTCCGCGAAGCCAACGCGAGCGGCGTTGTAGATCGCTGAACTGATAGAGGATTGAAAACGCCGCATCGGAGGCAATCGGCAGGGTTCGTTCCCTTGATTGCCGACAGCAACGCAGGTGGGTTGCGACGAGCGCCGGCTGTCCCTCGACCTCGAAGGAGGCGAGGGCGTTCCCTGTCATACCGAAATGGTCCACGGCACTCTGGCCGTAGAAGCCCCGATGAAGGGTCGACAGCGCTTCGCCCATGACCATCACACCATGACCGTTGCCGGCATCCCGACACGTAGAACCGCGCGATCCGGACGCGGCGGCCTGCCTCACAGAGCAATCCGGAATGTCACCAGAAACACTTGACGTCGGCACGATTATTTATCCCGCGACATAATTCGGCCGTCAAGTTCCAATTTGATGGGAATGCGCTAGCCTGACGAGAATGAATCGAGTGCCAGCCGGCTGGGACGGAACATGCTATCGCTAGACCAACACATCTGCTTCGCGGTCTATTCGACCGCACACATGTTCAATCGCGTCTATCGTCCATTGCTCGACGAATTGGGGCTGACTTACCCGCAGTATCTGTGCCTTGTCGTGCTCACCGACGAAGGTGCGCAACCCGTTGGCGCGATCGGAGAGCGTCTTAAGCTTGAATCGAGCACGCTCACGCCGATGCTCAAGCGTTTGGAGAAGGCGGGGCTTATCTCTCGCGCTCGGGCCGTGACTGACGAACGTGTCGTCACGGTGGATTTAACCGCCTCGGGTAGAAAACTTCTCGAAAAGGTCCCTCCGATCAACATTGCGATTGCAGACGCCATCGGCGAGACCGAAGAACAGCGTGAAAAAATTCGGCAAGCCATTCTCGCAATCCGGGATCGGCTGGAGGCGAAGGCCGGATAGGCGCTGCCGCGGTCCGGTAAGTCGAAACCTACCAGGACCGAAGATGCCAGACCCAATGGCAGCCCAGCAATTTGTCGCTGAGAATTTTAGGGACCTCC
Source organism: Allobosea sp. RAF48 (assembly GCF_052114025.1). NCBI lineage: Bacteria > Pseudomonadati > Pseudomonadota > Alphaproteobacteria > Hyphomicrobiales > Alloboseaceae > Allobosea > Allobosea sp. RAF48. The sequence continues at coordinate 2,032 of NZ_JBFRDZ010000028.1, forward strand.
TGCGCCGCTGGCACGGCTTTGACGCGCATGTCGGTCATTGGTTTCGATCATGATGGCTAAGGAGCCGCGCCGCGAGGCTGACAAGGGTCGCCGCGTCGAACCGACGGCCCAACGCTAAAAAAGGGCTCAGCAACCTTGGGCAGCCGCCGCAAACGCTAGCGGCAGCACGGGCATTTCGCGTCCTTATTCCATCAAAGCTCGATGTATAGGACCATCAATCTGGGTCAGTAAATCGAAGCGTGCAGGGCAGTTAAGTTCCGAAACACAAGGCCAAGATGACATCGGAACGAAAGAGATCCCCCATGGCTAGCATCACTGTCGAGACCCCATCGAGAGGTCTCTCGCCCCTCACGACCTTCGCGATGGCCGGTGCCGCCGGCATCGCGGTCGCCAACATCTATTACAACCAACCCATGCTCGGGCTGATTGAAGCCGACATCCCTGGCTCGCTGACAGCGCTCGTCCCGACCGCGACCCAGTTGGGGTATGCAGCAGGCTTGTTTCTGCTGGTACCTCTCGGCGATGTCGTTGAACGCAGACGCCTGATCGTTCTTCAATTCGGACTGCTCGCGCTTTCCCTGATTTTGGCGGCTATGGCGCCGAACGCGGCGATGCTCGTGCTCTCTTCGGTCGCCGTGGGTCTGACGGCGACCGTCGCCCAACAGATCGTTCCATTTGCCGCGCATTTGGCGTCGCCGGAGCGACGGGGAGCGACGGTTGGAACCGTCCTCGCCGGAATTTTGACCGGTATTCTTCTCAGCCGAACTTTGGCTGGTATCGTCGCAACTCACGGCGGCTGGCGTGAGATGTTCTGGCTGGGCGCTCCCATGGCGCTCCTGGCTGCCGGTCTCGTGATATTGGCCCTGCCTCGCAGTGAGCCCGATTCTCAACTCAGCTACGGGCGGCTGCTCCGCTCGATCGCCGGTCTTTGGCGCGAGTTTCCGCAGCTGCGGCTGGCAGCCACGACGCAGGCCCTGATCTTCGCGGCCTTTACAGCCTTCTGGACCGTGTTGGCGTTCCGTCTTCAGGCGCCTCCCTTCGGCATGGGTGCTGATGTTGCAGGACTGTTTGGGGTTGTGGGCGCAGTCGGCATCTTCGCAGCTCCGCTGGCCGGGCGTTTCGCGGACTCGCATGGGGCGGCGCCGGTGGTTGCGCTGGGAGCCGTGCTCACCGTCATGTCCTGGCTGGTGTTCGGGCTGTGGACCTCCTTGCTGGGTCTGGTCGTCGGCGTGATCCTGCTCGACTTCGCCATGCAGTCGGCGCTCGTCGCGAACCAGCACATCGTCTTCGCCCTGCGGCCCGAGGCCCGTGCACGACTGAACACCATCTTGATGGGCGCGATGTTCCTGGGCGGGGCGGCCGGATCGGCCGCGGGCACTGCGGCCTGGCAGTTCGGAGGCTGGACCGGTGTCGTGGCGCTGGGACTCGTGCTCGGGCTTCTCGCGGCGCTGCTGCAGGTTGTTAGAACCCGCCCGCTTGCACGCAAGCACTGACCGTACGACGCGGCGCCTCGACGAACGCCGAGGCGCCGCCCAAATCTCCAATGTCTACCCGCCCGCAAGTCGAGAATAGCAGTGTTCCGGCCAGGAGGTGCGCTGTTCGGCCCTGCTGGAATGCTGCAATTTAGGGGCGCGAAAAACGCACGGTGAAAACAACTCGCCGCGTCCGAAAAAAAGGCAACGAAGCGAGCTGCTCAGTCCAGTGGCCAGAGGTTGTCATCAAGCCTGGCTCGAAGCTGCTCGACGAATAGTCTGACCTTTGACGGCAGAAATTGGCGGCTCGGATAGACTGCGGAGACTGACAGGGTTTCGGCAATTGCATCATGCAACGGCAGGGGAACCAGCGAGCCGTCCTTTATCTCGCTGTGCACGTCCCATTCGGAGAGAAGCGCGATACCGAGGCCTTCGACGCATGCACGGTGCAGTATCTCGATCGAGTTCGCCGTAAACCGCCCGCCGGCAAGCTGTGTAACCTGCTTGCCTCCTTGACGAAACGACCAATGGGTTTGGCCGGCGAGCGACAGGCATTCATGGTTCGCGAGGTCGCTTAGCTGTCCCAGGGGGCCCGCGCGTTCCAGATAGCTGGGGGCGGCGACGAGTATCCGCGTACTGTCGAACAAGCGCCGGGCGATCAGGTCGCTGTTTCGAAGCTGAGCGATTCTGATCGCAAGATCGTAGCCCTCGCCAACGAGATCGACCAAGCGGTCTGTAACCAGAAGGTCGACCTTGATCTTCGGGTGCTGGTTCATGAACGTGGCGATGAAGGGCACGATGACCTTTCGCCCGAATGCGGCCGAGGCGGTCACGCGCAAAAGACCGCTCGCGTCCGTGTTGCCGGCGATGCTCGCAATGGCCGCCGCTTCCGCTTCCAGCATGGCTTGCGCGTGGGGAAGAAATGCCACGCCAGCTGCGGTCGGAGATAGGGACCGGGTGTTGCGCTGGAGGAGACGGACGCCAAGCCGTTGTTCCAGTGAAGCCAAGCTGCGCCCAGCGGCCAACGATCCGAGACCCAAGCGACGCGCCGCGCCGGCAAGGCTCCCGGCGGAAACCGCTTCAACGAAAACGGCGAGAGAGACTGAGTCCATTCAGGTTTTCCGTAAAGCAGGGCGCCAAAACTGGCGCTGACGCGCTGTGACGATCGCCCGGCGCAATTGCCCCGTCATCGATCAAGACTTGTCGCCTCAAACGCCCTGACGATACCGGGAGGGAGTTGATGTTCCCGTGGGGCGACTGCCCGGAGCGTCTGCCTTTGCTCGCCACGCAAAAATGAACTCCGGCAACGTTGGATTATCATGCAGGCCCGACGGTTACATCTCTTGGCGACATCAGCCGAGAGATGAAGCATGACCCAGATCTTTGAACCTTTGACACTGCCTTCGCTGCAGCTGCCGCACCGGATTGCAATGGCTCCTCTGACGCGATCGCGCGCTGGCAAGGGGAACGTGCCGACCGCGATGATGGTCGAATATTATAAGCAGCGAGCGAGCGCGGCGCTTATCGTGACCGAAGCGACTCAAGTATCTCAGCAGGGTCAGGGCTATGCCTGGACGCCTGGCATTCATACGCCTGAGCAGGTTGCCGGGTGGAAGGCTGTCAGCGATGCCGTTCACGCCGCGGGCGGGCGGATATTCTTGCAGCTCTGGCATGTGGGGCGCGTGTCGCATCCGAGTTTTCAGCCAGGCGGAGCAGCTCCGGTTGCGCCGACCTCTATGGAAGTCCAGGGCAAGACCTTCATCGTCGATGAAAACGGGCAGGGGGCTTGGACCGATATTCCCGTCCCGCAGGAACTTGCCATCGAAGGTATCGAGGCGATCGTCGAAGACTATGTGTCTGCCGCGCGAAATGCGCTCGCTGCCGGAATGGACGGGGTCGAAATTCACGCCGGAAACGGTTACCTCCTCGATCAGTTCATCAATAGCGCCAGCAATCGCAGGACCGACCGGTATGGCGGGAGCTCGGAAAATCGGGCCCGGCTGCTCATCGAGGTGGTCGATCGGATCAGCCAGGTCGTGGATTCGCGGCGAGTTGGTGTTCGCTTGACGCCGATGGGCCGTTTCATGGGAATGGACGATGAGACGCCTGAGAAAACCTTCGGCTACATCGTGGACGAGCTCGACAAGCGCAACCTCGCCTATCTGCACCTCGTCGAGCCGGAAATCGTCGGGACCGAGAAGCACGCCGTTCTCGATCCGCGCTGGGATGCCATCATTCGCGATCTGCGCCGACGCTTTCATGGCGTCCTGATGCTGGCGGGAGGCTATGACGGTTCCAAGGCGGCAGAGGCGCTTGAGACGGGCAGGGCGGACATCATCGCCTTTGGCCGGCTCTTCATTGCCAATCCGGATTTGCCCGAGCGTCTGAAGCAGGTCGCGGAACTCAATGTGCCGGACAGCGCGACATTCTTCGGAGGCACGTCGCGTGGGTACACGGACTATCCGTCGCTCTCCGCTTAGAGCGCTTTCGCGCGAACTGGACACCGGTTCGCGTGAAAGACAATGCGATAAAACAAAGCCTTGGAGCATTTCCTTGATGCACGGAAATTCTCCAGGGCACGATCGGATCGGCACAGGCGGGAGGCCGCGCTCCCCTCAGTCCAGCTTCAGCTTGCGCTGGGTGACGAGGCGCGTCCACTTGCCCTGCTCGGTCCGGAGCGTGCTGGCGAACTGGTTCGGCGTGCTTGCCACGCCGGTGAGGCCCTGCTCCTGGAGGCGCGCTGCCAGGGCGGGCTCCGTCACGATCTTGCGGATTTCGGCGTGGAGCCGGTCAATGATCGGCTGCGGCGTGCCGGCCGGAGCGAGCAGGCCGACCCATGAGTTGACGGTGAAATCGGGATAGCCGCTCTCCGCCACGGTCGGCGTATCCGGATAGGCGGGAACCCGTTCCGCTCCCGTCTGTGCCAGTGCGCGCAGGGCGCCCGCCTTGACATGCGGATGCGCGAGCGAAGCCGACAGGAACATCATCTGCACCTGCCCGCCGACCAGGTCCTGCTGGGCCGGGCCGCCGCCGCGATAGGGCACATGGGTGATGGTCGTGCCGGTGGCTTCTTGGAACAGCTCCGCCGTCAGGTGATTGCTGGAGCCCGCGCCGACCGACGCATAGTTGAACTTGTCCGGCTGCGCCTTGAGCAGGGCGACGAACGCCTTCAGGTCGTTAGCCTGGACACGCGGATTGACGACCAGGACCAGCGGATTGCTGGCGATCTGCGTCACAGGCTTCAGATCCTTCAACGAATCGAAGCTCAGCTTCGGAAAGACCAGCGGATAGGTCGCATAGCTGTCAAAGATCATAAGCAGCGTGTGCCCGTCCGGCTCCGAGCGGGCGACCTCGGCCGATCCGATCGTGCCGCCCGCGCCGCCGCGATTGTCGATCACGACAGGCTGCCCGAGCGCTTGTTGCAGGGAGGGCTGCAACTGGCGGGCGACGGTGTCGACGAGGCCTCCGGCGGGGAAGGCGACGATCAGGCGGATCGGCTTGCTCGGCCAGCTTTGCGCCTGCGCGAGTGCGGGCAGCATCAGCAGCAGGGCGCCTGCGGCAGCCAGCTTGAGAGCCTTGCGGATCATGGGGTGGTTTCCTCCCTGGTGTTTTCAGCGCTGGAAATGGGGTGGGATCTCGGCGTCCACGTTCACCCAAACGCTCTTGACCTGCGTATATTCGTGCATCGCGTCGAAGCCCATCTCGCGGCCGTAACCGCTCTTGCCGACGCCACCGAAGGGCGAGCCGGGGTTCACGCGCTTGTAGCTGTTGACCCAGACCATTCCGGCATTGAGATCGCGGGCGACGCGATGCGCGCGGCTCAGATTCTGTGTCCACAGGCCGCTGCCCAGGCCGTAATCGGTGCCGTTGGCGATCTGCAGCGCCTGCTCGTCGGTCGAGAAGGTCAGCACGGTGGCGAAGGGGCCAAACACCTCCTCTTGTGCGACCCGGTCGCGGAAGGACTTCGCCCTGACCACAGTCGGCTCGACATAGCAGCCCCCGGCAAGCGCGCCTGCCGGTGCCTTGCCGCCGGCCAGGATATCGCCACCCTCCTGCATGGCGGTGTCGACATAGGACAGGACACGTTCGCGATGCTGCATGCTTGTCAGCGGACCCATCTCGGTGGCCTCGTCCAGCGGGTTGCCGAGCCGGATCGAGCGTGTCAGCGGCAGGAACTGGTCGAGGAAGGCGTCGGCGATCTTCTCGTGCAGCAGTAGGCGCGCTCCGGCGATGCAGGCCTGACCCTGATTGTGGAAGATCGCCCAGGCGCTGCCGTTCACGGCAGCTTGCAGCGGCGCATCCTCGAAGATGATGTTGGGGCCTTTGCCGCCGAGTTCGAGCTGGACCTTCTTCAGATTGCCGCTGCTGGCCTGGACGATGCGCCGGCCGGTGGCGGTGCTGCCGGTGAAGGCGATCTTGGCGATGTCGGGATGCTCGGCGATGTATTGTCCTGCGACGCTGCCGAGCCCCGGCAGCATGTTAACGACGCCGTCGGGTAGGCCGGCCTGCGCCATCAGTTCGGCGATCTTGAGCGAGGTCAGCGGCGTGATCTCGGCCGGCTTCAGGACGATGCAATTGCCGGCCGCAAGCGCCGGGGCCATCTTCCAGCTCGTAAACATCAGCGGGAAGTTCCAGGGCACGATCTGCCCGACGACGCCGACCGGCTCGCGCAGGGTGTAGTTGAGGAAGCCCGGCTCGACGGGAATGGTCTCGCCCTGGAACTTGTCGGCCATGCCGCCGAAATAGCGGAAGCAGGCAGCGGTGCGGGGAACGTCGAGACGCCGCGAATCCCGCAGCGGATGACCGGTGTCGAGCGTTTCCAGCCGCGCGAGGTCTTCCGCATGCGCCTCGATCAGATCGGCCAGGCGCAGCAGGATGCGCCCGCGTTCGGCCGCCGCCATCCGGTTCCAGGCCGGGAAGGCGCGTTGGGCAGCGACGACGGCGGCGTCCACATCCTCCCGCCCCGCGACCGCGACCTGCGCGATCACGCTGTTGTCGTGCGGATTGAGCGTTGCGAGGGTTTCGCCGGAGATTGCGTCGGTGAAACGGCCGTCAATGAAGAGCTGATGCCGGATGGGCGTCGTCAACCCGAGTTTCGCTTCGAGATCGGCGAAGCTCATGGGGCGACGTCCGATTGCGGGATCGTTGCGCGATTGCCGTATCTCATGACCCCTCTCGCGACATGACAGTGCCTGTCACGGCCGCTCGGGGGCGGTCATGTCCGATCGGTGAAGGTGCCTTCGCCGGGCAGCTGTGTTGTGGTGACCGGCCGACCTTAGGGGAGGCGCGCAGTGTTCGATAGCTGCCTCACGCCGAGCGCATTGTTCGGTGATCCCGACTAATCGCCATGAGGTCCGCGGCGAGTGCGGCGCCGTTTTCATCGTGCGGCGTCGCCGGAAGTAGACCCGCTTCGATCAGGGCCTCGTCCCAGGGCGGCAACCCGCCGAAGGTTGCGCGGATATGGTCGATGAACAGCTTAAGCTTGAAGGTCTGGCGTGACGTCACTGCATAGACCGCGTTCAAGGGGAAGGACGACAGGGAGTATTGCGGCAGCACGAGCTCCAACCGGCCCCTCTGGATCTGTTCGCTGGCGAGCAGCGTCGGCAGGCAGACAATGCCGGCCTGTTCCTGCGCATATTCGCAGAGCAGATGAACGCTGTTGGTCAGCAGCGTCGGGGCAAGGTCGACGATCTCGGCCTGCCCGTCGCGGTGAAACGTCCAGCGGTCGCGCGTCGGATAGCCGGAATAGAGGCCGAGCCGATGATGATGCAGATCGCGCGGGTGCAGCGGCGTGCCATGAGCTGCAAGATATTTGGGCGCCGCGCAGAAGACGCGCCTGACGAAGAACAGAGTTCGGGAGATGAACTCGCCGGATGTCGGCTGGAACATCTGCAGCGCGCAGTCCACGCCTGCCTTGATCGGGTCGACGACGACGTCGCTGACCGTCAATTGCATCTGGAGCTCGGGGTGAGAACTCTGGAAATCCCGGAGCAGCGAGGCGAACCGCCCCAGAACCAGCCCCGTCAGCGCATGGACCTTCAGAGTGCCGGCCGTTCCAGCCGGATCGATGCGCATCTCGCCGAGCAGATCCTTCGCCTGCCGGACAAGCGCGGCGCATTGAGGCAGGAAGGACTGCCCCAGCTCGCTGAGCCGCACCGCACGGGTGCTGCGATGGAGCAGCGGGCCGCCGACGAACTCCTCAAGCTGCTTGATGCGGTCCGTCACGACGGAGCGGGAAACACGCAGCTGTCGCGCCGCCTCGACGAAGCTGCCTGTCTCCGCGACGCGGACGAAGGTTTCGATACTCTCAAGCCGATCCATGATGCGCAACCCAGGAGAGCAAATTGCCGGAGAAGCGCGAACCGATCATGCGCGCTCGGTTCAATTCGGCCACTGCGTCTCTCGCCGCCTTCAGGGCGATGCGCGATCGTCCAACCATTTCAGGATGTTCGCGACGGTATCGCCGTAGAAGCGCTCATACAGGTTCTGCGAGACGTAACCGATATGGGGGGTGGCGAGCAGGTTCGGCAGGTTGCGGAACGGATGGTCCGGGGGGAGAGGCTCCTGATCGAAGACGTCGATGGCGGCGCCGGCGATCGTCTTCTTCTCCAGAGCGGCGATCAAATCGGCCTCGACGACGATCGGCCCGCGCGACGTGTTCACGAGCCGGGCGGTAGGCTTCATCAGCGCCAGCTCCGCCGCGCCGACGAGCCCGCGGCTGCGGCCGCTCAGGACCAGATGGACGCTGAGGAAGTCCGCCTGGCGGAACAGATCCTCCTTCGAGACCCAGGTCGCACCCGCTTCCTCGGCCCGTTCCGCGGTCAGGTTCTGGCTCCAGGCAATCACGTTCATGCCGAAGGCCTGGCCGATCCGGGCGACGGCGGTGCCGATATTGCCGAGGCCGAGAAGGCCCAGGGTCCGTCCGCTGAGATCGCCGCCGATACGGCGCTGCCAGCCGCCGGCACGAAACGAGGCGTTCTCGTCGACCAGTCCACGTGCGCTTGCCAGGATCAGCGCCCATGTCATTTCGATGGTCGGCGCTGTGGAGTAGCCGGTAAAGGCGACCTGTATACCGCGCTCCTCAGCCGCCTTGGCATCGATCGAGGCGTTGCGCGCGCCGGTCGAGGCGATCAGGCGCAGCCTCGGGAGGCTTTCAATGATCGCGCGCGTCATCGGCGTGCGCTCACGCATGATGCAGACGACATCGAACGGCTGAAGGCGCGCGATGACTTCAACCGGATCGGCGAGATGGTCGTTGAACACGGTGATCCGCGCTCGCCCGTCGAGCGCGGACCAAGCCGCCATCGACAAGGCCACGTTCTGATAGTCGTCTAGCACGGCGACGTTCACGGGGGTGGAGGGGGCTGGCATGCGCTCGTCCTCATGATCTCGGGCAGTGCTTTGGCTCGCGGGACGCTAGCCGCCCCGCAAGCTTGCGACAATCGTTGACGCCTCAGGCTTGCCCCGTGGCGCCGCTCAGCGCCTCGCCCGTGCGGACGGCGAGGCCGTGCGTGCCGGGGGCAATCGCTGGATGCTCCTCTGTCGCCGTATCGGGCAAGGCTTCTCCCGACAGCGCTGCCTCGAGCTTCGCCTGATCGAGCTCGCCCTCCCAGCGGGCCATGACCAGCGTCGCGACCCCGTTGCCGATCATGTTCACCAGGGCGCGGGCCTCGCTCATGAAGCGGTCGATGCCGAGGATCAGCGCCATGCCGGCGACGGGGATCGCGGGCACCACCGAGAGCGTGCCGACCAGCGCGATGAAGGAGGCGCCGGTGACGCCGGAGGCGCCCTTCGAGGTCAGCATCGCCACGGCGAAGATCGCGAGCTGCTGGTGCAGGCTGAGGTCGGTATTGGTCGCCTGCGCCACGAAGAGCGCGGCGAGCGTCATGTAGATCGAGGTGCCGTCGGTGTTGAAGACATAACCCGTCGGCACGACCAGCCCGACGACCGGTTTCGAGCAGCCGGCGCGCTCCAGCTTCTCCATCAGGCTCGGCAGGGCCGAGTCGGAGGAGGAGGTGCCGAGGACGATCAGGATCTCTTCCTTGATGTAGGCCAGGAACTTCAGGATGCTGAAGCCGGCCCAGCGGGCGATGAGGCCGAGGACGCCAAGGACGAAGATCGCGCTGGTCAGGTAGAAGGTCGCAATCAGCAGGAAGAGCGGCCCGAGCGAGCCGACGCCGTAGCGGCCGATCGTGAAGGCCATGGCGCCGAAGGCGCCGATCGGGGCAAGCTTCATGATGACGTTGATCGCGCCGAAGACGAGCTTCGCGCCGGCATCGATGACATCGCGCACCGGCCGCGCCCGCTCGCCGAGATGGGAGAGTACATAGCCGAACAGGATCGAGATCAGCACCACCGGCAGGATGTCGCCCTTGGCGAAGGCGTCGACGACGGTGTTGGGGATGACGTTGAGCAGGAACTCGGTGATCGTCTGCTCGCCGGCCTTGCCAGCATAGGCGGCCACGGCTTTGGCATCGAGCGCCGAGGGGTGCGCGTTGAAGCCCGCGCCCGGCTTGACGACATTGGCGACGACGAGGCCGATGACCAGCGCCAGCGTCGAGACCACCTCGAAATAGATGAGCGCCTTGCCGCCGACGCGGCCGACCTTCTTCATGTCGCTCATGCCGGCGATGCCGGAGACGACGGTACAGAAGATCACCAGCGCGATCACCATCTTGATCAGCTTGATGAAGCCGTCGCCGAGCGGCTTCATCTCGACGCCGATCGACGGCCAGAAATGGCCGAGCACGATGGCGAAGGCGATGGCGATCAAGACCTGGATGTAGAGAATATTGTACCAGCGCTTGGCCGGGCGGGGTGAAGGATGATCTGCAGCCATTTTGGTCCTCCCTGGGCGCACGAGGGCGCCGCCGCGGACGGACGCGCCCGCGCTTGGTTGTGTTTCTTGGCTAGGCGTTTCGCAGTCTCTTCGTGGTCGCGCCGATTCAGGCCGGCGTCGGAGGCTGGAGCGACATGACGAGCAGGATCGAGGCGGGCGCGTTCGTTTCGTTGCTGAGCTGGCGCCCCTCGCCGGGCGCGATCCGGCAGGAATCCCAGCGGCTCAGGCTGACTCTGTCCTGTCCGTTCGAGACGGTGACGGTGCCGTCGAGCACGACATAGAGCTTCTCGACGGCGGAAGCGTCGAGCGTCGTGCCGCCGCCGGGCGCGATGGTCGAGACGCCAAGCCACGCCGTGTCGGCCGGGCCGGCCTCGCGGCCCTGCAGCCGAACCATCTTCATCAGCGCATGGCCGGGGGCGTCATAGGGCGGGGCCTCGCCGAAGCGCACGACATGCATGGCGTCAGGCTCCCGGCACCAGCACGACGCGTTCGCGTGAGGAGCCCATCACCGCCTGATAGGCGGCGTGGGCGTCCTTGAGCGCATAGACCGCGCTGTCCTTGATCGGGAAGGGCTTCAGGAAGCCGACAGCGAAGCCCGGAGCGAGATCGCGCAGGATCGCACCGGTTTCGACCGAGCTCAGCGCGATGGTGTCGATGCCGACATAGGTGTGACGGCCCTTGTAGAAGGCCAGGATATCGAAGGTGACGAAGCGGTCGATCACGGCGATGAAGATCGCCCGGCCGCCGACGGCCATGGATTTCTGCCCGATCTCGTAGAAGGGGTCGCCCACCGTGTTGAAGACGATGTCGGCGCCCTTGCCGCCGGTGAGCTCGCGCACCCGCGCCGGCACATCCGTGCCGCTGGCGGAAATGACCTCGACCGGGCCGCTGGCATGGCCGGCATAGGGTTCCTGCCGGCGGGTGATGCCGATGACCTTGGCGCCGCGCCAGCTCGCGATCTGCGCAGCGGCCTGGCCGACCTTGCCGTTGAGGCCGAGGATCAACACGGTCTCGCCAGCCTTGGGCAGGCCGGCGCGCCGCAGACCCTCCCAGGCGGTGACGAAGGGCACGCCGATGCCGGCGGCCTCGCGCATCGTGACACCCGCGGGGATCTCGACGACCGCATCGGCCTCGACGATCAGATGGCTCGCCTGGGCGCCGTCCTGGCGGATGCCGAGATCGCCGGAGGAGCCGAAGACCTGCTTGCCGAGGAGGCCGGCCGGCCCGGCGACGACCGTGCCGGCGAAATCGCGGCCCGGCGTGCGTGGGAACACGGCATAGGGCATCAGCCCCGTCGCAGCCTTGGCGTCGGACGGGTTGACGGCCGCGGCCTGGATTTCGACCAGAACCTCATGGGCGGCGAGCGGGCGTAAGGGGCGTTCCTCGATCGGCAGCGCGATCTCTTCATAGCTCGCGGCCTTGGTATGGAGCCGCAGGCCGCGCACGGTCTGCGGGCGGGTGGCCTGGGCTTCGCGAATGAGGGCTTGGGTGGCAGGGGACATGATGGTTCGCTTCCGATGAGAGAGGTCAGGCCACCCGCTTCGCGCCGGCGGCGTGGTCGGGCAGGCCGATGAGGGCGCGGGCTTCCTGCGGGGTGGCGATCTGGCCGCCGAGGTCCTCAACGATACGGCGGGCCTTCTGAACCAGCGCCGCGTTCGAGGGAGCGAGGACGCCGTGGTCGATATAGACACCGTCCTCCAGTCCGACGCGGACATGGCCGCCGGCGAGATAGGAGAGCGCTACGCTCTGGAAGGCCGAGCGGCCGATGCCGATCGCGGTGAAGAGCGCGCCTTCAGGCAGAAGGCCGCGGGCATAGAGCACGGTCTCGGGCGAGGGCTGGAAGCCGTAGCGCACACCCATCACGAAGGAGGTCAGCGGCTTCGGCTGCAGCGTGCCGTCCTTGATCAGGTCGGTGAGCAAGGCGATGTCGCCGGAATCGAACAATTCGATCTCCGGGCGCACACCGGCCTCCGCGATTACCCTGGCCATGCGGCGGACGTTGCCGGGCGTGTTGATCACGACCTCGCCGCCGGAATTCATGGTGTTGAGGTCGAGCGTGCAGATATCGGGCTTCAGCGCCGCGACGTGGGCGACGCGCTCTTCAGGCACCATCAATGTCGTGCCGGGGCCAGCGACTTTCGGATCCTGTTCGGAGGGTACGAAGCGCCCGCCCGGACCGGTCGTGAGGTTGATAATGAGATCGGGATTGCCGGCGCGGATGCGCTCGACCACCTCGCGATAGAGCGCAAGCTCCATCGAGGGCCGGCCACTCTGCGGATCGCGGACATGGATATGGGCGATCGCCGCACCGGCTTCCGCCGCTTCGAGCGCGGAATTGGCGATCTGCTCCGGCGTGATCGGCAGATGCGGGCTCTGCTCGGGCCTGGTCAGGTTGCCGGTGATCGCACAGGTGATGAAGACTTTCGGGAGGGGCGCGCGCATCGGTTCGCCCTCAGAGCGCCCGGCCGCCATCGACCTGGACGGTATGTCCGGTCGAGTAGCCAAGCATGGTGGCGCAGGCGGTGATGGCGGCGGCGATGTCCTCGGCCGCGCCGATGCGCTTCAGCGGCGTCGAGGCGCTGACCTTGTCGTTGAAATCCGCGCCGCGGCCAGGGACGAACTCGGTGTCGACCACGCCCGGCGAGACAGCGAGCACGCGGACCTCCGGCGCTAGCACGCGGGCCAGCGCCTTGGTCATCACGTCGATGCCGGCTTTGGCGGCGCAATAGGCGATCGAGGAGCCGACGGCGGTGAAGGCGGCGATCGACGAGATCGAGACCACCAAGCCGTCACCCGAGGCCTTTAGCATCGGCGCGAAGGTGCGGATCGTCGCGAATTGCCCGCGCCAATTGACCTGCAGCATGCGGTCGATCAGCTCGTCGGTGAGCGCGTCGAGGTCGGCATGGGGCACCGGCTTGGTGTAGCCAGCCGCGTTGATCAGGATGTCGAGCTGGCCGAAGCGGGCCTGAATGGCGTCGCGCAGGGTGATGAGCGAGGCGGTGTTGGCGACGTCGGCGACATAGGCGGCGTGTCCGTCGCCGAGATCCGCGATGAGGGCTTCGGCGGCCTGCGTATCGCGTTCGCTGTCGAGATGGGTGACGATGATGGTCGCGCCGGCGGCGGCGAGCATGCGGCTGGTGGCGGCGCCGATGGCGCCTGCGCCACCGACGACGAGTGCGACCTTGCCGTCGAGCGAGCGTGGATAGAGCTTCCGGATCGGTGCCGCGGCGAGGGCATCCGGTTGGGCGAGATGAGACATGGCTGTCCCTGCTCCTGACTGTGAAGGGGAATGCGCGGATCAGCGTATCGGGGGGACCGGCAGCTTGGCTTCGCCGGGTTCCATCACGAAGGTGTAGTCGAAGAGGTACCAGGGCCCATCGACATCGGCGGCGGGCGCGGGGCCGGTGCCGGGCCGAAAATCGCCGATGAGATGGCGGGTCACGCCGAAGACGACGTCCGTTTCCAGATGCTCGTCGTCATCGACGAAGACCTGCGTGATCAGCGTCTTGTAGCCCGGCTTGAAGCCGAGGAAATGCAGATGGGCCGGGCGGAACGGGTGGCGCTGCTGGGCCCGGAGCAACTCGCCGACCGGGCCGTCGGTCGGGACCGGATAGCCGGCGGGCTTCACCGAGCGGAAGGCGATGCAGCCATCGGCATCCGTGGTGAACTTGCCGCGCAGGTTCATCTCGGCTTGGCCGGGATCCTGGTTCTCGTAGAGCCCGACCGGCGAAGCCTGCCAGACATCGACCTCGACGCCGGCGAGCGGGCGGCCCTCGGGATCGGTGATCCGGCAATTTGCGAAGAGGGCGGGGCCGGGCGTCTCTGAGCGGATGATCGAGCCGCCGTTCGGTGTCGTCGGCGAATGCATCCGCCAGAACGGGCCGAGCAGCGCAGCGGCCGTTTCGGTTGCGCCATTCTGGCCGTTGTTCAGCAGGCAGACCAACGTCGAGAAGCCGATCGCGTCGGAGAACAGCACGGCTTCGTTATGGCTGTCATTGGTCGCCTGGCCGATGCGGTTGAGGACATCGAGGCCGAGTTCGAACTCGTCCTCGGTCAGCCGGACCTCCCGGGCGAAGGCATGCATATGTCGCACGAAGGAGGCCATGACCTCCCTGAGCCGGGCATTCGGGGCTCGCGACATCGCGTCGAGCACGACCGGCGTCACGGCATCCTGGGTCTCGATGATGTGGGAGCGGAGTGCGGTCTCTGCTCCCACGGGGGTTGCCCTCGCATTCATCGGTGTTTCCTCCGTCGCCTGTGCCGCGTCAGCGGTGCATTGTTGTGCGATCGATTGCATTAACAGTTATGCGATCGATTGCACGTTGTCAAGCGAGCCAAAAAATGCTCAGTTGCAGGCGACGATTCAGCCGGCGGAAAACTGATGAAATCCATGACCTTGGCGTCTGGCGGGCCACGTGTGGCGACACTCCAGTCGATCGCCGAGGCAGCCGGCGTGCACCGCTCCACGGCGGCGCGCGCGCTCGATCCCGCCCAGGCCCATCGGATCTCGCCGGAAGTGGTGGAGAAGGTGCGGACGGAGGCGCTGCGGCAGGGTTATCGCCGCGACGCCATCGCGGCCTCGCTGCGGACCGGCCGGTCGCGCCTGGTCGGCGTCGTGCTGCCGGACCTCGCCAATCCGGTCTTCGCGCCAATCCTCGATGGCATCGGCGCCGCCTTGGCCCAGGGTGGCTATTCGATGCTGGTGGCGGAAGGCGGGGCCGACGAGGGACGCCAGGTCGCGATCGTCGAGGAGTTGATTGCGCGTCGGGTCGACGGGCTGGTGCTCGCGACGGTGCGGCGCTCCGATCCGGTCCTGACCGTCTGCCTCGGCGCCGGCGTCCCGACCGTGCTGGTCAACCGGGCGGAGGATGATTTGCGCGCAGCGACCGTGGTTTCCGACGATATCGGCGGCATGCGGCTGGCGGTCGAACATCTGGTCGCGCTCGGCCATCGCCGGATCGGACACCTGGCCGGTTCCGAAGCGCTCTCCACCGGTGTTCTGCGTCGGCGGGGCTTCGAGGCGGCGATGGCGGCGGCGGGGCTCGATGCTTCGGCCGTTTCGGTGGCCCCCGCCTACAGCCGCCCCCTGGGGCAGGCGGCGACGGCGTTTCTCCTAGACACATGGCCCGGCCTGACCGCGGTCGCGGCGAGCAACGACTTGCTCGCGCTCGGCGCCTATCAAGAGCTGAAGCAGCGCGGGTTGTCCTGCCCCGACGATATATCGGTCGTCGGCTACAACGATATGCCGCTGGTCGACATGGTCGATCCGCCGCTGACCACCGTACGGATTGCTCATGCCGAGATGGGCCGGACCGCAGCGCAACAACTGTTGGAGCGTCTCTCGGACGCGGATGTTGCTGCGCGCATGCAATTCATGCCCGTCGAACTTGTCGTGCGCGCTTCGACGCAGGAGCCGAAATAAGGTTCCTCGCGACGCGGTCGCGTCCATCCCACTCGCTGTCATTCAATCGGAACGCGGTCGAAGAACTGCCTTCGGGCATGGTCGAAGGCTCAGCTCGGCCGGACTAAACCACTGTATGATTTCGTTCGGCACGAGATCAGCGCACTTGTCTGCAGACCACATCCACCATCGGCTGGATCGAAATGCGGATAAGAGGATCGAGGCTTCGCGAAAGAGCGGCAACGAAGCGCCGGCCCTGGCTGACACCCCTCGTCGCTCTTGGCCTGAAGGCCCCGGCAATCACCTGTYGGCGTGAGACGGAAACCCTGGCAGCACGAATTCCGCAAGCTCTTGCAGAACCCCCTTAGCCGGGCGCTGACTATGGCGCAGGTTGAAGGCGACGTGATGAACACCTTGCGTAGAAAAAGCAACGAGTCGCTCGATCAGGCGTTTCCGGCCGATTTGGTAGCCGAGAAAGATCGGTGACGGCTCGGTGTCGGGACCGTCTGTCAGGTCGATGAACATGGATTGTGCGAAGGGCCGAAAGGCGCCGCCGCCTTGGGTCTCGACCGCACGCTGCCAGAGATCGATGCGGGGCTTCTGCTCGGCGACGGGCCTGAAATAGGAGACCCAGCCATCGAGATGGCGCGCGATCCACTGGATGCTCTGCTGGGCGCTGCCCACTGCCAGGATTGGCAGGTGGCGCCCCGTTGCCTTCGGAAGCAGATCGAGGCCCTGCATCTCGCCGAAAGACCCGGCCAGGGCAGGGTAGTCCTCGGAGGTCGTCCGGCGGATGACCTCGACCGCCTCGCGAAAGATCGTGCCGCGCTCCTCATGGGAGCGGCCGAAGGCCGGAGATTCCCCCGCGCGATCGCCCGAGGCGGCGCCGAGCAGGAACCGCCCCCCGCTGATCACATCCACCGACGCCGCCGCCTTGGCGGTATGCAGCGGGTGGCGCAGCGGCAGGACGATTCCGGCGGCGCTGAGCGCGATCCTCTGCGTCACCGTCGCGAGCTGACCGAGCCAGACCCAGGGGTCGTAGATCTGCCCGGCGTCGTTGAAATCGGGATCGAACAGCGGCACGTCGCGGATCCAGAGCGTGGCGAAGCCGGCCCGGTCGGCCGCGACGGCAAGGTCGAGCTGGCCGGTCATGTCGGGCACGCCGTTGGTCAGCGGCGCCATCGGCAGCATCAGACCAAGCGTCATGCCGCCCGGCCGGAACATGCGCGCAAACCCTTTGTGCTGGAACGGTGTATCGGGCACGCGCATGTCTCCTTGGCGAGGTGGCCGGGATCGGGATCGTCAGCCGATGCTGCAAGCGCCGTCGACAAAGGCGGCATCCTGTTCGGCGGCGCGTCGCAGCGCGGCCTCGAAGGTCGCGACCGATTGTGCCCCGGAGATGATGTCGCCGCCGATGATGAAGGTCGGCACGCTGCGCAAGCCGGCCGCGCCTTGCGCCTCTTCATGGGCACGCACATCGGTGGCGGCTTCGCCATCGCGCAGGAAGGCCTCGGCCTCGGCCCGGTCGAGCCCCTGTTCGGCAGCGATTTCGACCAGTGTATCGAGATCACCGATGTCGCGCCCTCGCTCGAAATAGCCCGACAGAAGTGCTTCTGCGAGCAGCGTCGCGACGCCGTGACGCTCGCCGAGGTGCATCAGCCTGTGGGCTGCGAAGGTGTTCGGCGTCTTCTCCATGGCGGCATAGTCGAAGGCGGCTTCACCGTCCTTGGCAGCCGCGACCGTTTGCGCGTCCAACATGCTGCTGCGCTCCCAACTGCCGAATTTGAGCGAACGATAGGTGCGCCGGTTCATGCCTTCGGCCGGCATGGTCGGATTCAGCTCGAAGGGCTTCCATTGGATGTCGACGGCGACATTCTCGGGCAGGGATTCGATCGCCCTGGCCAGCCGGCGCTCGCCGATGAGGCACCATGGGCAGATGAAATCGGAAACGATCGTGACGGGAATGGACATGGTGGGTCTCCTTCTGCGACCCAATGTCGGTGTTGCTCCCTTCAGTGATAATAGACTGGTTGGCGAGATCATTATTGCTCACAAGGCAAAGGTGGGACATGGACAGATTTGCCGCGGCAAGCGCCTTTGCAGCCGTCGTCGAGCATGGTGGCTTCGCCCCGGCGGCTCGCCGCCTCGGCGTGGCCCCATCCTCTCTGACCCGGCAGCTCAATGGCCTCGAGGAGGCGCTCGGCGCGCTGCTTCTCAACCGTTCCACGCGCAGCGTTACGCTCACGGATGCCGGGCGGCGCTATTATGAGGATGTCCGCCGCATCCTTGAGGATCTTGAGAAGGCCGATCGGGCGGTAGGCGAGCGGGCCGGCCCGCCGAGCGGGCTGTTGCGGGTGACGATGCCGGTCGCCTTCGGCCGCCTCCATATCGCCCCTGCCTTGCCAGGCTTCCTGCGGCGCTGGCCGCAGGTTCGGGTTGATATCCAATTGACCGATGCAATGACCAATCTGGTGGAAGACCGGATCGACATCGCGATCCGCTTAGGGCCGCTGCAGACATCGAGCCTCGTCGCGCGCAAGCTTGCGCCGCATCGCCGCGTCATCTGCGCCAGCCCCGATTACCTGGGCGAACGTGGCGTGCCGCGCGAACCCCTCGACCTCGCGCACCACAATTGCTTGCTGTTCGACTATCAGACGCTCGACAACAGCTGGACGATGGCGCGCGACGGCAAGAGCGAGAAGGTACAGGTCTCCGGCAATCTGCGTGCCAACGGCTCAGAGGTACTGCGCGAGGCCGCGATCGGCGGCGCCGGCCTGATCCTCATGCCGACCTGGCTCGTCGGCGGCGACATCGCGGCCGGCCGGCTCCAGCCGGTGCTGGAGGAATGGTCGCCATCTCCCGGCGCTGAGGAGGGCGCCATCTCGGCCGTCTATCTCCACAATCGGCGCGGCTCCAAGAAGATCGGGAGCTTCATCGACTTCATGGCGGACCATTTCGGCGCGCCGCCCTATTGGGATCGTTACGCGCGCTAGCGATCTTTGCGCAAATCGCAACGAAGAAGCGCATCGAAGGCGAATTATCATAGCCGCGTGGGGTGATCATCTTGCTGTCGTCGAAAAGGAGACGACCCGTGCAGACATCACCTTCGTCGGCGCAATCGAAGCACCGCGCCCTGATCATCGGCGGCTCCCTCGCTGGCTTGTTCACCGGCAATATGCTGCGCAGCATCGGCTGGAACGTCGATATCTACGAACGCTCGCGCCATGACCTCGACAGCCGCGGCGGCGGCATCGTGCTGCAGCCCGACGTGGTCGAGGTGTTCCGCCGTAGTGTCGCTTCGCTCGCCGGAGGCGAGCTCGGTGTCGCTTCGCGCTATCGCACGGTCCTGCGGCCGGATGGCACGGTCCAATCCAAGCAGTTTGCCCCGCAGGTCCAGACCTCCTGGTCACTGATCTATACGACGTTGAAGCAGGCTTTCGGCGAGGCCCATTATCATTGCGGCAAGGTGCTGGCCCGTGTCGAGCAGAACGCCGGGGCCCGAACGGTCACCGCGTTCTTCGACGATGGCTCCAGCGAGACGGGCGATCTGCTCATCGGCGCCGATGGCGGCAACTCGACGGTCCGGGCGCAGATCTGGCCGCAGGAGCAGCCGAGCTATGCCGGCTATCTCGCCTGGCGCGGGCTCGTGCCCGAGGATGAGATGCCCCCAGTTGCGCGCGAGACGCTGCGCGGGGATTTCGGTTTCGCCAATAATCGCGGCTCGCACATCCTCGGCTATCTGGTCCCCGGTCTAGACAACGACCTGCGCCCCGGCCACCGGCTCTACAACTGGGTCTGGTACCGCGTTGCGAGCGATGACGAGATTGCCGGCATCATGACCGACCGAGACGGCCGCCAGCGCGGATACGCGATCCCCGAAGGGCTCCTGGCGCGGAAGTGGATCGCCCATCTCGGCCGCGAGGCGAGGGCGCTGCTGCCCCCTGCGTTCCGCGAAATTGTCGAGGCGACAGCGGAGCCTTTCGCGCAGGCAATCCGCGATCTCGCTTCTGACAATATGGTGGCGGGGCGGGTGATCATCCTCGGCGATGCCGCCGCGATCCCGCGCCCCCATACCGCGGCGAGCACATCGAAGGCGGCGGCGAACGCGCTGGCGCTTGCCGAGGAGCTTGAGCGGTCGCCGGATGATATCGAGGCCGCGCTCGCGCGCTGGGAGCCGGCGCAGGTCCGCTACGGCAAATTCCTGAAGCGGCAGGGCGTCGAGACCGGGGAATATCTGCTGTTTCACAGGGTTCACGCCTTGTCGCAGGCATAGACCGCCTTCGACACCGAGCCTTGCCGGGCAGGCATGAAGGATCGGCGGCGGCTGTCCAATCGCCCTCGCTCATTTCTCGAATTGATCGTTTGATAAATAGTTGTTGACAGGAGCGCGTCGCTGCGAAATTGTTTATCAAAAGATAAATGAAGACAGCAGACCTGCCGCCCGCAGAACAACCAGGGCCAACGAGCGAGGAACGCCATGAAGATCGACCGTCGCCGGCTGCTGGCCGGAGCTGCTGCTTTGTCTCTCCCCGCTTACATCCCCTCGTTGCGGGCGCAGCCGGCGACCATCAAGATCGGTTTCCCGACCTCTTTGACCGGCCCATTCGGGGCCGAGGCGCAGGACCAGGTCCGCGGCGCGCAGCTCGCGGTGCAGCAGTTCAACCAGGGCGGTGGGCTCGGCGGCCGGATGGCCGAATTGCTGGCGCGCGACGACAAGCTCAATCCCGGCGAGGCGGCGACCCGCACGCTGGAGCTGATCGAGAAGGATCAGGTCCAGTTCATGGCCGGCAGCCTCTCGGCAGCCGTCCAGCTCTCGATCAACAACATCACCAAGGAAAGGAGGGTCATCTTCAATTCCTGCAGCCAGTCGGATGCCATCAACGAGGCGCGTGACTGGTCGCGCTACACCTTCCACGAGGCGCTGAACCCGCACATGACGACGGGCCCGGTCGCGCGCCACGCCTTCAAGAGCTTCGGCAAGCGCGCCGCCCTGCTGACGGCGGATTATGCCTTTGGCCATGAATTGTCGCGGGCGGTGCGCCGCGTCGCGCAGGAGGCTGGCGCGGAGATCGTGACCGAGATCCGCCACCCGCTGGGGCAGGCGGATTACTCGACCTTCATGCCGCGCATCCAGGCTGCGCGCCCGGACGTGCTGTTCCTGCTGAACTTCGGCCGCGACCAGATGATCTCGGCGAAGCAGGTCGGCGATTTCGGTCTGAAGCGCCGCACGCGCGTCGTCGCCCCGGTGCTGGCCTTCTATGCCCGCGTCGCGGGCGGGCCGGACGCCTTCGACGGCGTGATCGGCGGCGCTCCCTATTTCTGGCGGCTGGAGGAGACCTCGCAGACGGCGCGCGCCTTCAATGCCGGCTTCCGGGCGGCCAATGCCAATCTCGACCCGTCCGACTATGCCGCCGTTTCCTATTCCGGTGTGCGGGCCATTCTCGAAGCCGCCAAGGTCGCCGGCAGCACCGACAGCGAGCGCGTCGCCGCGGCGCTGCGGGGGCTGCGCTACGACCATTACAAGGGGCCGCAATATTACCGCGCCTGCGACCACCAATCCGTACAGAGCGTGCTGATCCTGGAATCGAAGCGCGGCGGCAGCAGCGCCAACGACGTGTTCCAGATCATCGGCAGCGAGGGCCCCGAAGAGGCCATGCTGCGGAGCTGCTCCGAGCTCGGCCACGCCGGCAACTGAACCGCCGCAACGCATGCAAAAACGGGAGGCGCCCATGCCGCTCTCCGAGATGACGCTCGACCTCTTCCTGCTGCAGCTCTTCACCGGGCTGGCGTTGGGAGCGATCTACGCGCTGATGGCCATCGGCCTTTCGCTGATCTTCGGCATGCTGACCGTGGTGAATTTCGCCCATGGCGCGATGTTCATGGTCGGCGCCTATGCCGGGCTGGTGATCTTCAATGCAACCGGGAGCTTCTGGCTCGCCGTCCTCGGCGGTCCGCTCGCGGTCGCGGCGATCGGCCTTCTGGCCGAGCGCTTCCTGATCCGGCCGCTCTACGGCAAGGGCATCGACTATCCGCTGCTCGTCACCTTCGGCCTCTCCTATGTGATGGTCGACAGCATCCGCATGATCTTCGGCAAGGTCGGCATGCCCTTCGCCCAGCCGGAATGGCTGCAAGGCGCGACCGATATCGGGATCGGCTTCTTCCCGACCTATCGGCTGTTCGTGCTGGCGGCCTCGGCCGCGATCCTCGCCGCGCTCTATCTCTTGGTCGAGAAGACGCGCTGGGGTCTAGTGATCCGCGCCGGCGCCCGCGACGCCACGATCATGAAGGTGCTCGGCGTCGATGTGGCGCGGGTCTGGCTCGTCGTCTTCGGCATCGGCGCGGGGCTTGCGGCGCTGGCCGGCGTGCTGGCGGCGCCGCTGCAGGGCGTCACGCCCGAAATGGGCAATGCCATGCTGATCGAGGCTTTCGTCGTCACCGTGATCGGCGGCATGGGCTCGCTCGCCGGCGCCGTGCTGGCCGGGCTCATTGTCGGCGTCGTGGTCAGCATGACCTCGCTGCTCATGCCCGAGATGGCGCAGGTCTCGATCTTCATCCTGATGGCTTTGGTGCTGATCGTGCGGCCGCAGGGCCTGCTCGGCCAGACCGGGCTGATGTCGTGACGCGCAGTGAGGTTCCGATGAGCACCCTCTCGACACCGACCGTTGCCGCACGCTCGAATTGGCGCGACGCGGTCGCCCGGCACCAGCTTCTGATCGTTCTCGCCGTGCTCTGCGTGCTGCCTTTCGTACTGCCCTACAAGGCGCTCGCGCTCAACGTCCTGATCTTCGGGCTGTTCGCCGTCGGCTTCAACCTGATGTTTGGCTATCTCGGCATGCTCTCCTTCGGCCATGCCGCCCTGTTCGGGGCCGGGGCCTATGGCGCGGGTATTGCCATCGTCCGCTTCGGCCTGCCCTGGCCGCTTGCCGTTGCACTCGGAACCCTGCTCGGCGGCCTGACGGCGCTTGCCATCGGCACGCTGGCAGCCCGCACGCGCGGTATCTATTGCGCCATGGTGACGCTCGCTCTGTCGCAATGCGTCTACTACATCGCGCATCAGGCGGTGGACTGGACCGGCGGCGAGAATGGGCTACGCGGGGTCAATGTTCCCGCGACCTCGGTCTTGGGCGTGGCGATCGACTTCCACAATCCGACGACCAAGTATTTCGTCGTGCTGGGTTTCGTCGCGGTCGCGCTCTATGTGCTGTCGCGCATCCTCGGCTCGCCCTTCGGGGCGGTGCTGGAGGCGATCCGCGAGCGTGAGGCCCGCGCCATCGCCTGCGGCTACGATGCCCGCATCACCAAGCTCGTCGCCTTCGTCATCTCGGGGCTGTTCTGCGGTCTGGCCGGTGCGCTCTATGCGATCCATCTCTCAGTCGTGCCGCTGGAGACGCTGCATTACGAGACCTCCGGCATGGTGGTGATGATGACGCTGCTCGGGGGGATGGGCACCTTCATCGGGCCGTTCATCGGCGCCTTCGTCTATCTCGTGCTGAAGGATGTGGTGACGCTCTGGACCGAATACTGGCAGTTCGCCGTCGGCCTGGTCTTCATCGTCATCGTCCTGCGTTTCCCTGGCGGTGTCCTTGGCACGCTCCTGCAGAAGGTGAGACCATGACGGACGCGACCATGATCGAGGCCGTCGGGCTGACGCGCCGATTCGGCGGCTTCACCGCGGTAAAGGACGTCTCCGCCCGCTTCGAGCGCGGCAAGATCACCTCGGTGATCGGTCCCAACGGCGCCGGCAAGAGCACCTTCTTCAATATGCTGTCTGGCTCGCTTAAGCCGAGCAACGGGCGCATCCTCTTCGAGGGGCAGGATATCACCGGCCTGGCGCAACATCGCTTTGCTCCGCTCGGCATCGCCAAATCCTTCCAGATCACCAGCGTTTTCCCGCAGCTCTCGGTGCTGGAGAATGTGCGCCTCGCCTCTCAGGCGCTGGTCAGCCGCTACGACTTCTGGACGCCGCGTGCGCGATTGGAGGGGCTGCGCGAGATCGCGCTCGGGCTCCTGTCGGAGGTGGGGCTGGAAGCTCGCGCCGATGGTGTCGCTGGCACGCTCGCTCATGGCGAGCAGCGTGCGCTGGAAGTCACGATGGCGCTGGCCTCGCGGCCGCGCCTGCTCCTGCTCGACGAGCCCACCGCTGGCATGAGCCCAGAGGAAACCGTGGCGATGATGGCGCTGATCCGCAAGCTCGCGAGCGAGCGCACGATCATCCTTGTCGAGCACAAGATGAAGCTCGTCATGGGCGTCTCGGATGCGATCGTCGTGCTCCACCATGGCGAATTGATCGCAGCCGGCACGCCGGACGAAATCCGCGGCAACGAGCAGGTGAAGCGCGTCTATCTGGGCGAAAGGCAGCACTGATGCTGGAGATTGCCGGACTCAATGCCTGGTACGGGCGCTCGCACGCCATCCAGGACGTATCGCTGAGCGTGCGCCGCGGCGAACTGGTCTGCCTCATCGGCCGCAACGGCGCGGGTAAGACCACGACGCTCAAATCAGTGATGGGGCTCGTCGCAAACTGCGCCGGCAGCATCGTCTTCGATGGGCAGGAGATGACCGGGCAGCCGGTCCATGCCCGCTATGCCGCGGGCCTCGCCTATGTGCCCGAGGAGCGCCGGATCGTGCCGGGGCTGACGGTGCGCGAGAATTTGATCCTCGGCGTGGTCGCCTCCCCCCGGCGGGCCGAGGCCGAGGACATGATCGAGCAGGCGACGGCGATGTTTCCGCGCCTGAAGGAGCGGCTCTCCCAGATCGCGGCGACGATGTCCGGCGGCGAGCAACAGATGCTGGCGATCGCGCGCGCCATGATCGCGGAGCCGAAGATGGTGCTGCTCGACGAGCCGAGCGAGGGCATCATGCCGCTGCTGGTCGACGAGATGTTCGAGCAGTTCGAGCTGATGAAGCAACGCGGCACCACCGTCCTGCTGGTCGAGCAGAATGTCGGGCTGGCGCTTGCGATCGCCGACCGCGCCTATGTGATGGAGAGCGGCGCGGTCGTCCACGCCGATACGGCGCAGGCGATGCTGGCGGATCAGTCCGTTCAGGAGCGCTATCTCGCCGTCTGACGTGCCGGTTGCCGGCCAGCTCGTTCAGGGCGCTGCAGATGCCAACGCTGTGAATAGACGACGGCAGGCTGCCAATGGCAACGACGATTGGACGTTGAAGCCGGATTGTCGAATCTGGCAGACCTTAACAGGAATGCTTGCCACGATGTCGAAAGGGGCCCTCGATCCGCAGGAGCGAGCGGCCAGATGTACTTTTGGCGACTGGTGGAAACCGCAGTCTTCGTCAAAGAAAGGATTTGGGATGGTCAAAGTTAAGTACGAGGTCGTCGAGCACGACGGAGGCTGGGCCTACAAGGTTGGTGACGTGGTCTCTGAGACATTTCCCAGCCATGAGGCAGCACATAAGGCAGCGTCGGATGCCGCCGCTCGGCAGACAGTCGCTGGTCAGACCGGTGGGATCGTCTATGAGGATCGCGATGGTCGCTGGCATGAGGAAGTTGCTGATGGACGTGATCGGCCGTCGACCGAGGTTGTCGATAAAGACTGAGATCCCTGGCTTCGACCATCTATTCCTCCCTGATCGCCATCTATCGGTCCGATCAGGATGAGAATGTCTTGGAGAGTGCTACCCGGATGGTTCACGGCCGGCACGTTGGATCAGGCAACATCGCAGGCATCGCGACGGCCTTGAATTCGATGAGGTTATGCAGAAATCGGAGTGCGCGTCGGGAACCCGACGCGCACTCTGGAAGCAGTGCTGTCAGGCGGCGGAGGAGGTCAGCGCGGGATAGTCGAGATAGCCTTCGACACCCTGCGAGTACCAGGTCTCCATGTCGTCCGGATTGAGGGCGGCGCCTTTTGCGAGGCGCTGGGGCAGGTCCGGATTGGCCAGGAAGGCGCGTCCGAAGGTGATCGCGTCGGCCTCGCCTGCGGCCAGAGCCGCGCTGCCGCGCGCCAGATCGAAATCCGAGTTCAACACCAGCGGCCCGTCGAAAGCTTTGCGGATCACCGGCGCGATCGGCGGATGGTCGGGCCGGCCGCGCGTGCCGTTCGGCGGCGGCTCGCGGAGTTCGAGGAAGGCGATGCCGAGCGCCGACAGAGCCTGCGCCGCCGCGGTGAAGAGCGGCACCGGCTGCGGATCGTTGATGCCCTGGGATTCGCCGTTGGGCGAGAGCCGTACCGCGAGCCTCTCGGCGCCGACCACGCCGGCGACCGCCTCGCTGACCTCGCGCAGCAGCCGCGTCCGGTTATCGATCGAGCCGCCATAGGCGTCTGTGCGCAGATTGGCGCTGGAACGCAGGAACTGGTCGATCAGATAGCCGTTGGCGGCATGGAGCTGAACACCGTCGAAGCCGGCGCGCAGCGCGTTGTCCGCCGCCTTGCGATAATCCTCGACGATCCGCGGGATTTCCTCGATCGCCAGGGCGCGGGCCTGGACGTAGGGCTGCTTGCCGTCATAGGTGTGGGCGAGCCCCGGTGCGGTCGTCCGTGAGGACGAGACCGGCGCGGCGCCTTCGCGCAGGCTCGGATGCACGACGCGGCCCATATGCCAGAGCTGGCAGAAGATGCGCCCTCCGGCAGCATGGACCGCGTGGGTGACGCGGGTCCAGCCGACGACCTGCTCGTTCGACCAGATGCCGGTGGCGAAGGGCCAGCCGAGCCCTTCGCGACTGATGCCGGTCGCCTCGCTGATGATGAGGCCGGCACCGGCGCGCTGCGCGTAGTACTCGGCCATCATCGGGGTTGGCAGATGGTCGCGCGTCCCGCGGGCGCGTGTCAGCGGCGCCATGAAGATGCGGTTCGGCGCCTGCACCGCCCCGATGAGGATCGGATCGAACAAGGTCGGCATACAGTTTCCTTGAGGGTTGAGGACGGCGTCACGCGGAGGGCAGGGGGGCGTTAGCACCCTGCTTGAACTCGACCGTGGTGAAAACGAGTTCGGTGTCGCCTGTATTGGTCAGGTCGTGGATCATGAACTCACCCGCGCCATAGGCATGGTGCTGGGTGTCGCCCGGCTTGTACGAGACCTCGGCGACGCGGCCGTCGGCATATTGCGAGCGCGCGCTGCCACCCGTTACGGCGGTCCAGAAATAATCCAGGACATGGGTGTGGAAGCCGATGCGCTCGCCGGGCTGCAGGGCCAGTGCCCAGACCCGGACGCGGTCGGTCTCGGACACGAGCTGCGTACCGACGAGGCCACCGCCAAGATTGGCTTCGAACTCGGCGCGCTCATGGGCCGAGAGGTTCGCAGGAGGGTTGGGCCAGACGAAATCGCTGTTCTGGGTCATCGTTCTCATCCTTTCTGTCGCTGTTGCAAGGAAACGGTCGTCGCGTCAGGCGGCGATGCCGGTCGAAACTGCGGTTTCCGTCATCACGGCCTCGGGCTTGCGGTGGCGTTCGGCCAGCTCGCGCTCCGCCGGCGTAAGGAGCTGGGCCTGCATGTAGGCGCCGAGGTCGCGGGCGCGCTTGATCACCGCCCGCCCATAGGGCAGCCGCTCGGCCTCGAAGGCGGCCAGGCCGGCAGCGATGTCGTCGCCATGGGCCTCGAGGGCGCGGGCGAGCGACCAGGCGTCGGCCGCGGCCTTGGTTACGCCCATCCCGACATGCGGCCGGGCGACGAAGGCGGCATCGCCGATCAGGGCGACGCGGCCCTCGATCGCCATCCGCGGCGTCTCCAGATCCTGGATCGCCTGGATGAAGGGCTGCGAGGTCTTCTCGACGACCTCCGCGAACTGGGGCGACAACAGACGCCGCGCCGCCTGCCGCATCTCCTGCTGAACCGCCGGGCGGATCTTGTTGGGAGGGATGGAGAGCTCGTGCTGCACGCCGTCCACGTCGGTCAGCAGTTCGCGCAGCGCGCTTCCCTGCGCGGCCGGCCGGTACCAGACGAAGTTGAAGCGGCGCTGGCCGGGCTCCATCGACTCGCCGGCTCCCGCGACGGGATAGCCGAGCATCTGCTCGCCCGGCGGCAGCGAGAAGGCGAAGCTGTCGAACAGGGCCTCGCGCGTCTGGGGCGAGAGATCGGCTTCGTCTACCAACCCGCGCCAGGCGATGTAGCCGACATAGGAGGGCATGGCCTCGGGCAGCAATTGCCTGCGGACGGCCGAGAAGATGCCGTCCGCGCCGATGAGGAGGTCGGCGCGTGCCGTCTCACCATAGCCGAAGCGGGCGGTGACGCCCTCGGCATCGACGGCGAGCGCTTCCAGGTTCCTGCCCCGGTGATAATGCGCGGCCGGCAGCGCCTCGCGCAGCAGACTGTAGAGCCGTCCCCAGGAGGTCAGGACTTGCGGCAGGGCATGTTCGCCGAGCAGGCTGCCGTCGGGAGCGAAGACGCAGCGTCCGCGCACGGCGACGCCAATCCGGGCCGTCTCGCTGTCGATCCCGCAGAGCCGCAGGACCTCGAACAGTTCGTCATGGGTGACGATGCCGGCGCCACGCCCCGAAAGCTCGTCGGCGATGCGCTCGTAGATATCGACCTGCCAGCCCTGGCGCAGCAGCAAGAGTGCCGCGAACAGGCCCGCCATCGAGCCGCCGATGACGATTGCGCGGCGCGATGGCGGGCGCAGCTCATGCGTTCCTTCGGACATGGGGTCGTTCCCTTTTCATATTTAATTGATCAATCGATCAATTGATGGCGCTGATGATGCCTTTGCCGTGGTGGTGGTCAGTGCACGCCGAGATGCTCTTCGAGGCGGGCCGGCTCGGCCAGGAAGTCTGAGGCCGGACCCTGTTCGACGACGCGGCCGGTGCTGATCACCACGACCTCGTCCGCGAGTTGCAGGGCGAATGTCATGTGCTGCTCGACGAGGATCACCGAGAGCCCGGCCTCACGCAGGCGTCGGACGATCGAGCCGACCTCGGCGACGATCTGCGGGGCGAGGCCTTCGGTCGGCTCGTCCATCAGCAGGACGCGCGGCGCCGTCATCAGCGCCCGGCCGATCGCCAGCATCTGTTGCTCGCCGCCGGAGAGCAGGCCGGCCGGATGCCGATGCCGCTCCTTCAGCCGGGGAAAGAGGCCGTAGATGTCGTCATTGCTCCAGACGACCCGGCCAGCGGGCGCCGACGCCCGGCGCGCCACGGCGAGGTTCTCCTCGACGCTCAGGCTGCGGAATATCCGCCGTCCCTGCGGCACCAGCGCGATGCCGGCCCGGCAGATCGCCTCAGGCGAGAAGCCTGAGACGTCACGACCCTCCAGCGTGATGCGGCCGGAGCGCGAGCCCAGCAGGCCGGCGACGGCGTTCATGCAGGTCGTCTTGCCGGCGCCGTTGCGTCCGAGCAGGGCGAGGATGCCGTTGGCCGGAACCTTCAGCGACAGGTCGTGCAGGATGTGGCTGTCGCCGTAGAAGGCGTTCAACGCTGAAAGGGAGAGGATGGGTTCACTGCGCAAGATAGGCCTCCCTGGTACGGGGATCGGCGATGACCTCGTCGCGCGTGCCGTCGACCAGCAGGCGGCCGTGATGCAGCAGCGCGATCTTTTCCGCGAAGGCCAGCGCGACGTCCATGTCGTGCTCGATCATCAGAATGGTCAGGGCGCGGGGCAGTTCCTCCAGCAGCGTGCTCACCGTCTTGCGTTCCTGCTTCGAGAGGCCGGCGAGCGGCTCGTCGAGGAGCAGGATCTCTGGATCCTGCGCCAGCGCCATCGCGATTTCGAGACGGCGCTTCTCGCCATAGGAGGTTTCCTGCACCGGACGATCGGCGAGGCTCTCCAGCTTGACGCGGGCGAGCACCTGCATGGCCTCGCGGCGCAGCGTGGCGTCGGCCGCGACCGCGCCGTATGGCCGCCAGCGCTGGCGGCGATTGCCGAGGAGCGCCATGATGACGTTGCCGATCACGGTCTCCCGCCCGAACAGCGTCAGGATCTGGAAGGTGCGGCCGATGCCGCGTGCCGCCCGGCGGAAGGTCGGCAGGGTCGAGACGTCCTCACCTTGCAGGAGAATCTGCCCGGCGCTGGCGCGCAGATCGCCGGCGATCAGGTTGAACAGCGTGGTCTTGCCGGCTCCGTTCGGCCCAAGCAGCAGTCGCCGCTCGCCGGGCTCGACCGTGAAGGTCACGCTCTGGATGACGTTGAGGCCGCCGAAACTCTTGCGGAGATCGTTGACTTGGAGCGCGGTCACGGGCGGGCCTCCTCGATGCGCGCGGCGGCGTTCGTCAGCCGAGCCCCCATCTCCCGGCGCGCCACCAGCCGTGCCCGCAGCAAGCCGGTCAGCCGCCTGGCGCCGGGCAGGAGACCCTCGGGCACGACGATGATGATGAAGAGGAAGATCAGCCCGAGCAGTGTCGGCCAGCGATCGGTATAGGCGCTGGCGACGTTCTTGAGCAGGACGACGAGGGCAGCGCCGAGCACCGGCCCGAAGGTCGTGCCGAGACCGCCGGCAATCACCATCAACACCGCTTCCGACGATACGGTCAAAGATAGCGAGTGCGGGCTGATGAAGCGGAAGACCAGCACGTAGAGGATGCCGGCGACGCCAGCGAGGACGGCCGAGAGCACATAGGCAGCGAAGCGGATCGCCCAGACATCGT
Organism: Allobosea sp. RAF48; assembly: GCF_052114025.1. NCBI lineage: Bacteria > Pseudomonadati > Pseudomonadota > Alphaproteobacteria > Hyphomicrobiales > Alloboseaceae > Allobosea > Allobosea sp. RAF48. The sequence goes on from NZ_JBFRDZ010000028.1 coordinate 32,275, forward strand.
AGCCGAGCGTGCTCATCCGCCGCGACTGGTCGCGCACGCCCTGCATCGCGGTGCCGAGCGGCGAGCGCGCCAGGGTGGCGACAAGGAAGAGGCAGCCCGCGGTGACGGCGAGACAGAGATAGTAGAGGCCGGTGCCGTGGCCGAAATAGCCCTCGATCCGCGGCAGGCTGATGCCGTTCTCGCCATTGGTCAGTTCGACATAGCGGAAGGCGACGCCCCAGACGATCTGCCCGAGCGCGAGCGTGATCATCAGGAAGCTCAGCCCCGAGGTGCGCAGCGCAACGAGACCGAACAGCGCGCCGACGATTCCCGTGAGCAGCAGGGCGGCGAGGATGGCGGCCGGGACCGGCCAGCCGGAATTGACCGTCAGCAGCGCGAAGGCATAGCCGGCAATGCCGAGGAAGGCGGCGTGACCGAGCGAGACCATGCCGCAATAGCCGGCGATCAGGTTCACGCTGACGGCGAACAGGCCGTAGACCAAGATCTGCGTGGCGATGGCGAGATAGAACTCGCCGGGCAGCACGAACGGAACCGCCAGCGCGCCGAGGAGGAAGAGGAGGCCGAAGGTCTTCATGCCGGCTGCCTTCCGAAAAGGCCCTGGGGGCGCAGCGCGAGCACCGCGACCATGGGCAGGAACAGGATAACGTAGGCGAGGTCCGGCACGAGCATCTGGCCGAACGTGTAGATCACGCCGATCAGCATGCTGCCGACGAAGGCGCCGGATAGAGAGCCGATGCCGCCCAGGATGACGACGAGCAGCGCCAGAGGCAGCATCTCGGCATCCAGCCCAGGGTAGACCGACATGATCGGCGCGGCGAGCGCCCCGCCCATGCCCGCGAGCGCCACTCCGACGCAAAAGACCGTGGTGAACAGGCGCGAGACCGGGATGCCGGTGGCGCGCGCCATTTCGCGATCGTCAACGGCAGCCCGGATTCGGGCGCCGAGCGTGGTGCGCTCGACCAAAAGCCAGATCGCGACGAAGGCGACGATGGCGATGCCGATCAAGGCGAGGCGATAGGCCGGGAAGGCGATGCCGGCGATCTGTACGGCACTGCGCAAAGCCGTCGGGGCAGGCTGGGCGATCGGATCGCCGGACCAGATCAGCAGGCACTGGTCGGCGATGATGAAGGCGAGGCCGAGCGTGCCGAGCACCTGCGCCAGCTCGCGGCCGGCGAGGCGGCGCACCAGCGTCCGCTCAATGATGCCGCCGAACACGGCGCAGACGACGCCCGCCGCCAGCACCGCCGCGGTGAAGCCGAAGCCGATCATCGAGGTCGCGATATACCCGCCCAGCATGAAGAAGGCACCGTGGGCGAGGTTCGCCACCCGCATCAGGCCGAAGATCAGCGAGAAGCCGATCGCCAGCAGGAACAGGATCGCTCCGAAGGCCAAGCTGTTGAGCAGCCCGTTGATCCAGAACATGATAGATATCTCCCGGCGGCCGGCCGCCGGAGCGGCCGGAGTTCAGCTCAGTTCAGGCGGGGGGCGGCGGCGTCCATGTCGAACCAGTCGAAGGGCCGGTCGCCGACATTCACCATCACCGCCTTGACGTCGAAATAGGCGTCGAAGGATTCCTTGCCGAATTCGCGTCCGATGCCGGAGAGCTTGAACCCACCCCAGGGCGAGGCGGCATCGACGCGGTGATGGTCGTTGATCCAGACGATGCCGGCCTCGATCCGGTCGGCGACGCGATGAGCGCGGGCCACGTCGCGGGTGCGGATCGCGGCGGCGAGGCCATAGGGGCTGTCATTGGCGATGCGGACCGCATCCTCTTCCGTGTCGAAGGGAGTCACGACGGTGAAGGGGCCGAAGACCTCCTCCTGGAAGATCCGCATGGAGGGATCGACATCGGCGAAGACCGTCGGCTCGACATAGAAGCCCGGCTTGCCGTCGAAGGCAGGCGGAACGCGGCCGCCGGCGACGAGGCGCGCGCCTTCCTCGAGGCCGATGCGCGCGAAGTCGAGCACGCGCTGGCGCTGCCGCTCCGAGATCACCGGGCCCATCTGCGTGGCGGCGGCGAAGGGGTCGCCGACGGCGATCGCCTTGGCCTTAGCGGCCAGCTTCTCGACGAAGGCGTCGTAGATGCTGCGCTGGACGATGTGGCGGGCGGCGCAGACACAGGTCTGGCCGGCGCCGACGAAGGCGCCGAAGGCAGCGTAGTTCACCGCCTGGTCGAGATCGTAATCGTCGAACACGACGACGGGGGTCTTGCCGCCGAGTTCCAGCGTCTGGCGGGCGAAATTGCTCGCCGCCGCGGCGCCTGCCCGCCGGCCGGCATCGGTCCCGCCGGTCAGCACGAGCTTGCGGATGCGCGGGTGCTCCGAGAGCGCCCGGCCGGTGATAGCGCCCGTCCCGGTCACGACGTTGAAGACGCCGGGCGGCAGGCCGGCTTCCGAGAAAATCTCGGCGAGGCGCAGCGTGGTCAGCGGGGTGTATTCCGAGGGCTTCACCACGGTGGTGCAGCCCGAGGTTAGGGTCGGCGCGATGTTGCGGCTGGCGATCAGCAGCGGATGGTTGAACGGCGTGACATTGGCGACGACACCGACCGGGAGACGCCGCGCATAGGTCAGATACTCTCCCTCGACGGGGATGACATCGTCCCGCCGGGCGATGGCGAGGCCGGCATTGTAGCGGAAGAGGTCGGGCACGCGGGCAAGCTGCGCCCGGGTTTCGCGGACGGGCCGCCCGTTGTTCAGGGTTTCCAGCTCGAACAGCTCTTCGAGATGAGCTTCCATGACGTCGGCGAGCTTGTTGACGAGCCTCGCCCGCGTCCGCACCGACATGTCGCGCCACTCCTTCGAGCGGAAAGCGGCATCGGCGCTCAGCACCGCGCGATGGACATCGTCCGCGCTCGCCTCGATGACTTGGGCGATCGTCGCGCCGGTGCCGGGCGAAGCGATGTTCATCAGCTCGCGCGGGCCGGGATCGACCATGCGGCCGTCGATGAACAGGCCCCGGGGGGAGGCATGGGAAGTCGTCCCGGCCGAGGCCGGTTGCGTCTGCGTAGCCATGTTCGTCTCCGTTTCGATCAGGCGCCGGTCAGGCGCCAGGCGTTGCGGCCGGTAATGTTCGCACGGTCCTCCACCGAGAGGCCGGGAACCGCGTCGAGCGTGCGCAGCGGCGTCTCGTCGGCCATGTCGAAGGGGATGTCCGTCCCTAGCAGGACATGCGCGGCGCCGACCAGATCGATCAGATAGGCGAGAGCGCCGGCATCATGGGTGATGCTGTCGAAATAGAAGCGCTTCAGCAGCTCCTTCGGCGAGCTTTCGATCGACTGGGCCTCGCGCCGGACCTTCTGGCCATGGACGAGGCGGCCGATCTGGTAGGGGATGAAGCCGCCGCCATGCGAAAGGCAGACCTTGAGGTCGGGCAGTTCGTCCATGACGCCGCCGAAGATCAGATCGGCGGCCATGACCGCGGTATCGAGCGGGTTTCCGACGAGATTGGTCAGGTAGTATTTCTCAAGGCCGGGCTTGGTGCCGAAATAATAGGGATGCGTCAGGATCAGCACGCCGAGCTCGGCGGCGCGGCGCAGCACGGGCCGGAATTTCGGCTCGGACAGCGCGGCGCCGTCGATATGGCAGCCGATCATGATCGAGCGTATGCCGAGTTCGCCGGTGATGCGCTCCAACTCGGCCAGCGCATGATCTGGCGATTGCATCGGCAGCGTGCCCATCGGGCGCAGCCGGTTCGGGGCGCTCGCCGCGAAGGCGGCGATCTCGTCGTTCACCCGCCGCGCGAAGGCGGTCTCGACGGCAGGGTCGATGCGGTAGAAGAATAGCGTCGGCGAGGGCGAGATCAGCGCGGCATCCAGGCCCCGGCGGTCGAGCTGGGCGAGCTTCTCCGCCGGCGTCAGGAATTCCTCGAACAGCGGATAGGCGAAGCCTTCGCGATGGGCGAGGCGCGTGGCGGCGCCGGAGCGATCGACTCTGACGCCGAAAGGCTCCTCGTTCTCGGCGAGGTATCGGACGATGGCGGCCGGGATGACATGGTTGTGAGCGTCTACGATCATGATGTCCGGAGTGTTGTCTTGTGGGGCAGGCAGGGATCAGAGCTTGGTCGGCTCGTTGCGCGAGTAGACCGGGGCTGCGAGGAAGCTCTCCGGCTTGTAGGTCCAGAACTGCGAGACGTTCTCGTAGGTCTTGACGACCGTGTTCACGAGTCGGCCGTCGCTGCGCTCCGTCTTCCGGATGTAGATATTCTGGACTGGGTTGCCGTAGTTATCGAGGCGCCAAGGGCCGCGCGGATCATTGCCGACCTCGACCTTGCGCAGCGCCGCGATGAGAGCCTCCTTGTCCTCGGCCTTGCCGCCGATCGACGTCAGGGCGGCTTCCAGCGCGAGGCCAGCTGAATAGGCGCCGGCCGAGTAGAAGCCGGGATCGACACCAGTCTGCTTGCGCAATTCCGAGACGAAGCGCTGGTTGGCTTCGCCGGTCAGGGCGGCCGAATACCAGCCGGCCGAGACGATGCCGACAGCTTCGTCGCCCATGCTGTGCAGCACGCCCTCATCCACGGTGGTCATCGCGCCGACGACCGGAATCTTCTGCTTCAAGCCATATTCGGCATATTGGCGCAGGAAGCGCAGGCCGTTGGCGCCGGCGAAGGCTGCGAAGACCGCGTCGGTATCGCCGATCTGGGAGATGTAGGAGCCGTAATCGGCGACGTTCAGCGGCGCCCAGAGCTTGCGGATGACCGTGCCGCCGGCGGCTTCGAAGGTGCGCTGGAAGCCGGCAGTCTGCTCCTGGCCGAAGGCGAAATCGTCGGCGATCGTGATGACCTTTTTGTAGCCGAGGTCACGCGCCGTATACTCGCCGAGCGGATGACAAGGCTGGGCCGAGGTCGAGGACGTCCGGACGAACCAGGGATTGAGCCGGCGCTGGGTCAGGTCCTCGGCAGCGGCTGAGCAGCACAGGAACGGCACAGCCGCTTCCTGGAGATAGTCGTTGATCGCGAGCGCCTCGAAGGCGGCGGTCGGTCCGACCACGACATGGACATTGGAGCGCTGGACCAGTTCCTGGGCGCGGGTCTTGGCCAGCGCCGGCTGACCGCCGGTATCGGCGACCACGAACTCCACCGCTCGTCCGGCGATGCGCTCGCCGCGCTCCTTCAGGAACAGGCGGAAACCGTCCTCCATCTGCCGTCCGCCGGCGGCCAGCGCGCCGGATTTGACGGTGAGCATCCCGATCCGCAGCGGCTGCGATTGCGCCAGCGCCGGCAACGCCACGCAGGCGCCGAGGGCGGCGCTTCCACCAAGAAGGTGTCGTCTGGAAATCATGTCTTCCTCCCAGTCTCTTTTATTTATCGTTTGATCAGTAATTGCACGGGAGGAGTGACCCGTCAAGCCGCGGGAAGAAGGAGGTGATGTCAAATTATATAATCCGGATAGGACGACAGGCGCGCGCCTGCGCTTTCCACTGAGCGGTTCACCTGATAAATATAGGTATGGCAAACGACGACGCTGACATCATCATCCGCGCTGAGAGCGCCTCTCGCGGCCGCTCTGCGGAGCGTTCCCGCTCTCCTCTGGAAGGGGCGCGCCGAATGAGTCCGAGCCAACGCGAGGAGGTCATCGTCAAGGAGGCGGTGAGCTTCTTCGCCGAATTCGGCTTCGAAGGTCAGACACGGGAACTGGCGCGGCGCCTCAACATCACGCAGCCATTGCTCTACCGCTATTTCGAGACCAAGGACGCGCTTGTCGAGCGCGTCTACCAGGAAGTGTTCCTGCGGCGCTGGAACCCGTTCTGGGACGAACTGATCGCGGATCGCAACAAGCCGCTCAGAGAGCGGCTGGTCGAGTTCTATCAGGATTATGCTCGCGTCATCCTGACCTATGAGTGGGTCAGGCTGTTCATGTTCGCAGGTCTAAAGGGTCTTGATTTCAATACTCGCTATCTTGAACTCCTCCGCCGCCGGGTCTTTACGGCGTTGGTCGCAGAGTTGCGGCACGAGTTCGATCGGCCGTCGATCGAGAGTCGCCCGGTGACGGAGATGGAGATTGAAGCGGTCTGGAGCCTTCATGCGGCAATCTTTTATCTTGGAGTCAGGAAGTTCATCTACGACATGCCGGTCGGACCCCTGGAGCCGATCATCGAAATGAAGGTACGCTCGTTCATTGATGGCGCGCGCGTCGTTGTAGACTGACGCGATAGGAGAGACCCCTTCTCATTTGCAAAGGGCAGCATCTGTTTGCGCGAAAATCGGCTTAGCGGCAGCTATTTCGGCTGGAAGAAACGCATTTGCCGAGGAGTATTATCAGCGGGATTTAACTGAATTCCCTTGAGAGGAGCGCTCCCGCTAGCCGTATTGTGACGGGTGTTTCCGGCGCCAAGCACCAGGACTTTCGCCAGTTATCTGCCCGAAAACACGAGCGAAGTGGCGCGGACTGCTGAAGCCGCAAATCGGGGCGACATCCGCGCGCGGCAGCTTCCCCGTTGTCAGGAGGTTCTTCGCTTCTTCGACCCGGAGCCGCGTGAGGTAAAGCTGCGGTGTGACCCCCATGGTCCGCCGGAAAGCTTTAGAGAAATGGCTCGCACTAAGCCGGCACTCGTCGGCGATCTGCGCAATCTTCAGTTTGGAAGCAAGTCGAGCGGCCATAATTTCTGTTGCCCGCCGCCGCTGCCACGGAGCAAGCGCTCCTGATGGCCCCGTTTCTGCCGGCTGTAGCTTCTGATGTGATCTGCGAAGACAGTTATGTCGTTGGCTTTCCACTGCGCGCACCCTCCACAGCGCGAAATTCGCGCCGTGCCCTTATCGTCGTGGTCTTCACGATGCCTCGTCAGGCAGCCTTGGTCGCGGTGGCCTGACCGAGCACGGACAACAGCCGGCTCAGATCGGCCCAGAGCTCCCCGGGTTCCTCGAGGCCGATGCTGACGCGCAAGAGCGGGCCTTTCGCGGTCCAAGCCGTGGCGGTGCGGTCCTGCGCGATCGCCTGCGGCGCGACGAGACTGCGCGTGCCGCCCCAGGAGGCGCCGATCGCGAAGACACGCAAGGCGCTCAGCGCCGCGCTCATGGCGTCGTCGTCGACAGGCTTCAGCACGAGGCTGAACAGGCCGGACGAGCGGCCCATGTCACGCTTCCAGATCGCGTGGCCCGGGCACGACGGCAGCGCCGGATGCAGCACGCGTTCGACCGTGGGATGATCGACGAGCCGGCGGGCGAAATCCTCCGAGATCTTGCCCATATGGGCGACGCGCAGCCCCATGGTCTCGATGCCGCGCAAGGCGAGTTGGGCTTCATCCGGCGAGACGCCGACGCCGAAGCCGCGCAGGATCTCCTTCATCTTCTGGCGCAGTGCCATGTCCCTGACGGTGATGGAGCCGAGCAGCAGGTCGGAATGGCCACCGACATATTTGGTCAGCGCCTCGCAGGCGAAATCGGCGCCGTGCTCCAGCGGCTTGAAGATCAGCGGCGTCGCCCAGGTGTTGTCGCAGCCGACGAGCGCGCCCTTGGCCTTCGCCGCAGCGGCGATGGCCGGCACGTCCTGGACCTCCATCGTATTGGAGCCGGGCGACTCGACCCAGACCAGCTTGACGGTATCGTCGATGAGATCGGCGATTCCGGCCCCTATCTTCGGGTCGTAGACGCCATAGGCGATGCCGCGCGGCGCCAGATACTCGGCGCAGAAGCTGCGTACCGGCGGATAGACATGATCGGGGATCAGCACCTTGTCGCCGGGCATCAGCACCGACAGCATCACGATGGTGACCGCCGCCTGGCCTGAGGGGACGAGCACTGTGCGGATCCCGTCGTGCAGCTGGGTCAATTGCGCTTCCAGCGTGCGCGTCGTCGGGGTGCCGTGCAGCCCGTAAGTGTAGCCGTCGAAACCGCGATATTTGCGCGCCATGAAGCTCGCCCCGTCCGGATAGACGATGGTCGAGGCGCGGTGCGTGGGCACGGCGAGCGAGGCATAGCCCTCCTCATTGACGGCCGGGTGGTGAACACAGAGTGTCAGGTCGTGCATGGTCGGTTTCCCTCGTCGGGGTGATATTCAAAGCTTTGAAATCAGGGAGCAATCTGTCGTCTGGCATCGGATGATGCCGGGATGTTATGGATTCGGGCCGTCGTCCCGCAGGGCGCGCTTGGCGACCTCGCGCATCCAGTCGATTGCCACGGGCAGGATCGCGTCGTTGAAGTCGTAGCGGGCGTTGTGAAGCTCGCCCTCGGGGCCGGCCGGGCCGTTGCCGATCCAGATGTAGGCGCCGAGCTTGTCCTTGATCAGGAAGGAAAAGTCGTCGCCTGTGGTGCTGGGGCGCAGGTCGGTTCGCACCTTGGCGCCGATCGCCTCGCCGGCAGCCGCCGCGAGCTTTGCCTCTGCGGGGGTGTTGATGATGGGTCGTCCGGTCGAGAGGATCTCGACATCGGCGCGCATGCCATAGGCTTCGCATGTGCCGGCGATCAGGCTCTCCATCCGCTTGATGACGGCCTCGCGGACCTCCTGTCGATAGGTGCGTAGCGTACCGACCAGGGTGACGCTCTCCGGGATCTGATTGCTGACCACGCCGCCCTGGATCTGGCCGATCGAGAGCACGACGGCATCGCAAGGGTCGACATTGCGCGAGATGATGGTGTGGAGGCCCATGATCAGGTGGGCGGCCGCCAGGATCGGATCGCGCGTCTGGTGCGGGATCGCGGCATGGCCGGCAAGCCCGTGCAGAGTGACTTGCCAGCGACCGCCCGCCGCCATGACCGGCCCGTCGTGGACCGCCACGGTTCCGACTTCGAGACCAGGCCAATTATGGAAGGCAAAGATGCGCTCCATCGGGAAGCGCTCGAACAGCCCGTCGGCGATCATCGCCTTGGCGCCGGCCCCATTCTCCTCGGCCGGCTGGAAGATGAACTGGATGGTGCCTGTCCAGTCGGGATCGGCGGCGAGCATCGCGGCCGCGCCGAGCAGAGCGACCGAGTGGCCGTCATGGCCGCAGGCATGCATGACGCCGGCGGTCTGCGAGGCATAGGACACGTCATTGCGTTCTGCGATCGGCAGGGCGTCGATATCGCCACGCAGGCCGACCGAGCGGTTTGAGCCAGGCCGCGAGAGCGTCGCGACGATGCCGGCGCCGCCGATGCCAGCCTCGAAAGGAATGCCGAGTTCGCGCAACCGTTCCTGGAGGTAGGCCGAGGTCTTTGTCTCCTTCTCGGAGAGCTCGGGATGAGCGTGAAGATGGCGGCGCCATTCGGTTAGACGCGGGAGGAGCTTCGTATCCATGGTCAGTCCGTTCGTGGAATTCAGCGCTTTGCGGAGAGCAGCAGATGCTCTTCCAGCCGCCTGACGGGCCAGGCGAGCACAAGGGCGATGGCGAGGAAGATCACGCCGACAACAACCATCGGCTCGGTGTAGCGGAAGGTGTCGGACGAGATGTCGAGCGCCGCGCCGAAGGCTTCGTAGACGGCGATGGCGGCGAGATAGGGCGTCGATTTGAAGATGCCGATGAAGTAGTTGCCCATCGGCGCGGCGATATTGCGTAGCATCTGTGGCGCGATCACCAGAACGACGGTCTGCAAGCGCTTCAGGCCGAGCGCGCGCGCGGCTTCGAACTGGCCGGGCTTCACGCCGTCGATGCCAGCCTTGAAGACTTCGGCCAGATAGCCGCTGTAGTAGAGGCTGATCGCGATGACACCGATCGCGATGGCTGGTAGCTTGATGCCGTAGGACGGCAGCACGAAGTAGAAGAAATAGAGCTGGACCAGGAGCGGCGTCGAGCGGATGAAATCGATCAGGAAGCGCATCGCATAGCGCATCAACCGGTTGCTGCGCCGCGCGATCTCCAGCGTGAAGCCGAGTAGCGAGGCGCCGACGCAACTCAGCAGCGCGACCAGGATCGAGGTCCAGAGGGCGCCGACGATCTTCGGCACGATGGAAAGGGCGAAGCCCGCATCAAACAGCATGGTCGAGCTTCCGTCCCGCGCCGACCTTGCGCTCGACCCAGCGGCCGACGATCGTCGCGGGGTAGCAGAGGATGAAATAGGCGACGAGCAGCGCGAAATAGACCTTCGGCGGATCGTAGACGAGCTGGGAGATTTCCTTGGCCCGGAAGGTCATGTCCGTCAGCGTCACCAGCGAGACCAGCGCCGTGCCCTTCACGAGCTGGATGAACTGATTGATGAAGGTCGGGACCATCGCGAGCAGCGCCTGCGGCAATTCGATCAGCATCAGGATCTGCCAGCCGCGCAATCCGAGCGACCGCCCGGCCTCGCTCTGGCCCTTGTCAAGCGATTGCAAGGCGCCGCGCACCGCCTGGCTGCCATAGGCGCCGATATGCAGGCCGAGCACCATCGAGCCGACGGTGATGCCGGACAGTCGCAGGCCGAAGGACGGCAGGGTGTAATAGAAGCCGTAAAGCAGGATAACGACGGACGTGCTCCGCCAGAACTCGATCAGCGTGGTGATCGCGCCATAGGCGAGGCCACGCCAGCAATGCTGGGCGATACCGGCGGCGAAGGCGAAGGGCACGGCATAGAGCATGCCGAGCGCCGTCACCGCCAGCGTGACGTTCAGCCCCTGGAAAATGCCTGAGAGGACGTCGAGAAAGCTCATGATGTTCGCCGCGCCGCTCAGCCGTTGCCGGCGCAGATCTGCGCAGTGGTGATGGCACCAGCATCCTCATCGGTCGTGAAGTTGTACTTCTCCATGATCGGCTTGAGGCCGCCGCTGGCCCGCAGCTTGGCTAGCTCGGCATTGTAGGCGTCGCGCAGCTTGGCACTGCTCTTGGGGAAGACCGTGCCAGTGTAGAGCTTGGCTGGCTGGCCGTTCGCCTTGATCAGCCCCTTGAACGGCACGGCGCGCTCGATGCCTTCGACCTTCTGCTCGTCGATGACGCCAATGGCGCTGGGCACCGAGAGAGTCGTGACATCGGCCCGGTCGGCCAGGATGGCGCTGACGGCGGCCTCGTTGTTGGGGAAGAGCGCGATCTGCGATTCCGGCACGCCCGCAGCGATGGCGTTCTTGGTGTTCTCCGAGCCGCGGCCGCCGGCGAGGCGCACCTTCGGATTTTTCGCGATGTCCTCGTAGGAATGCAGGTTCAGCGGATTGCCGGTCTTGACGAGCAGGCTGTCGCCGACGGCCACGTCCGGCTCGCTGAACAGCACCTGCTCGCAGCGCGGCGGCGTGATCGCGACGCCGGACGCGATGATGTCGAAGCGTCCCGCCAGCAGGCCAGGGATCATCGCGCCGAAATCGGAGACGACGAACTCGAAATCCTTGACGCCAAGCGGCGCGAAGACGGCGCGGATTACATCGGGATGAATGCCGACGACCTTGTTGTCCTTGTCGCGATAGGCCCAAGGCGTACGATTATGGATCCCGACGACAAGCTTCTTGCCGGCCCATTCGGATTGAGCCTGCGCTTGTGACGACCCCGGGCCGCTGAAGGCCGCGAGCACCGCGACGGCGCCGGCGAGGAGGAGGGGAAGGCGGCGACGCGAGATGGCAGTCATAACGATCTCCGATCCGGAAAGGTTGGATCTGCTCAGTGCAGGATCTGGCTCAGGAAGAGCTTGGTGCGCTCGTGCTGCGGGTTCTTGAAGAACTCGTTGGGGGTGTTCATCTCGACGATCTGTCCGGCGTCCATGAAGATGACGCGGTCGGCGACCTGGCGGGCGAAGCCCATCTCGTGGGTGACGCAGAGCATGGTCATGCCCTCCTCGGCCAGCGAGACCATGGTGTCGAGCACCTCCTTGACCATCTCGGGGTCGAGCGCCGAGGTCGGCTCGTCGAACAGCATGATTTTCGGGCTCATGCACAGCGAGCGGGCGATCGCGACGCGCTCCTGCTGCCCGCCCGAGAGCTGGCCCGGATATTTCGCCGCCTGCTCCGGGATCTTGACGCGCTTGAGATAGTGCATCGCGATCTCCTCGGCGTCCTTCTTGGGCATCTTGCGCACCCAGATCGGCGCCAGCGTCAGGTTCTCGAGGATCGTCAGATGCGGGAACAGGTTGAAGTGCTGGAACAC
>NZ_JBFRDZ010000029.1:0-39269 GCF_052114025.1 Allobosea sp. RAF48
GAGGTGTCGAGAAGGTCGTCGCGCATCTCAAGACGCAAGGCCGGCCGCAATATCTCGACGCCGTCACCTCCGAGGAGGAGGAAGGCGCAGAGGACGAGGACGGCGCCGTGTTCGACAAGACCGGCATGGGTTCGGTCGACAGCGACGACCCCTACGAGCAGGCGGTCGCCGTCGTGCTGCGCGACAAGAAGGCCTCGACCTCCTACATCCAGCGCCGCCTCCAGATCGGCTACAACCGCGCCGCCTCCATCATGGAGCGCATGGAGAACGAGGGCATCGTCGGTCCCGCAAACCACGCCGGAAAGCGCGAGATCCTGGTTGAAACCCAGAATCAGCACGACGAATAGGGCCAATGGCCGCCGGCATCTTGCGATTGCCCGGAACGGTCCTCAAATTGCCATCAGGACAGTGCAACCTCAGCGGCATCGACGGGTTGACTTCCCTGCAGGCGGCGAAGGCGGCCGATCGATTCCGCAGCGCCTGCCGAGTTCAGAAGCGCCGAGATGTCACAGGGAGTGAGGCAGACTTGCTCATGAAATGGAACCCGGCATTGCGGGCTTCAGCGGTAGCGATGATCGCGCTCGGTTGCAGTGGCGTGGCCGGGCCGCTCATGGCCCAGCCGATGCAGCTGCAGCCGCCGGCGACCGCACCCAAGCCTGCAGTCGCCAAGCCGCGCCCGATTCCGCTGCCGCCCATCCGTCCCGCAGGCCTCGGCCTGGCACGTACCGCAGCGGCGGAAGCGCCGGCGGCCGAACCCGCTGCCGCTCCGACAGCAACAGCGGCAGCGCAGTCTCCACGCCCCGCCGCCTCCGCGAAGGCCCGCACCGGCGCACCGGCGACGCAGGAGGAGGCGATCGAGCGGCTTAACGCCTATCTCAACAGCTTCAGCTCGCTGCAGGGCAATTTCATCCAGTTCGCCGCCAATGGCCGGCGTCTTGAAGGGCGCATCTATATCCAGCGTCCGGGCAAGATGCGCTTCGAATACGAGCCGCCCGTCACCACCGAGGTCATAGCCGACGGCACCTCGGTCGCCGTGCGCGACAGGCGCCTGGCGACGCAGGACATCTACTCGATCGGGCAGACGCCGCTGAAGTTCCTCGTGCGCGAGCGCATGGACCTGGCGCGCGAAGGCACCCTCACCGGCGCCAGCATCGACGGCGATATCCTCTCCGTGCGAATTGAGGACCGCTCGACTTTGGGCGGAACCTCGAAGATCACGCTGAAGTACGATCTCGTCGCCAATGAGCTGCGGCAATGGATCGTGATCGATCCCCAAGGCTACGAGACCTCGGTCGCGCTCTACAATCTCGACACCCAGCGCCGCCCCGATCCGAAGAAGTTCGTGATCGACTACCAGCGCACGCTCTGAATCGCATCTTTCGGGCATCGGGCGAGGCTCATCCCGAGAAGCCGTTCCGCAGGAATGGCATCTCGAAGGATATTCGATGCGGCTGCGAGACATCCGGACCATCCTTTCGAGACGCAAGCTGCGCTTGCTCCCCAGGATGAGGGCTCGCCGGACGGGGCCGCCTCCGGGATTTGTCGGCGCCATGTCGGGGCTTGCCTTTTGCGCCCCGACGACCCAGTTTCCGGCCTCCTTCCCGCCGGAATTCTCGCGTGCAACTCACCGTCACCAGTTGGAACATCAACTCCGTCCGCTTGCGCATCGGCATGGTCGGCGAGTTCCTGAACACCTACGCTCCCGACGTTCTCTGCCTGCAGGAGACCAAGACGCCGGACGAGCAGTTCCCGGCCAAGGCCTTCCATCAGCTCGGCTATGTCCATCAGGCATTCATCGGCCAGAAGGGCTATAACGGCGTCGCCATCGTCTCGAAGCTGCCCTTCAGCGAAAAGGAGGCGATGTCGATGTGCGGCCGAAACGACGCCCGGCACATGACCGTGACGCTCGACAAGGCGGCCGGTGCTGCCGCCGGCATCGCCATCCATAACTTCTACATCCCGGCAGGCGGCGACATCCCCGACCCCGCGAAGAACGAGAAATTCGCCCACAAGCTCGCCTTCCTTGACGAGTTGGGCGCCTGGGGCGTGGCAAAGAAGCCGACCGACCGGCCCGCAATCCTGCTCGGCGATCTCAACATCGCGCCCTACGAGCACGACGTCTGGAGCCACAAACAACTGCTCGACGTCGTCAGCCATACCCCGATCGAGACGACGACGCTGGAGCGGCTGCGCAGCGAGATCGGCTGGACCGACGCGGCCCGCACGCTGCGACCCGAGCCCGAAAAGCTCTATTCCTGGTGGAGCTACCGCGCGCAGGACTGGAAAGCATCGAACAGGGGCCGCCGGCTCGACCATATCTGGCTCTCGGACGCCCTGAAGCCGACGCTGCGCGACCTCACCTTCCTGCGCGAAGCCCGCGGCTGGGAGCGTCCCTCCGACCATGTGCCGGTGACGGTCACGCTCGACCTCTGACAAGCTCTTCGGTCCTCACCGCTTGAGCGGGCGGCGTCCCGGCCATGTCGGGCGGTCTTAACGGACCGCCCGGGCATCGTGATATAGCCGCGGCAGTTTTCATCGCCGTGGCCCAAGCCGTTGCAGCCCTCCACCTCCCTTTCCCTGCGCGACGCGCTGCTCACCCTCGCGGTGATGGTGGTTTGGGGCACCAATTTCGTCGTCATCCGCATCGGCGTCGACCATTTCCCGCCTCTGCTCTTCGCTTGCCTGCGCTTCGCGTTCGCACTCCTGCCAGCGGTTTTCTTTCTCAGGCGGCCGGCTGCGCCCTGGAGCAAGCTCGCCGCCTACGGCATCCTGATCGGTGCCGGCCAGTTCGGCCTGCTGTTCATCGCCATCAAGGGTTCCATTGCGCCCGGCCTCGCCTCGCTGGTGGTGCAGGCGCAGTCCTTCTTCACGATCCTGCTCGCCGCGGCGATCACGCGTGAGCGCATCCAGCCCTTCCAGATCGTCGGCCTGCTCCTCGCCGCGACCGGCATCGCCGTGATCCTCTGGCACACTGACGGCACGACGACGCCACTCGGGGTCATTCTCGTGCTCGGGGCTGCGCTGTGCTGGGCTGCCGGCAACAGCGTCGCGCGCAGCACGCCAAAGGTCGACATGCTGGCCTATGTCGTCTGGACCAGCCTCTTCGCCGTCCCGCCCCTCTTCATCCTCTCCTTGCTGATTGAAGGTTGGCCGGCGATGCGCGACGGGCTGACGGGAGCTCCACTCGCTGCCTGGGCCGCCGCGCTCTGGCAGGCGGTCGGCAACGTCATGTTCGGCTATGCGGTCTGGGGCTGGCTGCTCTCGCGCTATGCCGCGGCCACCGTCGCACCAACATCCCTGCTGGTCCCGGTCTTCGGAATGGGAGCAGCGGCCATCTGGCTCGGCGAACCCTTGCCGGGCTGGAAGTTCGCAGCAGCCGGCCTCGTGCTGTCCGGCCTGTGCATCAATATCCTCTGGCCACGGTTCGCAGCGATCCGTGCCGCCAGGCATCCGCCGTCGTCCTGACGACGGTACCAGCCGCCTACTTGCGATCGATCGCCGCGAGCGCTTCCTGCACGGCGGCGAGTTCGCCGACGAAGCCGCGCAGCCTGTCGCTGATCGCCGAGGAGATGGCTTCCGCCGAATCCGGCGATTCGCCGAGCACGCGCCGCATCACGCTGCGCGGCAGCCGCATGACCTGCGTCGGCTCACGCGCGATCGCCGTGACCTGCCGCGGCAGCGAGGTGAAAAGTGCGAGTTCGCCGATCATGGCGCCGGGGCCGACGATCTCCTGCGCGGGCTGGCCATCATCCCGCGTCGTGACGGCGATCGCGCCCGATACCACCAGAACGGCCCCGTCCGAAGGCTCGCCGGCGCGGAACAGCACGTCGCCCGCCCGCAGGATGCGGCTTTCGGCCGCAAAGGCGAGCAATCGCAGCGCATCGCGCTCCATCAGGCTCAGCAGCGGCTGCCGAGCCAGCAGGGCCATATCGTCGTCGAGCGCCATCCGTCAGGGATTCAGCCGGTAGCCGCCGGCATCGGTGACCAGCAACCGGGCATTGCCAGGATCAGGCTCGATCTTCTGGCGCAGCCGGTAGATATGCGTCTCGAGCGTATGCGTGGTGACCTGGCTGTTATAGCCCCAGACTTCCTGCAGCAGCACCTCGCGCGCGATCGGCTTGCGGCCGGCGCGGTAGAGGAAGCGCAGGATCGCGGTCTCCTTCTCGGTCAGCTTGGTCTTCGAGCCCTTTTCGCTCACGAGCAGCTTCGATCCGGGGTGAAAGGTGTAGGGCCCGACCTGAAAAATGGCATCCTCGCTCGCCTCGTACTGCCGCAGATGCGCGCGGATCCGGGCCAACAGCACGGCGAACTTGAACGGCTTCACCACATAGTCATTGGCGCCGGCCTCGAGCCCCAGCACCGTGTCGGCATCCGAGCCTTGCCCGGTCAGCATCACCACGGGGCTCTTGAAGCCATTCTTGCGCATCACCTTGACCGCCTCGCGTCCGTCCATGTCGGGTAGGCCGACATCCATGACGACGAGATCGACGCGGTCGCCCTGCACCGCCTTCACGGCGGCCGCGGCGGTGCCGGCCGTAGACAACCTGAACTCCTCGTAGAGCGCCAGCTGCTCAGCCAGCGCATCGCGGAGGGTCTGGTCGTCATCGACCAGGAGAATATGATGGACGACGGACATGGGGCGGTTCGCTCGGACGCAATCGTTACGGCAACATGAGCCCGCTGAGTCGTCATCGCAAGTCAGGCAGCCAGGAATCCCCTTGAGAAACCGCCCATCCAGCCCAGCCGGCCCGCGCAAACTGTCCTCACTGCGGGTCTTCGCTTCCGTTCATGACCGCCGAAAAGGATTCATCGTCGCCGGTTCGGCGGTGTTTCCCTGTGCGCTCGGCCGTTCCGGCATCCGAACCGACAAGCGGGAGGGCGACGGCGGCACGCCGCGCACCAGCTTGCCGCTTCGCAGTGTGTTCTACCGCGCTGACCGTCTGGCTCGCCCGCACACGCTGCTTCCCCTGAAGCGGATCGGGCCGCGTGACGCCTGGTGCGACGATCTGAAGGACCGTCGCTACAACCGCCTGATCGACCGCCCGCCCGGCGAGGCCGAGGAGCGCCTGCAGCGCGAGGACCATCTCTACGACGTCATCGTCGAACTCGGCTGGAACGATCGGCCGGTGATTCGCGGGCGCGGCAGCGCGATCTTCTGGCATCTGGCCCGCCCCGGCTTCACGCCCACCGCTGGCTGCGTCGCGGTCGAGGGCCACGTCTTCGCCAAGGTGCTGCCGCGGCTGGCCCGCCATTGCCGGATTCTGGTCAGATAAGTCCGTTTGCGCTAGAAGCGGTCCCGAGCACCGTCTCGATCATCCTCTTCGGAGCCGACCAGCGCATTCAGGCACCGTCCTGCATCGCCGGGGCGCTCCCAGCCTGAGAACCTGCGATGACTGATTCGGTCTCCACCGGCCTCCGCTTCGGGCGGATCGCCGCCATGCTGCCCGTGGCCGACATGGCCCGGGCCTGCGATTTCTACATCGGTGCCCTCGGCTTCCGGAAAACTTTCGAGAACGGCAACCCAGTCGGCTTCATGATCCTGAAGCGAGACGCGGCCGAGCTGCACCTGACGCTCCAGCCCGGCCACAAGCCGGCGCCGTTCAATGTCGCGCATATGATGGTCGAGGATATCGACGCCGTGCATGCCATGGTCCGCGAGCGCGGCCTGCGCATCGTCAAGGGCCTGCGCGACAAGGACTATGGCCTGCGCGCCTTCGTCTTCGAGGACCCGGACGGCAACCGCATCGATGTCGGAGAGCCCTTGAAATAGGCCGTCATTCCCGGGCGGAGCGAAGCGAAGACCCGGGAATCTCCCACCAAAGGAAGCTCCTGAGCCTCCTGTCGAAGAGATGCCCGGGTCAAGCCCGGGCATGACGCCGCAACTACCCACGCGCGCCAAAAATCGCGCTGCCGACGCGCACATAGGTCGCGCCAAGCTGGATCGCCGCCTCGTAATCGGCGCTCATGCCCATCGACAGGCCCTTGAGCCCGTTGCCGGCGGCGATCTTGGCCAGCAGCCCGAAATGCGGGGAGGGCGGCTCTTCCGCCGGCGGAATGCACATCAGCCCTTCGATCGCGAGACCGTGAACATCGCGGCAGCGGACGATGAAGGCGTCGGTATCGGCGGGGAGGACCCCACCCTTCTGCGCTTCCTCACCGGTATTGACCTGCACGAACAGCCGCGGAGCCCGCCCCGCCCGTGCGATCTCGCGCGCCAGCTCCTTCGCCAGGCTTTCGCGATCCAGCGACTGGATGACGTCGAACAGCTCGACCGCCTCGCGGGCCTTGTTCGACTGCAGCGGCCCGATCATGTGCAGCTCGGCATCGGGAAAGCGCTCCTTCAGCGCGGGCCACTTCGCCTTGGCCTCCTGGACATAGTTCTCGCCGAAGATGCGCTGCCCCGCCTCCAGGACCTCTACGATCTGCTCGGCCGGCTTGGTCTTGGAGACGGCGACCAGCGAGACCGACCCCGGCTTGCGCCCGAAATCGCGTTCGGCGCGGCCGATCGCCGCCCTGATTTCAGCCAAACGCGTAACCGTATCGCTCATCTGCCAGCCTCTCATGCCCTGCGCGCCGTTGACCGCGTGCGCGCAATGGTGTCCTAGAGCAGGTTGCAAGATTCCGACATCCGGTTTTTGCATTCAGCCCCTGCGCCGGCCTGCCTCCGGGAGCCGGCAAACCGCCAAGAATTGCCCGCTGACATGGCCGTCGAACGCTACAATCCGAAAGAGTCCGAGCCGAAATGGCGCACCGTCTGGGAAGAGCGCAAGCTTTTCGAGACGAGGAACGACGACACGCGGCCGAGCTACTACGTCCTCGAGATGTTCCCCTATCCGTCGGGACGCATCCATATGGGCCACGTCCGCAACTACGCGATGGGCGACGTGGTCGCGCGCTACAAGCGTGCCAAGGGTTTCTCGGTGCTGCATCCGATGGGCTGGGACGCTTTCGGCCTGCCGGCCGAGAACGCCGCCAAGCAGAAGAAGGTCCATCCGCGCGAATGGACCTATGAGAACATCGCGACGATGCGCAAGCAGCTGAAGTCGATGGGCCTGTCCCTCGACTGGAGCCGCGAGCTCGCGACCTGCGATCCCAGCTACTATCGCCACCAGCAGAAGATGTTCCTGGACTTCCTGAAGGCCGGGCTCGTCGACCGCAAGACCGCCAAGGTCAACTGGGACCCGGTCGACGAGACGGTGCTGGCCAATGAGCAGGTCATCGACGGGCGCGGCTGGCGCTCCGGTGCGCTGGTCGAAATCCGCGAGCTGACCCAGTGGTTCTTCAAGATCACCGAGTATGGCCAGGAACTGAACGACGCGCTCGACGGTCTGACTCGCTGGCCCGACAAGGTACGGCTGATGCAGAAGAACTGGATCGGCCGCTCCGAAGGTCTGCTGGTTCGTTTCGCTCTCGAATCGAATGCGGTCAATCAGGACGAAATCGAGGTCTACACGACCCGCCCGGATACGCTGTTCGGCGCGAAATTCGTTGCCGTCGCGCCCGACCACCCGATCGCCAAGGCCATCGCGGCGAACAATCCGAAGCTGCAGGCCTTCATCGAGGAGTGCAAACGGACCGGCACGGCGCAGGAGGCCATCGACAAGGCCGAGAAACTCGGCTTCGACACCGGCCTGCGCGCCGTTCATCCGCTCGATCCGAGCTGGACGCTGCCGGTCTATGTCGCGAACTTCGTCCTGATGGAATACGGCACCGGCGCGATCTTTGGCTGCCCTGCGCACGACCAGCGCGACCTCGACTTCGTCAACAAGTATGGCCTGGGTAATACCCCGGTCGTCGCGCCCGAAGGCACCGACCCGGCTGGTTTTGTCATCACAGACACCGCCTATGACGGCGACGGCCGGATGATCAATTCCCGCTTCCTCGACGGTATGACCATCGCGGAAGCCAAGGAGGAGGTCGCCCGCCGGCTCGAGAGCGAGACCCGCGGCAATCGCCCCGTCGGGCAGCGCAAGGTCAATTTCCGCCTGCGCGACTGGGGTATTTCGCGCCAGCGCTACTGGGGCTGCCCAATACCGGTCATCCATTGTTCCGACTGCGGAACGGTTGCGGTTCCCGATGCTGATCTCCCGGTAAAACTGCCGGACGACGTCTCCTTCGAGAAGCCGGGCAATCCGCTCGACCATCATCCGACCTGGAAGCACGTCGCCTGCCCGCAATGCGGCAAGCCTGCGCGGCGCGAGACGGATACGATGGACACCTTCGTCGATTCGTCCTGGTATTTCGCCCGCTTCACCGATCCGTGGCGCACCGAGAGCCCGACAGACCGCAAGGCCGTCGATCGCTTCCTGCCCGTCGACCAGTATATCGGCGGCGTCGAGCACGCGATCCTGCACCTGCTCTATTCGCGCTTCTTCACCCGCGCGATGAAGAGGACCGGCCATGCCGGCCTCGATGAGCCCTTCGCCGGCCTCTTCACCCAGGGCATGGTCGTGCACGAGACCTACCGGGCAGCGAATGGCGACTGGGTCGAGCCGGGCAATGTCCGTATCGAAGTCGCCGGCACCGACCGCCGCGGCTTCGACGTCGAGACCGGCGCTCCGATCGAGATCGGCGCGATCGAGAAGATGTCGAAGTCCAAGAAGAACGTCGTGGACCCCGACGATATCATCGCTTCCTACGGCGCCGACACCGCCCGCTGGTTCATGCTCTCGGATTCGCCGCCGGATCGCGACGTGATCTGGACCGACGAGGGCGTGCAAGGCGCCGCCCGCTTCGTCCAGCGCCTCTGGCGCATGGTCGCGGAGATCGCCGAACGCACCGGCGGCAAGGCCGAGAAGCCTGCCCAGATCGGTGATGCCGCGCTGACGCTGCGCAAGGCGAGCCATCGCGCGCTCGACGCGGTCGGCGCCGATATCGAGCGTCTCGCCTTCAACCGCTGCGTCGCGCATATCTACACGCTGACCAATGCCATCGGTAAGGCGCTCGACGCAGCGGCCGAGAAGCCCGAGCTCGAGGCCGACATCGCCTTCGCGCTCCTCGAGGCCGCCACGATCGTCACCCAGCTCGTGGCGCCGATGATGCCGCATCTGGCCGAGGAATGCTGGCAGGCTCTGCGCCAGCCAGGTCTCGTCGGCGAAGCCTCCTGGCCGGAGGTTGAGCCCGCACTGCTGAAGGACGACAGCATCACGCTCCCGGTCCAGCTCAACGGCAAGAAGCGGGCGGAGGTGACGGTTCCGGCCGATGCCGATACGGTGGCGGTGGAAGCCGCCGCCCGCGCCAGCGAAGCGGTTCAGCGGGCTCTCGAAGGGCGCGCCATCCGCAAGATCATCGTGGTTCCCGGGAGAATCGTGAATGTCGTCGTCTGAAGCCGTTCTCCCCCGCCGTGCATTGCTGGCGGCCGCGTTCGTGGCCGCCGCACTCGCAGGCGGCTGCTTCCAGCCGCTCTATTCCGAGAACACGAAGAGCACGGTCGGTGGCAACGTCAAGACGGCGCTTCGCACCATCGAGATTCCCGAGATCAAGGGCCTGATCGGCCATTACTTCCGTAACGAGCTCGTCTTCGAGTTCGACGGCGGCGGCGAGCCCGATGCGCAGAGGAAGCTGAGGCTCGAGGCCAATATCGCGGAGTCCGTCGAGGTCGTCACAGTGGATTACATCAATGGCCGCGCCGATTCGGCGGTGCTCGTCGCCACTGCAACCTGGAAAGTGACGCGTATCGGGACAGGTGAGGTCGTCTCCTCCGGCACCAATTCCGTCCGCGCTCCCTATGAACGTTCCGGACAGCGTTTCGCCACGGTGCGTGCGGCACGAGACGCGCAGATCCGCGCTGCGAAGAACCTCGCCACGATCATCCGGGGACAGATCGCCGCCGATCTCACCTCCTGACCGATCATGGTCGCGATCAAGGCGCATGAAGCCGACCGAACACTGGCGCGCCTCGACCCAGCCTGGCGCCTTGTCCTCGTCTACGGGCCCGACGCCGGGCTCGTCTCCGAGCGGGCAGGCACATTGGCCCGAGCGAGTGTCGATGATCCCAGCGATGCCTTTCAGCTCATTCGCATGGATGGCGACGCCGTTGCCGCCGACCCGTTGAAGCTCGCTGACGAAGCCAACACCATCGGCCTTTTCGGCGGCCGCCGCGCAATCCGCGTCTCTCCGACATCCAAACCCCTGCTGGCCGCAGTCGAGCCGCTGCTGGCGGTGCCCTCGCAGGATGCCCTCGTCATCGTCGAGGCTGGCGACCTGCAGCGCACAAACCCGCTGCGCACCGCCTGCGAGAGGGCGAAGACCGCTCTCGCCGTGCCCTGCTATGGCGACGCAGCCCGCGATCTCGGCTCGATCATCGACGAAATGGTGCGCGCGGCAGGCAAGTCCATCGACCGGACCAGCCGCGAGCATCTCGCCGGCCTTCTCGGCGGCGACCGCCAGACATCTCGCCGCGAGATCGAGAAGCTGCTGCTTTATGTCGGAACCGACCCTGCCGTGCGGGAGGAGCATATTGACGCCATCGTCGGCGACACCGCCCAGCGCGAGCAGGCCATGCTCGTTGATGCGGTCTTCGCCGGAAAGCTGCCGGTGCTCGATCTCGCTCAGGCCAAGCTCAGCAGCGAGGGATTGGACCCAGGTGTGATGCTCGGCACGGTGCTCCGCCAGGCGCTGGCCTTGCTCAAGGCGCGCCAGGCTGTCGATGCCGGGAAGGGGGTCAGAGACGTCGTCGGGACGATGCGCCTGCCCTACCCGCGCATTGCGACAACTGAGGCTGCGCTGAATGCCTGGTCCAGCGCCAAGCTGAGCGAAGCTGTCGGCCTGCTCGGCAATGCGATCCTGACCACGCGCCAGAATGCCGATATGGGCCGCGCCGTCGCGACCCGCACCTTGTGGACGCTGGCCCGGCTCGCCCGCAGCGGCCGGACCGATTGATCAGACCTTGAGCCGATGGCAGAGCGCGTCGAGTTGTTCGAGCGTCTTGTAGCCGATCCGGACCTCGCCCGACCCGTTGGCGCGATGAGCGATCGAGACTGAGAGACCCAGCGCCTCCTCCAGCGCCTTCTCCAGTGCCCGGGTATCCGGATCCTTCTCGGCCTTCGGCTTCGCTGTAACGGCGCTTTTGGTCTCGCCGCGCGCTTCTTCCTGCACGACGCGCTCGATGTCGCGAACGCTCATGCCCTCGTCGATGATCTTGCGCGCCATCAGTTCCGGATCCGAAACGGAAAGCAGAGCGCGAGCGTGACCGGCCGAAACCGCGCCTTCGCTGACCATCTTCCGGACAGATTCCGGCAATTTAGACAGGCGCAGCGTATTGGCGACATGGCTGCGGCTCTTGCCGATGACGCGCGCCAGATCGTTCTGCGTATAGCTGAACTCGGCGATCAACCGCTCATAGCCCGCGGCTTCCTCGATCGCGTTGAGGTCGGTACGCTGAACGTTCTCGACGATCGCGATCTCGAGTGCTTCACGATCATCCGCCTCGACCAGAATTACCGGAACATCGTGCAGTTCGGCGCGCTGCGCCGCACGCCAACGCCGCTCTCCGGCGATGATCTCATAGGCATCGACCATGCCGGCGATCGAACGCACGATGATCGGCTGCAAAATGCCGCGCTCGCGGATCGAGGCGGTCAGTTCGTCGAGATCCTCCTCCACGAAGTTGCGGCGCGGATTGCGCGCGCTCGGACGCAGGAACTCGACCGGGACTTTGCGCTGACCGCGCGCCCGCTCGATTGCGCCGATTTCCTCCCCGACGTCGCCGATCAGCGCCGCCAGACCACGGCCCAGGCGTGAGCGCCCCTGTTCTTCGGCCATCGCCATCCTCGTTACCTCACCATCTCGTTTCTTCAGGCAGCCGCGCGCAGAGCGCGCTCCCGCTTGATCACCTCCGACGCCAATCGCAGATAGGCCTGCGAACCTGAGCAGCGCAGATCATAGAGCAGCGCCGGCTTGCCATAGGACGGCGCCTCGGAAATCCGCACGTTTCGTGGGATCACAGTCTCATAAACCTTGTCACCAAGGAAACTTTTCACATCGGCCATGACCTGACCGGACAGATTGTTGCGTGGGTCGAACATGGTCAGCACCACGCCCTGGATCATCAGTCGCGGATTGAGCCCGGCACGAACTTGCTCCACCGTCTTGAGCAGCTGGCTGAGACCTTCAAGCGCGAAGAACTCGCATTGCAGCGGCACCAATACCGCATCGGCTGCCGTCATCGCGTTGATGGTGATCAGGCTGAGCGACGGCGGGCAATCGATCAGGACATAGGTCAGGTCCTGGCAGCGCTGGTCGTCTACCAATTCGTCGATCGCATTCTTAAGACGATGTGCCCGGTCCTTGGCTGACGCGATCTCCAGCTCCACGCCAAGCAAATCGAGCGTCGAAGGCGCTAACGACAGGCCGGGGACGGCAGTCGGCTGCAGCGCCTGACCCAATCCGACATCGCCGCAGAGCACATCGTAGGTCGAGGATTTCCGGCTGCGGCGATCGATACCGAGCCCGGTCGAAGCGTTGCCCTGAGGATCAAGGTCGACGATCAGGACCTTCTCACCGATTGCGGCAAGCGCAGTGCCGAGGTTGATTGCCGTGGTCGTCTTGCCGACGCCACCCTTCTGATTCGCAAGCGCGATGACGCGCGGGCGGCGCGTCGCAGCTCCAGATGTGACCTTGGTCATAGATCGGCTCGTCTCTCGGCCGAGCGAACCATCAGAATTCGCGCGGCGGCATCAGTCACGGAGGAAACCGTTGTCGCCTGAATCTTCCAATATCTGGCCGAGTCGGTCAATTCCGTATCTAGATGTTGTCCCTTGGGAAAGAGTCCCAAAGTGCCCGTTCTCAACAGCTCTTCGCACCACTCGAGGAGCTGCGTCAGCGGCGCGAGCGCGCGGGCCGTCACGACATCGACCTTACCGGTAAAATCTCCGATCACGTCCTCGATCCGGGCGGCATGGACCTTGACCGGCGCGCCGGTGACCCGTGCCACATGGCGGAGAAACGCGCATTTGCGGGCATTGCTCTCGACGAGATCGATCTGACCCCGGCGACGTTCCGCCAGGCAGATTCCGATCACCAGCCCCGGAAACCCCCCGCCGGAACCCAGATCGAGCCAGCGTTCGCGTTCGGGCGCGAGGCTGAAGATCTGTAGCGAGTCCGCGATATGGCGTGTCCAGACATCCGCCAGCGTCGTTGAGGAGACCAGATTCTTGGCCGCCTGCCAGCGTTCGAGCTCCGCCACGAGCAGCGCCAGGCGCTCCTCTGTTTCACGTGAAACAGGCGTCAAGCGCAAAGCGCGCTGCCTGTCGCTCTTTTCAACAGTCACGTCGATCCTGTGGATAACAACGCCGGAGCCCGGCCTTTCCGCGCATGTGCCGCCAGCAAGGCGAGAGCCGCCGGCGTCATGCCTTCAATCTTGCCAGCCTGCGCCAAATCCGAAGGGCGCTGCGCGGCGAGCTTCGCCTTGAGTTCGTTAGACAGACCCGAAATCGTGTCGAGATCGAGATCGGCGGGGACCTTCAAAGACTGGTCGCGTCGATAAGCCTGTATCTCCGCAGCCTGCCGATCGAGATACACGGCATAGACGGCATCCGCTGTGACGCGAGCCGCCACAGACGCCGAATAGCCCTGCAGCTCCGGCCAGATCGCGGCAAGCCGCTCGAAACCGATATCCGGATAGGACAGGATTTGGTAAGCGCTGCGTCGCAGCCCGTCCTGATTGAGCTGCAGGCCCACGCCCTCTGCCTGCCGAGGCGTCAGCCACAGGTTCTGCAAGCTCTGGCGCAGCGCGACGATTTCGCTGTGGCGCGCCTCGAAGGCGGTCTGCCTCGCCGAGCTGACCACTCCGAGCTTAGCTCCGAAGCCCGTCAGCCGCTCATCGGCGTTGTCCACACGCAGCGACAGGCGAAATTCCGCCCGCGACGTGAACATTCGGTACGGCTCCGTAACGCCCCGCGTGACGAGGTCGTCGACGAGCACGCCGATATAGGATTGTGTTCGATCGAAAACCACGGGCTCAGCGCCACCGGCCAGCCTAGCTGCATTGAGCCCTGCGAGCAGGCCCTGGGCGCCCGCCTCCTCGTAACCCGTCGTGCCATTGATCTGGCCGGCCAGGAACAGACCGGCGATGGCGCGCGTCTCCAGCGTGTTCTTCAATGCCCGCGGATCGACGAAATCATACTCGATCGCATATCCCGGCCGCAGCATAACCGCGCGCTCGAGACCGGGGATGGTCTTCAACAGGCCCAGCTGTACGTCTTCCGGCAGCGAGGTCGAGATGCCGTTCGGATAGACCGTATCGTCATCCAGACCTTCGGGTTCGAGAAAGATCTGGTGTCCATCGCGATCGCCAAACCTGCCGACCTTGTCCTCGATCGACGGACAATAGCGCGGGCCGCGCCCTTCGATCTGGCCAGAGAACATCGGCGCGCGGTGCAGATTGGCGCGGATCAGCTCATGGCTCGCCAGCGTGGTGCGCGTGATGCCGCAGGAAATCTGCGGATTGGTGATGGCCGTGGTCAGGGCCGAGAACGGCTCCGGCGGCGTGTCGCCCGGCTGCATCTCCAGGGCAGCCCAATCGATGGTCCGACCATCGAGCCGGGCAGGGGTTCCCGTCTTCAGGCGCCCGAGCGGAAAACCATAGCGCTCAAGCGTCACCGAAAGACCAAGCGACGGCGCCTCGCCGACCCGGCCGGCCGGGATCTTGGTCTCCCCGATATGGATCAGCCCGCGCAGGAAGGTGCCGGTCGTCAGAACAACCGTTCCGGTCCCGAATCGGCGCCCATCCGCAAGTACAACCGCAACAACACGGCCAGCTTCGATCTCGAGATCGAAGACCTCCCCGGCGATGACGTTGAGCCCAGCCTGCTCACCAAGCAGATCCTGAACAGCCTGGCGGTAGAGCTTGCGATCGGCCTGGGCTCGGGGCCCGCGCACCGCAGGCCCCTTGCGTCGGTTGAGCATGCGGAACTGGATGCCGCCCAGATCGGCTGCACGCGCCATCACGCCGTCGAGTGCATCGATCTCCCTGACGAGGTGGCCCTTACCGAGGCCGCCGATCGCCGGATTGCACGACATCACGCCGATGGTCTCAGGCTTATGCGTGACCAGGGCCGTGCGCGCGCCGTAGCGCGCGGCAGCCGCGGCAGCTTCGGCCCCGGCATGGCCGCCGCCGACGACGATGACGTCGTAGTGCTGCTGATGAATGGACATGGTATTTTCGCTACCGAAGCCGGGCAGGCGGGTCAACGGCAATCGCTGCAAACCGACGGGAACATCCGGTCGGGCTTATTTTCCAATGCAGAATCCGGCGAAGAGCTGGTCCAGCACATCCTCGACATCGATCCGGCCGACGAGCCTCTCGAGGGCGACGACCGCCAGGCGGATATCCTCGGCCAGCAATTCAGCTTGCCCGTGATCCGCAGGGACCGCACGCTCCAGAGCCCCAATGGCATCCGTGACAGCAACGCGATGCCGTTCGCGGGTCAGCAGCGCAGGCTCCGCCTGACCCAGCCCGCGCAGCCGCACCACGATCTCCGACAGCAGATCCGGAATGCCCTCTCCGGTCTTCACCGAGATCGCGCGTTCGCCGTCCAGAACCTCGCCACCCAGATCGGATTTCGTCGCGACCCGCAGTGTCGGAGCCTTCTCGTCGATTCGATACGTATCCGAATCGACTCCGCGCAGGCTCAGGACGAGATCGGCGCGTTCCACCAGGGCCCGAGCCCGTCTGACTCCTTCCGCCTCGACCGGATCGACGCTCTCGCGCAATCCGGCCGTATCGATCAGGATGACGGGCAGGCCATCGAGGTCGAGCCTCACTTCAAGTGCATCGCGCGTGGTCCCTGCAATCGGCGAGACGATCGCCACCTCGCGTCGCGCCAGGGCGTTGAGCAGACTCGATTTGCCGGCGTTGGGTGGGCCGGCCAGCACAAGCACAAAGCCTTCGCGCACCCGCTCGCCCATCGCGAAGCTGCCCAGCGCTTCGCGCAGCGAGATCAGTACGTCGCCGGCAATACCAAGTGCCTGCTCCTGGAGAGGACCGGAGACATCGCCCTCATCCGAGAAATCGAGCTCGGCGGCGAGCAAGCTCATCGCCTCGATCAGTTCGCCACGCCAGCGCCTGGCGAGCGCACCGAGTGCTCCGTCCATCTGACGCAGCGCCTGCTTGCGCTGCCATTCCGTTTCCGAATCGATCAGGTCCGCGAGACCCTCGACCGCCGCGAGATCGAGCTTGCCTGCCTCGAAGGCGCGCCGGGTGAATTCCCCGGCTTCCGCCAGTCTGACTCCCGGTAGTGCCGTGAGTATGGCCAGCAATTGCGCGAGAACCGCACGAGAACCATGAACATGAAACTCTGCAATATCCTCGCCGGTGAAACTCGCTGGTGCCGCAAAGAAAAGAACGATCGCCGTATCGACGGTCATACCTTTTCCATCCGAGAGCCGGCGGAGTGTCGCGACGCGCGGCGGCGGTATGACTCCGGTGATAGTCTCGAGAACGGAACGAACCCGCCGACCGGAAACCCGGACGACGGCGACGCCAGCTCGGCCGGGCGCGGAGGACAGGGCCACGATCGTCGGGTGAGCTTCGTAATTGTGCGTCTCGGTCGCCGTCATGCTGCTCATTCGAAGGTCGGTATCAGGGATGCCGGCACAGCTGTGCGTGGCCCGGCGAACGCGTCAAGCATGCATCCTCTGGCTGGCGTCTTGCGCCGTGCCGGCCGAGCTCATGCGGTACAAGGAGCGCTATGCCGAGCTTGGCGGAGGAACCGAACGGCGATGCGCCGTGCCGAAAGCCTGAGGGCAGGCGCCGGTTCGGATTCGTTTCGATTACGAATCGAGTCGCTTTTGGAAGCCGTCTGCCGATCGTAGCGGAAGTGAATCATTCGTCATTCAGTGCCGCGGCAAAGGCGCCCCGCGGTCCGCCACAAACAAATTCGCCGCCGTACCGACCGCGTTGATGCGATCGATACGGCGGCGAATCGAATGCCGGATAGGCCGACCGTCAGGTGTTCATCGAGTCGAAGAATTCGGAGTTCTGCTTGGTCTGGCGCAGCTTGTCGATGAGGAACTCGATCGCGTCCTGCGGACCCATCGGATTGAGGATGCGGCGCAGCACATAGGTCTTCTGCAGGTCCGAGCGCGGCGTGATGAGCTCTTCCTTGCGGGTGCCCGACTTGAGGATGTCGATCGCCGGGAAGATGCGCTTGTCCGCCACCTTGCGGTCGAGCACGATTTCCGAGTTACCGGTGCCCTTGAACTCTTCGAAGATCACCTCGTCCATGCGCGAGCCGGTATCGATCAGCGCCGTGGCGACGATGGTGAGCGAGCCGCCTTCCTCGATATTGCGCGCCGCACCGAAGAAGCGCTTCGGCCGCTGCAGGGCGTTGGCATCGACACCGCCGGTCAGCACCTTGCCCGAGGACGGCACGACGGTGTTGTAGGCGCGGCCCAGGCGAGTGATCGAGTCCAGCAGGATGACGACGTCGCGGCCGTGCTCGACCAGGCGCTTGGCCTTTTCGATGACCATCTCGGCGACCTGCACGTGGCGCGAGGCCGGCTCGTCGAAGGTCGAGGACACGACCTCGCCCTTCACCGAGCGCTGCATGTCGGTAACTTCTTCCGGGCGCTCGTCGATCAGCAGAACGATCAGATAGCACTCGGGATGGTTGGTCGTGATCGACTGCGCGATGTTCTGCAGCAGCACGGTCTTGCCGGTGCGCGGCGGCGCGACGATCAGCGCGCGCTGGCCCTTGCCGATCGGCGCCACGATGTCGATGACCCGCGGCGAGAAATCCTTCTTGGTCGGATCCTGCACCTCGAGCTTCAGACGCTGATCCGGATAGAGCGGCGTCAGGTTGTCGAAGTGGATCTTGTGCTTGATCTTCTCCGGGTCCTCGAAATTGATCGAGTTGACCTTGAGCAGGGCGAAATAGCGCTCGCCATCCTTCGGGCTGCGGATCGGACCCTCGACCGTGTCGCCGGTGCGCAGGCCGAACTTCCGGATCTGCGAAGGCGAGACATAGATGTCGTCGGGTCCCGGCAGATAGTTCGAATCGGGCGAGCGCAGGAAGCCGAAGCCGTCCTGCAGCACCTCGACGACGCCCTCGCCCAGAATCTCGGTCTCGCGGGCGGCGAGTTGCTTCAGGATGGCGAACATCAGCTCCTGCTTACGCATCGTGCTGGCGTTCTCGACCTCCACCTCCTCGGCGAAAGTCAGAAGTTCGGTCGGCGATTTGATCTTGAGCTCTTGGAGCTTGATTTCCCGCATGGGGCACCCGGATCGTGAACGCCCTGCGAAAAGGCAGGGGTGGGGACGGTACTGGAGTGATCGACTTCGGTCCTGATCGGACCTGCGCGGGGGATGCGCGACCTGAGCTGCTGCTAGGGCAGATGGCTCACGAACAGTCGACAACAAGGGAGGACGCTGGAGAAGCGCAGCGTCCTGATAGCGGGAATCGCGGCCGGGCTCAAGCGGGAAAGAATCGTCTGCTTCAGAACGGTTTCACGATGACGAGAATGACGATGCCGAGCATCAGCACGGCAGGCACTTCGTTGATGATCCGGAAATAGCGGGGAGACTTCTGGTTCTTGTCCTGGGCGAAGGCGCGGACATGCTTCACCAGTACGCCATGGATGCCCGAGAGGATCAGCACCAGCAGCAGCTTGGCATGCAGCCAGCCACCCTTGAAGCCGAAACCGTACCAGGCGAGGTAGAGGCCGAGAACCCAGGTCAGGATCATCGCCGGGTTGATGATGCCCTTCAGCAGCCGGCGCTCCATGATCTTGAAGGTCTCGGACTGGATCGAGCCGATCTGCGCCTCGGCATGGTAGACCATCAGCCGCGGCAGATAGAGCATCCCGGCCATCCAGGCGATGACCGCAACGACGTGGAAAGCCTTGATCCACTCATACATATCCTGACCCTCAGCCCCGCACGGCCTTCAGCAGCCGCTCGACATGGGCGATCGGCGTATCCGGGAGGATGCCATGCCCGAGATTGAAGACGAACGGTCCGCCACCGAAGGCTGAGAGGACCGCCTCGATTTCCTTCTCGAGCTCCGGACCACCGGCCCTCAGCACGAGCGGATCGAGATTGCCTTGCACCGGCAGTTTCGACTGGATTGCGTCGCGCGCAAAGTCCCGATCGATAGCGGATTCGAGCCCGACCGCATCGACGCCCGTTCCAGCAACATAGTCAGGGATCAACGGGCCGGCTCCGCGGGGGAATCCGATGATGCGGGCGTGCGGGTGAACAGCGCGCACGCCCTCCACGATCCGCCGGGTCGGCGCGATGCACCAGCGCCTGAAATCCTCCGGTCCCAAGGCGCCTGCCCAGCTGTCGAAGATCTGCACCGCATCGACGCCGGCGGCGATCTGCGCGTTGAGATAGCTCACCGAGGCAGCGACGATCCGATCGATGATCGCCTGGAACAGCTCGGGGTCCCCAGCGAAGAGAGCCTTGGCTGGTCCCTGATCGGGCGTGCCGCGGCCGGCCACCATATAGGTCGCCACGGTCCAGGGCGCACCGCAGAAGCCGATGAACCCCGTCTCGCGGGGCAAGGCACCACGCACCCGCCGCACCGTCTCCAGGATGGGATCCAGCTTGGTACGATCGGCGAGCTGATCGATCTCGGCGAGTCTTGCGACATCCGCTACGGGTTCGAGCCGCGGACCTTCACCCTCTGCGAACCAGAGCCTCTGCCCGAGTGCTTGTGGCACGACGAGGATATCGGAGAACAGGATCGCGGCATCGAAGCCGAAGCGCCGGATTGGCTGAAGCGTGACCTCGGCAGCGAGCTCGGGATTGTAGCAGAGCGCAAGGAAGCTGCCGGCCTTGGCCCGGAGCTCGCGATACTCCGGCAGATAGCGCCCGGCCTGACGCATCAGCCAGATCGGGGGGACAGGCAATTTCTCGCCAGCCAATGCCCGAAGAAAGAGCGGCTCTGCGCTGATCGTTCCAGGGGCTGGATGGCTCATCCCGTATCCTCTCTAAAAAGAGATTCTATGAAAGATTCTCTTTTTCTTTGACTCTTGGACGGGGGAGATAGCCCGGCCCAATCCTGTCCACAACCATTCCACAGGCGGTGGGACAGCGGGTCGCGGGTCGTCAGGTCGGGGCAGGGTACGTTAAGACTTTATTAATGAATTGAAATCCGCCGCCGGTTCCGCGTCGGGCAAAATGATTCACGTGAAACACTTCCTTAACCATGCACAGCGCGGCGGCTGTTGATGGCCGGGGCGAGTTATACAGGCCGGCCTCGCGAGCCCCGGCGAATTCGCCTTTATCCACATCGCTCCCCATGCCCTTGTATAACCCTCCCGGAGGCGGTGCGGCTCGATCATATCGAATGCCTGATTCCGGTCCGAGCCAAAGCGCGCTAGATGAAGACAAGAGCGCTTCAGGCCGGGGGACGTCGTGGTCCGCAACTATTTCCATCTGCATCTGGTTTCGGACGCGACCGGCGAAACGCTGATCGCGGTCAGCCGTGCCGCGGCGGCACAATATGAGAGCGTGTCGGCCATCGAGCATGTCTACCCGCTGGTGCGCTCGGAGGCGCAGCTTGCCCGCGTCCTGGCTGAAATCGAGTCCTCGCCCGGCGTCGTCCTCTACACCCTGGTCGAGCCGGAATGGCAGGAGAAGCTGGAGAACTTCTGTCGCGAACTCGGCTGTCCCTGCCTTTCGGTGTTGCAGCCGGTCCTGTCGCTGTTCCAGTCCTATCTCGGCCAGGCCTCCGCGACGAAACCGGGCGCGCAGCACGTTCTCAACACCGAGTACTTCCGCCGCATCGATGCGATGAACTACACCCTGCTCCATGACGACGGGCAGATGGGCGGCGATCTCGACAATGCCGACGTGATCCTGGTCGGCATCAGCCGGACGTCGAAGACGCCGACGAGCATCTATCTGGCCAATCGCGGCATCAAGACCGCCAATATTCCGCTCGTGCCGAATATCCCGCTGCCCACGGAACTGGAGAGCGCCAAGAAGCCGCTGATCGTCGGCCTGATCGCCAGCCCGGATCGCATCGTTCAGATTCGCCAGAACCGGCTTCTGTCCCTACGCGCCGACGACGAGACATCCTATGTAGATCCAGCGGCCGTTGCCGACGAAGTCTCGCAATCGCGCCGGCTCTGCGCCCGCAAGGGCTGGCCGGTCATTGATGTGACCCGCCGCTCGATCGAGGAAACAGCAGCATCGATCGTCGACCTGCTGCGCGACCACCGCATGAAGTTCATCGCGACATGATCATATCGGATCGCCTCTGGCTCGAAGCGGAGCCCTTGATCCTCGCCTCCGGGAGCACGACCCGCCGCGACATGCTGGCGGCGGCCGGCATCCCGGTCGAGGTGCTGAAGCCCGACATCGACGAGCGCGCGGTCGAGCATCCGCTCGTCGAGCAGGACGTTCCGGCGGACCAGATCGCAGCGGCGCTCGCCTGCGCCAAGGCGCTCGCCATATCGAACGCCCGGCCGGGTCGCCTCGTCCTCGCCGCCGACCAGACCCTGACCTGCGACGGGATCACCTTTCATAAGCCGGTCGATAGCTTCGCCGCCGCCGAGCAGATTGGAGAGCTCGCCGGCAAGACGCACGAACTCCACTCGGCCTTCGTCCTGGCCAGGGATGGCGCGCCGATCGCCGAAGGGCGCGAGACTGCGCGGATGACGATGCGCTCTCTCGATACGGACTTTATCGGGCTCTATGTTGACCTTGTCGGCCCCGCGGCCCTGTCCAGCGTCGGCGGCTATCAGCTCGAAGGGCTGGGCTCGCAGCTCTTCGATGCCGTCGAAGGCAATCACTTCACCATTCTGGGCCTGCCTTTGCTTGCCGTTCTCGCAGCCTTGCGCGATCTCGGCTGCCTCGCCCGCTGACCGGACTATCTTATGTCGCCTCGCTGTTTCGTCGTTGGACACCCCATCGCTCATTCGCGTTCGCCGATGATCCATGGCGAGTGGCTCAGCCGATACCGGATCGCCGGTTCCTATGAGCGCGTCGATGTCTCGCCGCCCGATCTGCCGGCCTTCATCCAGCGCCTGCGCGACGGTGAATTCGCAGGCGGTAATGTCACCGTGCCGCACAAGGAAGCGGTGATGGCGCTGGTCGACGCGGTCAGCGATGCGGGCCGGGCCGTGGGCGCCGTGAATACCCTCTGGCGCGACGAGGGCGGGAGGATACTGGCAGACAACAGCGACGTGCCGGGCTTCCTCGCCCATCTCGATGCCACGGTGTCCGGCTGGCAGGAGCGTGTCGGCACCGCGCTCGTCCTGGGCGCAGGCGGCGCGGCGCGCGGCATCTGCTACGGGCTGAAGTCGCGGGGCGTCGACCGCGTCCTCGTCGTCAATCGCAGCCGCGAGCGCGCGGAAGAGCTGGCCACAGCCTTGGGGCGGCCGCTCGAGACCGGTGAATGGGATCAACGCGGCCGGCTGGTCGGACAAGCCGATCTCATCGTGAACACGACGGCCTTGGGCATGCAGGGCAAGCCGCCGCTGGAGATCGATCTGTCCGGTCTGCGGCCCGGCACCATTGTCGATGACATCGTCTATGTGCCGCTCAAGACGGCACTGCTGGCGGAGGCCGAGCGCCGGGGCGGTATCCCGGTCGATGGGCTCGGCATGCTGCTGCATCAGGCTGTGCCGGGCTTCACCCGCTGGTTCGGCGTAACGCCTGAGGTGACGCCGGCCCTGCGCGCCCTGGTCGAAGCCGATATCCTGAAGACCTGATTCGGCGGAGAGAGCATGACCTTCGTGCTGGGCCTGACGGGCTCGATCGGAATGGGCAAGTCGACGACGGCCGGGCTGTTCGTGCAGCGCGGCGTGCCGTTGCATGATGCCGATGCCGCCGTGCATCGGCTGCATCGCGGCCGCGCTGCCGCACCGATCGAGGCGGCCTTTCCCGGCACCGTCATCGATGGCGTGGTCGACCGCGCGAAGCTCGGTGCCGCAGTCCTCGGAAAACCGGAAGCGCTCAAGCGGCTCGAGGCGATCATCCATCCGCTTGTGCGCGAGGAGGAGGAAGCTTTCATCGCGCGCTGTCGTCGCGAGGGGGCGGGGCTCGCGGTCATCGACGTGCCGCTACTACTCGAAACCGGCGGGGAGATGCGCTGCGATGCGGTTCTCGTCGTCACCGCGCCGGCCGAGGTTCAGCGCGAACGCGTCCTCGCGCGGCCCGGCATGAACGCCGAGAAGCTCAAGGCAATCCTTTCGCGACAGATGCCGGATGCCGAGAAGCGTCGCCGCGCCCATTTCCTTGTGGACACCTCCCGCGGCCTCGTGGCCGCGGAGCGGCAGGTCGGGTCTATCCTGATGGCGCTGGCTGGCCGTCCCGGGCGCGGCTTGGCGGCAGCGAGGTCCTGAAGCGATGCGCGAGATCGTTCTCGATACCGAAACCACCGGCGTCGAAGCCAACAACGGCGATCGCATCGTCGAGATCGGCTGCGTCGAGCTGGTCAATCATTGCCCGAGCGGCCGCACCTATCACGTCTACATCAACCCCGAGCGCTCGATGCCGGTCGAGGCGTTCAACGTCCACGGCCTCTCGGAAGATTTCCTCTCGGACAAGCCCGTCTTCGCTGCGGTCGCCCAGGAGTTCGCGGAGTTCATCGCCGGCGCGAAGCTGGTGATCCACAACGCGGCCTTCGACGTCGGCTTCATCAATATGGAGTTCAAGCGTCTCGGCTTGCCGCCGATCGAACAGGCATGGGTGGTCGATACCCTGTCGATGGCGCGCCGCAAGCATCCCGGCGCCTCCAACAGCCTCGACGCGCTCTGCTCCCGCTACGGTATCGACAACAGCCGCCGCACCAAGCACGGCGCCTTGCTCGACTCCGAGATCCTCGCCGAGGTCTATATCGAGCTGATCGGTGGCAAGCAGACCTCGCTCGGCCTCGGCGTCGAGGGAGTGGCGGGTCGCGGGGGACTCGCCATGGTCGCAGCCGAGAAGCCGCAGCGCCAACGCCCGCTCGCGCCACGCCTCGACGAAGCCGCCATCAAGGCGCATGAGGCCTTTATCCTGGGATCGTTGAAGGCCCCGCTCTGGAAGGGCTATCTCGGCATCACGGACGACGCGGCGCAGTAGACCGCATCGTCCATCCTTTCGCCCTTAGCCCCGGGCACTCTTCCGCGTCTTGCGGCGCGAGAGCATGTTGAGCGCTTCGATCAGGGCCGAGAAGGCCATCGCCGCGTAGATGTAGCCCTTCGACACATGCACGCCGAAGCCCTCTGCGATCAGCGTGCCGCCGATCATCAGCAGGAAGCCGAGCGCCAGCATCACGATGGTCGGGTTCTTGTCGATGAAGCGCGCCAGCGGGTCGGCGGCGAGCAGCATCGTCAGCACGGCGACGATCACGGCGATCACCATAACCGGCACATGCTCGGTCATGCCGACGGCAGTGATGATCGAATCGATCGAGAAGACGAGATCGAGCAGCAGGATCTGGAAGATCGCGCTGCCGAAGCTGAGCGTCACCGCCCGGGTGCCACCTTCCGCGAGAACGGATTCCGGATCGGGATCGACCTTGTGATGGATCTCCTTCGTCGCCTTCCAGACCAGGAAGAGGCCGCCGGCGATGAGGATCAGATCGCGCCAGGAGAAGGCCTGTCCGAAGACCGAGAAGATCGGCGCGGTCAGCGTGACGATGAAGGCGACGGTGCTGAGCAGCGCGAGGCGCAGGATCAGCGCCACACCGATGCCGATCCTGCGGCCCTTCGAGCGCTGATGCTCGGGCAGCTTGTTGGTCAGGATCGAGATGAAGATCAGGTTGTCGATGCCGAGCACGACCTCCATGGCGATCAATGCCCCGAGCGCGGCCCATATGGCGGGGTCGGCGGCAAGCGTCAGAAGGGTGTCCATCGAGTCTCCATCGGATACGGAAAAGGCGGGCGTCCCTGCCGGGGCGTCCGCCGTTGCTGACGCGAGATGGAGAGAGGTCGCGGGCTCCACAAGGGCAACAATTATCTGCAACAAACGAAAAAGGGCCCCTGAAGGGCCCTTTCCTGATTTCTGCAGTGGCCTGGGCGGCCGTCAGTTGGCGGCGGCGCCGGGCTGGCCCTGCAGCTCCTGCATGCGCTGCTGATAGAGCGAGGCGAAGTCGATCGGCGGGATGTAGAAGGGCGGGAAGCCGCCGTTCTGCACGGCTTCCGCGACGATCTGGCGCGCGAAGGGGAAGAGCAGACGGGCGCAGTCGATCACCAGCACGGGGTGGACGTGTTCCTGCGGGATGTTCTGCAGGCGGAACACGCCGGCGTAGCTCAGGTCGAAGGCGAAGAGCGTCTCGCCCTTCAGCTCGGCCTTGCCTTCCAGGCGCAGCACGGTTTCATAGTCGTCGTCGCCGAGCGCGGTGCTGCCGACATTGACCTGCAGCGACATCTGCGGGCCCTGCTGGGCCTCCTGCTGGGCGAGCGAGCGCGGCGCCTTCGGGTTCTCGAAGGAGAAATCCTTCGTGTACTGGATTAGCGCGTTGAGGCTCGGAGCGGCGTTCGCAGCATCCGTGCCATTTCCGTTGGGGAGTTCGTTGGCCATCGGTCCCATCTTGTTCTGGCAGGCTGTCTCGGGAAATCCCGCGCCATTGCCGGCGTTCGGGACTGCGCCCCATATTCCGGAGCGACGCGCGCGTCGGCTATCATGGACGCCGGATTGGCACAAGAAGTCGCCTTCACAAGGTGGGGGGTGGATGTTACGAGCCTGTCTTACCATATGACGGCTAGGGCCTGCCGCGGCTACGCGGAAAGGCTGCAAGCTATGACGGGAGCCGCGGGTCAGCCTTCGATGCAAAATTCCTTCGACATGACGACTTTGGTCTTCTTGGCTCTGGCCGTTTTCGTCGCCTGGAAGCTGCGCTCCGTGCTTGGCCAGAAGACCGGCAGCGAGCAGCCCAAGGACCCGTTCGCCCGTCGCGAGACCCCGCCGATGCGGCCGGACCAGGCGCAAGCTCCGGAGAAGCGCGACAACGTGATCAGGCTGCCGGGCGCGGCCAACGATCCCGGCGCCGCGGAGCAGCCGGAGGCCGAGCGCTGGAAGGATCTCGCTCCTGCGGATTCGCCGGTCAGCGCCGGCATCGAGGCGATCATCCGTCAGGAGCCGAGTTTCGATCCGCACGGCTTCGTCGCCGGCGCCAAGGCCGCCTATGAGGCGATCGTCACGGCTTTCGCGCGCGGCGACCGCAAGATGCTGAAAGGCCTTCTTGCCAAGGACGTCTATGAGGGCTTCGAGCAGGCGATCACCGAGCGCGAGAAGCGCGGCGAGAAGGCGGAATCGAATTTCGTCTCGATCGACAAGGCCGATCTCGCGGCCGTCGAGGTCAAGGGCAAGACCGCCCAGGTGACCATCGGCTTCATCTCGCAGCTGATCAGCGTCACCCGCGACGCGCAGGGCAATGTCGTTGATGGCAGCGCCGATCAGGTCTCCGAGGTCAACGACATCTGGACCTTCTCGCGCCAGCTCGGCAGCCGCGATCCGAACTGGATTCTGGTCGCCACCGAATCGGCTGCGTGAGCCGTGGCGCCGGGGTCGCGCTGGCGCTTTCGGCGGCGGTCGGGCTCGCGTCTGTGACCGCCATGGCTGCCCCCTTTCCGTTACCGGACGGCGCCCGGGCCGAGCAACGCGCCCCGCATGAGATCGATGGTTGGGCCCGGGATGATCACGCCCGGGCCTTCGCCATCTTTGCGCGCGGCTGCATGGCTGATCCGCCGCTGCGCCAGGCCGTGCCGCTGCCCGATATCCTCGCCGACGCCTGCGACAAGGCGAAGGCACTGGCCGCCAAAGGCGAGGTCGGTCGGAACGAGGCACGTGGCTTTTTCGAACGGAATTTCGACTTCTGGCGGATCCGGCCGGCGAATGCCGACACTGGTTTCACCACCGGCTATTTCGAGCCCGAGTTCGAAGGCGCGCTGTCACGCTCCGAAGCCTTCCCGACGCCGCTCTATGACCGGCCGAAGGATCTGGTGACGCGCTTCCCGGAGGATGACTGGCCGGGCGTGGACAAGACATTCTCCGCCGCGCGCCGCACCGCAAGTGGGCTCGAACCCTTTCCGGACCGTACGGCGATCGAGACCGGTGCGCTCGACGGGCAGGGTCTGGAGATTCTCTGGCTGCGTGATCCGGTCGATCGCTTCGTGCTGCAGGTACAGGGCTCTGGCCGCGTGCGCCTGCCCGATGGCTCGGTCACGCGGCTGACCTATTCTGGCCGCAACGGCCACCCATACACCTCGCTCGGCCGCGTGCTCAGCCAGCGCGAAGGCATCCCGCCCGAGCAGATGACGATGGACCGGCTCGTCGCCAGGCTGAAGGCCGATCCTGCTTTCGCCCGCGACCTCATCCGGCTGAACAAGTCCTTCGTCTTCTTCGCCCGCCGCGACGATCTTCCGGCGGAGAGCGGGCCGATCGGGGGCGCTGGTCTGCCGCTGACGCCGCTGCGCAGCATCGCCATCGATCGCACTGCCTGGCCCTATGGTCTGCCGGTCTGGATCGATACGACGATCCCCGGCGGGACCGGCGGCGATGAGCACCTCGCCCGGCTTATGATCGCGCAGGACACCGGCTCGGCCATCCTCGGCCCCGCCCGAATGGATCTCTTCGTCGGCTCGGGCCCGGCAGCCGGCCATCGCGCCGGACTGATCCGCCATCCCGTTTCCTTCACCGTGCTCTGGCCCCGCTAAGATGCGTTCGCGCCGGGGTAAGACGCTGACGGAGGTCGATATCGCGCTCTGGCGACAGGTGGCGCGCTCGGTCAAGCCGCTGCCTGGCCGGGCACCGATCGAGCCCGAGCCCGCTCCGCCGCCCGCAGCGCCTGCTTCAACCGAGACGTCCGTTCTTGTCGTCGCGGCCGTGGCTTCGGCCAGAACGGTTCCGCCGGCCGCGCCGCCGCTCGCGCCGATCGAGCGCCGGCTGCGCACGCAGCTGCGGCGTGGCCGGCAGGAGATCGAGGCCTCGATCGATTTGCACGGCATGCGCCAGGACGAGGCGCATCTGGCCCTGCACGGCTTTCTGCGTCGCGAACAGGCCCGCGGCACCCGCCTCGCCCTTGTCGTCACGGGAAAGGGCGGTCCGGCGCCCACCCTGTTCGGCGATGAACGGGGAGTGCTGCGGCGCATGGTGCCGCATTGGCTCAGGCTTTCGGAGCTGCGCCCGCTGGTGCTGGGCTTCGAAGAGGCTGAGCAACGCCACGGCGGTTCCGGTGCCCTCTACGTGCGCCTGAGGCGGCTCAGGGAGCACGGCCCGTGACGCCCTTCGGGCGGCGTGTGCGGGAGCTTCGGGACCGGCGCGGCCTCACGCTCGCCCAGATGGCCGAGGGGCTCGGCGTGACGCCGGCCTATCTTTCTGCGCTGGAGCACGGCAAGCGCGGGCGGCCGACCTTTACCCTGATCCAGGGCGCGATCCATCTGCTCGGCATCATCTGGGACGAGGCCGATGAACTCGTCCGCCTCGCCGATCTCTCGCATCCGCGAGTCACCGTCGACACGGCAGGCCTCGATCCCGAGGCGACGCTCTTCGCCAACCGTCTTGCCCGCGAGATCGCCGAACTCGACGGCGAGGATCTGCGTCGCCTGGCGGCGGTCCTCGACGAAGCCGCCACGCGCGGGGATAAGGGTTGAGCGAGGCGGCTTGACCCCGCCGCGTGCGGATGCGACACGCCGAAACCTTCCTTTCCGGCACTTCGGCCGCGCAATTCCGGACAAGACAGCTCATGACCAAGACCCGCACGGACGTCCTCGCCCTCGGCAACGCCATCGTCGATGTCCTGGCTTCGGCCGAGGAGGATTTCCTCGCCGCGCAGAAGCTGACCAAGGGCGCGATGATGCTGATCGACGAGAACCGTGCGGAATCGCTCTATGCGGCGATGGGTCCGGCGCGCATCATCTCCGGCGGCTCGGCTGCAAACACCATCGCCGGCCTCGCTTCCTTCGGCGGCAAGGGCGCCTTCATCGGCAAGGTCAAGGCCGACGAGCTCGGCAAGCTCTACCGCCATGACCTGACCTCGCTCGGCGTCGCCTTCGATACGGCTGCGGCTGCTGACGGCCCGGCTACCGCGCGCTCCTTCATCATCGTCACCCCCGATGGCGAGCGCACGATGAACACCTATCTCGGTGCCTGCCAGGGTCTCTCCGTCGCCGATGTCGACGAGAAGGCCGTCGAGAACGCCGACATCATCTACCTCGAAGGCTATCTCTGGGACCCGCCGGCGGCGAAGGAGGCCTTCCGCAAGGCTTCCGAGGTCGCGCACAGGGCAGGCGGCCGCGTCGCCATCACCCTGTCCGATTCCTTCTGCGTCGACCGCTATCGCGACGAATTCATCGGCCTGATCCGCAACCGCATGGTCGATCTCGTCTTTGCCAATGAGCACGAGCTCAAGAGCCTCTACGAGACCGGGGATTTCGACACGGCCCTGTCCTGGCTGCGCTCTGAGAACATCCTCGCGGTCGTGACCCGCTCCGAGAAGGGCGCGCTGGCCCTGACGCCGGAGGGAATCATCGAGGAGCCGGTTTTCCCCGTTGATCGCGTTGTCGATGCGACCGGCGCCGGCGATCTCTTTGCCGCCGGTTTCCTGTTCGGCCTGACCTCGGGCCGCGAGACCCGCGACTGCCTGCGCCTTGGCGCTCTGGCGGCGGCCGAGATCATTTCCCATATCGGTGCCCGGCCGGATGTCGGCCTGAAGACGCTGGCGGGGAACGAAGGGCTGTTGTGAGCTTTTCCTTCTCCCCTCCGGGCAGAAGGTGTCTGCGGACCAGACGGATGAGGGAAGGGTCGCGAATGCGGCCCTTTCCTGTTTTCGGCTGAGGCTCTGCCCTCAGCCCTGCGACTTCGCCCTGCCGCCTTCTCCCCGGAGGGGAAAAGAAAAGCTGCGGCCCCTCAATACAGCGTTGCCTTGACCCGCGCCGGCAGCGCCGCGTCGTAAGCCCCGCCGTCGAAGGTCTCGACGGCGGCGTTGCGCGCGGTGATGTCGCGCAGGATCGTGCCGGGCGAGGGCAGAGTCCGCTTGTCGACCTGCCGCTCCGGGTTCCAGAGCTCTGCCCGCACCACCGCGCGCGAGCACTGGAAGTAGACGGACTCGACATGGACGATCATCACGCTCGCCGGTAGCTTCCCGGCCATCTCGAACCCGGCGCACAACTCAGGATCGCAGGATAGCTCGGCGCGTCCGTTCACGCGCAGTGTCTCGCCGTAACCGGGGATCAGGAAGAGCATTCCGATTCGATCGTCGAACAGGATATTCTTCAACGAATCCAGCCGGTTATTGCCTTTTCTGTCGGGAATGAGGAGTGTTTTGGCGTCCCTGACCGTGACAAAGCCCGGCAGATCCCCGCGCGGTGAACAATCCAGCCCTTCCGGACCGACCGTCGCGAGCACGAAAAACGGCGAGGCGGCGATCAGCGCTGCATAATTGTCGTCGACATGATCGATCTCCTTGAAGACCGAGGCCGGCGCGAGCGGATTGGGATAGGCGCGAGCGAGATCGTCGAGCGAGGCGATGCGGTGGTCGGACATGCCGGTCTCCATGGATCGGCGTATGTCTAGACTATTGACGGCGGCGCGTCACCTCCTCGGAGACAGGCCGTCATTCTCGGGCGCCGCGTAGCGGCGACCCGAGAATCTCAGGACGAGGCAGCGCGGGAGCATCCCTCGGCCTGAGATGCTCGGGTCAAGCCCGAGCATGACGGCAGTTCTCTCCGGGCCAAAGCAAAACGCCCCGCATCGGAAGATGCGGGGCGTCTCGTTTCACGTGAATCGCGTGATGCGTCGGCTTACTCGGCCTGCTGCTTCTCGCGAGCCTTCTCGGCGTCGCGCTCGGCCTTGAGCTTCTCGGTGATGTCCTCGCCGGTTTCCTGGTCGACGACCTTCATCGAGAGGCGGATCTTGCCGCGCTCGTCCATGCCGAGGAACTTCACCTTGACCTTGTCGCCTTCCTTGACGACGTCCTGCACCTTCTGGACGCGGCGCGGGGCGAGTTCGGAGATGTGGACGAGGCCGTCCTTGGCGCCGAAGAAGTTCACGAAGGCGCCGAACTCCATGATCTTCACGACCGTGCCGTCATAGATCATGCCGACTTCGGCTTCCGAGACGATCGACTTGATCCACTTGATCGCGGCTTCGATCGACTTGCCGTCGGCCGAGGCGATCTTGATGGTGCCGTCATCCTCGATGTTCACCTTGGCGCCGGTCTTCTCGACGATCTCGCGGATGACCTTGCCGCCGGAGCCGATGACTTCACGGATCTTGTCGACCGGGATCTTCATCGTCTCGATGCGCGGCGCGAACTCGCCGAGCTGGCTGCGCGAGGCCGAGAGGGCCTTGCTCATCTCGCCGAGGATGTGCTCGCGTCCGCCCTTGGCCTGCTCGAGGGCGACCTTCATGATCTCCTCGGTGATGCCGGCGATCTTGATGTCCATCTGCAGCGAGGTGATGCCCTCGCCCGTGCCGGCGACCTTGAAGTCCATGTCGCCGAGATGATCCTCGTCACCGAGGATGTCGGAGAGCACGGCGAAGCGCTTGCCTTCCAGGATGAGGCCCATCGCGATGCCCGCGACCGGTGCCTTCAGCGGCACGCCGGCATCCATCAGCGCCAGCGAGGTGCCGCAGACGGTGGCCATCGAGGAGGAGCCGTTCGACTCGGTGATCTCCGAGACGACGCGCAGCGTGTAGGGGAACTCGCCCTTGCCCGGCAGCATCGGGTGGATGGCGCGCCAGGCGAGCTTGCCATGGCCGATCTCGCGGCGGCCGGGCGAACCCATGCGGCCGGTCTCTCCGACGGAGTAGGGAGGGAAGTTGTAGTGCAGCAGGAAGGTCTCCTTGTAGGTGCCTTCCAGCGAGTCGATGAACTGCTCGTCGTCGCCGGTGCCGAGCGTGGTCACGACCAGCGCCTGCGTCTCGCCGCGTGTGAACAGCGCCGAGCCGTGGGTGCGCGGCAGGACGCCGGCTTCCGCCACGATCGGACGCACGGTCTTGCCGTCGCGGCCGTCGATGCGGATGCCGTCATCGAGGATGTTCCAGCGCACGATCTTGGCCTGGGCTTCCTTGAACTGCGCGCCGACCTTGTCCTTCGGGAAGGTGGCGACGCCGTCCGGCGTATCGGAGACCAGCGCAGCGACGACCTTGGCCTTGACGGCGTCGACCGCCTTGTAGCGTTCGGCCTTGGCGGTGATCTTGTAGGCGGCGCGCAGCTCGGCTTCGCCGACCTTCATGATCGCGTCGAGAATGGCGGAATCATCCGGCGGGCTGAAGTCGCGCGGCTCCTTGGCGGCCTTCTCGGCCAGGCGGATGATGGCATCGATCACCGGCTGGAAGTGCTTGTGGCCGAACATCACGGCGCCAAGCATGACCTCCTCGGTCAGCTCCTTAGCCTCGGACTCGACCATCATCACGGCGTCCTGTGTGCCGGCGACGACGAGGTCGAGA
The DNA here is from genome assembly GCF_052114025.1 of Allobosea sp. RAF48. Taxonomy (NCBI): domain Bacteria; kingdom Pseudomonadati; phylum Pseudomonadota; class Alphaproteobacteria; order Hyphomicrobiales; family Alloboseaceae; genus Allobosea; species Allobosea sp. RAF48. The sequence goes on from NZ_JBFRDZ010000029.1 coordinate 32,333, forward strand.
GCCGATTCCTTCATCTCTTCGATGGTCGGGTTCAGCTTGTAGGCGCCGTCGATATAGCCGACGCGGGCGCCGCCGATCGGGCCCATGAAGGGCACGCCGGAAAGGGTGAGCGCTGCCGAGGTGGCGACCATCGCGAGGATGTCGGGATCGTTCTCCAGGTCATGCTGCAGAACGGTGACGACGACCTGCGTGTCGTTCTTGTAGCCCTGGACGAAGAGCGGGCGGATCGGCCGGTCGATCAGGCGGGAGACCAGCGTCTCCTTCTCGCTCGGGCGCCCTTCGCGCTTGAAGTAGCCGCCGGGGATGCGGCCGGCCGCGAAGGTCTTTTCCTGATAGTTGACGGTCAGCGGGAAGAAGTCGAAGCCGGGCTTCGGCTCCTTGGCCGAGACGACGGTCGCGAGCACGACGGTCTCGCCATAGGTGGCCATCACGGCGCCGTCGGCCTGGCGGGCGACCTTGCCGGTTTCGAGGACGAGCTTGCGGCCGCCCCAGATCAGTTCTTCGGTTTGGATGTCGAACATGTGTTTCGTCTTTCGGTCGGGTTCGACCCGTCCGGTGCCTTCAGGCCCATGGGCAAGACGGCGGAACACTCGGGTGGGAAAGGCTGTGCGCCCGAGCGCTCGGCGATCCTGCCATGGACGTCTGCGGCGCCCGGCGGGTCACGCGGGAGGGCCGCCCCATGCGGCCGCCGCGGCAGGCAGGCGTGCCGCCCATGGCGGCTTCACCTGAAAAGGAGCCGCCCGGAGCATGGCGCACCGGGCGGAAACGGTTTTCAGCCTTCGATCAGCGGCGGATGCCGAGCCGCTCGATCAGCGTCTTGTAGCGGGCTTCTTCCTTGCCCTTGAGGTAGTCGAGCAGCGAACGGCGCTGCGAGACCAGCTTGAGCAGGCCGCGGCGGGAGTGGTTGTCCTTCGCGTGCGACTTGAAGTGGCCGGTCAGATTGTTGATGCGCTCGGTCAGGATCGCGACCTGCACTTCCGGCGAGCCGGTGTCGTTCGGCTTGGTGGCGTATTCCTGAAGCAGGGCGGTCTTGCGCTCGGCAGTGATCGACATCGGGATATCCTCTGTTCGGGTTGATCTGGCGGGCCAGGCCGGGATGTCGTCCAGCGAGGTCCGAAATCCGCGAGCCGCCTCATCGCGGAGGGGTCGCGCAGCCGGCTTTTTCGGGCCGGATGCGGGGCATATACACGAAATCGACGGAAACGCCAGCGCCGTGCGGAACAGGAGCGCCGGACGCCGGTTTGACTCGCTATCGTCATTCCAGACCGCGGGGTCGTGTCATGCGCGTTTGCATCAGGCATCATGGCGCGGGGATCAGGCCGATCGCGGGGGAGGTCGTCTGATGGCGCCGCGTCCTGCATGGAAGGGCTATCTCAAGCTCTCACTCGTCTCCTGCGCGGTCGAGCTCACCGGCGCCACCAGCCAGAGCGAGAAGGTCTCCTTCCGCATCATCAACCGCAAGACCGGCAACACGGTGCGGCGGCAATATATCGACAGCGTCACCGGCAAGCCGGTCGCTAACGACGACGAGGTCAAGGGCTACGAGGTCGGGGACGACGAGTATCTGCTGATCGAGGAGGACGAGATCGACGCGGTCCAGATCGAATCCTCGCATACGCTGTCGATCGAGAGTTTCGTCGATCGCGCCGGCATTCCGCAGATCTATTTCGATACACCCTACTACGTCACGCCGGCCGACGAGGTCTCGGAGGAGGCCTTTGCCGTGATTCGCGAGGCGATGGCGAAGCAGAAGAAGGCAGGCATCGCCCGCATCGTGCTCTATCGCCGCGAGCGGCCGGTGATGATCGAACCCTTCGACAAGGGCCTGCTGTTGACGACGCTGCGCTACGACAAGACGGTCCGGAAGCCCGCCGAGATCTTCGAGGGGCTGGGCAAGCAGAAGAGCGACCCCGAGCTGATCGACCTCGCCACCCATATCATCGAGAAGAAGGAGGCGGCCTTCGACCCCTCCGGCTTCGAGGATCGCTACGAGGACGCGCTGCTCGAACTGATCGAGGCCAAGCGCAAGGGCCGCAAGCCACCGGTCGTGCGGGCGGCTGAACGACCCGCCAATGTCGTCAACCTCTTCGATGCGCTGAAGAAGAGCCTTGCGGGCGAAGGCGGGAGCAAAGGCGCGCCGGCATCAGGTTCCAAATCCGCGAAGGCGGCCAAGCCTGCGGTCAAGGGCTCCGCGGGCAAGACGCGCAAGAGAGCCTGAGCACCATGATGGGCGAGGGCGCGAGACATCTGATTGGGACTTCAACGAGCCGTCGTCTTTCGCGATGCCATTCCGCCGGAACGGCATCTCGAAAGATATTTCAGGAAGCTCGCGAAGCATCTGGAGCGTCCGTCGAGATGCAGCCTGCGGCAGCTCCGCCGGACGAGGGCTGCGCAGTTCAGGCGGACTCCGAGGAGGACTGATGTCCACGCTCGATCTCTATCGTTCCAAGCGCGACTTCTCTCGCACCCGGGAGCCGAAAGGCGCTGCGAAGACGGGCAAGAAATCTGCCGCGCAGGGCGGCGCCTTCGTCGTCCAGAAGCACGCAGCCCGGCGCCTGCACTATGATTTCAGGCTCGAGCATGGCGGCGCGCTCTGGTCCTGGGCGGTGACGCGCGGCCCGAGCCTCGACCCGGCCGAGAAGCGTCTGGCTGTTCACGTCGAGGATCACCCGCTCGAATATGGCGGCTTCGAGGGCACGATTCCGGCCGGCCAGTACGGGGGCGGCTCGGTTATCGTCTGGGACGAGGGCCAATGGATTCCGGAGGGGGATCCGGCGGCCGGCATGAAGAAGGGCCACCTCGCCTTCGCGCTGGAGGGCCACAAGCTGCGGGGGCGCTGGCATCTCGTGCGGCTGAAGCCCCGGCGTGGCGAGAAGCGCGACAATTGGCTGCTGATCAAGTCGGAGGACGAATTCGCCCGCACCGACGCGGATATCCTCGAGACCGAGCCGAATTCGGTGAAATCGGGCCTCTCGGTCGAGCAGATCGGCGCCGACGCCGACAGAGGCGCCGTCTGGGACACGACCAAGCCTGCAAAGCAGGCGGCCGCTGCGGCGAAGCCCGTCCGAAAGGCAAGGCGGCGGAGAGACGAAGAGGATCTCCCGCCCTTCGTCGAGCCCTGCCTCGCGACCTTGCAGGAGAAGCCGCCGACCGGCGAAAGCTGGCTGCACGAGGTCAAGTTCGACGGCTACCGGCTGGAAGCCCGCATCGACCACGGCGACGTCAAGCTGCTCACGCGCTCGGGCCTCGACTGGACGGCCCGCTTCGGCAGGAGCCTTGTCGCGGCGCTGGCCGGCCTGCCCTGCGAGACCGCGCTGATCGACGGCGAGGTCGTTGCGCTCGGCTCCAACGGCATCTCGTCCTTCTCTGCCCTGCAGCAGGCGCTCTCGGAAGGAAAGACCGGCGGCCTCGCTTACTTCGCCTTCGATCTCATCCATCTGGATGGCGAGGATCTGCGCGACGAGCCGCTGCTCGCGCGCAAGGAAAGGCTACAGCACCTCCTGGAGGGCAGCCCGGCCGATGGGCCGCTGCGCTACAGCGAGCATTTCGTCGAGCCCGGCCAGACCATGCTGAACCATGCCTGCCGCATGGGGCTCGAAGGCGTGATCTCGAAACGGGCGGATGCGCCCTATCGCAGCGGGCGCGGCCGCGACTGGATCAAGTCGAAATGCACGCAGCGCCAGGAATTCGTGATCGCCGGTTATGCCCCGTCGCAGGCCTCCCCGCGCAATCTCGGTTCGATCGTCGCAGGCTATTATGAGGATGGCGAGCTGAAGCCCGCGGGTCGCGTCGGCACCGGCTTCACCGCGAAGTCGGCCGCCGCGCTGAAGGCCAGGCTCGATGCGATCGCGACCGACAGCTCGCCTTTCAAGGGCGCCGCGGGCCGCGAGCGCGGCGTCGTCTGGGTGAAGCCCGAGTTGGTTGCAGAGGTCGAGTTCCGCGCCTGGACGGCTTCGAAGACCTTGCGCCACGCCTCGTTCCTGGGGCTGCGCGAGGACAAGCCGGCCGAGGAGATCGTCGCCGAGATGCCGGCCGAACCGGTCCCGGAGAAGACGAGAGGCAGCAAGGCCGCACCAGCTTCTTCCAAAAAGGCGGCGCCGGTGCAGACCGTCGTGAAACTGTCGAGCCCGGACAAGCCGCTCTGGCCGGATATCGGCTTCACCAAGCAGGATTTGCTCGCCTATTACGCGAAAATCTGGCCGCTGATGCAGCGCTTCGTCGTGGGCCGTCCGCTCAGCCTCGTGCGCGCGCCGAACGGCATCGAAGGCTCCCGTTTCTTCCAGAAACACGCAGGCCCGGGCCTGCACGAGGCCGTCAAACGCCGCCAGGATTCCGACGGGGAGGAGCTGATCTACATCGAGGATTTCGATGGGCTCGCCGCTCTCGTCCAGCTCGGCACGGTCGAGATCCATGTCTGGGGTGCGACCATGGACGCTATCGAGACCCCGGACCAGATCATCTTCGATCTCGATCCCGACACGGGCGTGCCGATCGAGCGCGTGCGGGAGGCGGCGCTGACGATCCGCCGCCATCTCGACGAACTCGGCTTCGAAAGCTTGCTGAAGGTCTCCGGCGGCAAGGGTTTTCATGTCGTGTTGCCGTTGAAGCCGAAAGCGGATTGGGAACGCGTCAGGGGTTTCGCCCGCGATTTCGCAAAGGCGATGGAGCAGGCCGAGCCGAAGCTCTACACCGCGACTCTGTCGAAGAAGGCGCGGCGTGGCCGCATCTTCATCGACTATCTCCGCAATGGCCGCGGTGCGACCGCGATCGCCCCCTATTCGACCCGCGCCCGGCCGGGCGCGACACTGGCGATGCCGGTGGCGTGGGGTGACATTTCCCGCCTGGAGCCTGATGCCTTCAAGGCCCGCGACATCCTCGATGGCGCGTTGCCGCCCGATCTCTGGAGCGGCTTCTTCACGGCGGGCAAGTCGCTTACCGGGGGGTGAGCGGGACCGGAATGCGAACGCTTGCCGACGGCGGCAAGCCGCGGTCATAGCGTCGCTGCGCTTCCTCGACCTCGCCGATATGGGCTTCCGCCCAGAGGGTGAGCTGATGCACCGTCTGCGACAGCGTGCGTCCGAGCTCGGTCAACGAATACTCGACGGTGACCGGCACGGTCGGAAAGACCTCGCGCCGGACCAACCCGTCGCGTTCGAGGCTCTTCAGCGTCTGCGACAGCATCTTCTGCGAGATGTTCTCGATCCGGCGCCTGAGTTCGTTGAAGCGCAGCGTGCCGTCGTCGAGCGCGATCAGGATCAGCACGGCCCAGGTGTCGCCGATGCGGTCGAGCACGCGCCGCGTCGGGCAAAGCGCCTGGAAAGGGTCGGGACGTCTGAGCATGGCGGTTTCCGAGAGGTGACCATGTCGCGCGAAAGTGCCTACTTTACGGGGCAGCGCGGCATGACCAGATAGGTTCCATTGGAGTGCAGGTATCTACCAGATACCATAACAAGGAGCCTCTGTCATGAAAGTCGCACTGATCGGCGCCAGCGGATTTATCGGCTCGCGCCTGCTCGCTGAGCTGTCGTCGCGCGGCCACGCCGTCACCGCCATTGTCCGCAATCCGGAGAAGGTCGCGGCCTCGCCCGGCGTCACTGCCGTCAAGGGGGATATCTTCGACAAGGACGGGCTGGCGAAGCTCCTTGCCGGCCATGACGCGGTGATCAGCGCCGTCCATTTCACCGCCAGCGATCCGGAGCTCCTGCTCGCGGCCGTGAAGCAATCGGGCGTGAAGCGTTATCTCGTCGTCGGCGGGGCCGGCAGCCTCGAAGTGGCGCCGGGCGTCAAGCTCTTCGATACGCCGGAATTTCCGGCCGCCTATCTCGACGAGGCGAAGAAAGGTGGCGTCTTCCTCGATCTGCTGAAGCTGGAGCAGGGCCTGGACTGGACCTTCCTCTCGCCTTCGGCGCTGATCCAGCCGGGTGAGCGCACCGGCAAGTTCCGGCTCGGCACCGACCTGCTCCTGGTCGACGGCAAGGGCAACAGCGCGATCTCGGCGGAGGACTACGCCATCGCACTCGTCGATGAACTGGAAAAGCCCGCTCATAGCCGCCGCCGCTTCACGGTCGGCTACTAACCGGCGCTGCGAACGACTCCGAAAAAGAAAGGGCCGTGCCTTCTCGCGAAGGCACGGCCCTTTTGTAGCTTGTTTGGCGTCGCGTTACGCTTTGCGGAAGTGCTTCTCGCCGATGCTGAGCGTACCGCGCTTGAGCTTGCCCAGCGCGACCCATCCGGTCTCGCCCTCGAAATAGAGCTTCGAGCGATCGACCGCATAGCGGCCGCGATGCTGGGCGCCGGCAGCCGGTTTGGCCTTGTGGAACTGCCCGTCCGGCCGCAGATCGATCAGAATCGACCCGTCCTCGGTTTTCCACGTCCCGATGGCGGCCTGCTCGAAGGGGGTTGGGCCGCCCCTGTCCTCGAGATCGATCTCGAGCAGGCGGGTGGGGCGGCTGGCTTGCGTAAAGCCGGAGGCGAGCTGGCCGAGAGTCTGAAGAACCTGGCTGAATGGCATGGTTTTCGTCTCCCTGTTCTGGTGACGGCTGAAACCGCTTGTCGCAGACATCCCCGTCGGGACCTGTCAGCAAGCGGCGAAGCATCTGCCGATTCCGAGGAAGGCGGCACGACGGTCGTCACGAATCTGTTTGCGATGTCGGCGTCTTGAAGGGGCATGAAGTCCCGGCGCCTGTCGCAGAGATAGGTCGATACCGGCTCGGCGCAAGGTGCCGCCGCCCAGAAAATTCGAGATCGACGAAAAACGGCGCCCTTTCGGGGCGCCGGGTCGTGTCGTGTCGGGCGGGCCTTCCCGCCTCAGAACTCTTCCCAGCCTGCGTCCTGGGCGCGGCCATTGGCGACCTTGCGCGGGGCGGGGGCGGCCTTGGACTGGGCGAAGGCGGCCTCGGCGAGCTTGCGCAGCCGCTCCGGCTCGGCCGCCGGAGCC
>NZ_JBFRDZ010000030.1:0-36493 GCF_052114025.1 Allobosea sp. RAF48
GCGAATCCCTTCTTCGTCCGGTGCTGCCAGCCGCCGGCGACAGAAACGAGCTCGTAGGGTCGGCCGGCCAACTCATCGCGGATGTCAGCGATCAGCAGATCGATACTGCAGTCGCGGCCGACGACGCGCGCCAGGGCCTGTCGGCCGACCGGTTCCGGCGACGCGAAGATGACGGCTTCAACGCGCCCCATCCATTCACGCCACCGAATCTCCGGCGGCAGATCCGCCAGCTCGGCGTCGAAAAATTCCTCCCCCTGGGCGCGTTTGGCCATGCTCTAGAGCCCGTAAAGCCGAAAGCTGGCACGCCCGGAGAGCTCACGCACAGCCCCGAAACTGACCAAGCGCTCGAACATTGCCGATCCTCTCGAACTTCTGGATCAGATGCGGATCAGGTTGCGCGACAGATCATGTCGTCGGGCGAGGCTGTGAAGCATCTCACCCGCCAGGTAGTCCTGCGCCACCTGGCGCTTGAACTCGATGCTGTGGGAACGATGTCGAACCATGGGCTTTCATCCTTCGAAAACCCGGCTCCCCGGTCAATTGCTGATCGTCACCATGTCCGCCTCAATGGGCGCACTCCATCGGCCTGACCAAGAAAAAGGCCCCTGTGAACCCAGGGCCGTCTCTTAATTGCAGTCGATCATACCACTGCAGGGCGATAAGGCCCGGCGTTCTCGTCGAAGCGTTTCCAACCACCGGCGCGGTACTCTGCCTCTCGGATCGTACGATCGATGGGAGTCGCGCCGTCGAGAATAGCCTCGACGGTGGCCTCGTGCTCCGGCTCGGTCCGCACCGAAACGACTGAACCGCCGCCGCGAACAGTCTCGGCGTAGTACGCGGCCCCGTCTTTGTCGTGGCCTCCCTTCACAAAGGAGCCGACCAGTCCGCCAGCAGCGGCACCAGCGACCGCACCTGCGGCGGTCGAGGCAAGCCAGCCCGCGGCGACGACGGGGCCGATGCCAGGGATGGCCAGCATGCCGAGGCCGGCGAGCAAGCCCGCGGCGCCGCCGATGCCGGCGCCTTCAGCTGCGTTGGTCTCGCCTGTCTTGCCATCGCGGCCGACGATACTGACATCGCTGCTGGAGACGCCTGCGGCATCCAGCAGCTCGACGACCCAGCGGGCGGTTTCGTAGTTGTCGTAGGAACGGGTGATGGTTCGTGTCATTATCGTCTTCAAGGTTCGGGGTGCCAGCAGCACCGATCAATTGCGGGTGATGTTGCCGCGATAGTCGACGGAGACGTTGACCTGCGCGCCGGAGTGAGTGGCCGTTCCCTTCCAGACGCCGTTGTCGTCCTTCTAAAGGGCGCCGGCGTCCCCGCACTGGCAAGGTGTCGATGCCGGAGGGCGGTGCCTGGCTCCGGAAGTCATTGGGAGTGGAGATCGCAGCAGCCTGAAAGCTGCTCGTGCTCCGATCCAACGGAGGCATGTGCAGCTCATCCGCGAGCGATGCGGTTCCTCAGGCCTTCTTGAGAAGCCGAAGCGCGTTCTCACGCTCGATCTTCCCCACATCGGCCGCCGAAAGCAGGTCGATCTTCTCGAGGCCCTCTGCGACGACCTTGCCGGAAAGATAAGGAAAGTCGCTGCCGAAGAAGAGCTGCCGGCTCGGCACGAGCTGGAGGAGGGCCGCGATCGAGATCGGGTTCGCCATCGACACCACGTCGTAATTGAGCCGCTTCAATTCATGCAGCATGCCATTCGGCAGCTTCTCGCGCAGCCCGGGGACGAAGAACATCGCCGCGTTCAGGCGCCCAGCCAGGAAGGGCAGAGTTCCGCCGCCCTGGGCGAAGATGAAGTTGATATCCTGGCAGCGAGTGAGCGTGCCGCTGAACAGGAGGCTGGTGATGCAGCGCGTCGTGTCGGTCGGGAACTCGATCAGCGCGGAGGACACGCCTTCCTGCAGGTTACCGCAGCAATCCGGCGCCAGCGGATGGACGAACACCGTGGCCTTGCGCCGGTTTAATTCGTCGAAAACCTCCGCGAAGGCGGGGTCTCCCGGCCAGCGCGAGCCATAGCTCGTCAGGATGCCGATGCCGTCCAGCTTCAGCACGTCGAGCGCATATTCGATGGCTTTCAGGCTGCCCTCGACGTCCGGCAACGGGATCGGCGCGAACATGCCGAAACGGCCCGGGTTTTTCTGGATCATGTCGGCGCCGTAGTCGACGCAGGCCTTCGCCAGCCGCCTGCCCTGCTCGACATCTCCAAAGAAGACGCCGGGCGCCGCCACTGAAACGACCGCCTTGTCGACGCGGCTGCGCTCCATCTCCTCCAGCGAGCGCTGCGGCGTCCAGCCCGTCATCGTGTCGGTCGGAAGGCCCTGTGCCTGGGCGATGATCCTCTCGCGCACCTCGTCCAGGTATTTCGGCGGGAAGATGTGATGATGCGTGTCGATCCGGGAGCGGCCTTCCGGCTGCGCCTGGGCGAGCCCGGAGCTTGCGGTCGCCGTCGCGGCGAGCGCCGCTGCGCCTCCCAGCAGGATCGCACGCCGGGACATGGCTTCGTCATGGTTGAACATTGCGGAATCTCCCCTTGTTGATTGTTGTCTCGCGAAGGACCGGAGCGGCCCGCGCCCCCCTATGCGGGAGCGCCATTCGGCTCGCTCAACTGCTCCTGTGGCCTCGCGGCGCGAGCCTTGCCGGGCAGGAAGCAGACGCCGACCAGCCCGATCAGTCCGACGAGGATGACGTAATAGGCCGCGGCTGCCTTGTTGCCGGTCGCGGCGACCGCGTAGCTCACCATCAGGGGGGCGGCGCCGCCGAAGATGCTGTTGGAGACGTTGAAGTTGAAACCCAGCACCGAGGCCCGGATGCGCGGCTCGAACAGCGCGGCGTTCATCACGATGCCGAGGCCGACGATGACGCTGCCGGGAATGGCTAGCGCGACCTGCAGCGCAACGAGGCCCCAGAGCGTCGGCGCCTGGATGATCCAGGCATAGAGCGGATAGACGATCAGCAGGATCGCCAAGGTCGCGCAGCCATAGAGCAGTCGCGGCGAGGCGCCGCGATCGACGCGGCCGGCCCAGAAGATTGCGCCGGCGGCCGAGAGTATGCCAGCCACCAGCGTGCTGATGAAGGGCGCGTTCAGGCCGAGATTGAGCTCGCGGACCGCGAAGGTCGGCATGTAGATGAACATGATGTAGAAATTGCCGCCGCCGAAGGCGAGCAGGGCGAAGGACGTCAGCAAGGCGCGGCGCTGGTTCGTCCAGATGTCGCGGATGTCGTCCGTCCAGGACGTCCGGGCGACGCTCGCGACGTCAAGCGTCTCGTCGACATGGCGCCGGATGTAATAGCCGACGGGAGCGATCAGCAGCCCGAAGATGAAGGGCACGCGCCAGCCCCATTCGCCCATCTGCTGCGGCGTCAGCGTGTTAAACAGAAGGAAGCCGACGAAGCCGGCGAAGACCACGGCCAGCAGCGTGCTCGCCATCTGCCAGGCGACGAAGGTGGCCTTGCGGTTTGGCGGCGCCGATTCCGCCAGCAGCGAGACCGCGCTGCCGTACTCGCCGGAGGCGGCGAAGCCCTGCATCAGACGGGCCGTCAGCACGACGATCGGCGCCAGCACCCCGACCGCCGCATAGGTCGGCGCGAAGCCGATCATGGCGGTGGCCAGCGCCATGATCCAGATCGTGATCGTCAACGCGTTGCGGCGCCCCTTCCGGTCGGCATAGTAGCCCATTACGAGCGCACCGACCGGCCGCATCACAAAGCCGACCGCGAAGGTCGCTAGCGTCAGCATCAGGGCGATGTTCTGGTCAGCGGCGGGAAAGAACAGCCGCGACAGGATGACGGCCAGATAGCCGTAAATGATGAAGTCGAACCACTCCAGGGCGTTTCCGAGCGCCGCCGCGACGACGACGCGAACCGACGAGCGTTGCGATTTCGCGCGCACCGACATCTGATCTCTCCCGTTTTGCACTGAGCTTGGCTCTTGTTATGCGGCCATCGGCACGTAGCCCGATTCCCGGATGATCCGCGCCGCGGATGCCTCCAGCTTTTCGGCCTTGCGGCGCAGCAGGGCGGCGTCGTAGCCCAGCACGCCGCCGCGCTTGAGCACGTGCCCATCGACGATGACGGTGTCGACGCTGTGGGCGCAGCCCTGCTGCACGATCGTCCCGACCGGATCATGCACCGGAAACAGGTTGAAATCCGAGGCATTGAGCAGGATCACATCCGCCTTCTTGCCCGGCGTCAGGCTGCCGATGCGGTTGTCCAGCCGCATCGCCTTGGCCCCGCCGATCGTCGCCCATTCGAGGGCGGCGCGCGACCGCACCGGCAATTGCGTCAGCGGCGGCAGCCCCAGCGCATAATTGGCGCGGTGCTCGAGCGCCCGCTGATACACCATCGCGAAGCGCATCTCGTTGAACATGTCGCTGTTCGCGGCCGGGATGCTGTCGACCCCGAGCGAGGGCAGGGCGCCGAGCGCGCGAATGCGCCCCGTCACCGGATCGGCTGGGTGGACGTGCAGCTCGATCATCGACGTCACCGTGAAGGAAGCGCCGGAATCGACGATCAGCTTGAGCTGCTCGTCGTCGATGTAATTGCCATGGACGACGTTGTGGTTCTCGTCCAGCAGGCCAAGCCGCGCAGCGATCCGATAGCCTTCCGGCGAGACCTGGTCTGCCGGTCGGCGCGCGGCATGCGAGCTCGACAGCAGGCCCAGCTCCCGCACCAGCCTGAAGTCGTGCTCGACCACCTCCGGCACAGAGAATTGCGGGCCGAGGATCGCCGCAGCCAGGGTGACGCGGCGGTCGTCGGAGGAAAAGCGTTCGCGCCGCAGCCTTTCCAGCCGATCGCGCGGATGCGGCTCATGGGTGAAGGGGATGTTGGACGCGGTCTTGAGCGGCTTGGCTGTGCCATGGCCGAAGACGGCGCGCAGCCCGCTCTCCTCCAGCGCATCGACCGAGCGCTCGGCGTGCTCGATCGAGGTGATGTTGTGGCACCAGTCGAAGAGCGTGGTGACGCCGGCATTGAGCTGTTCGAGCGCCCCGACCAGCGTGCCGATATAGTTATCCTCCGGCTGGAACCGCGTAGCCATGTTGCCATGCATGATCCGATGATAGTCGGGACCGGTCCAGTCCGCTCCGATCGAGCGCAGCCCGGTCTGCCAGGTGTGGAGATGGGCGTTGACCAGCCCCGGCATCACGATCATGCTACCAGCCTCGATCGTCTCGTCGACATCGGCGACGATTCCGGGTCCGACCGCGACGATGCGATCATCCTCCAGCAGCACGTCCGCGGCGGCGAAATCGCCGATGGCGCGGTCCATGGTGACGACCTGGCCGTTCCTAATCAGCTTCCTGCCCATCATGGCGCTCCGCATATCCTCGAGTTCGAAATGAAGCGGCGGCCTATTCGCCGAAATGGGCGTAGGACGGGTCCTGCCGGCCGATCGCGCCGGCATTGGCGTATTCGGTCGTGGCGGCGAGCTCCGCGGCCGTGATGATCCTGACCTGGCGGTAGTCGCGGATGGTGCGGCGATGCGCCAGCGACCAGCGCCCGTCATCGAAGCGCCAGCGATCGAGATAGCGCGTATGGACGGTGCGCTCCTCGATGTCCCCATCCTCGCGCTTGACGATCAGATGCGCGGTGGCCGAGGTCTCGCTGACGGCACCCTCACCCTTCAGCGCGACGAGGATGTTGCTCATGCTGTGCCGGTTATACAGCATGCTCGTATGGGCCTTCATCAGGAAGCCGACATAATCGGCCCAGCTTCCCGAGAAGAGCGGTGGGAAGTCCACCGTCGCGGTTTCATGGGCCATCGAAAGCAGGAGCTTACGATCGAGCCGGTCGAGCCCACGCGGATAGGTGTGGATGAGCCGAGCGATCTCGGCCTTGCTCACGAGTTCATGGATGGCGTCATGCCCCATTTCGGGTCTCCTCGGCCGCCCTGTCGGACGGCGGGTGCGTGATCGATCAGATTGGTCGCTCTCGCGGCCAGCGCGAAGGCTTGCCGGACGGCTCGATTTACAAGCCGGCAGGCGCCAGCCTGCCCTGCAGCACCTGGCTACGGCAACTTGCACATTCAAGCACCGTCGCGAGGCCCTATTTCTCGTCGCCAACCACCGCGACGCACTGGACTTCGATCAGGAAACCGGGCACCGCCAGCGCCGACACGGTGATCTGTGCGCTGGCCGGGGGATTCTTCGGGAATACTTCCTTGCGAACGGCCTGGAACGGAGCGCCGTTGCGCGCATCGGTGAGGTAGACCGTCATCGTGACGATGTCCTCGAGCTTGCCGCCAGCCTTTACGAGCTGGCGTTCGATCTCGCGAAAGATGAAGCGGGTCTGACCTTCGACATCACCGGCGAGGGATTTGCCCTGTTCGTCCTGCAGCGTGGTCACGCCCGCCAGCCAAACCTGCTTGCCGCCATGCGTTACGACGCCGGGCGAGTAGCTTCTTCCTGCAAATTCCTTGGGGAGCGGCAAATACTCCCGCGCATAGACGCCACATGATGTAGCGCTGGCGGCCGCAATAGCCAGAACAGCAGGCGCGAACCTGACGAGATTATCAAATTTCATCTTTCATTTCCCCAATATTGTTTTGTCAGACCCAGTAAGGAATCAGACATGGAACGAGTTCGGTCTGCAAGGGCAGAATCATGTCTGGCATCAACTGGGCCAAAGCTCGATCTATGAGGGTCATTATGATCACCAGCCCATTGCCAGGTGAAATACTGATTTCAACTCAATGTATCGGCTTCCACGATCAATCGCCGAACGGGATGGAGCCCCGGCGATTACAGGTGTACGGCCTTCTGCGATCGATCCGAACTCGCCGCTCCAGTGGCTGCAGGGCAACGACAGTCGCGACGGTCAGTCGAGCTATTTCCGGGCGGGGGTGCAGCGTTGTTGAAGGAACTCATCATTCAGGCGCTCGTGACGGGCGCGGTCGCGACCGCCATCTTCGACATATGGGCGCAATTGCTTTGGCGGCTATGGGGCATTCGCCCGCCGGTCTGGGCGCGACTCGGGCGCCTCATCCTGCAGGGGCGGGATGCGGTCCGCAGGCATGACGGAACAGCACCGGCGTTCTCGAGGGCCGAGCAAGCCCTCGGTTCCATCGTCCATTATGTGACCGGCGTGGCCTTCGCGCTGGCTCTGTTGTGGGTGGCCGGCGCGCAATGGGCGCGCGAACCGAGCTTGCCGCCTGCCTTGGTTGCAGGTGTGCTGACGCTGGCGCCCGCTTGGTTCGTCATGCTGCCCGCCCTGGGCCTCGGCATAGCGGGGCAGAGGCTGCCGCACCCGGCCCGCTTCCGCCTCGTCAACGCCGTCTCCCATCTGGTTCTTGGCGTGGGCTTCTATGTAGGCGCCCTGCTTTCCGGGGTCTTCTGACAGCCGGCCGGATCTCGGCACGGCTTACGATGGATCGATCAGGTTGTTTGCCTGTTCCTTGACGACGGAGATGAAGGCCTCGACGGCAGGTGACGGGGCCCGTTCCTTGGACATGACGATTGAGATCGTGTGAAAGGCTTCAGGCCGCACAAGTGGCCGAAGAACGACGTCATAGGCCCTTGCCAACGTTGCAGCCCAGGAAGGCCAGGTCGCCACCCCCATCTCGGCCGCCACGAGGCCGAGGGTTGTAGTCATGTTCCTGACCTCGAATGCCGGGCGGATATTGACGCCGGCGAGCGCGAGATAGCGATCAATGCGGCGCCGAGCAGCATTGTCCGCTGTCACGGCAATGAAGTCGTGATCGGCCAGCTGCCGCCATTCGACATCCGGCGCCAACGCGAGAGGGTGGTTGCTCGGGCAGATCAGCATGAGACGTTCGTTAAGGGCGGAAATGGCCGTCAAACCGTCGTCGAGCGTGTCGAAGACGCCGATCCCGCAATCGTATAATCCGCCGGCCACGCGCGACGCCAACAATTCGGGAGAAACTTCCTCCAATGCGATGCTGATTCCCGGATAGAGAGATCGAAAGCTTGCGATGAGTTTCGGCAATAGCGCCGCGGCGGCCAGCGGCGAAGCTGCGAGGCTCAGCCGGCCCTTCTTACGCGCCGCTAGTTCGCGGGTTGCGGTGAACCCGGTCTCCAGTTCGAGAAGCATCCGCTCCGCAAAAGGAGCGAATTCGCGGCCGGCCTCGGTAATTTCGACCTTGCGGGTGGTGCGATCCAGAAGGCGGGTCCCAAGCTCAGCCTCCAGTTCGCGGATCAATACCGAAAGAGATGATTGGGTCGTATTCAGGCGATCGCTCGCGCGCGTGAAACTGTTCAGTTTTGCGATCTCGAGGAACGCCCGGATCTGCTTCAAGGTAACATTCATGGCGCTCGTTCGGGCATCGTTCAGCGAGAATCCCACACGGAAGGCCAGATCACAAGCTAGCGACTGCATTCCGCTCTCGGCTATCTCAGCCCGCAGCAGTTCGAGGATCAATACACCGGGTCACGGTCAAATCCGCAGCTTGATCCTCTCCACCCGCAGGGGCGCACTCCAGTATGAGTCTCATTTTGAGCTTCCCCGGATCCGTGCGGCCGTCAGCGACAGGTACAAAAGACGCAGTACATCCTGCCTCTCGAGCCGTTTGGTCAGGGGACACGAATAGACGAAACCAGCCCACATGGCGGGCAGGTACTCTGCTCGAGGCACGCTAGGAGCGGTTGGCCCTCGCCTAGGTCGATCTGGAACCATTGCGCTGGCCTGTGTCAGCAGGCCAGCGCGCTCATCCCGCATGCACGATGCGCCCGTTCTCAGGCGACGGTGTCTGCGAGGTCCTTCGCAACCTTGAACTTCACGACGGTCTTGGCTGGTACATCGATCACCGCGCCGGTCGACGGGTTGCGAGCCTGGCGGGCATCGCGCTTGGCGGAGGATAGCTTGCCAACGCCACCGAGCGTCACGTCCCCGCCAGCCTTCAGCGCTTTTGAAACGACCCCGGCAAGTGAAGAGAGGACGGCCGATACGTCAGTCTTGCTCTTCACTGCATCTTCGGCGATCGCGGCAACCAGTTCGTTTTTCGTCATCCACATTCTCCGTTTTGTGAGCGGTCAGTTCGCCTTGCCAGTCTTGCCGCGCACCGTCGTCCGCCGCTGCTAACCCAAACCCATTTTCTTGGCCAATGTCGAGCGGGCCTCGGCATAGGCGGGCGCAACCATCGGATAGTCATGCGGGAGGCCCCAACGCGCGCGATAGTCCTCCGGCAACATGTCGTAGGCCGTGCGCAGGTGACGCTTGAGCGACTTGAACTTCTTGCCGTACTCCAGGCAGATCAAGAATTCCGCCATGATCGACTTCTTTACCAAAACCGCCGGTGTCGGCCGCTCCTCGGCAACAGGGGCGGGTTCAGCGCCAAGGCCCGAGATGGCGGCGTGAGTGGTAGCAATCAGGCCAGGAAGGTCAGCCGGCGGGACGCTGTTGTTCGAAATGTAAGCCGATACGATACCAACCCCTACCAGCGACTAAACGCCAACGACAACCGCGCCACCTGTCAAACCGGCGCCTGCCGCTGCAAGCAGCAGCTTTTCACCCCGCTGCAGCGGCTCGGCTTGATGAGCCAGGGACAATGACAGCGGGATCGTGGCCGCCGACGAGTTGCCATAGTCGGCGATGCTTGTAATCACACGGCCGCCTTCAATGCCGATCTGACCGGCCACGGCGTTGAAGATGCGCGCATTGGCCTGATGTGGAACGAAGCGGGTCACCGCGTCAGACTGGAGGGCAGCGGCGGCAAGGGCCTCGGTGGAGCAGCGCACCATCATCGAGACCGCTTTGCTGAACACGGCGCGCCCGTCGACGATCGTCATCCGGGTCTCGGCGATATCGAGATCTCCGGCAAAAGGCTTGTTGCTGCCACCAGCGGGGATCTGGATCAGGCCATAACCCGATCCATCCGCCGCGAGCGAGTCGCCGAGGATGCCGTCACGAGCTTGTCTCGATGGCACCAGAAGAACGGCGCCGGCTGCATCAGCAAACAGGATCGCGCTCGCACGTTCGCTCGGATTGATGCGACGGCTGAGGATGTTGGCGGCGACAACGAGAGCAGGCTTGCCATGAGCCCGGACGAAACCGTCGGCAAAGATCAGGGCATAGATAAAGCCGGCACAGGCGCCGGCGAGGTCGACAGCCCCGGCGCCGCTCAGGCGGAGGCAGTGAGCGACCAATGGGGCGCTCGGCGGCAACAGATGATCCGGCGTCGAGGTCGCCAACAGCATGAGGCCGACGCTGGCGCGGTCGATTCCGGCCATGTCCAGGGCCATCTCACCCGCCTTCTCGGCCATTCCGGACAGGGTCTCGCCGGGTTCGGCCCAACGCCGGGCGCGGATGCCCGTTCGCGCCTCGATCCAGCCGGTCTCAAGCCCGAGCCCCGCCTCGATCTCCGCGTTGAGCACGGTTCGCGCCGGCACGTAATGGCCCAGCCCGGCGATGCGCGATTGCCCGTTCATGCGGCAGCTCCAAACGTGTCGGCAGCTTCGCCGATCGCGGCATAGACGAGGTCGAGATCGCCTTGCGTCACGCAATAGGGTGGCAGCACGTAGATCGTGTTGCCGAGCGGCCGTAGCAGCAGGTCGCGCTCGCGGAAAAACGCCTGCAGCCGCGGCCCAATCCCCGCCAGGTAGCCCGGATCGTCCGCCCGGAGATCGAGCGCGGTGATGGTCCCCGCGCGACGGATGTTCTCAAAGCGGTGGTCATCGCGGAAGCATTCGAGCGCCGCTTCCTGCATCCGCGCCAAACCTGCGACACGATCAGCGACCGGTTCCTCCGACCAGATCTCGAGGTTGGCACAGGCGGCGGCGCAGGCGATGGGATTCGCCGTATAGGAGCTCGAATGGAAGAAGGTGCGGCCGCGGTCGGTCGAATAATGCGCCTCGAAGATCTTGCGCCGACACATGGTGACCGCGAGCGGCAGCGAACCGCCGGTGAGTCCCTTGGAATAGCAGGCGATGTCCGGCACCACGCCCGCCTGCTCGTAGGCGAACAGGGTGCCCGTGCGGCCCCATCCCGTCATCACCTCGCCGGCGATGAAGAGCACGCCGTGGGCCTCGCAGATGCGGCGCATGGCGCTCAGCACATCCGCGCCATACATCAGCATACCGCCCGCACCGAGCACCAGCGGCTCGACGATCAGCGCCGCGGCTGAGCCCTCGCGGCAGGCGGCGCCCAAGGCGTCGAGCGTCGCCTCCTCCCGTCCCGATGTCGGGAAGGGAATGCGCGCGACATTAAACAGGAACAGTTCGTAGGCGGCATTGAAGACGCCGCGCGCACCGACCGACATCGTCCCTATCGTGTCGCCGTGATAGCTCCCCTCCATCACGACGATGCGGCTGCGCGGCGCGCCGATATTGCGCCAGTAGCCAAGAGCCATCTTGAGAGCGACCTCGACGCTGGTCGAGCCGCTGTCCGAATAGAAGACATGGTCGAGCCCAGGCACCAGTGCGACCAGCTTTTCGGCGAGCCGCTCCGCTGGCGCGTGGGTGTGCCCGGCGAAGATGATCTGGTCGAGCCGGTCGGCCTGGTCCTTGATGGCCTGGACGATGCGAGGATGGCGATGGCCATGGGTGATCACCCACCAGGACGAGATCGCGTCAAGGATGCGCCTGCCGTCCGCGGTCGTGAGATGGGCGCCCTCGGCCGAGGCGACCTCGGTCATCACCGGCTGCAAGGCATGCTGCGTGAAGGGATGCCAGATCGGCGATGCACGGCCGCTGCTCATGCCGGCCGCTCCTCGGAGACGAAGCTTTCTAGCCGAAAGCTCTCGCCAAAGCCCTTTGCGAGCGTGTGCGCGCTCAAGGGATCGAG
This sequence comes from Allobosea sp. RAF48, assembly GCF_052114025.1. Lineage (NCBI taxonomy): Bacteria > Pseudomonadati > Pseudomonadota > Alphaproteobacteria > Hyphomicrobiales > Alloboseaceae > Allobosea > Allobosea sp. RAF48. The sequence goes on from NZ_JBFRDZ010000030.1 coordinate 11,731, forward strand.
CTGGGGCAGCCGGCCGAGCACCGGCACGCCGCCCATCTCAGCGATGATGCGCCGGTTTTCCTCGTGCTCGTCGCCGATGAGCGCGATGCCCAGGATCGGAACCGAGCGCCGGCGCAGGGCCTCGATCGACAAAAGCGTGTGATTGATCGTGCCGAGCGCCGTCCGGGCACAAAGCACAACCGGCAAGCACCAGCGAGCGAAGACGTCGATGAGCAGGGTCGAACGGGTCAACGGAACCAGAAGGCCCCCTGCCCTTTCGATCACGAGCGGACGCGCGGAGGCTGGCGGGACCAGCGCCTCGGGCTCGATCGCAACGCCGTCCAGCGCGGCTGCAAGACGTGGCGAGGCCGGTGTCCGCAAGCGCCAGGCCTCCGGCAGAATCCGATGTGACGGAAGCCCCGACAGACGGGCGACCGTTTCGGAATCGGTCGCCTCATCGAGGCCAGCCTGCACCGGTTTCCAGTAGCAGCCGTCGAGCATGGCCGTCAGGCCGGCGGCGAAGACGGTTTTGCCGATTCCGGTATCGGTGCCTGTGACGACGATCCGCAGGCTCATGGGGCGAGCCTCCCGAGCTCTTCGGCGAGCGCGTCGATCATGGCCGAGACGGCAGCGCGATCGACGTTGAGGGTCAGGGATATGCGCAGCCGCGCGGTTCCTTCCGGGACGGTCGGCGGGCGGACGCCGCGGATATCGAAACCGCGGGCCTGCAAGGCGTTCGAGAGTGCCATGGTACGGCGGTTGTCGCCGATGATGACCGGCAGGATCGGCGAGCCGCTTGGCGTTTTCCCACAGCGCTCGGCAAGCGCCTGCCCGGCGAAGGCGACGAGCTGCGCCAGTCGCTCGCGCCGCTCAGGCTCCTCACGCAGGATCGCAAGCGCCTCATGCGCGGCGATCGCCAACAGCGGCGATGGCGCCGTTGCGTAGATGAAGGGGCGGCAGCGATTCACCAGGAAGTCGGCGAGCGCCCTGGAGGCGGTGACGAGCGCACCCGATCCGCCGAGCGCCTTGCCGCAGGTATGGAGCACGACGACATTGTCGCGCCCCTAGAACCCGGCAGCGAGACCGCGCCCCTCCGGTCCGTAGACGCCCGTCGCATGGGCCTCGTCGACGAACAGAAAGGCGTCGTGGCGGTTGGCGAGCGCCATAAGATCGCCTAGCGGAGCGCGGTCGCCGTCCATGCTGTAGAGGCTCTCGACCACGATCCAGGCACGGCCTGTGCCGCCCTTGCGGCGATAGGCCCGGATCGCATCCTCGATTGCCGACACGTCGTTGTGCGGGACCTTGGCAAGCTCGGCTCTGCCGACCTTCGCCCCCTCCTGCGCGCTGGAGTGGACGAGCGCGTCGAGGACAATCAGGTCGCCTTTCTGCGGCAAGGTCGTCAGCACCGCGAAGTTTGCGACATAGCCTCCTCCGAAGAACAGCGCACGCTCGGCCTGAAAGAACGCCGCGGCCGCCGCTTCGAGCGCCTCATGCTCCGGAGAATTGCCACGCAGCAGTCGCGAGCCCCCAGCGCCGATCGCCGTGCCATCCGCCAAAGCCCTGGCAAGCCTGTCGCGCAGGCGCTCCGAGGTCGCGAGGCCGAGATAGTCGTTCGACGCGAAGTCGAGCCCGGCTCGCGGCGCCAGGCTGCGCAGCCGGTTCTTGCGCGCGAGCCCCTGCAGCGTCGCCTCATAGCGATCGAGAAGCACTGCTGCCGTCACTTGCAGCCGGGCTCCGCCCATTCGATCGCCATGGGCTCGATGCCGAGCCGCCGGAACAGGGCGGTATCCTTGTCCTCGCCGGGATTTTCGGCGGTGAGCAAGGTATCGCCGACGAAGATCGAATTGGCACCGGCGAAGAAGCAGAGCGCCTGCATCTCGTCGCTCATGCCGGTCCGGCCGGCGGAGAGGCGGACATAGGATCGCGGCATCAAAGAGCGCGACGCCGGGGCGTTCGAAGGGCGGCCGGTCATCTTCGTTCCCGGCAATCACGAATTCTACAAGTCGCACATCGCCCGCCAGCTGCCCGAGGAGGAACAGCTCGCTGCGACGCTCGGCGTCACATTGCTGGCGCCTGGCTCCGTGAGGATCGGCAATGTCCGCTTCATCGGCGCCACGCTCTGGACAGACTACGCGCTGAACGGCGACGGCCGGTTCGCGAAGATGACCGCCCAGGCCGATCTTAACGATCACCGGCTGATCCGATTTTCTGAAGGCGGGAAGTCGACGCGGCTTACGCCGTCGCACGCCGAGATGCTTCACCGTCGCGATCTGGCTTTCATCGTCGACCGTCTGAAGGAGCCACATGCGGGGCCGACGGTGGTTGTCACGCATCACGCGCCGCACCCGGGCTCCGTTGCCGATCGCTATGCTGGACAGGCGCTGACGGCTGCCTTTGCCTCAGACCAGAGCGAGGTCATCCTGACGCACCAGCCGGAGCTCTGGATCCACGGCCATGATCACGGATCGCATGACTATATGGTCGGCCGGACGCGGATCCTCGCGAACCAGGCTGGATATCCGACCAACTTCGGAGAGCGAGAAAACTCAGACTTCAATCCGAGCCTGGTTGTTCAAGTCTGATCAGGGCTGGGTGCGGACTGAGGCGAACTTCCATCGACCTGCCCTTTCCCAAGATCGTCGCGAAGTGCTCGCTCAATGATGAGTTCGATGTCGACAACGCGCATGCCTCGATCATACGCGGTCTGCCAGACCAGGTCGGCGATCGCGGTATTCCTCGGACCGTATTCTGGCCAGTCGTGGAGTTCGTGGCTGTCCGGGTGGTGAGGTAGGAGAGGTATGGGGAATTTAAGCCTCGATCGGAGGCGATGCAATCCGGCAGGCATTTCACATCTCCCGGGCGAGTTATTGCCACCTTTGCGAAAGTGGTAATACCTCCATTGGGCAGTCAAATCACCGCAGCGTTTGCGGTGATTTCGCCGCCCAATCGCCGCAAGCTGAGCCCCGTTCAAAAACGAGCGATTTCGGACACCCCTCCCCTCTCGGGATGGCAATTTATCGTTGAAGTATGAGCCACCCCGCGCGGTTTTCAACGCGAAGCGTTGCCCATTCCCGACGTCCGCAACGTCTGCTCGTGGGCAGTCTGCTGAGACGGCTGCAATGTCGTCCCAGCACCGGCGTGGAGGTCCCTTCGCCGAGACGCTACAGTGACTTGGATCCGGCCACCGATGATGGTTCCCAGCCTTGACCGTCAATGACCATGGTGGAGAGAAAGCCAGGGTGCCGCGCGTGCTCCCGCGATAAGGCACAATCAGGAGCCGGCGCGCGCCAAAATCTATAACCCCGGAGAATAAGTCGCTCTCGATTTCGACTTGGACAGCCTGGAACCTTGCCGGCCATCATCCGGCCAACCAAAAGCGAGGGGTTCACAGAATGAGAAATTTTGTTCTCGGGCTTGCCGGCACGATGCTGGTTGCCCTCCTGCCAACCGGGGGCTTCGCGCAGGAGGCAGTCCTGCGTGTCAGCACCGGAGGGACGAACGTCTCGACCCTCGATGCTCACCGCGCCAGCGCCACTGACGATGTCGCCGTGGTGAGCTGGATCTACAACGGCCTTGTCCGCTTCAGGCCCGGCAGCGCCAGCCCCGCGGATATCGAGCCCGACCTCGCCGAACGCTGGGAAACCTCGCCTGACGGCAAGGTCTGGACCTTCCACTTGCGCAAGGGCGTCAAATTCCAGGGCGATTGGGGCACACTCGACGCCGACGACGTCGTCTATTCGCTCCAGCGCGCGGCGGACCCGAAGCGTTCGACCTTCTCGTCGGACTTCGTTGCGGTCGAGAAGATCGAGAAGCTCGACGACCTGACCGTTCGCGCCACGCTGAAATATCCGGACGTCAATTTTCTCGGCCGGGTTTCCAACTACCACGGCGGCAACATCGTCAGCCGCAAGGCGGCCGAGGAGCTGGGCGACCGGTTCGGAGCCCAACCAGTCGGGACCGGCCCGTTCTCCTTCGTCGAGCAGGTGACGCAGCAATATGTGAAGCTTGCCGCCAATCCCAATTACTTCCGGGGCAAGCCCAAGATCGACACGATCATGGTCCGCGTCATCCCGTCCGACAGCGCGCGCGAACTGGCCTTCTCCTCCGGTGAGCTCGACCTGATGTATGCCAGGCGCGAGCAGCGCTGGGTTGATGCCGCGCGCAAGCGCTCCGGCTTCAACGTCGATATCTTCCAGCCCGGCGAATATCGGATCCTGCACGTCAACCAGAGCGTTCCGCCGCTCAACGACACCCGCGTGCGGCAGGCCATCGCGGCGGCGATCAATGTCGACGATCTCGTGCGCTATGTCGGCAAGGATGTCGGCCCCAAGGGCTGCTCGGTCGTGCCGCCCGCCTATCTCGGCGAGGATTGCTCGGTCCGCTACAGCTTCGATCTCGCCAAGGCCAAGGCCCTGCTCGCCGAGGCCGGCCACAAGGACGGCATCACGATCAAGGCGATCGTCTCGAACGTCTCGGCGCAGCAGCCGATCATAGAAATCATCCAGGCCCAGCTCGCCAAGGCCGGCATCAAGCTCGGCATGCAGGTGGTCGATCACGCCACCTATCAGAGCCAGACGCGCAAGGACCTGAGCGGGGTCGTCTTCTACGGCGCGGCGCGCTTCCCGATCGCGGACACCTATCTCAGCGAGTTCTTCCACTCGCGCGCTACGGTCAACACGCCGACCGCCGCGACGAATTTCTCGCACTGCGCGGTCGCGGACAAGGAGATCGAGCAGGCCCGGACCGCAGCCGATGCAGAGACCCAGCAGGCGCTCTGGAAGGAAGCCCAGCGGAAGATCATGGAGGATGTCTGCGCCGTTCCGCTCTTCGAGTTGCGGCAGGTCTGGGCCCATAGCAACCGACTGAACTATGGCTACGAACTCAAGGGCTCGCTGAACCTCGCGCCGCCGATCACCGAGGCGACCACACTCAGCGCGCGCTGAGCAGCCTCCGCTCCCCGACCGCATCGGTCTTCCAAAACGACTCGCCGGCGACGCCTGACCTGCGCCGCCGATTTCGTCATTCCGGCGACAGGATCGTCCGCGAAACCTCTGCCGCTGCCTCCCTAGCGCCTTCGAGGAAAGCTGCGATCAGCTGGGTGTTGCGGCCATCGCGGATATGGCAGAGCTGATAGTCGAGCTGAATCGCCGGCTCGAACCGCCGGATGGCGAGCTGCCCCCGCATGCCCGCAACGGCCGAGGGATGCACCAGCGACACGCCGACGCCGGCGGCGACGAACTCGCAGAGCGACGGCGAGACGCTCACCACCATGGCGACATCCGGCGTCACGCCATGAGCCTCGAACACCTGCCCGATACGGCGGCTGGTGAAGCTCTCCGGATCGAAGGACACGAAGGTGGTGCCATCGAGATCCTCCGGCGTGATGACGCTCTTCTCCGCCAGCGGATGCCCCAATGGCAGAATGCAGACGACCGGGTGGGCCATCAACCGCTCGGTTGCGATGTAGGGGTTGTCGATCGGCGAGACGGTAAAGCCCACGTCGAGTTTTCGCGTGAGAAGCCCGTCGGCGATCCATTGCGAGCTGCGCGACTGTACGGCACAGAAGACGCCCGGCTGCCGCGCACGAAAGCGCATGGTCGCCTGCCGGATGAAGGAGCCGGAGAGCGCGGGCATGACACCGATCAGCAGTCGGCTCTGCTCGTCGCGCCGGATCGCCTCCACCGCGTTCTCGACCTGGCGCACGCCCGCGAAGATCCGGTCGATTTCCTCATAGAGCCGCATTCCGCGCCGGGTCAGCACCAGTCGGCCCTTCACCCGGTCGAACAGCCGCAGTGCCGTGTCCTCCTCGAGATGGGCGATCAGCTTGCTCATGGCCGGCTGCGAGATGTTCATCATCTCGGCAGCCCGGCTCACCGTTCCGTATTCGATTACCGCCTTGAAGGCCTCGATCTGACGCAAGTTGAGCCGCCGCACGATTGCATAACCCTGAGGAATAAGGCCGAGAGAAAAACGACTTTGACGAAATACAACATGGCTCCCTAACGTCGAAGCCGGCAAGGGGATTTCGCGTGCGGCCAGACATCATCGTCATCGGAGGGGGAACGGTCGGTGCAGCCATCGCCTGCGGGCTGGCCCTCCGGCACGAGAAGGTGTTGCTGCTCGACGGCGACGATGGCGATTTCCGCGCTGCGCGAGCGAATTTCGGGCTGGTCTGGCTTCAGGGCAAGGGCCTCGGCATGCCGGCCTATCAGGCGCTGACCCGCGACAGCATCGCGCGCTGGAGCGGCTTTCGCGAGGTCCTCGAAACCGGGACCGGAATCGGCCTGCATTACCGGCAAGACGGCGGCCTCGCCTTCTGCTTCGGTGAGGAGGCCTTCGAGCAGCGCCGTCTCGAACTCACGCGCCTGCACAACCAGTTTGCCGAAGCCGAGCCCGATTGGGAAATGCTCGACCGCCCCGCTCTGGAGCGGCTAGTGCCGAAGGTCGAATTCGGTACCCGCATTTCAGGGGCGAGTTTCGGCCGGCGGGATGGCCACTGCAATCCGTTGCGGCTGCTGGCGGCACTGCATGGGGGTATTCTGCGGCACGGGGGCAGAATCCGGCACAAGGCGCGCGTCGAGCGTATCGAGGCGGCCGGCCGGGATTTTCAGCTTTTTCTCGACGGCGAGCTCATGACGGCACCGCGGATCGTTATTGCAGCGGGCCTGGGTTCGCCCGCTCTCGCGCGTCAGGTGGGCCTCCGAGTGCCGGTCCAGCCGGAGCGGGGTCAGGTGCTCGTTACCGAGCGCCTCGCACCCTTCCTGCCGCTGCCGGCGAGCGGCCTGCGCCAGACAGAAGAAGGCACGGTGATGATCGGCGCCACCAAGGATCACAGCGGCTTCGACGTCTCAACGACGACGCAAGCCTCCGCCTGGCTGAGCCGCAAGACCGTCGACATCGTCCCTGCCCTCGCCGGTGCCCGGCTCGTCCGGCACTGGGCGGGTCTCAGGATCATGACGCCGGATGGTCATCCGATCTATGCCCAGTCCGAGACCCATCCCGGAGCCTTCGTCGCGCTTTGCCATTCGGGCGTGACACTTGCCGCCTTCCATGCCGAGGCCCTGGCCGAGGCGATCGCCGCCGGTTCCCTGCCGGCCACGCTCTCTCCCTTCCACCAGAGTCGTTTCGATGTTCCGCAAGCTGCATGATCCGGGGCCGGCCGCCGTCACGGTCCATATCGACGGGCTGCCTGTCATCGCCGAGGCCGGCGAGAGCGTCGCAGCGGTGCTGCTGCGCCAGGCCGATGGCTGGAGCCGGACCACACCGGTCTCGCAGAGCCGACGCGCGCCCTACTGCATGATGGGCGTCTGCTTCGAATGCCTCGTCGAGATCGATGGCTGCGGTTCCGTACAGGGATGCCTGACGCCCGTGCAGGACGGCATGCGCATCGTTCGCCAGCAGGGGCGCAGGAGCCTTTCGGCATGAGTGAAGACCATACCGACCTCCTGATCGTGGGCGCAGGGCCTGCCGGCATGGCCGCCGCCGTTACCGCCCGCAGGCATGGCCTCTCCGTGCGGGTCGCCGACGACCAGCCGGCTCCGGGCGGCCAGATCTGGCGCGGCATCGAGACCGTTGCCGCCTCGCCTCGCCTGGCGCGCCTCGGCGAGGCCTATGGCGCAGGCGTGGATCGGGCAGCGGCTTTCCGGGCCTGCGGCGCGCTTTATGAACCGCAGAGCCAGCTCTGGCAGATCGAGCCGGGCTTCCGTGCCTTCCTCACGCGCGACGGCCAGGCGCGCGGCGTCACGGCCAGCGCCGTCATCCTCGCCACAGGCGCGCAGGAGCGGCCCGTCCCCTTCCCCGGCTGGACGCTGCCGGGCGTATTGACTGTCGGCGCGGCGCAGATCCTGCTCAAGACGGCCGATTCCGTACCGGAGAAACCGGTCTGGATCGCCGGCTGCGGACCGCTGCCGCTGCTCTACATGACCCAATTGCTTGCAGCCGGCGGCAGGATCGCAGGCTTCCTCGACACCACTCCGAAGGGGCGCCTCGGCGCAGCGATGCGCCAACTGCCGGGCGGGCTCGGACGGATCGGCGACCTCGCCAAGGGGCTGTCGTGGTCGCTGGCGCTGAAGCGAGCCGGTTTCCCGATCGTTCGCCATGTGACGGAACTGCGCGCAGAGGGCGATGGACACCTCCAGCGACTGCACTACCGAACCGCGGATGGCCGCGCAGGCGAAGCCGCCGCCGAGGTTCTGCTCGTCCACGAGGGCGTCGTGCCAAACATCCATGCGCCTCTGGCATTCGGCTGCGCGATGAGGTGGGATGCCAGTCAGCACTGCCAGGTGCCGGTGCTCGACGCCTGGGGCGAAACCTCGCAAGCCAACATCTTCGTCGCCGGCGACGGTGCCGGCATCGGCGGCGCCGAAGCAGCCGAGCCACGGGGGCGGCTCGCGGCGCTGCGCGTTGCAACGCGGCTCGGAAAGCTCGAGGAGGCCGGCGCTGCAACCGCCGCTCGCACGGAACAGATCGCGCTGGCCCGCGCGCTCGCCCTGCGTCCCTTCCTCGACGCGCTCTACGCGCCGCGCCGGGAGATCTTCACGCCCGCCGACGAGACGCTCGTCTGCCGATGCGAAGAGGTGACGGCGGGTGAGTTGCGGGCGCGGGCCGTACAAGGGCAGCCGGGTCCGAACCAGCTCAAGGCCTTCACCCGCGCGGGGATGGGCCCGTGCCAGGGTCGACAATGCGGCTACACCATGGCCCATATCATCGCCGCCGCGCAGAATCGCCCCGTTGCGGATGTCGGTTTCTACCGCATCCGCCCGCCGTTGAAGCCGGTGACTTTGGGCGAGCTCGCCAGCCTCGACGAGAGGAAGCCGGCGGCATGAATGTCGAAGCTTTCGACGTCGCCGTGGTCGGCGGTGGTTTGCATGGCCTGTCGGCTGCACTGCACCTGGCGCGCCGCGGCCAGCGCGTCGTCGTGATCGAGCGACGCTGGACCGGCCGGCATGCCTCAGGCGCGACGGCGGCCGGCGTGCGGACGCTCGGCCGCGACGTCGCCGAAGTTCCGATCTCGCTCGAGGCGATGGAGATGTGGCATCGCATCGCGTCAATCGTCGGCGACAATTGCGGCTTCCATGCCCATGGGCAGCTCCGGATCGCGGAGCGGGGCGAGCACTTGCCCGACCTGCTCCAGCGCGAAGCGCGCATGCGCGCGCTCGGCTACACTCATGAGGAAATGATCGACGCTGCCGAGCTGCGGCGCCTCGTCCCGGCGCTCAGCCCGCATTGCGTGGGGGCGCTTGTCGCGCGAAAGGATGGCGCGGCCGATCCGCATCGCACCATCCTCGCCTTCCGCCGCTCCTGCGAAACCGCGGGCGTCGTCATCGTCGAGGATTTCGGCATCGAGGCGGTTGACCGGGAGAAGGCGGACTGGATCCTCGCCTGCGGCGCGCGGCGCTTCCGGGCCGCGGCCGTCGTCAATGCCGCCGGCGCCTGGGGAGCCCGGGTCGCGACCCTGTTCGGGGACGAGATCGCGCTTGGGGTCCGCGCCTCGATGATGATCGTAACGGAGCGTCTAGCTCCCCTGATCGAACCCGTCGTCAGCGTCGTCGGACGGGCGCTCTCCTTCAAGCAATCGGACCAGGGCACGCTCGTCATTGGCGGTGGCCTGCAAGGCGCCGCCGATCTCGACCGCGAGCGCAGTACGGTGAACTTCACCGAACTAGCCAAGGGCGCACGCGCGACCAGCGACCTCTTTCCCATCGTGCGCGGGGTGCGGATCGCGCGCTGCTGGACCGGAATCGAAGCGCAGACGCGCGACCATCTGCCGGTGATCGGCGCCTCGCCACAGGCCCCCGGCCTGTTCCATGTCTTCGGTTTCTCGGGACATGGCTTCCAGCTCGTTCCGGTCGTCGGCGCCATTCTCGCCGACCTCGTTATGGAGGGCAGCACGCGACGCGAAATCGCGGCCTTCGCACCGCAGCGCCTGATGCAGGAAAGGGTCGCGGCATGACGAGCTACGTTCTCCGGCGGATGCTCCTCGCCATTCCGACACTGCTCGTGATGCTGACGGCGATCTTCGTACTGGTCCGGCTCGTGCCGGGCGACCCCGCCTCCGTCATCCTGGGCGACCAGGCCAGTGCGGCCGCGCTCGCGGCACTCAGGGAGAAGCTCGGTCTCGATCAGCCGGTCTACGCCCAATATCTCGCCTTCATCGGAAAGGTGCTGACCGGCGATCTCGGCCAGTCGCTGAGCACGGGTCACAGCGTCATCCGGGAGGTTCTGCTCGTCCTGCCCTCCACCATCGAACTGACTGTCGCGGCGGTCGCGATCGGCCTCGTCTTCGGCCTGCCGCTCGGCGTAGCAGCCGCTCTCTCCCGCAATGGCTGGGTCGACTACGTCTCGCGCGTCGTTTCGCTCGTTGGCCTGTCCTTCCCGGCCTTCGTTTCCGGCATCCTCATGCTGATCGTCTTCGCGATTCAGCTCGGCTGGTTTCCCGTCCTGGGCAATGCCAGCGGCTCCGGCGATCTGGCGAGCCGTCTGCATGCGCTGGCGCTGCCGGCGCTCAACCTCGGCATCATCATGACGGCCTATGTGATGCGCGTGACACGCGCCGCGATGCTGGGCGTTCTGACGGAGGACTATATCCGCACCGCCCGCGCCAAGGGCGTCGGCTCGTGTCGGCTCGTCACGACGCATGCGCTGCGCAACAGCCTGATCCCGATCATCACCGTGGTCGGGCTCTATTTCGGCACGCTAATCGGCAACTCGGTCCTGACCGAGATCATCTTCAACCGACCGGGCCTGGGCAAGCTCATCATCGGGGCGCTCAACGCCCGCGACTACCCGTTGCTGCAGGGGCTGATGATCATCTTCGCCATCTGCGTGATCGTCGTGAACACACTGACCGACCTGGCTTACGGCCTCGTGGACCCGAGGGTAAAGTACACATGAGCGAAGCGGCCACTAGCACCGTCGAGCTGCGCCCGGGCGGCCTCTGGCTCGCCTTCGCGCATAACAAGCTGGCGTGGGTCGGGCTAGTCCTGCTCGTCTTCATCGTCCTCGTTGCGCTCCTCGCGCCCTGGCTCGCGCCCCATGATCCGCTGGAGCAGAACATCGTGGCGCGACTCGAGCCACCGTCGGCCGAGTTCTGGCTCGGCACCGATTCCTACGGCCGGGACGTGCTCTCGCGGCTGATCTACGGGGCGCGCATCTCGCTCTTCGTCGGCTTCGTCGCCATTCTCATCGCCATGCTGGTTGGCACGACCATCGGCGTCATCTCCGGCTATGTCGGCGGCGTGTTCGATCAGTTCGTCATGGGCGTGCTCGACGTGCTGCTCGCCTTCCCGACCCTGCTGCTCGGCCTGATGATCGCGGCGATGCTCGGGGCGAGCCTGGAGAACCTCATCATCGCGATCGCGGTGACTGAGATCGCCCCCTTTGCCCGCGTCGCCCGTGCGCCAACCATCACGCTGCGCCAGCGCGACTTCGTCGAGGCCAGCCGCTCCTATGGCTGCGGCCCGTTCAGGATCATGACGCGGCACATCCTGCCCAACATGCTCTCGGACGTTGTGGTCATGAGCTCGCTCTGGCTCGCCTCCGCCATCCGGACCGAGGCTTCGCTCAGCTTCATCGGGCTAGGAGTGCCGCCGCCGACCGCCACGTGGGGCAGCATGATCCGCGAGGGCTTCGAGAACATCCTCGACGCCTGGTGGCTCGCCGTCTTCCCAAGTCTCGCGATCCTGGCAACGGTGCTCGCGCTCAATCTGCTTGGCGATGCCCTGCGTGACGCGTCCGACCCGAGATCCCGATCGCGATGACCTGAACCAATCCGCTTCATCTGAATTTGACGGTTGGCTTGCCGGGTGAAGCCGGGCGCAAGGCGAATCGTGGCTCAAGGCCGCCGATTACGGATATGGGTCGATTGCGAATGTCCGCTGCCGGGCAACCGTCCAACTTCCGCTTCTCTAATCGGGTAGGTGGGTCAAGCTCGGATTGCACCTTTGCGCCGGGGTCTCGTTCACGCGGGTCACGCTTCTCTTCGCAGTCTGATGGCTTCTATCGAGCGACGCCGCTGCACGCATGCATCGGATTGGGTCTGGAGAGCCTCGCTAATGGACGCGCTTTGAAGCGCAGCAGAAGTTTGCGGCTTCATCCATCCCGTCGTCCGCGTGGGACGATCCCGGCCAGGATCGCTGAAAGCTGTGGTCAGGTCATACTGCAGCCTCCGATCCCAGGCGGAAGTCGGTACCGTCGGCCCACATGCGATGGAGCACGACGGCAATCTTGCGGGCGACGGCGACGATGGCGCGCCGACGGCCCTTGGTCTTCATGAGCCTGACACCCCAAGCCTTGAGGCTCGACCAGGTGATCGAGCGCATCAGCATGGCGTTTGCGGCGGCGTAGAGCGTCGCCCGGACGTCGGCGTCACCTGCGTGCGAGATCCGGCCTGGATTGTCCGTCTCGCCAGATTGGAAGCGCCGCGGCGTCAGGCCGAAATAGGCCCCGACCGTCCGAGAGCTCTTGAAGCGGGCGGGATCGTCCACGGCGGCCTTGAAGCTGAGGGCGGTGAACTCGCCAACGCTCGGCACGGTCATTAAGCGCCGACAGATCGTGTCTTCGCGCGCGGCCCACTTCACCCGCCGATCGAGTTCGGTGAAGGTCTCGAAGAGCATCGCCCGGGCCTCCAGCATCGGCAGGAGCGCATGGCTGAGCGCAGGGTCGGTCTCGATCGTCTCGCGAACAGCAGCATCGAAAGCCCCTCGGGAGAGTCGAAGAGGCAGCACGACGCCGAAGATCCGCAACAGGCCGCGGATCTCGTTCTCGAGGTCAATGCACTTGCGCTGCATCACCTTGCGGCTCGTCAGTAGCGCTCGCATGTGGTGGCTCTCGACGCTCTTCACATGCACCCGGCTGTACCATCCCGATCTGAGGATCTGGGCGATGCCGCGAGCATCATGCTTGTCCGTCTTGTTCCGCATGGCCGAAAGCGCAGCCGCGACCTGACGCGCTTCCATGCAGACGACGTCGTAGCCAGCCTCCGTCAGTCCGTAGGCGATGGGCTGTGTCAGCGCGCCGGCCTCAAACCCGACCTGATGGATCGGCTGACCAAATCCCGCGAGGCAAAGAAGGACATCGGGCACGTCGGAGCGCACCGAGCGCTCCAAGCAAATCTTCCCGTCATGGTCGATGATGCAGATCGCCACCGAGCGCAGCGACACATCCAGCGCAGCGTAGAACATCGCGACTCCCTCCCTCTTGGATCTGCCGAGATCCTAATGGGAGCTTGCACCCTCGCGGGTCCGCCCGATTACGCATGCTATTGGCGCGCCTCGGTGGAAGGCGTCGCAAAGTCTCATGGAAGTTTGATAGAATGATCCCGGATGCGGCATCCCAAAAGGGGGATCTGCCATGGATCTCCAAGCGCAGAATCAACTGCCCCATCAGGCGTGGAACCTCGGGCGGATCATCGGACCGAAGCCACCTCTGAAGCCGAGGCATATCTGGGCTATTCGGACCCGCCTACAGCACGACGGGCGTGTTCGTGATCTCGCCATGTTCAATCTCGCGATCGACAGCAAGCTGCGGGGGTGCGACCTCGTTCGCCTTCGTGTCGGCAATGTCGTGCTTGGGGGCACGGTCCGACTACGAACGGCGATCGTTCCGCAGAAGACCGGGCGGCCGGTCCCGTTTGAGCTAACCGACTCCACCCGCGAGGCGCTCTCCGCGTGGCTCAGAAGGAGAGATCCTTGCGAAGAGGGTTGGCTCTTCCCGAGTCGTAGCCGGCCCGGCGATCACATCACAACGCGGCAGTACGGCCGTCTTCTTGATGGTTGGGTGGCGCTGATTGGGCTTGATCCCGCGCTCTATGGAACTCACAGTCTCCGCCGGACGAAGGTCGCACTGATCTATAAGCGCACCGGCAACTTGCGCGCCTGTCAGCTCCTTCTCCGCCATACGAAGCTGAAAAGCACCGTGCGCTACCTCGGTATCGAGGTTGACGATGCGCTTCTCCTTTCGGAGCAAACTGACCTATAACACTTGGCACGGCGGGCATCCGCCGTGCCATTTTCACGATTCGGCCAACGGCCTCCCAGGGTCGAGAGCCGACTCAGGGTATGGTCCCAAGAGCGGGGCGCTGGCTACGGACACAACACGACCGCGAGTGGTTGTTCCGACCTCGCGGTATCAGTTTTTAGAGAGCTGTGGTTGTTGCTTGTCGTGAACGGCGAAGCGCTCGACGATCGTCGCGGTGGCCCGGTTCATGCCCACGACCTCTACGGAAATACTGTTGGCCCGGTAGCGGCCGACGATCTTGTCGAGCGCGGCGACCGCAGTGACGTCCCAGAAATGTGCCTGCGAGACGTCGATGCGCACGCCGGCCTTGCCCGCCGCATCGAGGTCGAAAGCCTCGGTGAAGGCGTCAGCCGAGGCGAAAAAGACTTGGCCAGTGACGCGATAGGTCAGCAGGCCGGCCGCATCATCGCCCTCGGGTGCGACATGCATCAGCCGCGCGACCTTCACGGTGAAGAACACGCCGCTGAGCAGCACGCCGACGAGAACGCCGAGCGCGAGATTGTGGCTCGCCACCGTGACCGCCACCGTTGCCAGCATCACCGTACTCGACAGTCGCGGATGCGCGACGACCGCCCTGAGCGAGGACCAGTTGAAGGTGTCGACCGAGACCATCACCATAATCGCAACCAGCACGACGACCGGCACCTGCGAGACCCAAGGCTTCAGCGCGACCATCAGCACCAGCAGGAAGGCGCAGGAGAACAGCGTCGAGAGCCGGCCGCGCCCGCCGTATTTCACGTTACTAACGGTCTGGCCGATCATGCCGCAGCCGGCGATGCCGCCGAACAGGCTCGACGCCATGTTGGCGAGGCCGAGGCCGGTGCACTCACGGTCCCTGGAACTCGGCGTCTTTGTGAGGTCGTCGACCACCGTGGCGGTCATCAGCGATTCGAGCAGGCCGACCATGGCGATGGCGACAGCCGGGCCGGCGATGATCCGCAGCGTCTCCCAGCTGACCGGCACGGTCGGCCAGGCGAAGACTGGCAGCGCCTCGGGCAGGCGGCCGAGATCGGCCACCGTTTTCACCGGCAGGTGGAGCAGGCTTGCGGCGATCGTGAGCAGGCCGATGGCGATCAGCGGCGATGGGATGGCGGTGGTCAGCCGTGGCACGACGTAGATCAGCGCCAGCGCGACGGCGAAGAGCGCGTAGGTGTACCAGCCCTCGCCGAGGAGATGTGGCATCTGCGCAGCGAAGATCAGGATCGCCAGAGCGTTGACGAAGCCGGTGCGGACCGATTGCGAGACGAACCGCATCAGCACCCCGAGCCGAAGCAGCCCGAAGACGATCTGAAGCGCGCCGGCAAGCAGGCCGGCGGCTAAGAGATAAGACAGGCCGTGCGAGGCAACGAGCGGTGCCGCCACCAGCGCAACCGAGCCGGCAGCTGCCGAAACCATGGCCGGGCGCCCGCCAGCGAAGGCGATCACGATGCCGATAACGAAGGAGCCGTAGAGCCCGACCTGCGGGTCGACACCGGCGGCGAAGGAAAAGGCGATGACCTCAGGAATAAGAGCGAAAGTGGCGACGGCGCCCGCAAGAAGCTCGCGCGGCGGATTGGTCAGCCATTCGCGCCGAAGGGTGGTCATGAGCATGGTGATCTCGCAAGGCAACGCCATCGGCCCACCCGGCGGTGCGACCTCACAATTGACGTTTGACAGCCTGTTGCGTTGTCCGGCGGATCGGCGGCCGGAAGAGCCACCCGGATTTACACCGGGTCCGAGTTTGTGGGGGGACGTTATAGCCACCTGGTTGCGCGGCACAACGGGGGATCCGCCGATACCTGCTGGGCTGCCTGGCAACAGACCTACGATGCGTCCGGCTTGGGTCGATTTCGGTCGCCTGGTGCCGCGCAGCAAGGTCTGCTTTCCGGCAGCGAGCCAATGTCAGGAGATGGAGCGACCCAGTGGTTGACCTTGGCGCTGGTCGTGCTGAAAGCACTGCAAACCGCTGCGCTGACCGTCGGCCCCAAGTTCACCTGGCGGCGGCGGGTTTCGCGTGGGGTTACGGACCCTTGCGGAACGCTTCGAATACCAGTGCACGGAGCCAGCGATGGCCGGCATCGGCATCCATCCGCGGGTGCCAGATCTGTGACACGACGAGCTCGGGCATCTGGATCGGCAAATCGAAGAGAGCCGTCGTGTATCCCGGAAGTGCCAGGCAAGCCGAGCGCGGGACGAGACCCAGGAGGTCGGACGCCGCCGCAACGGCGATCACAGCTGGAAAGCCGGGGACGATGACGGCCACTCGGCGCGAGAGCCCAAGGGCGGCCAGCGCTTCATCGGCCGGGCTGGATCGATCCCGACGCCGCGCAAACACCACATGGCCCCACGCGCAAAGGCCCTCCGGCGTGACTGCCGCATCCAGGAGGGGATGGCCGGCCCGAGCCACACCGACATAGCTGTCGCGATAGAGGGTTTGTGCGCGAAGTTCATGTCCCTCGCCCGAGATCACCCCAATCTCGAGATCGACCGTCCCGTGCCGCAGAGGGCTTATCTCCTTATCGGGCTTCGGCACGAAGCGAAGCCGCACACTGGGCGCCGTGGCCGACACCGCGGCGCTGAGCTTTGCTGCATAGAGCTGCGTGAATGCCTCATTGGCGCGGATGGTGAATTCGCGCTCCATTCTCCGCGGATCGATCGGCGGCGGCGGCCGCAGCATCGCTTGCGCGCCCGTCAGGAGCATGTGCACCTCCTCGGCAATGGCCTCGGCGCGAGGTGTCGCAACCATCGCGCGGCCGGCCGGTACCAATACCGGATCGCCGAGAGCGTCTCTGAGCCTGGACAAGGTGCGGCTCATCGCGGAGGTGCTGAGCCGTAGCCTGAGCGCAGCGCGTGTCACGCTGCGTTCCTGAAGCAGGACATCGAGCGCGATCAACAGGTTCAGATCTATGTCTGGCATGGCGTTATACGCAAATGTCAGTTGAATTCGTTGCGTATGGTGCAATCTCTGGCCGCGGCTTATCAGGACGGAGCCACCAAGGAAAGCTCCCATGTCGCAGACTGTTGCCGATTCCCATATCGATGGCCTGCCGGCGCCGCGGCGCTACTTCGCAATCGCCGTCCTCCTCCTGACGTTGGTGCTTGTGGTGCTCGACGGCGCCATCGCCAACATCGCACTGCCTTCGATCGCCGCCTCGTTGCATGCCAGCCCGAGCGATGCGGTTTGGGTCGTTTCGAGCTATCAGCTCGCGGTTCTGGTTGCGCTGCTGCCCTGCGGCGCCATCGGCGAGATGGTCGGGGCGCGGCGGGTCTTTCTAGCGGGCGTCGCGCTCTTCACCTTGGCCTCCGCCGCCTGCGCCTGCGCGGGGACACTGCCGATGCTGGTCGCCGCGCGGTTTGTCCAGGGCTTGGGCGCGGGTGCGGTGATGGCTCTCGGCGTGACGAACCTTCGACTGTCGGTGCCGCAGCGGCTGCTCGGTACGATCATCGGCATCAACGCGATGACGATCGCCATCTCCTCGGCCGCAGGGCCCGGTCTTGCAGGCGCCATCCTGGCGGTGGCGCCCTGGCCATGGCTCTTCGCCGTCAACATACCGCTCGGCATCGTCGTACTGGCATCCGGCCCAGTTTTGGCGTCAACTGAGGGCGTGGCGCGGAAGCTCGACGGCAGGGCCATGATCGCGAGTGCCCTGATGTTCGTCCTGTTCTTCCTCGGCGCTGATCGGGTCGCCCAGTCTCCAGTGACAGGCGGACTGCTGATCGTCGCGTCGGTGGTTTGCCTCTTCACGTTGCTACGGATCGAGCGCCGGAGTGCGACCCCGCTCGTGCCCACCGATCTCTTCGGCGCGCCGGCCTTCCGGTTCTCCGTCGTCGCGTCGGTCTGCTGCTTCACCGGGCAGATGCTAGGCCTTCTCGCTCTGCCCTTCTATCTCCAGCACAGGCTCGGCATGGCGACGACCCAGGCGGGGCTGTACATGATGCCGTGGCCCGCGGCGGTGGCTCTGATCGCGCCGGTTTCCGGATGGCTCGCCAATCGCGTGAAGACGGCCTGCCTCTGCACCGCTGGCGGCGCCCTGCTGGCCGTCGGACTCGCAAGTGTCGGCCTGTTGCGGGCCGGTCCCTACGGAGCAAGCTTCATCATTGGCACGGTGATCGCTGGCCTCGGCTTCGGCCTTTTCCAGACCCCCAACAACCGCGTCCTACTCCTATCGGCGCCCAAAGCACGCAGCGGCGCTGCCGGTGCCATGCAGGGCACTGCGCGGCTGACCGGCCAGACCTTCGGCGCCATCGTGATGGCTATCGTATTCGACGTCGTCCCGCTCTCCTCGGCGCCGGAGGTTGCGTTGGTGCTGGCCGCTGCATTCGCCGGCCTTGCCGCGGTCGTCAGCCTCGCGCGCGTACCTCACGAGATGGCCGGTTGATACAGGACAGGTTGCGTCGCCCAGCCAACCTCGTCGAGCGTTCCGAGGTACTCACGCACCGAGCGACGGATCCGGGCGAGATCGTCCAAGTCGACCGTATCGGAAGCTTTCGCCGAGTGCTGGTTGTTCGCGCGGCCCTGATCAACCGCCATCGACGGCGAGGCATTCTCTGTTGGCAAGCCCTTCCGCGAGGCAATGCCAAACTGGCGACTCGAACAGCTCCCCAGGTTCGCCGTATCCACGAACATGAATCCGGCCTCGGAGCGTCTGGCCTCAGGCGGCCAGTCCGACGTCCGCAAATGGGGCGCCAAGCCGCCCAAAGCTCCAGTCATCAGGGTGAAAAGACGGGAGTCTCCGCAAAACCACTATGTCGCCGCATCAGGCCGACGACACGATCCTTCGATATCCTCGCATGCAGGCTACCGCTTCCCGCGCCGCAGCAGCGTCTCGTCGCGCAAGGGCATCAATGACTTGGTCATAATCGTAGCGTCCCGCGCTTGAACTAGATCGGTTCGACGTGATCAGCGCAAGTCAGAAGTTATGGGCCCGTTTCTAAGAGCTGAAGTTCTTGAAATATTTGGCCGGTGACGCGCCAAGCGCTTTCTTGAACATGGTGATGAATGCGGATACCGATTCATATCCAAGGTCTCCCGAAACCTGCTGTACGGTCGCCCCAGCTGCCAGGCTTCTGAGCGCGACGATTAGCTGCAGTTGCTGTCGCCAACGACCGAAGGACAGGCCAGTTTCGTGTTGGACCAATCGGGCGAGCGAGCTTTCGCTCATCGCCACGCGCGACGCCCACTGCGCCATCGTACTTCGGTCGGATGGGCCGTCGACCAAGGCCGATGCGATCCGATTGAGGCGCGCTACGAGACGGAGCCAGGCGCCGAAATCGCGGCCTCGGTCGAAGGTTTCACCGTCGCCGAACGCGGCGACCATCGCGGTTGAGATGATCGTCCCAACGCCGGCACGCTCATAAGCCGTGTGCAGGCAGCCTGCTCGGCTGCGATCTTCTCGATTTCGGCTGTGATCGTCTCGATGCGCTCGTCGAGCCATAGCCAGTCCTCATAGAGGTCGACGACCAGATCAGAGGCGAGATCTCGTCGGCCCGGTTCTTCAGGATGTCTAAGAGCGAGCTTCGCAGGGCCCGCAGCCCGGGGCGAATGGCGATACCCTGCCAGATCAGGAACGCCCGGATCTGATTGACTGTCGCGGTTCGGCGCGAGACCAGCCGCGACCGGACACGGTGATAGGCCTGCAGGTCGAGTTCGTCCTGTTCATGGGGCTGCTCCGGCTCGGCGGTGACGCCGCAGCTTACACGGCGGCGGGAGCAGCCGGTCCAAAGCCATGGCGGATGATGGGACGGACGGCATCAGGCCCTATAGGGGAGCATCGAGCTGGCCTACCCTGATTGAGTGGTCCGGCTTCAATTCAATGCAGTGTTGGCTTTGAACTCAATGGCCGCCTTCATCTCCGAACCGCCGTAACGCTTCGGCATTCGTGACCGTGATCGAGCCATAACTGGTCGTCAGCCATCCGTTTTCGGCAAACTGCTTCAAGGCGGCATTGACCTGACGGCGCGAAGCCGAGGCCATCGTGCCGACCTCGGTCTGCGTCAACAGGACCTGTCTGCTGCTCCAGGTCATGCGCTGCAGCACGGAGGCTATCCGGCGCTCGGGTTCCTGCTTCTGAAGATCGTGGATGATCCTGATGAGGACATCGACGCCGCGCAGGAGGTTCTGGCAGAAATTGCGGATGACCGCGGGATCTGCGGCAGTCATCTGGGCCATTTGGTCGAGGGGCAGATGCATCGCCCAGGTCTCGGTCATTGCGCGCAGTTCAAGCCGCCGCGGCTGGCGGATCAGATAGCTATCTTCGCCGGTCCAGGAACCAGGCACGCCCATGTGAATCAACTGCGGAGTATCGCTTTGCGGAGCGGTGTTGACTGCAACCACACCGCTCACGAGGCCATAGATACCCCCCAGGTCATCGCCGAAGTGATAAATGACCTCATCATGTTCGAAACGCATCAGGATGGAGCGTCGCAGAACCTCGTTCCGGAAAGCTTCAGGCTGTGTCGACAGCCATCCGTTCTGCCGAAGGATGGCTTCTGCGGTTGCTCTCTTGATCAATATCGCGCTCATCAAGCACCGCCTCGCACGGGACCGGGAAACTCTCCGCCGAGCCGCGTCGGCTCAGTCGTCTTCAGTTGAAAAGATCCGTAGTTTCTCGGAATTGAGGATGGTGACAGACCGATAGCTGGTCTTCACCCATCCGTTCTCCGCAAACCGCTTCAAGGCGGCATTGACCTGCCTGCGTGAAGCGCGGGCCATGGTGCCGATCTCAGACTGCGTCAACGGGAGGGGATGCTCCCCGATCCACCCCGCCCGCTGGAGAACCGAGGCAATCCTGCGATCGGGATCGACCCTCTGCAGATCATTGATCACTCTGATGAGGGCATCGACATTGGTCATGATGATCTGGCCGAAATTGTAAGCGACCATCGGGTCGGCATCGGCCATTTCATCCATCTGCTCAAGGGGCAGGTACATCAGCCAGGTCTCGACCAATGCGCGTAGTTCGACGCTCCGCGGCTGGCGGGCCAGGAAACAGCCTTCTCCGGCCCAGGCACCAGGTGCGCCGACATTGATCAACTGCGGGATATGGTTTGGCGGAGCGGTGTTTATCGTCGCGGTGCCGCTCACGAGGCCGTAAATGCCTCCCAGTTCTTCGCCGAAGCCGAAAACCAGCTCGCCTGGGGCCAGATTCACAAGGATGGAGCGCCGCAGGACCTCCTTCTGGAACGCCTCGAGCTGATAGGACAGCCAGCCATTCTGCCGGAGGATGGCCTCGGCGGCGTCTCTTTTGATCAATCTCAGGCTCATAGTGAACGCATAGCACATTCAAGGTCCGAGATTGTTCCAACGGGACAGTCTCCCTCCGCGCTTCCGCGCATGCCCTGCTGCGAGTGAATCGAATCGGAGCCCGCATCTTGAAATCCGTCATTGCCGCAGCGACCGTTCTGCTGAGCTCTGCGCCGCTCCTTGCCGCCGATCTCGCATCCGCGCCGCCTCTGCCGGCGTTACTGTCGAACGGGCCGAGCTTTTCCTTCACCGGCTATGCCTGGACTGCCGCGCTCGACGGACGAGCCTCCACCTTGCCGCCACTGCCGGCTGCCAATCTCAACCTCAGCTTCGGCGACATCCTGAAGAACATGAATGTCGGCCTGATGGGGGCCGCCGAAATGCGCATCGGACGCTGGGGCTTCCTCGCGGACGCGATGCTCTCGCAGGTCACGCCCGGCGGCTCCTTGCCGGGGCCCTACTTCTCGTCGGCAAAGGTCCGCTCGCAGACGCTGACGCTTCAGACAGGGGTGCTCTACCGCATCTACGCCGACGAGACCTTCGATCTCGATGTCGGCGCGGGCCTTCGCTTCTGGAACCTCGACAACGAGTTGAAGATCGCGCCGGGCTCCCTCAACCTGCGGATCGATCACAGCGTCTCGGAGAACTGGCTCGACCCGGTCGTCGCGGCCCGCATGACCGCCAGGCTCGGCGGCCCCTGGAGCCTCACGCTGGCGGGCGATATCGGCGGCTTCAACCTCGCTTCCAGGCTAACCTGGCAGGCGCTAGGCACGGTCAACTATCAGTGGGGCGACAACTGGGTGTTCCGGGCCGGCTATCGGGCGCTCTATGTCGATTATCGCAAGGGCGACTTGCTCTACGAAACGACAATGCACGGCCCGGTCATCGCCGCGACCTATCGATTCTGAGTTATTCGTCGAGGCGAAACGTGCGAGGGGCATGAAAGACCGTTCCGCGAAGGGATCGGGCGGCGCACGCATTTTCAGTTGCCGTGCGGTACAAGGGTCTCCGGCGGCTGCATGGCCGATCTCCAGGTGAAGATCGCAACTGTACAGGCGACCGTGAGGAGGAACGTTGCAGCCACGAATGGAGCCTGCGGCGAGACCCGATGAAGCATGGCGCCGGCGAGGGGGCCGATTGCCTGGCCCGCCCCTTGCGCGACGACATTGAGGCCAGCCGCCTTGCCCTGGGCCCCGGGCCCCGTCAACAAACTGAGAGAAGCGAGATTGCCGGGGAGCATGAGGCCGAGACCAATCCCAAGCATCACGAGCGAGCCGAAAATCTCGATATAGCTGTCCACCAGGCTGCAAATCAGCATCGACGACACGGCGATGACGGCTCCCACGGCCAGCAATCGCATCGGCTCCCATCGCAACAGGCGGATCGCGCAAGCCTGGACGGCGATCATCGCCAAGGCGGTCGCCATCAGCGCCGCTCCGCCACGCGAGATCGATTCCTCCACCGTGAACCCGAGCGCATCTTGCATGCGCAGCGCCGTCACCTGCTGCAGGATGCTGTAGGCGGAGATCGATACGAGCGTGATCAGGAGAAGCGGCCATATCCTGGCAAGCGGCAAACGAGCGTCGAACGGTGACGCGCGCGCGACGCGGGCAGGCTCTGTGGCCCAAGAATAGACGCCGGCGAAGGCGGCGGTGGCGAGCACGGATATGATGGCGAAAGCCCATGCAGGATTGATGGGGGCGATCTGCCATGCGAGCGCGGCCCCAAGGATGGCGCCCAACCCGATGGCTGCCCCGAGAACACCCATGGCGCCGGCCCGCTGCGTTGGTGCGGTGATATCGGCCATGTAGGCCTGCGACGCAGGCATGATCCCGCTGGAAGCCAGCGACTGCGCGGCCCTGAAGGAAATGAACAGGCCGACCGCGAGAGCCGCGCCGAAGGCGCCCATCAGGCGGAAATGCACGATCATGCCGAACGACGCTGCCGCGATGGCCGCCCCAGCGAGCGCCGCCAGCAGAACCGGCCTGCGCCCCATCCGTTCGCTAAGATATCCCCAAGCCGGCGCTGACACCATGAGCAGCAGCGCGGAGATGCTGAGGATCGCACCGGTTTGGATATCCGAGAAGCCGAGACGGCGGCCCAAGGGCGGCAGGACGACGAGAAGGAATGATTGACCGGTCGTGTTGATGGTCAGGCCCAGACATAGTGCGAACTGAGCCTTCGTGGTGCGCGATCGAACCTCCATACCCCCCGCCGTACGCCATTCGTATGGCCGGCACCTCTGCCGCTTCGCGGTATCGTCGTCAATCAACCAAAACGCATCCGGTCCGCTCGACTTGCTTGGGGAGCACAAAGAACCTCGCGAATTGTCCGTTCGGGACAGTCTCAATCGTCGTGTCGTGTATGCGTTCCCACGGAACGTGAGTGCGCTCGCGAACGCGATTCAGGTTGAGGGGAAGGCTGGCTATGCAGGCAGAGACGGCTCAGACGGATGTGTCATCTCAGCGTGCGCGAGATGGCATGATCTTCGTGCGCGCCGGAATCTTCTGGATGGGCTCGGATGATCACTACCCCGAAGAGAAGCCGGCTCATCGTGTCAGCGTCGACGGCTTCTTCATCGACGAGACCCCTGTCACCAACGCACAGTTCGCCGAGTTCGTGGCGACGACCGGGCATCGCACATTTGCCGAATTCGAGCCCGACCCGCGGGACTATCCCGGTATCTTGCCGGAGATGCTGCATGCGGGCTCGCTGGTCTTCCGGGAGCCGACGGGGCGCGTCGATCTCGGCGACTGGTCGCAATGGTGGACTTTCCTGAAGGGCGCCAACTGGCGCCAGCCCTATGGGCCGCGCAGCAGCATTGCGGGACTGGACGATCATCCCGTTGTCCATGTCAGCCACCACGACGCATTGGCCTACGCGCGATGGAAGGGCAAGGATCTCCCCACCGAAGCCGAGTGGGAATTCGCCGCCAGAGGCGGCCTTGAACAGGCCGAATACGCCTGGGGCTCGGAACTGACCCCCGATGATCGGCATATGGCCAATACCTGGCAAGGATCGTTTCCGACCGTCAATCACAAGCTGGACGGATACGCTCGCACCTCGCCCGTCAGGTCCTTTCCGCCCAACGGATACGGCCTCTACGACATGATCGGGAACGTCTGGGAGTGGACGTCCGACTGGTTCGCCCCGAAGCGCGAGGCGGATGCGACGAAAGCCTGCTGCATGCCGCAGAACCCTCGCGGAGGGCTGGAATCCGCCAGCTACGATCCGTGTCTCCCCAACATAAAAATCCCGCGGAAGGTTCTGAAGGGCGGATCGCATCTGTGCGCTCCGAACTACTGCCGCCGCTACCGACCTGCAGCCCGACATGCCGAGGCGATCGATACGTCGACCAGCCATGTCGGGTTCAGATGTGTTGTCCGGAATGGAGAATCGAATGAAACGGCCGCCTAGTCACCCATTCAGAGCGCGCTGGTTGGGCGTCAGCACGACGCTGCTGATGTTGGGATCGCCCGTGGTCGCCCAGGAATCGCTGCCGTTTCCGCCGAAGCCTTCTGGGAGCAAGGCCGGGCCGACGATCGC
>NZ_JBFRDZ010000031.1:0-28393 GCF_052114025.1 Allobosea sp. RAF48
GCGACTGCGACGACACGCGCGCCGGATACCTCTTCTGCGATATTTCAGAGATCGATCCCGCCGAGCTCTTCTACCGGCTGCGCGTGATATGCGATGACGGCAAGCAGATACTTGTCGCCGTGATGCATTCCAGCGATCGGTATCTCGCGATCACAGGGCGAGTGGCGCCCTGGAAAGGCACCTGAAAAGGGAACAAGCGCGCTGCATCGGTGTTTCCGAACCGGCGGGGGGATCCAAAAATGGAGAACCTCGATGCGTTATCCCTTTGCGATCGTGCTCGTTGCCTCGCTTGCCGGCACTATGGCGTTCGCCCAGACCTCCACAACCACCACCATCACCACTGACCAGCAAAGCAAGGTCAGGACGTATGTCATGAAGGAGCACCCTGCTTCGGTGAAGGTGACCGAAACAGTCGGCGTGGGCACCGCCCTCCCGTCATCGGTAACGCTGCATACCTTGCCGTCGGACGTCGGCGTGACCCAGTACCGCTTCGCGGTCGTCAACGACAAGACTGTCCTGGTCGAGCCCAGCACCCGGAAGGTTATTCAGATCATCGAATGATATCTTCATTCGCAAAAAGGCCCGATCCCCTTTCGGAGACCGGGCCAAGTTTAGCGAGGAAACGCCCGAAGGCAGCCGGTTAGGCCGGCCAGTCCATCTAGCGGAGCTCAGCCGCTCGATTTCGGGGGCATCGGGATCGACGGCGGACCATCGCGCCAGCGCCGGGCCCAGCGGATCACGGCGTCACACACCGTCATGCCGATGAGCCCGAGTGCGAAGCCGACGGAGCCCTCAATATCGCCCGTTGGATAGGCGCGCGCTTCGGCATCGGTCTGCTTGAAGCCCTCGCGCACCGGGACCATGCCGGCGCCGACCTCGCRCCGCGCCGTCGCGGGACCATAGGCCAGCGTCTCGTCGCGGCCGTCGCCGGTCTTCGCGAAGCCGTCGAGAATGCCTTCGATGCCCTTGACCTGCCCGGCAGACAGCGACGTGCCGGATCGCAGGAAGGCGAAGAACTTCGATCGGTCGAGGCCTCCGGCAGGCTGCGATTGCGGCTTGTCGGCAATAGCGACCTTCAGCGCGGTCTCAGTCCTTGGGCCGACGACGCCGTCGACATGCAGGCCATGCGAGATCTGGAACGCCTGGACGGCCGCCTTCGTCTTCGGCCCAGGCTTGCCATCAACAACAAGCGAATAGCCGAGCGCGACCAGCGCCCGCTGAACTGCGGTCGCTCCAGATGTGAAAAAGCCGCCTACGGGGCGGCGCGCGCAGCCGGGCTACGGATCTGCGAATCTAAGCGAAGGCTGCGTCAATCTCGGCAGCTATTGTGATCAAGCCAGCCTCGATGTCGCCGGCCACCTCGGCCTCAGTCGCGAAGCAGGCTTGGACATGCTCGGCGACGGCGATCGCGATGGCCGACATCTGTGCGGCCGAAACCGTCACGAAGCCTGAAGGCGTCATGAAGTTGAGCGTTGTATCGGGCTTGGCCTGCACGAGCGCGAAGGCGCCCGAGATCATTGCCTGGCTCTCTCGGTCCGTCGCGATTGGCACCCCGGAGACGGTTATTCCACCTTGTCCTTGGTCCAGTTCGGCATCTCCACCCCATTCACTTGCGTCGAGGGGCCGGAGCCTATGCTAGGCACGGAGCCGGGGGAACTTCGCTTTTGGGTTGATGCCCGCTGAAATGACAACGCCCGCGGGCCTTTCGGCTGCGGGCGCGGTTCGGAGTGAGTAATATCTGACACATTAGCGTCGGCCCCGCAAGAGGCCCGTGGATCACTCCGCCTTCAGGTTTTCTGCTGATGATTTCCCTGAGCGTCTATCCGCGACCACTTCGAATGAAATCTTCTGCCCATCGCGCAGCTCGCGGAGGCCTGCGCGCTCCACGGCGCTGATATGGACGAACACGTCCTGCCCACCATCGTCAGGCTGAATGAAACCGAAACCCTTCGTTGAATTGAACCACTTCACAATACCCGTTGCCATTAGCGGCCTCCTCAAACCAAACCGAAGCATGTCCCCGAGCATTCGAGATGACAAGCCCACCCTGCATCCGATTTGCTCCTCAGTCAGCTCCCGACCGTCTTAAGGTGCTGCGCGAGGCTTTCGGCTTTGATCGGCTGGCTGCTATCGTTTCGCCGGGTTCGGCCGAGGCCGATCCGCTCAGTCTTTGTCACGGCCTGCTCGCCGCAGCCGTGCGGCGAGGAGCGAGACTGATCCGCGACGAGGCAGTTGCCTTCGACACTGCTGGCCGTAGCGCGGCTGTCACGCTCGCCAGTGGGCGGCTCGTAGAGGCCGACCGGATCGTGCTTGCCACCGGCTATGTCATGCCGGAGATCGTCCGTGACGGCCTCCATCACGTCGCATCAAGCTGGGCAATCGCAACCGTCCCGCAAGCACCTCGGGTACTCTGGCCAGGTGCGGCACTGATATGGGAAGCCTCGAAAGACTACTGCTACTGCCGCACCACGGTGGATGGCCGTATTATCTTCGGCGGTGAGGACGAGGAATTCAGCGATCCGGATCGGCGGGAAGCCCTCGGACCGGAGAAGACGAAGGCCTTGCAGTCGCGACTGCATGCCATGATACCGATGGCCGACCTTGACCTCGATCGAGCCTGGTCCGGGGCCTTCGGCCAGACGCAGGACGGCCTGCCACTCATTGGAAGCGTCCCGGGCCACCCCCGCCTCCTCGCCGCCTATGGCTACGGCGGCAATGGGATAACCTTCAGCTTCTTGGCCGCGAGGATGATCGGCCAATTGATCCACGGCGTGGAATGGCCATGGTTCAGCGCATTTGCGATCGACCGCGATCGTATTTGCTAGAGCATCAATTGGCACTGTCGGCGCTCAGTGGTTGTTCCGATGCCAACGATCACGAGGCCCCGGGGAACAGTTCAAGCGAATTCCAAGTTATGCCCTCCATCTGGGGGTAACCAGGAGATCGACTGATGAAGAAGATCATTCTCGTTGCAGCCGCCGTAATCGCTCCGATGGCGGTTCTTGCCCAAAATCCCGAAGGCGCGCGCGGTGGCGCCGCTGCCGGAGCGGCGACCGGAGCCGTCGGCGGTGCAATCGTCGGCGGACCAGTCGGGGCTGTCGTGGGCGGTGTCGGCGGCGCTGTCGTCGGTGGCATCGCGGGCGATGCCACACCGCGCTTCAAGACCTACGTCCGCGCCCATGAAGTTCCGTCCTATACCTATCGCGAAGACGTTCGCGTAGGCGCGGTACTGCCGGAGAGCGGGGTGACCTATCGCGAGGTACCGGCCGAATTCGGCGCCAAGGGCTATCGCTACACCGTCGTCAACGATCGCACGGTGATCGTCGAGCCCAAGACGCGCAAGATCATCCAGGTTATCGAATAAAGCTCCTATTGGACCCCGTGCCCTGAAGCTCGGGGGCCAATGCCACACGGAGCACACCTTCCAACTCGGCATTCCCGGGACATGCTTTGGAACCGCGGTGCCTAAGCAGAGGACTCGTCGTTCTCCCTCTTGAGCGGCGACAGACGGGGCGCAGTTGCCTCGAACTGTTCTGCCGCCCTACCGGGGATATCGTCCTGTTCTCCCTGCCGCCACAGCGCCGCAACGATATAGGCGAGCCGCTCTCTGCTCGAGTGCGGCCTCGAGCCGTACAAGATCCTCAGGCGATGCGAAGCTGAACGGCATCGGCTTTCCTGAGAGCGTGCCGACGGGGATTCGTTCTATACAGCAATCGGAATGTCGACGCAGCGCGCTGGGAAAACATGCGCTCTCGCAGGAGTGTGCGCTGGTTCGGGGTGACGGTGGCGTTGTGCGTCCACGAAAGCGAACACCTGATGCGCTCGGCGCGGGCGCCCATCAAGGTCGTCGACAGGGTGCCTCGCCGCCCTTTCGCGACGGGAGCCTTCCTGATCGAAGAACTTTATCAGGCAGGCCAACATCAGGCGGATGCGAGCCGACGGACCTGACGAAGATCTGCAACGAAAGCAGCAAACGCCTCTGCCCGGCTTTCTTCGTCCGGCAGCCGCAGCAAGTACGAGGGATGGACCGTGATGAAGCCCAGCCTGTCTCCGAAGTGCGTCGCGCCGCGATTGCGTGAGATCGGGAGAGCCTTTCCGGCCAGTGCGAGAACCGCGGTCGCACCCAATGCGACGACGATATGCGGATTCACGAATTCCAGCTCCCGCTCCAGCCACCAGCGATAATGTCTGACTTCGCCGGCCGTCGGTCGCTGGTGAATCCGCCGCCTGCCGCGTTGCTCGAATTTGAAGTGCTTGACGGCATTGGTGAGATAGCTGGAGCGACGTTCGATACCGACCTCATTCAAGGCCCGGTCGAGCAAGTGGCCAGCGGGCCCGACGAAGGGGCGCCCCTGCCTGTCTTCCTGATCGCCGGGCTGTTCTCCCACGAAGGCGATGGCCGCGCCCTTTGGGCCTTCGCCAAGAACGGCACGAGTGGCGCTCGGGACGAGCGGAGCCGATGCGGCGATAGCCGCATTCAGTTCCTCCAGGTTCGACAAGCCCCAGGCATTTTCAGGGATCGCGTCATCGCGGACGGGCATCAGCGAAACCCGTCGCTTAGCGATCGCCTTTCCGGCGATGCTCATGCGTGCGTTGGCGGGCGTTTGCTTCCGAGATCACCGCAGGGCCTTTCACGGCATTCTCCTTCGGCTCTTCGCGGCGCTCGGCCGGGCGCTGGTCCGGCTCGGTTGGGCCGTTGGTGCTGCCATTCCGCTTGGGTTGCTTTTCGGCCATCGCATGTCCTTTCAATCCTGATGATCCAGCAACGCTGCCGCGCCGGGTCGGTTCGGGGACCGATAACGAAAACACGCCCGGCCGCTCGAGGCAGCCGGGCGGAACAGGTCTTTCCGACCGATCAAAGGGCCGGCTCGTTCCGAAGGTTCTCGTCCCGGTGTTCACCACCCAGGGTCGCCGCCCAGGATGCGGCGGCGGCGCCGACGAGCAATGCTGTCGCCGTGAGGAACGCCGTCAGAACCGCGATCTTGCGCGCGCGCTCGGCTGCCTGCTTGGCGGTTTCCTTGGCCTGCGACAGTCGGGCAAAGGCATCGTCGATACGCTTCTGCGCATCCTGCTCGCTGATGCCGGACCGTGCGGCGAGCCGCGACGCGTGATAGTCCCGGTCGCCCTGCTCGATCTTGCCGTTCTTGAGCGCGTTGACGAAAATCCGCGAGGCTTCGTCGCGTTCCTGGGCGCTCGGCGGCTGCTGGCCATTCGCGCGCATGAAATTGTCGAGCGCCATCGCGAGCGGATCCACGTTCTGGGAGACCAGCGACGCCACGCCCGAGCTGGCGCTGGCCACGCCGCTCGCCGCTGTCTTGGCGGCGCCGAAGAGCGACGAGGTCGCGACGATGGTGATCAGCAGCGCCCCGGTCGCCCAGACGAGGAGGCCATGGGTCGCATCGCGCACCTTTCGCTCCTCGCCATTGGCATCAAAGCTCGGCTGCCGCATGCGGCCTGCGAGATAGCCGCCGGCCATCGTGGCGGAGGCCATGACCCAGAGCGCCCAGAGCGCTCCGGCAACCGCCAGGGCGGTCGCGCTCGAACTCTTCTCGAAATCGGCGGAGACCATCGACAGGCCGATCGCCGAACCGAAGACGGTCATGATGGTCGAAATGGCGGTCGCGATCACAGCGCCGCCGATGATCGGCCCCCATTGCACATAGGAGCGGTTCTCCTTGTTGACGGTCACGGGAGCGACGACGACGTCCGTTCCAGACATGGACATGGCGAATTCCTATCGAAGACCGAGGAACGACAGGATGGCCATGATGACCACCACGAGACCGACGAGGTAAATGATACTGTCCATGAGCCCCTCCTGCTGATGAGCGAAAGTGACACGCAAACAGCCGTGAGAGCGGATTGGTTCCTGACCGCGGCAGGCGCAAAAGGCCCGCGCCGAGTAGCGGGCGACACCGGAACCGCTGGGAAGGAGGCCAGTTCTCCTCTGGGGGCATTCCAGATAGGAGGCACCCATGCGAGACGGCCAGGGCAACAAGCTCAGTCCGGAAGAGCAGCAGCGCGTGAGATCGATCCAGGGCGATCCGGACAAGGATGCCACCACAAAGGTCTCGATCAATCCCGACCCCCAAAAGGATACAGGAGACTCTGACAAGCCGAAGGTGAAGCCCGGCGATAAGCCCGCAGCCGGCGTCGGCGAATAGGCGCCGAAGTGGGGCACCTGGTTCCGGCTGCTTTGCCGATGACCGCGAGCGCCAAGCCGAAACTGGCCGCGAGGGCGGCAAGCAAAGTTTTCCGCCATTGCGCGGATTGGTGGCGAGTCCTTTGGGCTCGCCCTTCTTCTGCCGGGACGTCAGTCGGCATGAGCGTCAAGGAACGGTCATCTCCAGGGAACTTGCGGCTTGTCGATGTGTTCGTCTCGGTATCCGCTCCATCAGGTGGGAAAGCCATGCAGGTACCTGATCAAACTAAATGGGTGATCGCCGACCATCCGACCGAGAATCGCTTCGTCATGAGCTCTCCGGGCGGCGAGGCGTTCGCCGTGTATCGCAGGCTCGACGAATATCTCGTTCTCCCACACCGAAGTGCCTGCCGCCTTTCGCGGACGCGGCATCGGCGAGCGCCTTGTCGAAGGGATCTTTCGTCTGGCCCGAGAACGCGGCCAGCGCATTGTGCCCGCCTGCGGCTTCGTGGCCGATTGGGCGCATCGTCATCCCGGGTATCACGATGTGCTGGCGGCACCCGAGGGAGCGCGGCGATGATCGACCATATCTCCGTCGGGACGAACAACATCGCCCGCGCCCGCGAACTCTATGACAGTGTCCTTGGCTGCCTCGGCCTGCGGTTGCTCCAAAGCAGCGAGCACTCGGCCGATTACGGCGTGGCCAGCATCCTGTTCAGCGTCGAAACACCGCTCGACGGTCACCCGGCGACGCGCGGAAACGGCATGCACGTCGCATTCGCGGTTGGTCGGCGCGAACTTGTCGAGACATTCCACCGGATAGCCCTTGCCCATGGCGGCCGCGATGCCGGAGCGCCGGGGCTACGCCCCGAATACGACGCGCATTACTTCGGAGCGTTCGTGTTCGATCCCGACGGCAACAAGATCGAAGCCGTCACCCGTTCTTTTCAGTGAAGGAGATCACGATGCCTGCGAAATCGGCTGCACAGCAGAAAGCCGCCGGAGCTGCTTTGGCAGCCAAGCGCGGCGACATGAAGAAGAGCGAGCTCAAGGGCGCCTCGAAATCGATGGAGAAATCGATGAGCGAGACCGAACTGGAGAAGATGGCTTCGACCAAGCGCAAGGGAAAGCCGGAGCACGCTTCCAAGCACTGACCCGTCGAGCGTGGAGGCCGTGCGGCTTCCGCCTAGCAGGAGAGTCGCGATGACCGCGCGTTTCGAGCCCCCCTTCCCTGAACAGAAGCAACCGATGCCGGGAAAGACCGCCGCGATGACGCCGCGGCCGGATCATGGCGAGACGAGCTATGTCGGCTCGGGCCGCCTCAAGGGCAAGCGCGCCATCATCACCGGCGGTGACAGCGGCATCGGCAGAGCTGTTGCCATCGCTTTCGCGCGGGAAGGCGCTGACCTCCTGATTTCCTATCTCAGCGAAGATGAGGATGCAGCCGAGACCGCCGAATGGATCGCGAAGGCCGGGCAGAAGGCAGTGCTGATGCCCGGCGACATCCAGCACCCCGCCCATTGCCGGGCCATCGTCAAGCGGGCCCTGGAGGAGTTCGGCGGCATCGATATCCTCGTCAACAACGCCGCGCATCAGGCGAGCTTCGACACCATCGACGAGATCTCGGACGAGGAATGGCAACTGACCTTCGCGGTGAACATTCACGCGATGTTCTACCTGACCAAGGCCGCTGTTCCTCACATGAAGCCGGGCTCCTGCATCATCAACACGGCTTCCGTGAATGCTGACAAGCCGAACCCCACCCTGCTCGCCTATGCGGCGACGAAGGGCGCGATCCAGAATTTCACCGGTGGGCTCGCGCAACTGCTCGCCGACAAGGACATCCGTGCCAATGCGGTGGCGCCCGGGCCGATCTGGACGCCGCTCATTCCTTCAACCCTGCCCGCGGAGAGCGTGAGCCAATTCGGTAAGCAAGTGCCGATGCAGCGCCCCGGCCAGCCAGCGGAGCTCGCGACGGCCTATGTGATGCTGGCGGATCCGCTCTCGAGCTACGTCTCAGGAGCTACCATCGCCGTCACCGGCGGGCATCCGATCCTGTAGTCGCACGCGGCTTAATTGTCTTTGAGCTTCCCGAGATTGCCCGGCAGTCCCGAGAAGGGAAGATCATCCGGCTTGAGCAAACTGTCGGACGATTCCGGGCCTTGGCTGTTCTCGCCCTTGTGCGCCTCATCCCAGCCCCGGATCTCGTCTGCAAGCTGTTGAAACTCGGTCGCCTGCGGAGACCCTTCGGGCGCGTCGCTCAGCGCTGCGGCGCGCTGGATTCTCCGTCTGGTGCAAATCCCCCAGTCCGTAAAACCCGAACGAGTCGTCCCGAGGGTTGTTCCCGCGAAATGAGCCACCGCCTGGTCCCGGGGCGTACGTGCCGATCCAAGCTCCATAATGAGCGGCGCCCTATCCTCAATGCGAGGAGGGCGATCCTCCGTCCGGGTTTCCCGCAAAGTCCTCGGCCGATCTCTTCTCCTCAACCCAGTGGCTCTGAACTCTCGCCTCTGTCAGCGCCATATCGAGAAAATAGGACACGCTGCCGAGTTCCAGGATGGAGGCCAAGTGTCGCACTTCCATGATCTGCGCGATCACGTCGTCGATTTGCCCCGACGTCAGACTCCGATGCTTCACTACGGTTCTGCCCCTTGTCGTAAGGGCAGGTTATGCGGTTACCCGGCATGGTTGCAAGGCAGGCAGCCCGCGCTCCCAAAGCGAGTCGCTGAGCCGACTCGGGACGGTATCCAATTACTGGATGCGCGGGTCCGAGGAAGAGTCGGATGCGGTCGATGATGCTTCATCGGTTGCGACACCCCGCTTGTGCGCCCGGCGGGCGCGGCGGCAAAAGTCCTTTTGCATCTCTTCCAGTCGAGCCCGATCGAGTTCCTCCAGATCGAGCATTTCTTCGCGGGCGCCCTCCAGCTTCACGATCAATTCGTCCAGCTTGATCTGCATCGCGGCGGTATCGCGGTTCTGACTGTTCTGGATCACGAAGACCATCAGGAAGGTCACGATCGTCGTCGAGGTGTTGATGACCAACTGCCAAGTGTCGCTGTAGCCGAAAAAGGGCCCCGATAGCGCCCAGAGAACGACCAGCGCCAACGCAATGAATAACGTCTCCGGTCTGCCCGTCCATGCCGCGGCCTTGTGGGCGAACCTGGTGAAGATCGAGGTCTTCCTGGAGGAAGAGCCGTTATCGTAACGGGGCATGTCGAGCCTCCATGAAGAGCATCACAGAAATGAATTCTCCATCCGATGTTCCGGCAGACGGTCAGGGTTCCAGCCCTGCACGGACACCGGCGAACAATCTCCGCTCAGCGTCGTTCCTGCTGCGTGGATGAGGTGGCGTCATGAAACGTTTGCGTCTTTCGGCTTTTGCCCTCGATCGGCCCATCGCCAAAGTCATTGCCAGGGGCAGTTCCCCGGGGCTCGAGCGATCGCTAAAGTTGCTGACCCGAATCGCGGATGAGCACTTTCTGCTTCCGGCAATCTCGCTTTACTGGCTTGCTTCGCGCGGGGGGCAGCCATCCCGTCGCCGTACCGCGAACCATCTACTCCTGACGATGGCCACGACGACGGTGCTGCCTCATCTTCTCAAGAAGGTCATTGCCCAGGAAAGGCCGGATCGACTGGAAATCCATGGCGATCGCCATGGCGTGCCCCGCTCCGGGAAAGCCTTCGACGCATTTCCCTCAGGACATGCCGTTCACATGGGAGCGCTCGCTGCCGCGCTATCGAGGATGGTTCCCTCTCATCGCATGCTCCTCTGGAGCGTCGCTTCGTTCCTCGCGCTGACTCGCGTGGGATTGCTGGCGCACTGGCTCAGCGATGTCCTGGCCGGAGAGGCCTTGGGCGTCGTGACCGAGAGCCTGGTGCACGCTGTCGATCGGAACCCGAAGACTTGAAGTGCGCAAATGGCTCTCGCCGACCGAACCAAGACCGCCCTGGATGAATCCCGGATGATGATGCTGGGTGCCCAAATCCTTTTGGGCTTTCAACTCCAGGCGCCGTTCCAGGACGGGTTCTCGAAGGTATCGAGCAATGAGAAGGCGGTCGAGCTCGTCGTCCTGGGCTTGATCATCGTCGTCGTCGGGTTGCTGATAACCCCGAGCGCCCATCATCGGATCACGGAGGACGGCGAGGCTAGTTCCGGCTTCATCGAGTTTCTAACACGAATATCGGCGGCAACCCTGCCCGCCTTCGCGATCGCGATCGGCCTTGATCTCGGGCTTGCCGGAACGCGGATCGCCGGTCTCAGTGCGGGGATTGCTGGCGCCGTGCTGGGCGCAGCGCTGCCGCTGGCGATCTGGTTCGGGCCATTACTCTTTCATCATCCGAGCGAGGACGAGACGATGCCGACCTCCGATAAGAAAACCCCTCTCGACGCCAAGATCGACTACGTGCTGACCGAGGCGCGTGTCGTTCTCCCAGGAGCTCAGGCCCTGCTCGGGTTCCAGCTTGCCATCGTACTGACCAATAGCTTCGAGCAGCTATCGCCCAGCCTGAAGGTGATCCATGGCCTCGCCTTGGGGTTGATCGCGCTCGCGACCGCGCTCCTGATCGCCCCGGCAGCTTACCATCGCCTCGTCTACGCTGGCCGGAACGAACCCGAATTCCATCGCTTGGCGAGCCGTCTCCTGCTCCTCGCTACCGTGTTCCTTGCCCTGGGGCTTGCGACCGATACCTATGTCGTGGTTTCGAAGATCATCCACGACGCTTGGATGGCAGCCTCAAGCGCAATCACTGTCGCCGTCGTGCTCCTTGGGCTCTGGCACATATGGCCTTGGTGGCGTCGATCAGCCGTAGAGTAAGAAGCCCGTGAGGTCCTGCGAGGTAGCCGAGACCCTTTGGCGGTTTCGAAACGTCCGGCCCCGCGGGCTCTCCCTCAAATCGCGGTAATCGCCATGCCGACGACGGCCGCGGCCATTGCCGCAGTGGCAAGCCAGCCGAGCACCTTCAGCGCGTGCCCGATGACGAACTGCTTCATGATCTTCGGATCCGATGCCAGGAGCATCAGGATCACCATGATTGGCACGGCGACAACGCCGTTGATGATGGCGCTCCAGACCAACGCCTTGATCGGGTCGACCGACGTGAAGTTCAGGACGACGCCTATAGCCGTCGCTATCGAGACGGCAAGGTAAAAGGCCTTCGCCTCGCGCGGCTCCCGGGAAAGCCCCACCGGCCATTTGGCCGCCTCTCCGATCGCATAGGCTGCCGATCCGGCCAGTACCGGAACTGCAAGGATTCCCGTCCCGAGGATGCCGAGCGCGAAGATCACCTTCGCGAAGGAGCCGGCGATCGGCTCCAGAGCCTTGGCGGCATCGACCGAACTCTGGATATCGGTCAATCCTGCCGGGTTCAGAGTCGAGGCCGTCGTCGTCACGATCGCGAGCGCGATCACATTGGAAATCGCCATGCCGATCACGGTGTCGAGCTGAATTCGTTCGCGCGCGGGTTCCGCCTGTTCGGGATGGTCGACGAGGGGCTCTTCCCTCGGCTTCTCCTTGAGGTCCTCCGCCTCTTGCGAAGCCTGCCAGAAAAACAAGTACGGGCTGATGGTGGTTCCGAAGATCGCGACGATGATCGACAAGTAGTCGGCACTGAAGGAAAGTCTGGGAAGCACGATGCTGGTCGCAACTGCCAGCCAGTCGACCTTTACGACGAACAATGTCGCGACATAGGCCAAGAGGACCAGCGATAGCCATTTCAGCACCGCGACGTAGCGTTTGTATTCGAGCAGAACCTGCAAGCCGATGCAGATCGCACCGAAGACGACGACGTAGATATGGGCGGGGCCTCCGACCAACATCTTCAGGGCATCGCCCATCGCGCCGAGATCGGCCCCGATATTGATCACGTTGGCGACGAGCAGCGGAACGGTCACGGCAAAGGCCACCCATCTCGGATAGCTGCGCGCGATGTTCCCCGCGATACCGTGGCCCGTTGTCCGGCCGACTCGGGCGCTGATGATCTGGATCGCCACCATCAAGGGGTAGGTCAGGACAAGCGACCAGCTCGCGGCATGGCCGAACTGGGCTCCAGCCTGGGAATATGTAGCGATGCCGCTGGGATCGTCATCGGACGCGCCCGTAACCAAGCCCGGCCCCAACAGCTTCAGCAGCCGCGGCTTGCTGGGTTCGACGACCGGATCGCGCGCGGACCCGGGCCCGGATCGAGAGGAGGACTCGGCAGCCAAGCTCAGCGTTCCCCACGGCAGCTCCCGCCAGGCGAAGGTTGCTCCGCATTTGAACGGACTATGCCCTGGCAACCTGATCAACGAGGTTGCCGAGCTGCGGGTTCCTCCGAGCGGTTTGTGCCGCTGACTGCGTCTATCTCGTCTTGATCATCGTGACCCGTGCGTTGCTTTCGTCCCAGCGCTTCAGGACGTTGAGCGTGACGTCGCTTTGGTGGCGGTGCACGCGCAGGTCGAATTGAGAACCGCCCAGGGTCAGCTCGTGAATGATCACGTCGTCGAGGAAAGACGGCAGGACAGGGTCGACCAGCTTGACCGCGTTTGCCGCCGCAGGAAGCTCCAGACCAAGGCAAGCCGAGAGCATCGCGAAGGGAGCTGCCGCGGCCCAGGCCTGTGGTGAGCACGCCACGGGATAGGCCGTCGGCCCACGGCGGGCCTTTCGAAGAAACCCGCAGAACAGCTCCGGCAGGCGCTGTTGGTCCTGGTGGGTCGCAACGTTGAAGATGGCTTCGAACAGGCGCGAGGCCTCGAACTTGAAGCCATAGGCGCCGAAGCCGATGGCGATCAAGGCATTGTCGTGCGGCCAGACCGAGCCATTGTGATAGGACATCGGATTGTAGCGGACTTCTCCGGCATTCAACGTTCGGATGCCCCAGCCGCTGAAGCTGCCTTCGCTCATGAGGGATCGAACAATCCGCTCGGCGCGCTCCGGATAGGCGATGCCTCCGAAAAGGGCATGTCCCGCATTCGAGGAACGAACTCGGCAGGGACGCTTGTCGCCATCGAGCGCCAGTACGTAGGAGCCGATTTCCTCGCACCAAAAGGCCTGGTCGAAGCGCTCCCGCAACACCGATGCCTGCTGCGTCAGCTCGTCGGCGCGCAAGTCCAAGCCTTGGGCCCGGGCCATAACGGCGGCCGCCCGTTTGGCGGCATAGACATAGGCCTGGACCTCGACAAGCGCGATCGGGCCGCTGGCCAGCGATCCATCCGTGTGGGAAATCGAATCGTGGCTGTCCTTCCAGCCCTGGTTGGCGAGCCCGTTTTCGGTCTCACGGAAGTATTCAACGAAGCCGTCTCGGTCGCGATCTCCATATGTATCGCACGACAAGAGCGCGGCTTCGATGTTCTCCCAGAGCTGCTGGATCGTCGCCAGATCGCCGGTACGGTTGAAATACTGGCCTGCCAGCATGACGAAGAGCGGCGTGGCGTCTACGGAGCCGTAGTAGAATCCAAACGGCACCTCCCCCAGGGTGGCCATCTCCCCGCTTCGCCGTTCATGGAGAATTTTGCCGGGCTGCGCATCGGCGACTGGGTCGCTGGTTACGGCCTGTGCTCGCGCCAAATGAAGCAGGACCCGCGCGCCACGGACGGATCGGCCCATAGCAACATCATCGCCGTGATGATCCCGTCCCGGCCGAACATGGTCGAGAACCATGGAATTCCGGCATAGAGGTAGAGCCCGTCAGCCCCGCGGGTCATGAGTGTGTAAAGATCCGAGGTCGATCGACTCATCAGGTCGGTGAAGAGGGCGTTCGACGATCTAACCTTGGACATGTTGGCCGTCAGCGCGCGAAGGCCCCGGCGGCCATTCTGGTAGGCCTTGGCAAAATCCAGCGGCGGCACGCCGGGCGCGGTGCCGACGGGCCGGAGATCCCCTCTCGAAGCATCGACCAGATCACAGGCGACGGTCAGAAGAAGCGAGGTCCGTTCGCCGGGTTCGAGGCGGAAGCGGAACGAAGCCAGGCCGTTCGTCAACCGGCACGGCTCCGGCTTGAAGCGCAGGACCGTTCTTCTGACCCTGTCGTCGAGGCCGCGATAGGCGAAGCGGGCCGTCCCCGAAGCGATCTGCGTCTCCGTCTCGCCGTGCCGGGCGCGCTTCATTCCGCGGACTTCGAAGAGATCCCGAAAATCCGCACCGAAAGACAAGGACAGCGTGAACTCATGCGGGATCCGGTCGAAGTTGCGCAGATCCACCCGCTCGTAACAGAGCGCGTTCCAAAGGAACTTCGTCCGCTCAATCGCGATCGCGTCGCGCGGGATGATGGTCGACCCGTCTCCCCGGGTGATCTCCGGATTGGCGAGATCCACCGTCAATGCGGTGTTGTCGTCCTGGATCACCGAGCCGAGGAGCAAGGGGCGCTTGTCCTCGAAGAACAATTCCAACCGCGAAAGATGCCTGGTGTCGTTGCAGAAGAGTCCCTCGGAGGTGTCAGGCGTGATGCCGATGTCGCCATGACTGTCGAGAACGGCGAAGGCGTCGCCGGATTTCAAGGTTCGAAGCGGACGCTCGACGAGCGAGGGATGCGCATCAAGGGCGTGATCGGACGAAGGCTCAGATCGTCCGGCAATTTCCGGCTGCCTTGAGGCAACGTTCTGCTCATGCATTCGAAGCTCCTCCTCGTCGGAGGCCAGGTGGTTTGCTCCGCCGATTGGCTCTGTCTCTGCGTCTATTCTGCGGCCCTGGCGCAATCCTGTGACGAGGCCAGCAGTCGGTCGAACGCCGCGAGATAATCGCGGGCCATCCGCTCGGCGGTGAAATGCCGCTCGAAATGGGCCCGCACCTTTGATCGATCCATGGCGGTGCTGCGCACGCAGGCTGAAACGGCCTCGGCGATCGAGTCGACGATGATCCCAGACACTCCGTCTCCGACGATCTCCGGGACGGAGCCGTTGCGCCACGCAATCACGGGAGTTCCCGCCGACATCGCTTCAATCATGACGAGGCCGAACGGCTCCGGCCAGTCGATCGGAAACAGGAGTGCCCGGGCGCCTCCGAGAAACCCGGCCTTCTGCGCCTCGTCGATTTCTCCGATGAAGTCGATCAAGGGATGATGCAGAAGCGGTGCGATTTGGTTTCGGAAATATTCCTCGTCGACGGGGTCGACCTTCGCCGCGATCCTCAGGCGCATCCCGGCACGCTTGGCGATCTCGATGGCGCGTTCAGGTCGCTTCTCGGGCGTGATCCGTCCCAGGAAGGCGAGGTAATCCCCTCCCCGCGCATCGAACGGACATAGGCCCGGTCCCAGGCCGTGGTGGACGGTCGCCAGCCAGTTTGCGGTGGCAGGCATCGGCTTTCGCTGCCCCTCGGAGATCGAGATCAGCGGCATCCGCGGGAAGGCCTGATAGACCGGCAGGAAATCGGGCAGGTCAAGGCGCCCGTGCAAGGTCGTTACGCATTTGTGGGTCAGGTCCGAGAACATCGCGTGTTGGAGCAGATCGAGGTGGAAATGGATGACGTCGAATGACTCCTGCCGTTCCCGGACCTTCGCGAGCATGGCGAGGTGGCTGGCCGTGTGATCTCGGATGCCTGCCAGCCGCAAACCCTGCGGTGCGCAGGCGACCAACTCGGCCGAGGTCTGGGAATCGCCGGAGGCGAACAAGGTGACCCGATGTCCTTGCCGCACGAGTTCCTCGGTAAGCCACGACGCTACCCGTTCCGTGCCGCCATACAGTCGCGGAGGAACCGACTCCGCCAGCGGCGCAACTTGCGCGATCCGCATCCCCTTGCTCTCCGGCCAATCCAACCCGCGAACGCGGGCGAGTTTTCAACGCCGGTCCGGGACGAAAGTTCGGGATCAAAGCTCTTCGATGCGGGCTTCCGTCCGGATCCGCGAGACGGTCTCCGGCATGGCCATCAGAATGAGAAGGAGAGCGATCACGCCCACCCCAGCGAGCACGGCAAAGGCGACGCTGTATCCGCCCCAAACGACCAGGCTGCCAGCGAATGCATAGCTCGACGCTCCTCCAATTCCTTGAATGGTACCGAGCATTCCCCGCGCCATGTTGTAGCGCCCGCTGCCCAGCACCGCGCCGTACAGAACGAGCGGCAGGAGCACATCGAACAGCCCGGCCCCAACTCCGTCGAGAAGTTGGAAGGCGATCATCCAGTAGGGGTCGTCGACCGTGGCGAACAGGATGCCGCGCAGCGGCAGGGCCGCGAACGCCAGGATGAGCAGCGGCTCGCCGCCGATCCGGTTGGCGCGCATCACGAGGAACGCCATCGGGATAGTCGCGAGCTGGGCGACGATGATCGCCGCCGACGTCACGGCGGACTCGAAGCCTTTTGCTTCCAGCGCCAGCTTTTGGCTGGCGAGGGCCAGCATCGGCGCATTGGCGAAATGGAACAGCGCCGTGCCGATCGCCAGCACGGCAAAGGGGCGTTCGGCGAACAACTGCCGCCACGGATACGGCCGACCGTCCTCGGGGATGACGTCATCGAGGCCGCGAGCGCGCCGATGATCGATGGCGCCGGCCGGAATTGAAAGAACAGCGATCATCGACAGCCCGGCGAACAGCGGAAGCATGTAGAAGACGCCGCGTTGCCCGAAATGCGTGCCGACTACCGCCGCCAAGGCGGCAATGAACAGGTTGCCGAGCCGGTCGAACGCGGCGTTGCGCCCGAGCTGCGCAGCAGCGTCGCGCGCGCCGTAAAGCCCAAGCGTGATCGCCGCGATCGTGGGCGCAAAGACGGCCCCCAAGAGCGCCATGCTGACATCCGCGACGAACACGACCGGTATCGTCGGATAAGTCGCAATGCCTGCGCCCAGAACCGCGAGGAGCCAGGCCCCACCGATCATGAGACCGCGCTTGGGGCGCGTGGCGTCGATCAAGGCGCCGATCGGCGCGTGAAAGGCAATGCCGATGAGACCGCTGGCGGTGAGCAAGGCACCAATTTTCGACTGGTCCCAGCCGACCTCCGTGAGCAGGAAGACATTGACGTAAGGAC
This sequence comes from Allobosea sp. RAF48, assembly GCF_052114025.1. Classification (NCBI taxonomy): domain Bacteria; kingdom Pseudomonadati; phylum Pseudomonadota; class Alphaproteobacteria; order Hyphomicrobiales; family Alloboseaceae; genus Allobosea; species Allobosea sp. RAF48. The sequence goes on from NZ_JBFRDZ010000031.1 coordinate 17,068, forward strand.
CCATCCCGCCGCGCAGGTCCGCCAGCAGGAAGTTCAGCCAATCGAGGCTTGCCCGATGCGGCATTTGCTCCTCGCTTCACCGATTTTCACCGATCCAGGGCAACCGATCAGCATGACCCGAGCGAGATAGAGGCGCTCCGCTGAATCCTTTTCCTTGGCCACCGCAGCCAGTTAATCGTTGTCAACCGGTCGCTGTTCCGCGCGCCGGAGCTTTGATCCGCTGCCCCCAATCGACATTCGCCAATCGCAATCGTCCGGGACTGGTCGTGCCTCGGGAAGTTGTTCGCCAGCACGGCGAGAGAGCCCATGACGCAGCACTCCGATCTCCATCTTTCGGCCGCGAAAGGCGCGCCGCCGACGACCGGAACCGAAGTCGACCGGTGCGGTTAAGGGGTTTTCACATCCAGCCAGGAGGCTCCCATGGCGACTGAACCCAAGAAGCTCGACGACCTCTTTCTCGATACGCTCAAGGACATCTACTATGCCGAGAAGCAGATCCTGAAGGCCTTGCCCAAGATGGCGCGCGCGGCCAGCTCGCCGGAGGTCAGGAAGGCCTTCGAAACCCATCGAGACGAAACCGAAACCCATGTCGAGCGGCTCGCGGAGGTCTTCGAGCTTCTCGGCAAGGCGCCTCGCGGCAAGACCTGCGACGCCATCCTCGGCATCATCGACGAGGGCAAGAGCATCATCGAGGAATTCGAGGGCAGCCCGGCGATCGATGCGGGTCTGGTCGCCGCCGCGCAGGCCGTCGAGCATTACGAAATTGCCCGCTACGGCACTCTCAAGACCTGGGCCAAGGAGTTGGGCCTGAAGCAGGCCGTAGCCCTCCTCGACCAGACGTTGAGCGAGGAAACCAAGACCGACCAGCTTCTCTCCAAGATCGGGATCTCGTCGGCGAATAAGAAGGCGGCTTGATGCCGTTTTGAAGCATCGCCACTGAAGGCGCCCGCTCCCGGAGCAGACGAGCTCAGCGATCTCGCAATCTCCGGGAGCCTGGGAACTGATGACGAAATCATTCGAAATCCGCCGCTCCGGCAACGATTGGACCCTGACGTGCGGGGCGGCAGTGACCCACCTTCTCGAACCGGCGCGCGGGGTGGTCGAAGACGCCGTCACCAAGTGGCAGAGTGCGGAAGGAAACCCGAGGTCTCTCAACCCGACGGGACCGCACCCCCCGTTCGAACGGGGCAATACCGAGGGTCTCACGGAGAAGCATGAAGCGGGCGGATTAGAATCCGGCAGCGATGGCGTGGCGGCCGAGAGACCCAGCAAAACGATCAGACTGATCGACGGCACCTGATCGCCGGAGATCGTGTTGAAGGGATGAGCAATGGCTGCCCACGGGCTGGTGCATGGTGAGCTCGGGCGCAACTGCGTCCACCTTTGCGTCGACATGCAGCGTCTTTTCGGTCCGGGCTACCCTTGGTCGTTCCCATGGCTTCAGAAGGTCCTGCCGGGGGTCGAGGAGCTTTGCGGATCCAATCCAGAACGGACTCTATTCACCCGATTCATACCTGCCGACCGGCAGGGTGAAGGGCGTGGCACATGGCAGCGCTATTATCGAAGATGGCCCGAGGTAACCCTGGAAAAGGTCGGTGTTGAAGCCGTCCGCCTCTTGCCTTCTCTCGAACGATTTGTCCCGCCCGCCCGTGTGCTCGACAAGAGGGTTTACTCACCCTGGACCGAAGGCCGCCTGGATCACTTCGTCGGGGAACGCCAGATCGACACGGTCATCATCACCGGCGGCGAGACCGATGTCTGCGTACTCGCGACGGTGCTTGGAGCCGTCGATCGAGGCCTGCGGGTCGTGCTGGTCACGGACGCCCTGTGCAGTTCATCCGACGCAACGCACGACGCGCTGATGGAGCTGTACCTCTCTCGCTTCAGCCAGCAAATCGAGGCCGCCACCACGGACGAGGTTCTGGCACAGTGGCGATAGCGGACGGTCAGCCCGCGAGCGGATCGGCGATCGGCCCGCCGCTCGACCGATACTCGGACCACGTCGCCAACGATCTGGAGCACCCGCTACAGCAGACCTCGCTGTCGGGCGTCAGATTCAGCGGAATCCGCACGCTTGCCGATCCGCAGGCATCACATTGGAAACCGTCCTGGCGCATCTTCCCGCTTCCAGAATCCTGACCCGCTACTCCCGGAAAGAGCATCCGCGCACGTCCGCGAAAGCGACCAGAGGTGCGGCGGAACATCGGCTCAATTTCGCGCGGCCATCACGCCGAGAATGAAACCCGCGGCAGCAGCCCATCCCAAAGCCCGAAGCAGACGTTGCCGGATTTCGTCCTCGAGCAATTCCTGGAATTCGCTCACGCGGTTCTGGACTGCGTCAGCCATTTCGTCGGTGGGGATACCAATGCTCTCGAGATCGGATGCGACGGAGAACCCACTTTCGGAGTCGCGTCCTTCCGGCGCGGGCGACCGTGTTTTCCTGGCCATGGTAAGCCCCTCCATTCGTGGATAACCTCCAGCAGAGGAGTCGCGCGGCTGCGCGCCACTCCTCCGACGTCGTCAGATCACCGGCGGGCGATACGGTGCGGCCGTTTCATCGAAACGACTCCAGCCCCCCGCACGATACTCAGCCAGCCGCGCATCGCGATCGATCGGGGTGGCGCCTTTCAGGATCGCCTCGACCGCCGGAACTTGCTCGTCGGCCACCTGAACCGAAACCACCGAGCCGCCGCGGCGTACCGTTTCAGCATAGTAGTTCGCGTCTTCCTCGCTGTGCCCGGCGCTCGTCAGGGCACCAACGATGCCGCCGGCGACACCACCTGCGGCCGCCCCTGCCGCCGTCGATGCGAGCCAGCCTGCGGCGACGACGGGGCCGACCCCGGGGATGGCGATCAGCCCGATACCGGCAAGCAATCCTGCGGCTCCGCCGAGAGCCGCACCGATTCCGGCGCCTTCGCCCGCGTTGCTGTCCTCAGCCTTCGCGTGACGGCCAATCAGGCTGATGTCAGCGGAGGAGATGCCTTCCGCTTCGAGCGCTTCGACGACCGAGCGCGCGGATTCGTAGCTGTCATAGGAACGGGTGAGGGTCTGAGTCATCTGCTGTCTCCCGACTACTGGCGGGTGATGTTGCCGCGATAGTCGACCGTGACGTTCACCTTCGCTCCGCCATGCGTCGCGCTGCCCTTCCAGACGCCATTCGCGTCCTTGGTCAGCGGGCCGACCTGCGAATAGCCGTTGGCCTCAAGACGGCTTTTGACCTGTCCCTCGGTGAAGCTGTTGGCTCCCGGCAACGGAGCGTTCTTGTCGGCGTCGCCCTTCGGTGCAGGCATGGGCGAAGTCGTCGATGTCTGCGCCTGCGCAGGGAATGCGGTCGCCATCGCGACGAAAGAAAGTGCAATGAGCTTTCTCATGGGGAATGGTCCTCGATGAGGCGGCAAGCGCCGCGAAGTACCATTCGAACGATACAAGGACGGATTCTGTTCCCAGGCGACCGGCGACTGAACCAGTCTGCACGCTGGCTTCGTTGACCTAAGTTTTCCTCGCCAAGTTCATTTTCGGGAGAGAAACATGCCGTTCTCGTCCTTGAGTGATCCCGCAGATCTCGCTCGGGCGCATGCAGCTTTGGAAGCCGTTTGGAACGAGGTGAGGGACACAATTCCTGAAGCGGAAATCGAGAAGGAGCGAACCCGAATTGCCTATCTGGTGACGGCCTCTGTGCCGATGGCGCTCGACGAGGACGACCTAACTCAGAACGTCCTGCTCCAATATCGTCAATCGGCTTCCGCCTAAACACGGCTGGATGCATCGAGGTCGAGCGACAGCCCTCGTTGATCGGCCAGTGTTCACCTCGGCAACGCCGTCGCGGAACCAGGGGATGAAACATCGCGTTGGCCGTGCGTGGGACCAGCGATGGTGATTTCCGTGCCAAGACCTGTTGTCGCGCTGCTGAAGAAGTTCCAGGCAGCCCTGGTGTGCGGGTGCGTCTTGCTGGCTCCGGCTGCCGCCAGAGCTCTTACCCCGGATGAGGTGAATCGAGCAGGCCCTCCTGCTGTCACGAAGACCAAGGTGACGCGGCCCAGCGCATCGATCATCAAGGCTCAGGTCCTATTGGCGCGTCAGGGGGTCTCTCCCGGGGAGATCGACGGGCTGGACGGCGACAATTACCGGAAGGCCATCGACCAGTTCCGCCGCCGCGAAAATCTCGAAACCGGCGAGATCATCGACGCCGCGACCTGGCAGGCGCTCAAAGGGGACGTCAACGCGGACATCGTCGCGGATTACGTCGTGACGAAGGAGGACGTCAAAACCCGGTTCGTCAGGCGCATTCCTCACGATTACGCCCGTCAGGCCCGAATGAAGCGGCTCGGCTACAGGAACGCTCACGAGATGTTCGCCGAACGCTTTCACATGAGCGAGGGTCTTCTCAGGGTATTCAACCCGCAAAAGCAGTATCGGACGCGCGAGGAAGCACTGCACGTCGTCTCGGTCGGACGAGCCCTCCCTCCCGACGAGGCCCGGACGGTGGAGGCCGACAAGGCGAACGGCATCGTTCGCGCGCTGGATGCGACCGGAAAGGTGATCGCGATTTATCCGGCCACTATCGGTAGCGAGGACACTCCCTCACCTGAGGGCGAATACCAAGTGGTGCGGGTCGTGAAGAACCCGACGTACCACTACGACCCGGTCAAGAATTTCCAGCAGGGCAAGAACAAACGTCGCCTGGTGCTCCCTCGTGGCCCCAACAATCCCGTCGGCACGGTCTGGATCGAGCTGTCGAAGCCGACCTTCGGCATCCATGGTACGCCGGAGCCTTCGAAGATCAGCAAGGCATCATCGCATGGCTGTGTCCGGCTTACGAATTGGGATGCCGAGGAACTGGCCCAGCTCGTCAGGCCGGGCACGACGGTACGCTTCGTCGACTAGCGGATATCACCCGGGCTGCCGGGCTGAAGCACTTCCCAAGCCGGGTCATCGCTTTGGACCGCAGGATCGTAGGACGATGGCCGGGCGCAAAAGCAACGACTTTGAAATCCGCGCTGATGAAGAAAGCTCGGGTGCAATCGTCTCCTTCCCGTTCGACGCGGCACTCGCAGTGCGCTTTCGGGAAGCTTTTCCGAGAGCGCGCTGGAACGACGACTTGGCTGCTTGGCGGATACCGGGCACGACGGCGATGCTTCGCGCGGCGCGATGGCTCGATCGTGAGTTGCCGAGAGCGTTCACCCTCGCGGATGAGCGCGGTCGCGATTCCTTCTCGTTCGAACCGATCGTCAGCCCTTACCTGGAGGTCGCCGATGAGATCGTCGTGCGCACCCCGTATTCTCGATCCATCGTCGAGGAATTGCGTGCGGTGCCCTGGGCGTGGTGGAACGGCGAAGACAAAGCCTGGCACGTTCCGTTCCGATCGATCGATGAACTTCGCAGAAGGTGGCCAACCATCGAAGCCGCCGCGCAGCGCAGTGAGCCGGAAGCTCGAAGGCAGCGGCGCGAGGCGGCGAAATCCGCGCCGGAGTACGAAGGCGCGAAAGCAACGGCGGCCGAGCGCCGACGTCGACGCTATCCCGTGCCTGCAAGCGAATTGCCGCCGACCGACCGGGTGCTGATGTCACATGAGGGGCCGCTCGTCGTCCTTGAGGTAACCGGCGAGATCGTGCCCATGGAAACCGCCGCCCGGCATTATCCTTGGAGCTCTGGACAGTCAGACGATCTGGTCTGGGCTTTGTGGCGGCGTGCGACCCATGAGGAACTGGTCAAGACCTGGCCTGCGCGACGCCCGACCACGCCGGACGCCTTCCTTCGCGGATGGTGGCAGCCCACGCTCCAGGAACTGCGTGCCGCCCGGCGAGCCGCGAGGTCCTTGGACCGTGCGCAGGAAACGCGCCGAACGAGCCGCTCTGCCCAGGAATGATTTCGCACAACGAAGGAGACGCTGTCGGCGAGGCATGCTTGACTCGCCATTCCGTTTGTTCTCTTTATGTTCCCTCAATTGAGGACATGACCGATGGCAGCAGTCGAGGCTTCCCGCCCGCCTGAACCAGACCCGTTTGCCGTTTCCGATGAGGAGGTCGATGCGGTCATGGAGGAAGCCAACGGAGATTCCCGGGAGGCGATCCGGATGGTCCTCCGAGACCTTGCCGTCATGGCAGCCGACGCCGATGCCGCTTCGTCGCGCGGCTTCTTGCGCGGTCGCTTTTCGGAAGGAAGACGCCGCCCTCGCCTCGTCGATGAACCATGAGACGCAAGGGCGAGCTGTCGCCCGCGGAGGTCGACCGTCGCTGGCCTCACCAAGTCGCAGTCGAGATCCCACCGGGGCATGGACTCGGCATCGTGCCAGCGACCGGACCGCTCTCGTCGCTTGCTCCTCGAGGCCATGAGGTTGCCTACGACGGAAAGCGCTTCCGAGTTTTCTGCTTCTCCGATCCGGATCAGGCCGCGCGCTTCAGGGACATAATGGGCGGGTTCGAATTCGATCCCCGAGATCGCGGCCGCGGAGCCTATTGGGGAACATGGTACCGAGGTCCTGGAGCCGCGCGCGATGCCAAGCGTCGGCAATCCTGACGCACCCCTATCATCCGACATGGTAGGGTCGAGCGAATCACTTTTCAGCAGACTCTTATGAACGCCGTTGCCCCGATCAACTATCTCGACACGCTCAACCCGGCCCAGCGGCGAGCCGTCGTCCACGGCGTCGGCTCGGAGGCCGCGTCTCCCCTGCTCGTGATCGCGGGCGCCGGATCGGGCAAAACCAACACCTTGGCGCATCGTGTCGCGCACCTTCTGGTCACCGGCGCCGATCCACGGCGGATCCTGCTGATGACATTCTCCCGCCGCGCGGCCTCGGAGATGTCGAAGCGCGTCGAGCGGATCGCCCGCAAGGTGCTGGGCGATGGCGCGGGGGTCCTGAGCGATGCCCTGACCTGGGCAGGGACGTTTCACGGCATCGGCGCCCGGCTCCTGCGCGATTGCGCCGACCAACTCGGCCTCGACCCGGCCTTCACCATCCATGATCGCGAGGATTCCGCCGATCAGATGAACCTCGTCCGGCACGAGCTCGGTTTCTCGAAGACGGAAGCGCGCTTCCCGACGAAGGGCACTTGCCTGGCGATCTATTCGCGCTGCGTGAATTCGGAGTTGCCGATCGAGGACGTGCTCGGCCGGTCTCATCCGTGGTGCGTTGCCTGGGCAGCCGAGCTCAAGGACCTGTTCGCCGCCTATGTCGAGGCCAAGCAGCAGCAGAACGTCCTCGATTACGACGACCTGCTGCTCTACTGGGCGCAGGCGATGACTGACCCGGACATCGCGGCGGCTGTTGGCTCGCGCTTCGACCATGTCATGGTCGACGAGTACCAGGACACCAACCGCCTCCAGTCCTCGATTCTCCTCGCCCTCAAGCCCGACGGCCGAGGACTGACGGTCGTTGGCGACGACGCGCAGTCGATCTATTCGTTCCGCGCCGCGACGGTGCGCAACATCCTCGACTTTCCCGCCGCGTTCTCGCCTCCCGCGGAGGTCGTCACGCTCGACCAGAACTATCGTTCCACCGAGGCCATCCTCTCGGCCGCCAATGCGGTCATCGATCTGGCCACGGAACGTTTCACCAAGAACCTCTGGACGGCCCGCTCCAATGGGTCCCCGCCGCAGCTAGTCCATGTCCACGACGAGGCCGATCAGGCGCGCTTCGTCGCCGACAAGGTCCTCGAGAACCGCGAGGGCGGCTCGACTCTGAAGCAGCAGGCGGTCCTGTTTCGGGCTTCGCACCATAGCGGTCCGCTGGAAATCGAACTCACGCGCCGCAACATCCCCTTCGTGAAGTTCGGCGGGCTCAAATTCCTCGACAGCTCCCATATCAAGGATCTGCTGGCGCTGTTGCGGTTCGTCGAGAACCCGCGGGACAAGGTCGCCGGGTTCCGCGTGCTGCAACTTCTCCCGGGAGTGGGACCGACGTCAGCGCAACGCGTCCTGGAGCATATCGGCCAGGCGACCGCTCCGGTCGAGGCTCTCGCCGACGCTCCCGCTCCGCCGCGTGCCGGAGCAGATTGGGACGAATTCTGCACCGCGGTCCGCGAAATTCGATACCGTGGCGCTGGCTGGCCCGGTGAGATTGAGCGGGCGCGGCGCTGGTACGAGCCGCATCTCGAACGGATCCACGAGGATGCATCCACCCGGCAGGCTGACCTCGTCCAGTTGGAGCAGATCGCCAGCGGGTATCCCTCCCGGGAGCGCTTCCTGACCGAGCTGACGCTCGATCCCCCCGATGCGACGAGCGACCAGGCCGGGGTACCCCACCTCGACGAAGACTACCTGATCCTGTCGACGATCCATTCGGCCAAGGGCCAGGAATGGAAATCGGTCTTCGTCCTGAACACCGTCGACGGCTGCCTTCCGATCGACCTCGGGACCGGAACCAGAGACGAGATCGAAGAGGAACGACGCCTGCTCTATGTCGCGATGACGCGAGCGAAGGACGACCTTCACCTGATCGTGCCGCAGCGCTTTTTCACGTCCGGCCAATCCGGAACCGGTGACCGCCACGTCTACGCCAACCGCACGAGGTTCATCCCGAACGCCTTGCTAGGTCATTTCGAGCGGGTCGCCTGGCCGCACGCTCCCGCGATGGAACCCGGCCGAACGCCGAGCGGTGCCCCAAAGGTCGATGTCCGAGCCAAGATGCGCGGGATGTGGCGATGATTGGTCAGGACGCTATCGTCCTCAGCGGGGGGACATGCAGGTCCATCGACTTCGGTAGGCTGGAAAGCGTGTCCACCCTCGGAATTACTCGAACGCTACGCCTATCGATGTAGCATTCCGCCAGACAACGCGGGCCGACCGGTCGGTGCCGATCGTCGCGGCGGTGATGAGAACCTTCCCCTCGGGTTCAAAACCAAGGGGGAGCCGCATTCGAGCGCCATTGGATGAAATATCGCGGATCATGCAGGTCCATGCCTCCCCTCTGCCCGGAAGGCGCAACTTCGCCGCCTGAACCAAGCGGGACCTTTCCTCACGACGTGGCTGCGGATCTTCCATGACAACTGCCATATAGCCCGTGCCGGGTTGAGGAACGACCTGTTCCACAGCTCAAAGTTTATGGATTGTCCGCCGATCAGCTCCATGAGCGATCACGTGATCGTTCCTCAGGACACGAAACTTCGCATTGCCGCGGTGATGGCATGACGGCTGTAGGGCTTGGAGAAGAACAGGCCGCGATCCGGCATCTCCTCGGCGGCCACGGTACGATGACCAGAGACGATGATGATCTCGATCGGAGGCCAGCGGTCGCGGACGAAGTGGGCGAGCTTCACGCCGTCCATGGAGCCCGGCATATCGACATCGGTGAGCACGATGCGGATGTCGGACCGGGAGGTCAGTATTTCGATTGCCCGGTCAGCATCGGATGCCTCCACGGCTTCGAACCCCGCCTCCTCGACCATATCTACCGCATCCATCAGCAGAAGCGGTTCGTCTTCGACGATCAGGATGGTAGGCCGGACGTGCAGGCTCTCGTTGACCATTCCAGCCTCGACACTTCGGAGTGCAGCCGCTGCGGCGGCAGACCCCAGAACCCACCCCGTTTGGTCGAAACGGAGTTTGGTCTCACCAGTTCCCGCAACGAGGTAAAGGAGGCGCGAACGTTATCGCCGATCGAGAGCTAGGTCGGGCGGCTTGCTGCCAGCCCGAACGCGCAGTCTTGGTCTCAGTTGAAAGCGGTGCATTCAATGACAGGGCGACCGGGCAAATGATATGTTATTGCGCGAAATGACATGGCATTTTTCGATGCGCCAAGGTCTGGTTCGGCGGGGGATAACAATTGAACGCGGATCATGCCCGGAGAACCGGTGCTCGTTCCAATGAGATCGAGCGCATGCGGATGTTCAGCCGCATCGCCCGCGCCGTTGCGGGTGAATTCGATCTTGCCGAGCTTGTAAGCCTCGTGACAGACGCGGCCACCGAATGGTCGGGAGGAAAGTTCGGCGCCTTCTTCTACAATCAAGTCGACGAGAAGGGGGGAATCTACGGCCTCTACACCCTGTCCGGTGTTCCCAGATCGGCCTTCGAGAACTTCGAGATGCCGCGCAAGACAGCGGTTTTCGCACCCACCTTCGATGGCACCGGAGTGGTTCGGTCGGACGATATCCGTAAGGATCCCAGATACGGATTGAGCGCTCCGCATTTTGGCATGCCGCCAGGCCATCTGCCGGTCGTGAGTTATCTGGCGGTTCCGGTCATCTCGCGCACGGGCAGCGTCCACGGCGGCATTTTCATTGCTCACGATGAGCCGGGACAGTTCGACGAAGAAGCGGAGTCGATCGTCATGGCGATCGCCGCCCACGCCGCCATCGCCATCGACAATGCCAAACTTCTCGTCGAGGCCCGACAGGAGGCAGAGGCACGGCGGATCGCGCATGAGGCTAGCGCGAAGCTCGCCGCGATCGTGGCCTATTCCGACGATGCGATCGTAAGCAAATCGCTCGACGGCACGATCACGAGCTGGAATGCCAGCGCAGAGCGCTTGTTCGGTTACACCGCGGAGGAAGCGATCGGGCGGCCGATCACGATGCTCATCCCCGAGGAACGTCTGCATGAAGAGGACATGATCATCGGCGGGGTTCGCGAGGGACGTCGAACCGACCATTTCGAAACTCTGCGGCGGCGCAAGGATGGCACGCTCATTCATGTGGCGCTGACCGTCTCACCGATCCGCGACGAGAGCGGCGTGATCGTCGGCGCCTCCAAAATCGCGCGCGATATCAGCGAACGTGTCCAGGCACGCGAGCGTCAAGAGCTGCTGATGCGCGAGATGAACCACCGCATCAAGAATCTCTTCGCCCTGACAGGCGGGTTGATTTCGCTGAGTGCCCGATCGGCCACCTCGGTCGAAGAGCTGACCAAGAAGCTTCGCGAACGACTAACGGCATTGGCTCGCGCCCACGATTTGACAATCTCAGGCGAAGCCGAAGGCAATCGCGCCTCCACCGACCTCCTCAGCCTGGTGCGTGCACTCTTATCGCCTTACGAGGCGGAGCATCGGGAGGCGCTGGAGATTTCTGGGCCAGAGGTTTCCGTTGGAGGGTCTGCTTTGACGGCCCTTGCCCTGGTGCTGCACGAGCTTGCGACAAACGCGGCGAAGTATGGCGCTCTCTCCTGTCCGCAAGGTCGGCTCAACGTCAAGCTCGTGCGCGAAGGCGAGACGGTGAAACTCCACTGGACGGAGCGCGGCGGCCCAACGATTGCGGGATCTCCCGCGCAGGCGGGCTTCGGCAGCAAGCTCGAAAAGGCGACGCTGAGTGGGCTCGGCGCGACAATCGAGCGGAAATGGGATCCAGAAGGTCTGTCGCTTTCGCTCGATCTCCGGATGGATCGACTGAACAGC
>NZ_JBFRDZ010000032.1:0-21370 GCF_052114025.1 Allobosea sp. RAF48
CCTGAGGGCACGGAGATGGTGATGCCGGGCGACAACATCTCGATGGAGGTGACGCTGATCGCCCCGATCGCGATGGAAGAGAAGCTGCGCTTCGCCATCCGCGAAGGCGGCCGCACCGTCGGCGCCGGCGTCGTCGCTTCGATCATTGCCTGATCGACGCGCATAGCGATTTGGGAAGGGGCGGTGGCGACACCGCCCCTTTTCTGTTGCGACAAGCCTTTTTAGCCCATGCCGTGAATGCAGGGGCGGCTTCGGTCGCATGGGCTGCGCGGGCCTGTGATTCCGTGCTCTCAATCGCTGCGAGAGAGCGGATCAGCCGCTCCGGCCGCGGAGGAGCCTGCCCATGTCGTTCAAGCCGCCCTTTCCGGGCATCCATTCAATCGTCTTCGCCTTGTTCGACGAGCATGAGCGGCTCGACCGGGCGGCGATGCGCAAGCAGGCTGAGATCAGCGTCGAGCTCGATGTGCAGGGCATGGCGGCTCTGGGGCTTGCCACCGAAGTCTCGAAGCTGAGCTTCACCGAACGCTGCATGGTGATGGAGTGGATGGCGGAAGATGTCGCTGGCCGGAAGCCGCTTGCCTTCACCATCTTCGGCTCCTCGGTGGCGGAGCAGGCCGAGCTTGTGAAGGTCGCGGAGAAGAATCGCRCCGACTGGGTGATTCTGCAGCCGGCGATGGTCGGCAGCTTCAGCGCGGCCGAGTACATCGACTTCTTCGGGCGCATCGCCGAAACGACTTCCCTGCCGGTCGCGATCCAGAACGCGCCGGCCTATATGGGGCGTGGCCTGTCCGCCGAGGACATTCGCGAACTGACGCGCCGGCATCCGAACATCAGCCTGATCAAGGGCGAGGGTTCGGTCGTCGAGATCGAGCGGCTGATCGCGGTGACCGAAGGGCGGCTGCCGATTCTGAACGGGCGCGGCGGGCTCGAACTCATCGACAGTTTCCGGGCCGGCTGCAGCGGCATGATCCTGGCCCCCGACACGATCGACTACGCTCTGCGGGCCTATAACCGCTACAGAGCCGGGGACGAGGCCGGAGCGGATGCTGCCTATCGCGAGGTATTGCCGGCGATCACCTTCATCATGCAGTCGATCGAGACGCTGATCTGCTATGGCAAGCGCATCTTCGGCGCGCGCGCCGGCATCCCGATCCACGACCGCGGACCGGCACTCAGGCCGACGGAGTTCGGGCTGAAGCTGGTCGAGCGCTACGCCCGCGAACTCGGTCCCTACAGCAAATGAGGATGACGCGCGATTTCGACTTGAAATGCGCAGCGCCTTGGGGCACATGACGACCAGCTACAGGGGTGTAGCTCAGTTGGTAGAGTACCGGTCTCCAAAACCGGTTGTCGTAGGTTCGAGCCCTACCGCCCCTGCCAGTCGCACTTCGGGTGACTGGTGTGCAGACCGCCATGCGGCTCTCCGAGCGCCATGACCCAGAACATCTACGACGACGAGACTTTCTTCGCGGGCTACAGCCAGCTGCCGCGTTCCGTCCACGGGCTGGACGGCGCACCGGAGTGGCCGGTGCTGCGATCCATGCTGCAGGGACTGCGGGGCAAGCAGGTGCTCGACCTCGGCTGCGGCTTCGGCTGGTTCAGCCGCTTCGCGGCGGGCGAGGGGGCCGGGAGCGTGCTCGGCGTCGACGTTTCCGCCAGGATGCTGGAGCGGGCGCGGCGGGAGACCGGTGATTCCCGTGTTCTGTACGAGCGTGCCGATCTCGAAAGCTACGCGCCGCAGGCTGATGCCTTCGACCTCGCCTATAGTTCGCTCGCCTTCCACTACATTGCCGATCTCGCCGGGCTGCTCGCGCGCGTGCATGCGGCACTGAAGCCGGGTGGCGCGATGGTCTGCTCGGTCGAGCATCCGATCATGACGGCGCCGGTCCGGCAGGAATGGCTCGCCGATGCCGATGGCCGGGCGACCTGGCCGGTCAACGGCTATCTCGACGAGGGCGAGCGCGTCAGCAACTGGCTGGCCGAGGGCGTGGTCAAGCGCCACCGCACCATCGCGACCTATCTCGATCTGCTGCTGGGCGCCGGCTTCACGCTCGGCAAGCTGGTCGAATGGGCTCCGAGCCCGGAGCAGGTTGCCGCCGAGCCCGGCTGGGCGAAGGAGCGCGAGCGGCCCTTCTTCCTGCTGATCGCGGCGCGCCGGAGCTGAGCGGCCCGCGACCCGAAAGGGTCTTGGCTAACGACGCCAAGCGATGTAAGAGGCTTGTCATGACGGCGCGCGACCCTCCCCGGGTCCCGCGCCGCGAATGTTTCAGGACGGCCGATTCGGCGCGCGGCGGGGCTGCGGGCGGGATCGGAACCCGAGGTGGTTCATGGCGAAATCCAATCCCTTCCAGTTCCTGCAGGATGTGCGCACGGAAGCGTCCAAGGTCACCTGGCCTTCGCGCCGCGAGACGTTGATCACCACGGGCCTCGTGCTCGCCATGGTGGTCGTCTCCAGCCTGTTCTTCCTCTTCACCGACACCGTCATCCGCTGGGTGCTCGGCATCATCCTCGGCGCCCGTTGAACGGAATTACGAACGTGAGCACCCGCTGGTATATCGTCCACGCCTATTCCAACTTCGAGAACAAGGTCGCCCAGTCGATCCGCGACCAGGCCGCGCAGCGCAACCTCGCCGACAAGTTCGACGAGGTGCTGGTGCCGACCGAGAAGGTCGTCGAGGTTCGCCGGGGCCGCAAGGTCGACACCGAGCGCAAGTTCTTCCCGGGCTATGTGCTGGTGAAGTGCGAGATGACCGACGAGGTCTACCACCTCATCAAGAACACGCCGAAGGTCACCGGCTTCCTCGGCGCCGACAAGGCCAAGCCCATGCCGATCCCGGAGCATGAGGCGATGCGGATCAAGGGCCAGGTCGCCGAGGGCATCGAGCGCCCGAAGCCGACGATCGTTTTCGAGGTCGGCGAGCAGGTCAAGGTCGCGGACGGCCCCTTCGCCTCGTTCAACGGCGTCGTCGAGGATGTCGACCATGCCCGTGCCCGCCTCAAGGTCGCGGTCTCGATCTTCGGCCGCGCCACGCCGGTCGAGCTGGAATACGGCCAGGTCGAGAAGCTCTGAGCCCGCAGGGCGTTTCCGGTCGGTTTATAGCGGCTTCCGTTAGGTTAATCGGCCTTTAACACAACTGCGCCAAGGCTCTGCGTCGGTAATCCGACGCAGGGCGCAATGTTTCCCAGTTTCTTCAAGGCCACGGTTCGCCAGCGGTTGACGCTCTGGGCGTCGATGCTCGGCGTTCTCGCCTGTGTGTTCGGCATCGCCGAGACGATCGGCTCCCTCAAACTCGCTGGCTTCGCCAGGGCGCTCGCTGTCCATACCGATGCGGTGGCCGTGCTCTCGGAAACGGACGCTGCCTTGAGCCGCATCGTCGTGACGATCGTCTCGGGGGGCGACCGCGGCGCTCTGCCAAGCGACATCGAGGCCTTGAAGGCAGCGATGAAAGCAGTCGCCGCGCGCAGCCAGGGCGAAGTTGCCGCCCGCGCGGAGGAAGCCGTCCAGGGGCTGGAGGCGTTTTCATCGAAGCTGGGAGCCGATGCCACGGTCGCGCGCGGGGCACTGCGCAAAGCCGTCGAGCAGCGCAACGAGCTGCGCGTTCGGCTGAACGCGGCGGTGGCGGGCGTCAGCGAGGCGCTTGGCGCGCATGTCGAGAGCTCAAGGCAGAACACAGTGCTGCTGGCGGGGCTCGGTCTCTTCCTGGTCACCCTGATCATCGCCTTCGAATATCGCTGGCTGGTGCGCCCGATCTCGACCATGGCTGCGGCTCTCTCCGCGCCGGGCGAGGATGCCGGCTGGGTGCAGAAACTCGCTCGCCGCGGCGACGAGATCGGCATGCTCGGCCGGGCACTGCATTCGCATCTGTCGGACGAACAGACGAAACAGGAGGCCGCGAAGGAGCGCCTCGCCTCGCTGGCCGGAGAGGTGGAGCGGCAGCGGGCGCTGCGCGTCAGAGGGCAGGCCTTCCAGGGCAACATCGCCGGCATCGCCACGGCGCTGGAAACCCATGCCGCGAGCATGACCGACGCATCGAACGAGCTCTCGCAGCTCTCCGGCTTCGTCGATCAGCATGCCGGCGCGGCGGCGCAGTCGAGCCAGCGCGCGGCCAACCATGTCGAGCAGATGTCCTCGTCGCTGAACGAGATCGCCGAGCTGCTCGCGACGACTGCCGGCGAGGCGCAGCGGACCTCGGGCATTGCGAACGCCGCAAAAACGCTGGTCGAGGAGGCGACGGATGACAGCGTGCTGCTGCGCGAAGCTGTCGGATCCATCTCCGCCGTCGTGACGCTGATCAGCACGGTCGCCAACCAGACCAATCTGCTCGCGCTCAATGCGACGATCGAGGCTGCAAGGGCCGGCGAGAGCGGGCGCGGTTTCGCGGTGGTGGCCGCCGAGGTGAAGCAACTCGCCAACCGGACCGCGGAAGCGACCGGGCAGGTGCGGCAGGGGCTCGATTCGATCGGGACGGCGGCCGAGCGGATCATCGGACGCATTGGCGCCCTCGTTGCCTCGGTCAATGACGTCGAGGCCGCTGCCGACTCGATCGCCGAACTGGCACGCAGGCAGGACGACACCTCCCGCACGATCAATATCGGTACCGCCCAGACCGCCAGCGATGTGCGCGGCATGGCCGAGCAGGTCGAGCAGGTGGCCGGCATGATCGAGGACTGGCGCCGGATGACTGAGCGGATGGCGCGGGCCTCTGCCGACATCGATGGTCAAGCCGCAGCTTTACGGCAGGCCGTCGACGGCTTCATGACCGATACGCAAGGCGTGCAGCACGCATGAGGATGCCGGCCGCTTCTCCGAAGATCACGACCGCCCGTCGATCGCGGACAGGCGACCATGGGTTTCCGCGCCTCGCCAAGCCGCTGCACTGGGGCACGGCGGTGCTGGTCTTGGTGCTGTTCTGTATCGGGATACTGATGAAGGAAATCGGGGGCGGCGCCTGGGCGGACGCACTCATGACGTTCCACAAGACGGCCGGTTTCCTGCTGCTGCTTCTGGTCCCGGTTCGGCTCGCCTATCGGCTTCTGGCGCGCCTGCGCGGGCGCTGGGCACGCAACGCTGGCGGGCGGGCGGTCCATCGGATTCTATACGCCCTGCTGGTCGCGATCCCGTTGCTCGGCCTGGCGGGCGTGTCCGATTTCGGCGCACGCGAGATCTACGGCGGAATTTCGCTGCCGGCGATATGGCCGGAAGGTGCCGGCTATGCGCATATGCTGTTTCGCAGCCACGCGGTTCTGGCCTTCGTGCTGGTGGGTCTGGTCGCGGTGCATATTTGCCTGGCGCTCGATGACTACATCCAGGATGCCTCGCAGGCGGAGGCGGCAAAGCCCTCTTCCCTTTCCAGCCCATCTGTGCCATAGGCCGGCCTCAACCGCGTGGAAGACGCGCCGGTCGCCAGCCGGATCAAACACGTCGCACCACGCACTGCAACCACCCCGGCCCCGACGGAGAACGTCGACGGGCAGGGGCGTCGTCGTTCCGATAGGCAGCGGAGCGGACGGCAGGAGCAGCCATCATGGCAAAGAAGATCACGGGCTACGTGAAGCTTCAGGTTCCGGCGGGCGCGGCCAATCCGTCGCCGCCGATCGGTCCCGCGCTCGGTCAGCGCGGCCTCAACATCATGGAATTCTGCAAGGCCTTCAATGCGAAGACCCAGCAGATGGAAAAGGGCATGCCGATCCCGGTGATCATCACCGCGTATCAGGATCGCTCCTTCACCTTCGAGATGAAGCAGCCGCCGGTCTCGTACTGGCTGAAGAAGGCCGCTGGCCTGACCTCCGGCTCGAAGACCCCGGGCCGTGGCGGCAACGTCGGCAAGGTGACCGCTGCGCAGATCGCCGAGATCGCCGAGAAGAAGATGGCGGATCTCAACTGCGACACCGTTGAATCGGCTTCGGCCATGATCCGTGGCTCGGCCAGGTCCATGGGCCTGGAAGTCGTGGGCTGAGGGGAGGCTGACAATGGCACATGTCGGAAAGCGCGTCGTCAAGGGCCGTGATGGCATTGACCGCACCAAGCTCTATTCGCTCGATCAGGCTGTCACGTTCGTCAAGGAGCGCGCCAACGCGAAGTTCGACGAGACCGTCGAGATCGCGATGAACCTCGGCGTCGATCCGCGTCACGCAGACCAGATGGTCCGCGGCGTCTGCAACCTGCCGAACGGCTCGGGCCGTACGCTGCGCGTCGCCGTGTTCGCTCGTGGCGCCAAGGCCGATGAGGCCAAGGCTGCGGGCGCTGACATCGTCGGCGCTGAAGAGCTCGTCGAGTCCGTTCAGAAGGG
Organism: Allobosea sp. RAF48; assembly: GCF_052114025.1. Classification (NCBI taxonomy): domain Bacteria; kingdom Pseudomonadati; phylum Pseudomonadota; class Alphaproteobacteria; order Hyphomicrobiales; family Alloboseaceae; genus Allobosea; species Allobosea sp. RAF48. The sequence continues at coordinate 6,291 of NZ_JBFRDZ010000032.1, forward strand.
CGAGATCAACTTCGATCGCTGCATCGCGACCCCGGACATGATGGGTCTCGTCGGTCGTCTCGGTAAGGTGCTCGGCCCGCGCGGCCTGATGCCGAACCCGCGCGTCGGCACCGTCACCATGGACGTCACCGCCGCCGTCGCTGCTTCGAAGGGTGGTTCGGTCGAGTTCCGCGTCGAGAAGGCCGGCATCATCCACGCCGCCGTCGGCAAAGCCTCGTTCTCGGCCGAGAAGCTCTCGGAGAACATCAAGGCGTTCGTCGACTCGGTCGCCAAGGCGAAGCCCGCCGGCGCCAAGGGCACCTATATCCAGCGCGTCGCGATCTCGTCGACCATGGGTCCGGGCGTCAAGGTCGAGCCGAACACCGTCATCGGCGGCTGATCTCAGGGAAGGGCGGCCGGATCGCCGGCCGTCCGCCCGCTCTTGATTTCGTGAAGTCAAGAGCCTACTTGGCAGAAGCAGGCGAAAGCGCTATACGCACGCCTGTTTCCATAAGTGACGAGGCTCCGGCGTGCTTGACACGAAGGGGTCCGTTTCGCGTTTTTCGGCGGGTTTCCGCTGAAGAAATGGGTGTTTCAAGGTCGGGAGAGTGATCTTTCGAGCAGGAATCACCCAGTCCTGTCTGAGACTGCAGGTGCCTTCCCGGTTCGTCCGGGAGCATAATTTCGCCAAGAGGCCTGCATAGACGGTGCAAGAGCTTAGTCCCGGATCGCGAGGTCCGGAAAAGACGGTTCGAACCATCTCGCCTGGTCGTGGCCCTCGAGGGGGCCGGGAGCGGGGACAGGGCACCAAGCGTCGCTTCACGGGGCGCCGGTGTCAACCGGGGTTCCAGGAAGCGGCATTTGCAACCGGCGGCGAGCCTTCAAAAGCTTGTCGCCTACCGGAGAGAGCCCAGTGGATAAAACGGCAAAGAAAGATGCCGTCGCGTCGCTGAACGAGGTGTTTGCGAACACTTCGGTCGTCGTCGTGGCCCACTATGCGGGCTTGACCGTGGCCCAGTTCCAGAAGCTTCGTCGCGAGATGAAGGCGAATGGCGCCACTGTTAAGGTCGCAAAGAACCGGCTGGCCAAGATCGCTCTTGAAGGCACCGACGTCGCGTCCATCAGCAAGTTGCTGACGGGTCCCACCCTGATCGCTTATTCCAACGATCCGGTCGCGGCGCCGAAGGTCGCCACCGCTTTCGCCAAGGAGAACGACAAGCTCGTCATCCTGGGCGGCGCGATGGGCACGACCGCCCTGAACCCCGATGGTGTCAAGGCTCTGGCCACGATGCCCTCGCTCGACGAACTGCGTGCCAAGTTGGTCGGCCTTATCCAGGCCCCGGCCACGAAGCTTGCGCAGCTCTCGACTGCGCCGGCTGCGAAGCTCGCGCGGGTGTTCCAGGCATATGCCGACAAGGATGCGGCCTGAACGGCCAGCTGATCCCGATATCGTTCGAACCTCTTACACGTAGGAACCCAAAATGGCCGATCTTACCAAGCTCGTCGACGAGCTGTCGTCGCTCACCGTTCTCGAGGCCGCCGAGCTCGCGAAGCTCCTCGAAGAGAAGTGGGGCGTTTCCGCCGCCGCCGCCGTCGCCGTTGCGGCTGGCCCGGCCGCTGGTGGCGCTGCCGCCGCTGCTGTCGAAGAGCAGACCGAGTTCACCGTTGTCCTGGCTTCGGCCGGCGACAAGAAGATCGAGGTGATCAAGGAAGTCCGCGCCATCACCGGCCTGGGCCTCAAGGAAGCCAAGGACCTGGTCGAAGGCGCTCCGAAGCCGGTCAAGGAAGGCGTTGCCAAGGACGAGGCCGAGAAGCTCAAGAAGCAGCTCGAGGCCGTCGGCGCCAAGGTCGAGCTCAAGTGAGCTTGGGCCGGCTGATGCCGGTCCGACCGTAGTCAATATCGACAGTCCCGGGGCAGCTACGCCTCCGGGGCTGTTGCGTCGTTTCCGCGCTGGTGCGCGGGAGTTGTTGTCGAGGCTTGCTGCAACCGTGCGGCGCAGTTTCGATGGAAATGCATGGGCGGCGCGATGCGGCGCCGAACGGCTCACCCGGCGGCCTATGGCTGCCGTCACGGACCACCGGGTGAGCCGTCCGAAGAGATTGCGAGGAACAACATGGTCAATTCGCTCCAGGGTCGCAGGCGCGTCCGCAAGTTCTTCGGCAAACTCAAGGAAGTGGCGCAGATGCCGAACCTCATCGAGGTTCAGAAGGCGTCCTACGACCAGTTCCTGATGGTTGACGAGCCCAAGGGCGGTCGCCCCGACGAAGGCCTGCAGTCCGTCTTCAAGTCGGTCTTCCCGATCGGCGACTTCTCCGGCGCGTCGCTGCTGGAGTTCGTGAAGTACACCTTCGAGCCGCCGAAATACGACGTCGACGAGTGCCGCCAGCGCGGCATGACCTTCTCGGCGCCGCTCAAGGTGACGCTGCGCCTGATCGTGTTCGATATCGATCCGGACACCCAGGCCAAGTCGGTCAAGGACATCAAGGAGCAGGATGTCTACATGGGCGACATGCCGCTCATGACGGATAACGGCACCTTCATCGTCAACGGCACCGAGCGCGTCATCGTCTCGCAGATGCACCGTTCGCCGGGCGTGTTCTTCGACCACGACAAGGGCAAGACCCACTCCTCGGGCAAGCTGCTCTTCGCCGCGCGCATCATCCCGTATCGCGGTTCCTGGCTCGACATCGAGTTCGACGCCAAGGACATCGTCTATGCCCGCATCGACCGGAAGCGTAAGATCCCGGTCACCTCGCTGCTGTTCGCGCTCGGCATGGACGGCGAGGAGATCCTCAACCGCTTCTACAACCACATCACCTACACCAAGGACGCCAAGGGCTGGCGCGTTCCCTACGATGCGGAGCGCATGAAGGGCTTCAAGGCCTCCGAGGACCTGATCGACGCCGATACCGGCGAGGTCGTGGTCGAGGCCGGCAAGAAGCTCGTCGCCCGCACCGCCCGCCAGCTCGCCGAGAAGGGCCTGAAGTTCCTGCGCGCGCAGGACGAGGACCTGTACACCCAGTACATCGCGGAAGACCTGGTCAACCCGATGACCGGCGAGGTCTATGCCGAGGCCGGCGAGGAGATCACCGAGAAGCTGCTGAAGCAGCTGACCGATGACGGCTTCGACGAGATCCCGGTGCTGGACATCGACCACATCACCGTCGGCCCCTACATCCGCAACACGCTCAACGTCGACAAGAACTCGCGCCGCGAGGAAGCCCTGTTCGACATCTACCGCGTGATGCGCCCGGGCGAGCCGCCGACCCTCGAGACGGCTGAGAACATGTTCCAGTCGCTGTTCTTCGACGCCGAGCGCTACGACCTCTCCGCCGTCGGCCGCGTGAAGATGAACATGCGCCTCGACCTCGACGCCGAGGACACCGTGCGCATCCTGCGCAAGGAGGACATCTTCGCGGTCGTCAAGGCGCTGGTCGACCTGCGCGACGGCAAGGGCGAGATCGACGACATCGACCATCTCGGCAACCGGCGCGTGCGCTCGGTCGGCGAGCTGATGGAGAACCAGTATCGCCTGGGCCTGCTGCGCATGGAGCGCGCCATCAAGGAGCGCATGTCCTCGGTCGACATCGACACGGTGATGCCGCAGGACCTGATCAACGCGAAGCCCGCGGCTGCGGCCGTGCGCGAGTTCTTCGGCTCGTCGCAGCTCTCGCAGTTCATGGACCAGACGAACCCGCTTTCGGAAGTCACTCACAAGCGCCGCCTTTCGGCGCTTGGCCCGGGTGGTCTGACCCGCGAGCGCGCCGGCTTCGAGGTGCGCGACGTGCACCCGACGCATTACGGCCGCATCTGCCCGATCGAGACGCCGGAAGGTCCGAACATCGGCCTGATCAACTCGCTCGCCACCTTCGCGCGGGTGAACAAGTACGGCTTCATCGAGAGCCCGTATCGCCGCATCCGCGACGGCAAGGTCACGGACGAGGTGATCTATCTCTCGGCGATGGAAGAGGCGAAGTACAACGTCGCCCAGGCGAACGCCGCCGTCGACAAGGAAGGCCGTCTGACGGACGACCTGATCGTCTGCCGCCGCGCCGGCGAGGTCATCGTCACGCCGGTCGACAAGGTCGACTTCCAGGACGTGTCGCCGAAACAGCTCGTTTCGGTTGCCGCGGCGCTGATCCCGTTCCTCGAGAACGACGACGCCAACCGCGCGCTGATGGGCTCGAACATGCAGCGCCAGGCGGTGCCGCTGGTTCGCGCCGACGCGCCCTTCGTCGGCACCGGCATGGAAGCGGTCGTCGCCCGTGACTCGGGTGCCGCCATCGCGGCCCGCCGCGCCGGCATCGTCGACCAGGTCGACGCGACCCGTATCGTCATCCGCGCTTCGGAGGAGATGGATCCGACGAAGCCGGGCGTCGACATCTACCGTCTGCAGAAGTTCCAGCGCTCGAACCAGTCGACCTGCATCACGCAGCGCCCGCTGGTGCGCGTCGGCGACGTCGTCAAGAAGGGCGACATTGTCGCGGACGGCCCGTCGACCGAGTTCGGCGAGCTCGCGCTCGGCCGCAACGTGCTCGTCGCGTTCATGCCGTGGAACGGCTACAACTTCGAGGACTCGATCCTTCTCTCCGAGAAGATCGTCTCCGAGGACGTCTTCACCTCGATCCATATCGAGGAGTTCGAGGTCATGGCCCGCGACACCAAGCTGGGCCCTGAGGAAATCACGCGCGACATTCCGAACGTTTCGGAAGAGGCGCTGAAGAACCTCGACGAAGCCGGCATCGTCTATATCGGCGCCGAGGTTGCGGCGGGCGACATCCTCGTCGGCAAGATCACGCCGAAGGGCGAGAGCCCGATGACCCCGGAAGAGAAGCTGCTGCGCGCCATCTTCGGCGAGAAGGCTTCGGACGTCCGCGACACCTCGCTGCGCGTTCCGCCCGGCGTGCAGGGCACGATCGTCGAGGTCCGCGTGTTCAACCGCCACGGCGTCGACAAGGACGAGCGCGCCCAGGCGATCGAGCGCGAGGAGATCGAGCGTCTTGCCAAGGACCGTGACGACGAGCAGGCGATCCTGGACCGCAACACCTTCGCGCGTCTGGCCGAGATCCTGACCGGCAAGACCGGTCTCGCCGGCCCGAAGGGCTTCAAGAAGGACACGGTCATCACCCGCGAGGTGATGAGCGAGTTCCCGCGTTCGCAATGGTGGCTGTTCGCGACCGCCGAAGACTCGCTGATGACCGAGATCGAGGCGATGCGGAAGCAGTACGACGAGTCGAAGAAGCGCCTTGAGCAGCGCTTCCTCGACAAGGTCGAGAAGCTGCAGCGCGGTGACGAACTGCCTCCGGGCGTGATGAAGATGGTCAAGGTCTTCGTCGCGGTGAAGCGCAAGATCCAGCCGGGCGACAAGATGGCCGGCCGTCACGGCAACAAGGGCGTGGTCTCGCGCATCGTGCCGGTGGAGGACATGCCGTTCCTCGAGGACGGTACCCATGCCGACATCGTGCTGAACCCGCTCGGCGTGCCCAGCCGCATGAACGTCGGACAGATCCTGGAGACCCATCTGGGCTGGGCCGCCGCCGGTCTCGGCAAGCAGATCTCGCAGGCCCTCGACGCCTACAAGAAGACGAACGACTTCAAGGCGCTGAAGGCTCAGTTCGACGCCGTCTACGAGGACAATGAGATCATTGCCTCGATGGACGAGAACGAACTCGTCGAGATGGGCCAGAACCTGCGCCGTGGCGTGCCGGTGGCGACCCCGGTCTTCAACGGTGCCAAGGAAGCCGATATCGAGCGGCTGCTGGAGCAGGCGGGCCTGCACTCGTCGGGTCAGTCGACCCTCTATGACGGGCGCACGGGTGAACCCTTCGACCGCAAGGTCACGATGGGCTACATCTACATGCTGAAGCTGCACCACCTCGTGGACGACAAGATCCACGCCCGTTCGATCGGCCCGTACTCGCTCGTCACCCAGCAGCCGCTGGGCGGCAAGGCGCAGTTCGGCGGCCAGCGCTTCGGCGAAATGGAGGTCTGGGCGCTCGAGGCTTACGGCGCCGCCTACACGCTGCAGGAGATGCTGACGGTGAAGTCGGACGACGTCGCGGGCCGCACCAAGGTCTACGAGTCGATCGTGCGCGGCGAGGACAACTTCGAGGCAGGCATCCCCGAGAGCTTCAACGTTCTCGTCAAGGAGATGCGTTCGCTCGGCCTCAACGTCGAGCTGATCAACAACAAGGTGAAGCCGGGCGAGTTGCCGCCGGCCGAAGCGGCCGAGTGAGCCGTTAACCAAGCCTTGGATAGATGCCGGCGGCACTGATGCCGCCGGCCGACGGAATTTACGAGCCGGGCAGGGCGGCCCTAGCCCCCGCCGGCGGAAGGAGACAGGCGATGAAGCAAGAGGTCATGAACCTTTTCGGCCAGCAGCCGGTCCAGCAGGCCTTCGACGCGATCAAGATCTCGATCGCGAGCCCGGAGAAGATCCTGTCCTGGTCCTATGGCGAGATCAAAAAGCCGGAGACCATCAACTACCGCACGTTCAAGCCGGAGCGTGACGGCCTGTTCTGCGCCCGCATCTTCGGGCCCATCAAGGACTACGAGTGCCTGTGCGGCAAGTACAAGCGCATGAAGTTCAAGGGCGTCATCTGCGAGAAGTGCGGCGTCGAAGTCACGCTCGCCCGCGTTCGGCGCGAGCGCATGGGCCATATCGAGCTCGCCGCCCCGGTGGCGCATATCTGGTTCCTTAAGTCGCTGCCCTCGCGCATCGGCCTGCTGATGGATATGCCGCTCAAGGACCTCGAGCGCATCCTCTACTTCGAAAGCTACGTCGTCATCGAGCCGGGCCTGACCCCGCTCAAGGACCGTCAGCTGCTGTCGGAGGAGGAGTACGTCCGGGCTCAGGAGGAGTACGGCGCGGACACCTTCACCGCCATGATCGGCGCGGAAGCCATTCGCGAGATGCTGCGCGCGCTCGACCTCGACCAGATCAACGCCGATCTGAAGCATGAGATCGCGACGACGACGTCGGAGCTGAAGCCCAAGAAGCTGATGAAGCGCCTCAAGATCATCGAGGCCTTCCAGGAGTCGGGCAACAAGCCGGAATGGATGGTGATGACCCAGATCCCGGTCATCCCGCCGGATCTGCGTCCGCTCGTGCCGCTCGACGGCGGCCGCTTCGCGACCTCGGACCTGAACGACCTCTACCGCCGCGTCATCAACCGCAACAACCGCCTGAAGCGGCTGATCGAGCTGCGCGCGCCGGACATCATCATCCGCAACGAGAAGCGGATGCTGCAGGAGTCGGTCGACGCCCTGTTCGACAACGGCCGCCGCGGCCGCGTCATCACGGGCGCCAATAAGCGCCCGCTGAAGTCGCTCGCCGACATGCTGAAGGGCAAGCAGGGCCGCTTCCGGCAGAACCTGCTCGGCAAGCGCGTCGACTACTCGGGCCGTTCGGTCATCGTCGTCGGCCCGGAGATGAAGCTGCACCAGTGCGGCCTGCCGAAGAAGATGGCGCTCGAGCTGTTCAAGCCGTTCATCTATGCGCGCCTCGACGCCAAGGGTTATTCGACCACGGTCAAGCAGGCCAAGAAGCTCGTCGAGAAGGAGAAGCCGGAGGTCTGGGATATCCTGGACGAGGTCATCCGCGAGCATCCGGTGATGCTGAACCGCGCGCCGACGCTGCACCGCCTCGGCATCCAGGCCTTCGAGCCCGTGCTGATCGAGGGCAAGGCGATCCAGCTGCACCCGCTGGTCTGCGCCGCCTTCAACGCGGACTTCGACGGCGACCAGATGGCTGTGCACGTCCCGCTGTCGCTCGAGGCGCAGCTGGAAGCGCGCGTGCTGATGATGTCGACCAACAACATCCTGCACCCAGCGAACGGCATGCCGATCATCGTGCCGTCGCAGGACATCGTGCTCGGTCTCTACTATCTCTCGATCGTCTCGGACGGCGAGCCCGGCCAGGGCAAGGTCTTCGGCGATTTCGGCGAACTCGAGCATGCGCTGCACGAGAAGGTCGTGACGCTGCATTCGAAGATCAAATATCGCTGGACCGGCACCGGCAAGGACGGCAAGCCGTACACGAAGATCTACGACACCACGCCGGGCCGCGTGATCCTCTCGACCGCGCTGCCTGACCACCCGGCCGTATCCTTCGACGTCAGCAACCGCCTGATGACCAAGAAGGAAATTTCCGGAATGATCGACGCCGTGTATCGCGGCTGCGGTCAGAAGGAATCGGTGATCTTCTGCGACCGCGTCATGGCGCTGGGCTTCCGTCACGCCTTCAAGGCCGGCATCTCCTTCGGCAAGGACGACATGGTCGTGCCGGAGAACAAGTGGCAGATCGTCGACACGACCCGCGCGCTCGCAAAGGACTACGAGCAGCAGTACCAGGACGGCCTGATCACGCAGGGCGAGAAGTACAACAAGGTCGTCGACGCCTGGGCGAAGTGCTCCGACAAGCTCGCCCAGGAGATGATGGCCCGCATCTCGACCGTCCAGAAGGACGAGACCGGCCGCGACAAGCAGATCAACTCGATCTACATGATGTCGCACTCCGGCGCCCGTGGTTCGCCGGCGCAGATGCGCCAGCTCGCCGCCATGCGCGGCCTGATGGCCAAGCCGTCGGGCGAGATCATCGAATCGCCGATCATCTCGAACTTCAAGGAAGGCCTCGACGTTCTCGAGTACTTCAACTCGACCCACGGCGCCCGCAAGGGCCTCGCCGACACGGCGCTCAAGACGGCCAACTCCGGCTATCTCACGCGCCGTCTCGTCGACGTGGCGCAGGACGCGATTATCTCCGAGGTGGATTGCGGCTCGGATAACGGCATCAAGATGCGTGCCATCGTCGATGCCGGCCAGATCGTGGCCTCGCTCGGCATGCGCATCCTGGGTCGCGCCGCGGCCGAGGACGTCGTCGACGTCGAGGGCAAGGTCCTCGTCGCCAAGGGCGTCGTGATCGAAGAGAGCGACATCGCCAAGATCAATGCCGCCGGCGTCCAGGAGGTGAAGATCCGTTCGGTTCTCACCTGCGAGACCAAGAACGGCGTCTGCGCCACCTGCTACGGGCGCGATCTGGCCCGCGGCACGCCCGTCAACATGGGCGAGGCCGTTGGCGTCATCGCGGCGCAGTCGATCGGCGAGCCGGGCACGCAGCTTACCATGCGTACCTTCCACATCGGCGGCGCGGCCACCATCGCCGACCAGTCCTTCGTCGAGTCGAACTTCGAAGGCACGGTCAAGATGCGCAACCGCAACGTCGCGCGGAACTCGGACGGCGACCTGATCGCCATGGCGCGGAACATCGCCATCGTGATCGTCGGCCCGGACGGCGCCGAGCGCGCGGTCCATCGCGTCCAGTTCGGCTCGAAGCTGCGCGTGGACGAGGGTGACAAGGTCAAGCGCGGCCAGCGTCTGATCGAGTGGGATCCCTATTCCCGCCCGATCCTGGCGGAAGTGGACGGCAAGGTCGGCTACGAGGATCTCGTGGACGGCATGTCGATCACGGAGACGACCGACGAGGCGACCGGCATCTCGAAGCGCGTCGTCATCGACTGGCGCGGTTCGGCCCGTACGGCCGATCTCAAGCCGGCGATGGTGATCTTCGGCGCGGACGGCAAGGTGGCGAAGCTCGCCCGTGGTGGCGAGGCCCGCTACATCCTGCCGGTCGACGGCATCATCTCGGTGGAGCCGGGCCACGCGATCAAGGCCGGCGACGTGCTCGCCCGTGTCTCGACCGACTCGGCCAAGACCCGCGACATCACCGGCGGTCTGCCGCGCGTCGCGGAGCTGTTCGAGGCGCGTCGTCCGAAGGATGCGGCGATCATCGCCGAGAAGTCGGGCGTCATCGGCTTCGGCAAGGACTACAAGAACAAGCGTCGCGTCACGCTGACGCCGCATGACGGTTCCGACGGGGTCGAGTACCTGATCCCGAAGGGCAAGCACATCCATCTCCAGGAAGGCGATGTCGTGGAGGTCGGCGACTACATCCTCGACGGAAACCCGGCGCCGCACGACATCCTTGCGATCAAGGGCGTCGAGGAGCTGGCGGCTTATCTGGTCAACGAAATCCAGGAGGTCTATCGCCTCCAGGGCGTGACCATCAACGACAAGCACATCGAGGTCATCGTCCGGCAGATGCTGCAGAAGGTCGAGATCACGGAGTCGGGCGACAGCGACATCCTGACCGGCGACCAGATCGATCGTATCGAGCTGGAAGAGGTCAACGCGAAGCTGCGCGAGGAGGGCAAGAAGCCGGCTTCCGGCGTGCCGGTCCTGCTCGGCATCACCAAGGCGTCGCTGCAGACCCGCTCCTTCATCTCGGCGGCGTCGTTCCAGGAGACCACTCGCGTCCTCACGGAGGCGGCGGTCAACGGCAAGTCCGACATGCTCGAAGGCCTGAAGGAGAACGTCATCGTCGGCTCGCTCATCCCGGCCGGCACCGGCGCCCAGGTCGCCCGCATCAAGCAGGTGGCCACGCGTCGCGACGATCTCATCGTCGGCCAGAAGGCGGACGCGGCGGCGAAGGCCGCCAAGGAAGCTGCAGCGGTCCTGCCTGCTGCGGAGTAAGAATCGCCGGAGCAATCTTCGGTAATCATCGGAAAGGCCGCCCCCTCCGGGCGGCCTTTTTGTTTCACGGTAAGGCAGGCACCGGCGTAACCTACCCGAACCCCGCAAAACAACGGCCTTTTCGGCGGTTTCGGGGTTGACGCGAATCCTTCTGTGAGTCATAAGCGCGCCACTGTCGACGGTTGTCGGACACGTTTGTCGCTTGCGCCAGATTCGCAAGCGAGTTTCGCGACCGAAACTCCGTCGGAATTCCAGCGTCGAACGACGACATGGCAAGACGCATGAACGCGGGTTTCCCGTGTTCCTCTGCATGGCGAGCGCGCCTGAGGCCCCTAAAGGGAGCCGATGGCGCGGCTTCGTTTATGTCATGGCCTCGCTCGCCCTGGGAGATTGACCAGAGAATTTCCAAACGCTCAGTGGGGCGAGAGGCCAGAATGCCGACAATCAGCCAGCTCATCCGCAAGCCGCGCTCACCCGTGAAGGCGCGTAACACCGCCCCGGCGCTCGAGTCGTGCCCGCAGAAGCGCGGCGTCTGCACGCGCGTTTATACGACGACCCCGAAGAAGCCGAACTCGGCGCTCCGCAAGGTTGCCAAGGTTCGTCTGACGAACGGCTTCGAGGTGATCGGCTACATTCCGGGTGAAGGTCACAACCTTCAGGAGCACTCGGTCGTCATGATCCGTGGCGGCCGCGTGAAGGACCTTCCCGGCGTGCGCTATCACATCCTGCGCGGTGTGCTCGACACGCAGGGCGTCAAGAACCGCAAGCAGCGCCGTTCGAAGTACGGCGCGAAGCGTCCGAAGTAATTTTCTGCCAGGCCGGCGGGGTCGTTCGATCCGAGCCGGTCCGCAGCGTTCCAGATTGACCGGAGACTAGACGATGTCCCGCCGCCACAGTGCCGAAAAGCGCGAAGTTATCCCGGACCCGAAGTTCGGCGATATCGTCGTGACCAAGTTCATGAACTCCGTGATGTACGAAGGTAAGAAGTCGACCGCCGAGCGGATCGTCTACGGTGCCTTCGATATCATCGAGAGCAAGACCAAGAGCGAGCCGCTCGGCGTCTTCAAGTCGGCACTCGAGAACGTCGCTCCGGCGATCGAGGTCCGCTCCCGCCGCGTCGGCGGTGCGACCTATCAGGTTCCGGTCGAGGTTCGCACTGAGCGCCGCCAGGCGCTTGCGATCCGCTGGCTGATCGCTGCCGCTCGCGGCCGCAACGACAAGACCATGGTGGAGCGCCTGTCGGCCGAGCTGATGGACGCCGCCAACAACCGCGGCAACGCCGTGAAGAAGCGTGAAGACACGCACCGGATGGCGGAAGCCAACCGCGCCTTCTCGCACTACCGCTGGTAAGCGGCGCGCCGAACCGAGACACAGAGCACGATCATGGCCCGTTCCCATCCCATCGACCGTTATCGCAACTTCGGCATCATGGCCCACATTGATGCCGGCAAGACGACGACGACCGAGCGCATCCTCTACTACACCGGCAAGTCCCATAAGATCGGCGAAGTCCATGACGGCGCCGCGACCATGGACTGGATGACGCAGGAGCAGGAGCGTGGCATCACGATCACCTCGGCTGCGACGACCTGCTTCTGGCGCGACAACCGCCTGAACATCATCGACACCCCCGGCCACGTCGACTTCACCATTGAGGTCGAGCGTTCGCTGCGCGTTCTCGACGGCGCCGTCTGCGTTCTCGACGGCAACCAGGGCGTCGAGCCCCAGACCGAGACGGTCTGGCGCCAGGCCGACAAGTATGACGTTCCGCGCGTCGTCTTCGTCAACAAGATGGACAAGATCGGCGCCGATTTCTATCGCTGCGTCCAGGACATCATCGACCGCGTCGCCGGAAAGCCCGTCTGCCTGCAGATTCCGATCGGTTCGGAGTCCAACTTCGCGGGTGTCGTCGACCTCGTGAAGATGAAGGCGATCGTCTGGAACGGCGAAGCGCTCGGCGCCTCGTTCGAGGAGCAGGACATCCCGGCCGACCTTGCTGAGAAGGCCGCCGAGTACCGCTCGAAGCTTGTCGAGGCCGCCGTCGAGATGGACGACGCCGCGATGGAAGCCTATCTCGAAGGCACCGAGCCGGACGCCGATACCCTGCGTCGCCTGGTGCGCACCGCTGTGCAGCGTCGTGCGTTCCACCCCGTCCTCTGCGGCTCGTCCTTCAAGAACAAGGGCGTGCAGCCGCTGCTCGACGCGGTCGTCGACTATCTGCCCTCGCCGGTGGATCGTGGCGCGGTCGAAGGCATCGACTTCAAGACCGAAGAGCCGACCGTCCGCAATCCGACGGACGAGGATCCCTTCGCGATGCTCGCCTTCAAGATCATGGACGACCCCTTTGTCGGCACGATCACCTTCTGCCGCATCTATTCGGGCAAGGTCGAAGCCGGCCAGGGCGTGATCAACTCCACCCGCGACAAGAAGGAGCGCGTTGGTCGCATGCTCCTGATGCATGCGAACAACCGCGAGGACATCAAGGAGGCTTATGCCGGCGACATCGTCGCCCTGGCCGGCCTCAAGGACGTCCGCACCGGCGACACGCTCTGCGATCCCGCCCAGGCGGTCATCCTGGAGCGCATGGAGTTCCCCGAGCCGGTCATCACGATCGCGATCGAGCCGAAGTCCAAGGCCGACCAGGAGAAGTTGGGCCTCGCCCTGTCGAAGCTCGCGAACGAGGATCCGTCCTTCCGCGTGTCGACCGACCAGGAGAGCGGCCAGACCATCCTGAAGGGCATGGGCGAGCTCCATCTCGACATCAAGGTCGACATCCTGAAGCGCACCTACAAGGTCGACGCCAATATCGGCGCGCCGCAGGTTGCGTATCGCGAGACGCTGACCAAGAAGGCCGAGGTCGACTACACCCACAAGAAGCAGACCGGCGGCACGGGCCAGTTCGCCCGCGTCAAGCTCGTCATCGAGCCGAACGAGACCGGCAAGGGCTTCGAGTTCGAGTCGAAGGTCGTCGGTGGTTCGGTGCCGAAGGAGTATATCCCCGGCGTCGAGAAGGGCCTGAACTCGGTCATCGGCTCGGGCGTTCTCGCCGGCTTCCCGGTTGTCGACGTCAAGGTCACGCTGATCGACGGCGCCTTCCACGAAGTCGACTCGTCGGCCCTGGCCTTCGAAATCGCCTCCCGTGCAGCGCTGCGCGAAGGTCTGCAGAAGGGCGGCTCCGTGCTGCTCGAGCCGATCATGAAGGTCGAGGTCGTGACCCCGGAAGACTATACCGGTTCGGTCATCGGCGACCTGAACTCGCGTCGCGGCCAGATCCAGGGCCAGGACATGCGCGGCAACGCCGTCGTGATCAATGCGATGGTTCCGCTGGCGAACATGTTCGGCTACGTCAACCAGCTGCGTTCCTTCTCGCAGGGCCGCGCGAACTACACGATGCAGTTCGACCACTACGAGCAGGTGCCGTCGGCGGTCGCCGCCGAGGTTCAGGCCAAGTACGCCTGAGCTCCGCACCGAACCGACTGAACATTTGAACAAGATCTGACGGAGGCTACGATGGCCAAAGAGAAATTCGCTCGTACGAAGCCGCACTGCAACATTGGCACGATTGGTCACGTCGACCATGGCAAGACGTCGTTGACGGCTGCGATCACGAAGGTTCTGGCGGAGTCGGGCGGCGCGTCGTTCACGGCGTATGACCAGATATCACGGGCGCGGCGCAGATGGACGGCGCGATCCTTGTGGTGTCGGCGGCCGACGGCCCGATGCCGCAGACCCGCGAGCACATCCTGCTGGCGCGCCAGGTCGGCGTTCCCGCGCTGGTGGTGTTCATGAACAAGGTCGACCTGGTCGACGACGCCGAGCTGCTGGAGCTCGTCGAGATGGAGATCCGCGAGCTTCTGTCGAAGTACGACTTCCCCGGCGACGACATCCCGATCACCAAGGGCTCGGCCAAGGCCGCCCTCGACAACGTCACGCCGGAAATCGGCCATGACGCGGTGATCGCGCTGATGAAGACGGTCGACGACTACATCCCGCAGCCGGAGCGCCCGATCGACCAGCCGTTCCTGATGCCGGTCGAGGACGTGTTCTCGATCTCGGGCCGTGGCACGGTGGTGACCGGCCGCGTCGAGCGCGGCATCGTCAAGGTCGGCGAGGAAATCGAGATCGTCGGCCTGAAGGACACCGTGAAGACGACCGTCACGGGCGTCGAGATGTTCCGCAAGCTGCTCGACCAGGGCCAGGCGGGCGACAACATCGGCGCGCTGCTGCGCGGCACGAAGCGCGAGGACGTCGAGCGCGGCCAGGTGCTGTGCAAGCCGGGCTCTGTGAAGCCGCACACGAAGTTCAAGGCCGAGGCCTACATCCTGACGAAGGAAGAGGGTGGCCGTCACACGCCGTTCTTCACCAACTACCGCCCGCAGTTCTACTTCCGCACGACGGACGTGACCGGCGTGGTGACGCTGCCTGAGGGCACGGAGATGGTGATGCCGGGCGACAACATCTCGATGGAGGTGACGCTGATCGCCCCGATCGCGATGGAAGAGAAGCTGCGCTTCGCCATCCGCGAAGGYGGCCGCACCGTCGGCGCCGGCGTCGTCGCTTCGATCATTGC
>NZ_JBFRDZ010000033.1:0-10529 GCF_052114025.1 Allobosea sp. RAF48
AACCAGTTAACCAGTTCAGCCCCTTCAGAGGGATATCTTTGTCGACCTTCTCGAAAACATCCAACGCGCGCGAGATCGTCTCGTCATAGGTGGCGTGCAGGCGCCAGGGCCAGCGGTTCTCGGCAAGGATGCGCACGACACCTTCGAGATCGCCCTCCATCTCCGGCGGCATGTCGGGCCGCGGCTCGCGGAAATCCTCGAAATCGGCGGCGGAGAAGACCAGCATCTCGCCGGCGCCGTTGTGCCGGAAATAATCGTTTCCCTGCTTGTATTTCGAGGTCTTCGTCCAGTTGAGGAAGTCGTCCTTCTCCTGCTTCGGCTTCTGCGTGAACAGGTTGTAGGCGAGGCGGATGGTGAGTTGGCCGTCATCAGCGAGCTTCTGGATGACGGCGTAGTCGTCCGGATAGTTCTGGTAGCCGCCGCCGGCATCGATCGCGCCGGTGACGCCGAGCCGGTTGAGCTCGCGCATGAAATGGCGGGTCGAGTTGACTTGATAGTCGAGCGGAAGCTTCGGCCCCTTCGCCAGCGTCGCGTAGAGGATATTGGCGTTCGGCCGGGCGAGCAGCAGGCCGGTCGGGTTGCCGTTGGCGTCGCGCGTGATCTCGCCGCCGGGCGGCTGCGGCGTGCCTTTTGTATAGCCCGCGGCCCGCAGCGCCGCGCCGTTCAGCAGCGCACGATCGTAGAGATGCAGGATGAAGACCGGCGTGTCAGGCGCGACGGCGTTGAGCTCCTCGATCGTCGGCAGGCGCTTCTCGGCGAACTGGTGCTCGGTGAAGCCGCCGACGACGCGGACCCATTGCGGTGGCGGCGTCACCGCGACCTGGCGCCTGAGCATGCTCA
This sequence comes from Allobosea sp. RAF48, assembly GCF_052114025.1. Lineage (NCBI taxonomy): Bacteria > Pseudomonadati > Pseudomonadota > Alphaproteobacteria > Hyphomicrobiales > Alloboseaceae > Allobosea > Allobosea sp. RAF48. The sequence continues at coordinate 841 of NZ_JBFRDZ010000033.1, forward strand.
TCGCATCGGCGAGCGAGCGCACGCCGTCCCAGCGCAACTCCATATTGAAGTTCAGCCCGCCGCGGATGATGTGCAGGTGGTTGTCGATCAGGCCGGGTAAGGAGCTGCGGCCCTTGAGGTCGATGATCTTCGTGTTCGGCCCGGCATGGGCCATCACCTCGGCCTCGCTGCCAACGGCAAGGAACAGGCCATCCTTGACCGCGACCGCGCTAGCCGTCGGATTGCCGCGATCGAGCGTGGTGAACCGGCCATTGGTGAGGATGAGATCAGCGGTCATCGGGCGAGATCCTTGACTCGGGGACTGTGCGGAGGCGCTGCCGAAGAGGCCGCTCAGCGCGCCTGCGGCAGCGCCTAAGGTGGTTTGACGACGCGTCGGCATCAGCTGCGCTCCTTTTGCGATGTCTCCTGCGAGGGTTGTCCGCCGCCTGGCAGATGGCCAAAGACATGCGGCTTGACTTGCTGGTGCCAGGAATGAGCCGCCGGAGCCTTCGCCCAGAGCCCGCGCAGGAGCGGCGGCAACTGCTCGCCGATCAGGATGCCGAGCAGGCCGACCAGCGCTATGACCGGCGGGGCCGGCGAGCGCACATTGATCAAGCTGTAGATCACGCCGACCAGGAGCCCGGCCCCCAACGACATCAGGTAGATCTTCATGCGGCACTCCGTTTTGCGCCTCCGCGACGCGTCAGGGTGACTATCCCTGGCCGCGATCAGTCGAAGGCAGAGTGCAAAAGGGGTTATTGCCCGTCTTGTCTGATTGCGCGCTCCGTTGCCGGATTTCGCGACGGCAGACGAACTGGCAAGAGCGTGAGCAAGCCGCTGGCTATGCTTGAACAGCCCTCATCCGCGCCCGCCGATCCCTGTCATCGCGGAACGAGCGAGGCCGCGGTACCGTTCGGTGGCACTATCGCGAAGCCTGCAGAAAGCCCTGGAGTCTCGGACAGACAAAATCGAGGAATGCACGAACCCGAAATGGCAGACGCGGGCCGCCCAAGTACAACGCGTGGATGAGTTCGCCATCGCTTTCGACGGCTTCGGACAGAACTTCCACCAACCGGCCTGCATTCAGATCGGCGCGAACATGATAGTCGGCGAGGCGGGCCAAACCGATCCCGGCTATGGCCATGCGACGCACGGTCTCGCCGTTGTTGGCGAGCAAAGAGCCGTTGACGGTCCGATCAACCACACGCCCGCTTTCCTTAAGTGGCCATACGGGAGCTGCTCGCCGGAAATTGAAGCCGAGGCAGTTATGAACCGCTAGTTCGTCAACAGCACGCGGCGTGCCATGACGTTCAAGATAATCCGGCGAGGCAACGATCTTGCGGTGCGCAACGCCGATCTTTCTGGCGATCATGGCCGATCCTTGCAAAGGGCCGACCCGAAACGCGACGTCCGTTCGATCGAGATAGAGATCGACGATTTCGTCCGACAGGGAAAGATCGACGGCGATTTTTTGGTGCTCATGCCAGAACGCCGGAAGAAGCGGTTCCAGACCCAAGACTCCAAAGGCGACCGAGGCATTAACCCGAACGGTGCCGCCCGAGCTGGCGACTCCCTGCGACAGGCTTCGTTCCACATCGTCGAGTTCCCCGATGAGAGCGAGACTTCGCTCGTAGTACACCTGCCCTTCCGCGGTTAACGACAAGCGCCGAGTCGAACGCTCCAAGAGGCGTACGCCGAGGCGGTTTTCGAGGCGGCCGATCAGCTTGCTCACGGTCGACGGAGTCATGAGCATCAGCCGCGCAGCCTCGGTAAAACTGCCCGCTTCGATCACGCGCGTGAACACCTGCATCTCGCCTGCTCGGTTGTCCATGGCGCTCTCCTTTTGTGAACCCATTTCACTTCTGAATTGGATTCGCAACGCATTATCATGTCGGGGAAACGGCGACATCCTGCTCGAATGTCTCAGTTTTCCAGCACGAGCAGATAGCGATGCCGAACAATTCCGGATTAGCACATCGATGCGAACAACGTGCCAAGGAAGTCATGTCGGCGAGGTGGTCATCGGACCTGACGGTTGCGCAGATGGCCCAGGAATGTTCGATGGCGCCGGCGGAATTTGAACATGCGTTCTGCGAGACAGCAGGAGTGTCGCCCCGCCGATACCTGGCTCAGATCAGAGTGACGGAAGCCAAGAAGCTGCTGCTCGAACCTCATCTGTCACTCACGGACGTAAGGGTGGTGTGCGGCTTCCGCTCCCAACGGGATTTCACGCGAAGCTTCATGCAATTGACAGGTAGAAGCCCTGCGGCTTGGCGACGGCATGGGATAGGCGTGGCCCGCCCGACGCTTCCGGCTCATCTGCGAGAATCGACAGCCGCTCGAACTCCGTCAGCGCCCCCCGACGGCGACGTATGGTCCGCGCGACATCAGGGTACGGTTTCAGCATAGCTGGCAAACCCGACGAGACAGCTTCAAAGACGCCAGCCGATCAACCGGAGAGACAAAGACAACATTGCTTCACCGTTCCATGATCAGTTCGATCAGCGCCTCGCTGTCCGATCTCAGCCGTTCGGGATCGTCGTAAATTCGTTCCAATACCACCATGCCGCGCGTGTGATTCACAAGGAGCCGCGCGGTGGCGTCGGGCGGCAACCGCAGCTTCTCCGCAGATTGCGTAAATCGGCTCGTCAGACACGCCTCCAAATCATCCATCTGGCGTTTCAACGCTTCGCGGATCTCGGGGCTGGCAGCCTCCTCGTCCGTCGCCGTTTTGGTGGTCAAGCACCCTCGCCTGCCTTCCCGGATCAGATCGATGCTGAACGCGAAAAGCTTGCGCAGGGCAGCGCGCAGATCCTCCTCCTCAAGTGCCTTGCGAACGCCCTCCATGTAGCGCTGCTGGTAGTGGCGATAGGCGTTGACGAAGAGGGCCCCCTTGCCACCGTAAGCGTTGTAGAGCGACCCCCGCTGGACACCCGTCGCGGCAGCGAGATCCTGCATCGAGGTCGCCGAGTATCCCCTCTCCCAAAACCGCTTGGCAGCTTCTGCCAGCACCCGATCTTCGTCGAACTGCCGCACTCCCGCCATCACGCACCTCCTGCTCGACATTGCTCGGAGCAAGATAAGAATGCTTGACACTATTGTCAAAGATGGCAGGCGCGCTATCTTTGACAGTGATGACAAAAATAGCCCGCCACGTCGGGTGTGAAGGAACCTGTGCCATGGTCACGATCAATTCCAGCGATCCGGAGAAAAGCATGCCCTGGGCGACCATGTTCGCGGGGCTGTCCGCCAGCATGATCGGAATCGGCCTGGCGCGCTTCGCCTACACGCCTCTCATTCCGCCTCTCATCGAGGCCGGATGGTTTTCCGCAGACAACGTAATCTATCTGAGCGCCGCCAATCTGGCCGGCTATCTGGCGGGTGCGCTGGTGGCCCGAAGGCTGGGCCGCCTGTTCGGGAACGTCATGGTCCTGAAGGCGATGATGCTTTTGACGGCCCTGGCCTTCCTCGCCTGCGCATTTCCCGTCTCGGTCGCCTGGTTCTTCGCCTGGCGTCTCCTGTCCGGCATAACCGGTGGCATCATCATGGTGCTCGTCGCGGCAACATTGCTGCCCAGCGTGCCGGCTCCGCGACGCGGGCTTGCCAGCGGCGCCATCTTTTTCGGGGTCGGAGTGGGGATCGCGGCTTCCGGAACCATCGTCCCGGCCCTGCTACATTGGGGGCTGTCCACGACGTGGGAAGGATTGGCCGCGATCTCTCTCACCTTGATCGTCCTGAGCTGGCGGGCCTGGCCTGCCAACGTCGTTGTCTCGCGCGCCGAAACCAAGGAAAGCCCGGCAAAACCGGCGCCGACTGGATTTGGCCCGAGTCTCCTCTACGTCCAATACGGCCTGATGGCGGTCGGCCTGGTCCCCGCGGTTGTCTTTCTGGCGGACTTCATCGCGCGCGGCCGAGATCTGGGGGCGAATACCGGCGCGATATTCTGGATCGTCTACGGCGTCGGCGCGATGTTCGGCCCCCTGCTCTACGGCCAGTTGGCGGACAGAGTTGGAAGCGCGAAAGCCGCGCGTCTGCTCCTGGCGGCTCAGATCGCTGCGCTGCTTCTGTTCGCGAGCTCGGCCTGGCTTGTCGCCGCCGCTATCGCAACCTGGGTCATTGGAACATTTCCGCCGGGAATCGTGCCACTCACCCTGCATAAGGTTCATCATATGATGCCCGACGATCACTGCGCCCAGGCAGCGGTGTGGAGCCGGGCGACCGTTGCGTTTGCAGCCTTTCAGGCGATAGCCGGTTACGGTTCATCCTGGTTGTTCGCTCATTCCAACGGAAATTACACACTGCTGTTTTTGGTCGGTGCCGGGGCTCTCGCCCTTGCCCTCGCCATGGAGTTCCTGAGTCCTGCGCTGAAGCGGCTCTCGCGAGCCAAGCAAGCCTGAAGACATCACCAGGAGCCGCTTGAGTTCAAAGCTCAAGCGGCTCCTGTTTTTCTTTCTTCGCATGAGTCGGACCTGATGAGGCGGGTATGGGTCGAGCGCCACCATCAATGAAACGGCTTCACAATTGATGTGGAGCGACACGTGCTTATCGGACCGGCCATGCGGATCTATGTCGTGAGGCATGACACAGCACTCAGCATTGGACCTGATCCGCAAACCGGGTCGGTTGACGCTTGGCCTGGAACTGCCTCTGGACAATGATTGGTCGCCGGCGGGTGAAGCCCGAAGGATCGCCGACTCCCGCCCCCGGGGCGTACCGGATGTACGGGAACAGACCGAACTGATCCGCCGGGCGGACGGCCTCGGCTTCGCGGCAGTCTGGCTGCGCGACGTGCCGGTCTTCGACCAGGTCAACATGGGCGACGCGGGCTCGGTCTATGACGTCTTCACGCAACTCGGTTTTCTCGCCGGTGTGACGCGCAATATGGCCCTCGGCACCGCTGCCGTCGTTCTGCCGATCCGCCATCCGCTCTTTACCGCAAAGGCTGCCGCCAGCGTCGACGCACTCTCGGGCGGGCGTCTGATCCTCGGGGTCGCCTCCGGGGACCGGCCGGTCGAATATCCCTTGCTCGGTCTCGATTTCGAGAAGCGCGGCGACGCCTTCCGCGAGGCTGTCGACTATCTTCGCACGGTCTGGCAACCCGGCGGAATCCCGGTGGGCGGGCGCAGGGATGCGAGCCTCGACTTGCTGCCGCGGCCCCTCCAGCCGACGATCCCGCTGATCGTGGCTGGACAGGCAAGGCAGGACGACGCCTGGCTGGCCGCCCATATGAACGGCCGCTTCGTCTATCCCGGCAGCGCCGAGAAACTCGCCGCGCAGGCCGCGCGCTGGCGCGCCGCCACCTCCGGACGCGGCATCTTCATCAGCGCTTTCCATCTCGATCTGCTTGAAGACGCCAACGCTCCCGCCGAGCCAATCCGCTTTGGTGCTCGCCTTGGCCGCAACGAATTGATCGCGAATCTGCGGGTGCTAGGCTCCGCCGGAATCGACCACCTCGCTCTCAACCTCAGGCAATCGTCGCGCCCTCCCCGTGAGGTCATCGACGAAATCGCGGCTGAAATCATTCCAGCGCTGACCGGCACCGAGCAGGTGCGGGCGGCCTAAACCACCCCAGGAGAACCTGACATGGACATTGTGAAGGCGCATGGCGCCGAGATTCCGGCGCTTGGTTTCGGCGTTTTCCGCATGTCGGATGCCGAGGTCGAGCGCGTCGTCCCAGCGGCGCTCGAAGTTGGCTTCCGCCATTTCGATACCGCTCAGATCTACGGCAACGAAGCGGCTCTCGGGCAGGCGCTGCAAGCAGCGGGCGCGCGCCGAGACGAATTGTTTCTGACCACCAAGGTCTGGGTCGACAACTACAGCCCGACGAAGTTCACGGCCTCGGTGGAAGAGAGCCTCGACAAGCTGAAGGTCGACCGCGTCGACCTGCTTCTGCTGCACTGGCCAGCGGACAAGGTCGCCATCGCCGACCAGGTCGCCATGCTCAACGCTGCGCAGAAAGCGGGCAAGACCCGCTTCGTCGGCGTCAGCAACCAGAATATCGCGCAGATGCGGGAGTCGGCGAAGTTGAGCAGCGCCCCGATCGTCACCAACCAAGTCGAGCTCCACCCCTATCTCGATCAGAGCAAGCTCATCGTCGCGGCCAAGGAAGCCGGCATCGTTCTGACCGCGTATTACGGCATGGCCGACGGCGCCGTGCCGCGCGATGCGGCCTTGCAGACGATTGGCGCACGCTACGGCAAGAGCGCCGCGCAGATCGTTCTGCGCTGGTTGGTCCAGCAGGGATTCGTCGCCCTGTCCAAGACGGCGAAGCCCGAACGCGTCGCGGAGAACATCGCGATCTTCGATTTCGCGCTGTCCGATGCGGACATGGCGGCCATCACACGGCTCGCCCGCCCCGATGGACGGCTGGTCGACCCGCCGGGTCTCGCGCCCGCCTGGGACGCATGAGGCGGAGGCGACCATGACTGCGACCACCTGCACCGCGCCCGTCGAGACGGCCGCCGCACCCCATGCACGCTGGGCGCTCCTTGCGCTCGCGATCGGCGCATTCGGCATCGGCACCACGGAGTTCTCGCCGATGGGCCTGTTGCCCGTCATCGCCGATGGCGTGAACGTCTCGATCCCAACCGCGGGATTGCTGATCAGCGCCTATGCGATCGGCGTGATGCTCGGCGCGCCGATCATGACGCTGGCCTTCAGCCGTTTCGGCAAGCGTACGGCGCTGATGCTGCTGATGGGGATCTTCGCTGTCGGCAATCTGATGTCGGCGCTGGCGCCGGGCTATATCACGCTCCTGCTCGCCCGCCTCGTCACCAGCCTCAACCACGGCGCATTCTTCGGACTCGGCGCGGTGGTGGCTGCGAGCGTCGTACCGAAGGAGAAGCAGGCGAGCGCGGTCGCCGCCATGTTCATGGGCCTGACCATCGCCAATATCGGCGGGGTGCCGGCAGCGACATGGGTCGGCCAGCAGATCGGCTGGCGGATGGCCTTCGCGGGGACAGCCGTGCTCGGGCTYGCGGCGATCACGGCGCTATGGTTCGCGCTGCCCAAGGGCGAGCCCGGGACGATTCCTGATATCCGTCGGGAGATGCGCGTGCTCACGCACCCCACGGTTCTTCTCGCGATGGCGACGACCGTGATGGGCGCGGGGGCGATGTTTACGCTCTACACCTATATCGCCCCCGCGCTCACAACCCTGACCGGAGCCTCGGACGGTTTCGTCACGCTCGGGCTCGTGTTGATCGGCGTTGGATTCACCTTCGGCAATGCTCTTGGCGGAAAGCTGGCCGACTGGGCGTTGGACGGCGCGACCAAGATCTTCCTCGGTGCGCTGGCAACGATCATGTTCGTGCTGCCCTTCCTGTTCGCGAGCCATGTCGGTGCGGCCGTCGGCCTGCTGGTTTGGGGAGCTGCGGCCTTTGCCATCGTGCCGCCGGTGCAGATGCGCGTGATGCAGGCGGCCTCCGAAGCGCCGGGCCTCGCCTCTTCGATCAATGTCGGGGCCTTCAACCTTGGCAATGCCCTCGGCGCTGCCGTTGGGGCCGGCGTCATCAGTCTCGGCCTCGGCTATGCAGCCATTCCGATCGCCGGTGGACTGCTCGCCACCACGGGCCTCGGGCTGGTCTGGCTCGGAACGAAACGTTCCCAGTCCTAGTCGACGCATTCATCTGCCAGCTTAAAAGTGAGGTTGGTCGCCCATGTCAGTGCCAGAGCCCAAACGCTATGTCCCGACACCCACGGGTTATCTCATGGTGCTCCGTCAGGGCGACGATGCGTTCGCCCGCCTTTCGTCCCTGATGCGCGAGGAGGCGATATCGTCGGCGACGATCCTCGGGTTCGGCTTTGCGGGTAGCGTGACGTTCGGCTTCTTTGACTTTGAGACGGGAAACTTTCGGCCCAGAACCATGGAGAATCTGGAGCTAACCAATCTTACCGGCAGCTTGGCCTGGAAAGACGGAGAGCCCTCGATCCACGCTCATGCGACCGGGAGCGACTATAGTTTCAAGGCTTTTGGTGGCCACCTCCTTGCACTGCAAATCGGCCGAGGGTCCTTGGAGTTGAGCGTTACACTTATGCCGATGCACCTTGAACGGCGTCTCGATCCAGCTATCGGCGCAAATGTGCTGCAGTTGACTTGAGGTCCGCCACATCGCTTGTCTCCATCTCAGCCAAAGCCGTTACAGAGCGAAGCAAAACCTCAGCGGGCACTAAAAGGTCCCAGTTGGCATTCCGAAGATCGGCTTTTCGGCACAATGTTGTAACCTGGACGCCTACGGATTCGACGGAGCGTATCAAGCTTGAACAGCCGTCAGATCGAAGTCTTTGCCGCTGTCATGAAAGCTGGCACGGTCTCCCGCGCCGCGGAAATTCTTGGAGTCACCCAACCTGGGGTCAGCCGGCTAATCGCGGAGCTCGAAAGGTCGCTGGGCTTCGCCCTGTTCGACCGGGTGCGCAATCGTATCGTGCCAACCCCCGAAGGACGAACCTTCTTCGCAGAGGTTGAGGCCAATTTCCGCGGCATGGACCGGTTGCGAGCGAGTGCCGCCCGCATCCGCGACTACGGAGCCGGCCAACTCAGGGTTGCGACGCTGTCGGCCCTGAGTTCCTCGATCGTCCCCAACGCCGTATTGCGCTTCCGCAGCCTGCGCCCCGATTCGACCGTCACGCTGATGGTCCTGCCCTCGCGGGACGTGCGGGACGGTGTCGCGTCCGGCATCTACGATGTCGGCCTTGCCGCCGACGAGATCGATGTCACCGGCGTCGTCCACCAGGTCTTCGTCCAGCCGCGAGCCCTTTGCGCCATGCCGCTCGGCCATCCGCTTGCCGAGCGCGAGGTGATCGGCCCACACGATCTCTCGGGCGTCGATTTCGTCGCCTACGTACCGGAGGATCGCGCCCGCCAGCGCTTCGACATGATCATGTCGGAAGCCGGGGCGGCGCCGCCCCGCGTGGTGGTCGAAACGATCTATGCCGCGACCGTCTGTGCGCTGGTCGCGCAAGGCGTCGGCGTCGGGTTGATCAGTCCGTATGCAATTGCCGGTCATGACCAGAGCCAGCTCGTGCTGCGTCCGTTCGAACCGCCGGTGCAGAGCCGCAGCTTTCTGATCCTGCCGCCGGACAGGCCCAAATCCGAACTCGTGCGCGACTTCATCGGCTGCCTGATGGAAGCGCGCTGAGATCATAACAACCGAGCATCGAGCTATGCCCTAGCTCGCATTGCACGGCTCCCCTTCCCAGTTATCCTCCCTGGAAACGCGCCAGAGACGCGATTTCGAGGGGTATCGATGAGTTCCACCATGCAGCAGGCCGCAAGGCCCGCGAGCGATGACGCACGCCCTGCGGGGCTGAAGCAGACCTCGTTAAACACGGCGACGGCGGTCGAGATGATCGGCGTGAACAAGTGGTACGGCGAGTTCCACGTGTTGCGGGACATCAACCTCAAAGTTCAGCGCGGCGAGAAGCTGGTCATCTGCGGCCCGTCCGGTTCGGGCAAGTCGACGATGATCCGCTGCATCAACCGACTCGAGGAGCACCAGAAGGGCCAGATCATCGTCGATGGCACGGAGCTCACCAACGACCTCAAGAAGATCGAYGAGATCCGCCGCGACGTCGGCATGGTGTTCCAGCACTTCAACCTGTTCCCGCATCTGACGATCCTCGAGAACCTGACGCTGGCGCCGATCTGGGTGCGCAAGATGCCCAAGAAGGACGCCGAGGAGATCGCGATGCACTATCTCAAGCGCGTCAAG
>NZ_JBFRDZ010000034.1:0-10232 GCF_052114025.1 Allobosea sp. RAF48
TAGTATCTGACCCAAGCCTCCATCTTTTCGGCCGCATCTGCAAGCGTCAGGAACCAGTGCGTGTTCAGGCACTCGCTGCGGAAACGGCCGTTGAAGGCTTCGATGAAGGCATTGTCGGTCGGCTTTCCCGGGCGGGAGAAGTCGAGCGTGACGCCCTTGGCGTAGGCCCACAGGTCGAGGTCGCGGCTGACGAACTCGGAACCCTGATCGACACGGATCGTCTTCGGATAGCCAAGTTTCGCGCAGASCCTTTCCAGCGTGGCGACGACGTCCTCGGCCCGGTAGCTGAAGCGGGGATCGGCCGCCGGCGAGAAGCGCGAGAAGGTGTCAACCACCGTCAGAACYCGGATCTTACGCCCGGTGGCGAGCTGATCATGAACGAAGTCCATCGCCCAGACATCGTTCGGCCGCGTCGCCGGCGCACGGTCCTCRCGCAGCTTCGCCTTGACCCGGCGCTTGGGCGTCTTGTTCCTGAGCTGCAAGCCTAACTCATTGTAGATCCTCCGAATCCGCTTCTGATTGACAGGCCAGCCCTCGCGTCGCAGCAGCACGTCGACACGACGATAGCCATAGCGAACGCGGGTCTCGCAGATCGCCTTGATCCGGGCTGCCAAAGGGGCCTGGTCGGGCCGGCAGGATTTGTAGTGGTAGCTCGACGTGTCGAATTCCAGGACCGCACAGGCCCGCCGGATCGACACCTGCCACTCGCCACAGATCAGGCCGACGAGCTCGCGCTTGCGACCAGGCCTCAGAGCTCTCGGCGGATCACGTCCTGCAGCATCTCGCGGTCGAAGGCGAGATCGGCGACGAGCTTGCGCAGCTTCGCGTTCTCGTCCTCGAGCTGCTTCAGCCGGCGCATYTCGGCCGGCAGCAGCCCCTCGTACTTCTTCTTCCAGTTGAAATACGTCGCCTGGCTGATCCCGGCCCGCCGGCAGATCTCCGCCACCGGAATCCCGTCCGCGCCCTGCTTCAGGATGAACGCCTTCTGGGCGTCCGAGAACTTCGAATCCTTCATCGTCTTCCGCTCCTCCCAGCCCATGGGAAACGACGCGGAAAACTCTAGCTCAAAGCGATCCAGTTTTAAGGGCTCAGATCAGGCTCAGGTCAATGCACCCTCCCCTATGGGTGCGCGGGATATCAAAATTGCCGATACCGCTCTTCCCGCGGCTCTTGCATCGATCATTGAGGCAGGGGGCGCAGTCATCTGGATCAACTGACGATCGTTTGTCATTAACAGCTCGTTAACCTTAAACCTCTGGACCCGCAGCTAGAATCATGGCGTAGCTTGTCGGGAGAAGGCCGATAAATCGGCCTTTGCCCGACAAAGAGGAATTCTTACGCCAATGCCCGAAGCCGTGGCACAAAAAGCTGTACAGGCGCTGGCACCTGCCGAGCGCGTGTGGAAGCATGCCCGGGTCCTGTCGCAGCAGCTGAATGCGCTGCGCGAGCGTATGTACCCACCACATGCGCAAAAGAGCCTACGTCATTTTTTGACGAATGAGGTTTCGAAGCTCACCTCCATTCCCGATTCGACGCTTAAGCTTATGTCCAATGAGGGCAAAGGCCCCCTGCCCGCTCGCCTGGAGAATAATCACCGAGCCTACACTCTCGCTCAGATCAACGAGTTGAGGCATTTGTTCGCCGCCCAGAAGCCGTCTGAGGCCCTTCGTTTTCTCCCACATCGGCGACGTGGAGAGCATCTGCAGATCCTGGCAATTGCCAATTTCAAAGGCGGTTCGGCCAAGACAACTACCAGCGTGCACCTCGCTCATTATCTCGCGCTTCAGGGCTATCGGGTACTCGCGGTTGACCTGGATCCGCAGGCATCGTTGTCTGCGATGTTCGGTGCGCAACCAGAGATGGATGTCGCTGCCAACGAGACGGTTTGGGCTGCGCTTCGCTACGATGAACATCGCCGCCCTCTGCGAGATGTAATTCGGAAGACGTATTTCCCGGGCGTCGACCTCATCCCAGGCAATCTGGAGGTGATGGAATTCGAGTACGAAACGCCTCGTATGTTGGCTCAAGCTCGCAAGGCAGACACGCTCTTCTTCGAACGGCTTGGCTTGGCAATTCGCGAGGTGGAGGATGACTATGACGTGGTCGTTCTCGATACGCCGCCGTCGCTTGGATACCTGACGCTAGGCGCGATTTATGCGTCAACCGGGATGATCGTAACGATCCATCCCGCGATGCTCGACGTGGCTTCGATGGGTCAGTTTTTGCTGATGATGGGCGATCTCATCGACGTGATCTCGCGTGAGCGCGCATCCATGCGGCAAGATTTCTTCCGGTACCTGATTACGCGCCACAACCCATACGATAAGCCTCAAACTGAAATTGTATCGATGCTCCGGATGCTGTTCCCCGACGACGTCCTTGTGCCGGCAGCTGTCGAAAGCACGGCCGTCGAAGCTGCGGGATTGGCGAAGAGAAGCATCTACGAACTAGAGACTGGAGAGATTGGACGCGAAGCGTTCAAACGCGCGCGCGAGTCGTTTGATGCGGTGAACGAAGGCATTGTCGACCTCATCAACGAGAGCTGGGGGCGGCGATGAAGAAGCCTGCGCGCCAGTCGATCGTAGCGAGTTTCGGGCTGCTGTCTCAGACCGCGTCGGAGAGCGACAGCGAGAGTATGCGTCCCGATGCTGGGTTGGAGAACTTTACTACGCCAACGCCGCGGGTTCCTGCAGGTGTGATTGGAGCTACGCAGAGGACGCTTTCGGACATCCGGGAGGAGCGTGATCGGCTTCAGGCTATTGTCGATGCTGGTGCTGGAGGAATCGTGGAGCTCGATTCCAACATCATCGACCCCTCCCCGTTTCCTGATCGCCTTCCTGACGACGATGACGCTGGGTTTCAGGAGTTCAAACGGTCGCTGGCTGAGGATGGTCAGAGAATTCCTGTCCAAGTTCGACGTCATCCGGAGCGGCCCGAGCGCTACCAGATTGTCTACGGGCATCGGCGCGTACGCGCCGCACGCGAGCTGGGAATCGCGGTCAAGGCGATCGTCCGTGACTTGGACGACGGGGAGCTCGTCGTATCCCAAGGTTTGGAGAACGCGAGCCGGCAGGACCTGAGTTGGGTGGAACGCGCCGTGTTCGCACGCCGCATGGAGTCCGCCGGCATTCGAGCGCGAGACATTCGGGGGGCGCTTTCTATCGACGATGCCGAGTTGGCGAAGATGCGCTCGGTATGGAGGACGCTGCCCGACGACGTGATCATCGCTATCGGGCGAGCGCCAAAAATCGGGCGCCCGCGATGGCTTGAGTTAGCGGCAGAGCTTGCCAAAGCACCGTCTCAAATTGTCGTGGCCCGGGAAACCTTGTCAGCTGACAAGGTCCGCGCTGAGCCGTCTGACATCAGATTTCAGATGGTCTTGAGTGCCGTATCGGGTGCCAAGGCGCCGTTGGAGAAGCCGACTTTCGATCTTATGGCCAGCGATGGGCAAAGCGTCGGCAAGGCGATGTTCGGTAACCGAGAGATCCGACTCAAAGTCGAAGCCCATTCGGCAAATGAATTCGCATCGTTCTTTCGATCGGAGCTGCCGGAACTGATGAAGCGCTTCGAGGCATCTCGGCGCGGGCGCTAAACGCAGAAACCTTGTCAGCTGACAAGGTTGAGGAGGGGAGGAAAAGGATAGAGCAATTCGCTGTGCTGGTCTGACTGTCGGTTAGCGACGTGCGGTGAGTGACCGAAATCTGCAAAAGAAAAAGGCCCCCGAAACGGTGTCCCGGAAGCCCTTCTCGTAGTTCGCACCTAGAGAATCGCACTTCCTCGAATCGCCGTCAAGAGTCTCTTGGAGACGAAGCGCCTTTTCGGCGAGCGGACTTCTTTTGCCTAATCATAGGTAAGGAAACGTGGTTAATCACGCCGCAACGACGCCCTTTGGGCGGCGGACGCTGACGCTCGCCCATGTAGCAAGCCAAGCGCTCGCGAAAGAACGACTGCCCGAGAAGGCCGTCCACAAATGGAATCTATTTCGGGATATCTGCACGGCCAAGGCTCGGCTGGGCGTGAATGAACGCGCCTTGGCGGTGCTCGACGCTCTGCTCACATTTCATCCGGAGACAGTTCTGACCGGCGAGCAACTCGTTGTCTTCCCGTCGAACCAGCAGCTGGCCCTTAGGGCGCACGGGATGTCCCCGGCGACGCTACGGCGCCATCTTGCGGTGCTCGTTGACTCCGGTCTCATCATCCGCCGCGATAGCCCCAACGGGAAGCGCTATGCGCGGAAGGGGAGGGCCGGGGATATCGAGCTTGCCTTCGGCTTCGATCTGTCTCCCCTGGTTGTTCGATCCGCCGAGATCGAGAGCGCGGCCGAGGACGTCAGGCTCGAGGAGCGAGCCCTGAAGCTCGCGCGGGAGCGCGTCACCATCTGCCGGCGGGACATCGCCAAGATGATAGCGACAGCGATGGAGGAAGGCGTCCCGGCTCACCAGGCGGGGCAGGGGCCTTCAACCTGGCAGGAGATCCGCGCGCTCTACCGGTCGATCGTTGACCGGATTCCGCGCACGGCCCCGCGGGAGGTTCTCGAACCAATTGCCGAAGAGCTATCGATGCTGGCCGACGAAATCCTCAACCTGCTGGAACTCCATATAAAAACTCAGAATCTGAGCGGCAATGAGTCTCATTCTGAGCGCCACAAACAGAATTCAAATCCACAACCACCTATTGATCTTGAACCTAGCTTTCCAGAAAGCAGGGTGGTCAAAGTCGAGATTGATCCTGAACCCGTGAGGAAGGCAGAACGGCCGTTCCCGCTGGGAATGGTCCTCGATGCCTGCCCGGATATCATCGATTACGCCCGCGGCGGAATTTCCAGCTGGCGAGACTTCCTGGCGACGGCAGCGGTGGTGCGATCGATGCTCGGAATTAGCCCAAGCGCCTGGCTCGATGCGCAGAATGCGATGGGCGAGACGGAGGCCTCGATTGTCGTGGCCGCAATCCTGCAGCGTGGCGAGGCGATTTCCAGTGCCGGCGGGTATCTGCGTGGCCTGACGCGGAAAGCCGAAGCCAACGAGTTCTCGATCGGGCCGATGCTGATGGCGCTGATCGGAAGCCGCCGGCGCGAGCCAAAACGGGCGTAGCTTGCCTGTAGATTGCTGGCATACGCAGGCCATTGGCGACAAAAATCGGGCCCGGGTGAGTGGACCTGGCTTACGGACGCTCCTCAATGTCGCGCGCGTCTGGGAGCTCGACGTTGCCGAGATCCAAACGCTCCTGGGTATGCCCACATCGGACGAATTTCAGACCTGGTATGATGCTGCCCGCGCCGACGAGCCTCTGACCCTTGAAACCGACGTCCTATTGCGGATTTCGGCGGTGCTCGGGATTTATAAATCCCTCCGTCTGTTGGAGGGGACTGACGACGAGGGCTCGAAATGGCTCCGAGGCATCAATCGTGAAAGCCCCTTCAATGGGAAAGCGCCGATGGAGTTGATGCTGTCCGGCTTCGAACCTGGGCTGATGGATGTCCGTGGCTACTTGCTCGCCAAGGAGTACGGCGGTGGCACCGCCCCTAACGAGGTCGACCGCAACTTCAAGCCTTTTACCGACGCCAATTTGATCTGGGTCTGATATCGCCTCGGATGACCTCTTGTGTTGCAAGGCGGTCGATTCGATATCGGCGCCGCCAGCTCCCCTGAACGATGCGGCTGAGGCGTGCTCTTGATGCTGTGGTTTCGGCGTTTCAAAGGAATAGACGTGTTTCAGATCAAGGCCACGATCCGGGGTAGCAAGGTCAAGGAAGCGGCCCCTTCTGCGGTGGAGGCGCTTCGCCGCTACCAGGATATCCAGACACGTCCGGGTGTGACTGCTTGTTCGGTGATGAAGGGCGGCGTGCTGGTGGGGCAAGCCGAGCTCGTGAGCGCGGCGACGGTCGAGGACCTGCGCGCCAAATCCGGAATCTGATCTCGCGACGGGGGGCGAGGTTTCGCAGGACGCCTTGCGGCTCATCAACGATGTGAATCGTCAGCACGGAATTGATTCATCCTTTGCGTTGGACGGGTGCATGTCATGGGCGCGAGATGCGCGCATGGACAGCTCCTTCGCCAAAGATGCGCCGCGCTTGCAAATGTTGGTGCTGGACCGATCTGATCCAGCACAGAACATGGCGCGGTTCTATGTGCTTGCGATTGAGCCAACCCTGTTTGGCGATGTCGCGCTCGTACGCGAATGGGGGCGCCGGGGTTGTTCCGGCCGGCGGCGGCTCGATCTCTACGAGGATCAAGAAACTGCAGCCGAGGCACTGCAGGATTGGCTGCTCAGGAAGACCCGGCGTGGCTACGGCGTCGTTGCGACTTCGATCGAAAATGGGGGGGCATAGCCGGAAGGCTCCCCGTTGTCGGGACGGCTACTTTTTAGAGTAGCATGGTGGGCCGGGCCGCGCTTGAACCGGCACCGGCACTGTTATGTGTCAAACGGCGCGGTCGGGCGTGTCGCATTCTGCGCGATGGGCCAACAAGGAAGGCTGAGCGTTCGTTCCTCTTGGATCGGAGATGAGCCCCGGGTCTCTGCGGTAGGCTGACTCGTTCGCCCCGCGTGCTGATCGTCGAGGAGGGAAGGGGGCTGGCGCCGTTGCTGTCTGGCCACACGAGAGGAGAGTCTGCCGGTTCGCGAACAATCGCGATTGCACGTGGCCGTGATGAGTCCGAAGCTAGGTATAGAGGGAGGCGAGGTTATGCGTACGCCTGACAGCTCGGAAGCCTCCATGGCTCGGATCAACGGCATCCTTATTCGGGGCGCCATTTTCGTGGCGATTGCCGCATCCATCGTGTTGCCGCTGCTCCGCTAGATCGCGCAGGCTGTAAGCGTGCGAACTCTGCCAGAGGCAAATCGGCTATTCGGATTATCGTGTGGGGGATTTCGCTACCACAGGCGTTTGACGGCGAAGCTGTCGAATAATGCTTCGTTTGAAATCAGGACCATGTCCTCGGATTGAGCCTGGGCAATCAGGAAACGGTCGAATGGGTCCTTGTGCGCGATGTCCATCTCACCGGCTCGCCGGGCGTGGTGAACGGTGATTGGCAGTTCGGCGAAGGCCTGATCGGCGATGATCGCCTCGAAGTCCTGCGCGAGCAGGGCGGCATCAGGGAGCTTGCCTATGCGGAATTTTGTGGCAACCTCCATGGCAGAGGCGGCACTCACGGCGATGCTGTTGGCCTGGTCTTCGATAGCCTCGCGGGCCCGAAGGCTAAGCGCCTCGTCACCCGCAAGCCACCAAATCAGAGCATGGGTATCAAGCAGCAGTCTCAAGTGAGATTCCATCCCACGAGTTCACCCTCGGGCAGCGGCTCATCAAAGCGCGCATCGATGGCAATCTTTCCCTTGAGAGCTCCAAAGTGTCGCTTACCGCGTGGTGTGACCGGCACCAGACGGACTGCCGGCACGCTACCACGAGCGATAACGACATCTCCGCCATCAAGTGCGTCGGCGATCAGTTTGGACAGATTGGTCTTCGCATCGTGAACCGAGAACTGGGCCATGGAGTATCTCCCTTAGCTAAATATATAGCTAAGTACTCCGCGCCCGGCAAGAACCGTACTGTTTCCGGACTGAACCGCAGTCCGTTGGACTCATGCCACATGGGATCATCCGGGTAGCCGAAAAAACCGACCTCGTAGGAAGGGCCCTGTCTGTCCTCCGTGGAGGTGGCGGCAGGGTTGGTGAGGCAAGGTGCCCAAACGCCGCCAGCGGCCATTTATGGGGTTTTTGGTCGTTTGGCGACCTAAGGCGAAACGGTCTTGCCTTACAGCCCAGCGGCCTTGGTGAGATTGACCCGGAAGCGGTCGCGTCGTCGCTGATAGCGGCGGGTCATCTCGGCCGAGGCGTGCCCGAGCTGCTTCTGAACGTAACGCTCGTCGACCTCGGCCGAGGACGCCAGTCCGGCGCGTAGCGAATGGCCTGCGAAGCGCTGCAGGCGCTCGCCTTCCGGCAGATCGCCGCGGATGCCGGCGGCCATGGCGCATTGCTTGACCAGTCGCGCGACATGTTGGTCCGTCAACCGCTCGGGGCCGACCTGCTTGCCCTGGCCGGTCACCCGCCGAAACAGTGGGCCATGAGCGATCCGCCCCAAGGTGAGCCAGGTCTGCAGGGCGGCGACCGGGCATGTCAGATCGGCTGAGCCGCGACCGATCTCGATTTCGCGCCAGCCGGTCTTGCCGCGCAGGCTGACGAGCAGACCCTCCTTGAGGATTTCGACCCAGCCGCGGCCATCGCGTGTCTGATCCTTGC
Organism: Allobosea sp. RAF48; assembly: GCF_052114025.1. NCBI lineage: Bacteria > Pseudomonadati > Pseudomonadota > Alphaproteobacteria > Hyphomicrobiales > Alloboseaceae > Allobosea > Allobosea sp. RAF48. The sequence goes on from NZ_JBFRDZ010000034.1 coordinate 8,236, forward strand.
CGACGTCGAGCGCGACGATCTCGGAGCGACGCAAGCCGCCGGCAAAGCCGAGCAAAAGGATGGCGCGATCGCGCAGCCCGCGCAGCGTGCCGCGGTCCAGGGTGTCCAGCATCGCCGCGAGGTCCTCGCCCAGCACCGCCTCCTTCTGCACCGGGGGCCGGCCATGGCTGTTGCGGATACCGGCGAGCACCGTGGCGATGTGACGATCCCGCCGATCGAGCGGAGTGCCGCGCTGCGCGTAGTTCCAGCTCAAGGCTGACAAACGGCGCTCGATCGTCGCAACCGAGTTCGGCTTTCGCCCTGTCATCGCTGCGCCTGCGGCACAAGCGGTGATGTAGAGGCCGACGATCTGCGGATCCGGCGGCAGGGGAGGGAGCTGCTGGCTCCGGCACCAGGCGCTGAAATGCCGCCAGTCCACCGCATAGGCTCGGCGCGTGTTGGCCGAACTCGCCGCCTCGACATAATCGCGCGCTCGCGCTGCGAGCCCTTCGAGATGCGCCGCAACTGACCCGGTTTGGGCGCGTTCTTCGGTTTCCGGAAGGATCGAATTTCCCGACACCTGTGGCCTCCTCATTCATGGTCGTTTTGGCAGGCCTGTGCATTGCCAGAGGCATTCCGCAGGTCGGAGGGCCGCCAAATCGCGCGTTTCATCTATAAAGACAAAAATGACCGATAATGCAAGATTATCGGTCATTATTCGTTTTCGACGCAGTGTGCGCTTTGACTTAAAAATCATGGTACCAAGCGCACAGTTGGTCTATCCTTCGCTCGATGATCGGTCCCGCTTCAACGCCCTCCGCCGTCTGGAGGCCGCCTGCCGTACCAGGCTGGGCGGTTCCGCGCGGGCTCGTGACGAGCGATGTCGAAGCCGCGTTTCTGGCTGGTTCGGCCTTGAATTCCTTGGATCATCTGGTGCGTGCGGCGCCACCCTGGGCCGGCGCCTGGCGCCAGCGGCTGGCTCTGAAATCTGCTGCCGAAGCCGTCGTGCTGGCCGGACGGACCGAGACCGAAACGCAATTGCGCGACGCTTGGCTCCTGCGTATGCCGGGAGCCGATCCCGGCCCGGCCGGCAACCTGCTTGCCGCCTGGAAAAGCCTGGCCGAGCGCTCGCCCAACGTCTCTCCCGACCGTTTGCGCAGGGCAGTGAATCGGCTCGGCCTGCGCTGGAGTGACAACCTCGTCTCCCTGGTGGACCATTTCGAGGACCTCGCGCGCTCCGGCCAACCCGCGCCTTTGGCCGCTGCGGCGATCGCCGCCGAGGTCCAACGGCTGCGACCGGACACCGGCCTGCTCGGCTGGTGGCTCGCTGATCAGGTCTTGGCCCGGCGCATGCGCTGGCCGGAGACCGTGCCCTTGCTGGTGACGCAGGCGCACGGGGCTGCCTTCCGCAGCCTCAATGATCGAGGTCGCGTGCGTGCGGGAGGGGAGGGGTTCGAGCGCGCGATCTGCGTGGCAGTCGCCTTGGCAGCGGCGCAGGCCTGCTGGCTTGCCGGCGAGATCGCGCCGCGGGCGGCACGGCTCATCGAGGTGACGCCGAAGCTGCGCGCCAAGGGGGCAGCGGAAGTGATCCAGCTTTTGCTCGATAGCGATGCCGTGTCTGGCACGCTGCAGACCACCCATCTGACCCGCTGGGGTTCGCGTCGGCTGTTCGAGCGCTTGGTCAGTTTCGGGGCTGTGCGTGAGCTCTCCGGGCGTGCCAGCTTTCGGCTTTACGGGCTCTAGAGCATGGCCAAACGCGCCCAGACGGAGGAACTTTTCGACGCCGAGCTGGCGGATCTGCCGCCGGAGATTCGGTGGCGTGAGTGGATGGGGCGCGTTGAAGCCGTCATCTTCGCGTCGCCGGAGCCCGTCGGCCGACAGGCCCTGGCGCGCGTCGTCGGCCGCGACTGCAGTATCGATCTGCTGATCGCTGACATCCGCGATGAGTTGGCCGGCCGACCCTACGAGCTCGTTTCTGTCGCCGGCGGCTGGCAGCACCGGACGAAGAAGGGATTCGC
>NZ_JBFRDZ010000035.1:0-8560 GCF_052114025.1 Allobosea sp. RAF48
ATCCGCGTCGACGGCAAGGAAGTCAGCAAGGGGCGCGTCCCACGCTCGGCAGCGCTTACCTTCACTGCCAATGACGCCTTTGACGTCGGCCGTGACAGCTATTCCCCCGTCTCACTTGCGTATTTCGACCGCAAGCCCTTCGCCTTCAATGGCAAGATCCGGCGTCTGAAGGTCGACTATCTGGACTGAGCGCCGACCAGCCGGAGGCGGCGAACACGATCTTCGCCGCCTCCCTTCAAGTTCCGACAGCGCGGAAACTCCACTCTCCGAAGCCGCTGCTGAATCACGAAAGGGCAATTCAATGATGAGTGACTTGCGTTTGGTTTTTCCGCTGCACTCTCGACGCCGCCGGCCCCGGCCACACAGGATAGCGCTCATATATTTAAAGGATACGGATCGACAAAAGTGCTCGTAAAGATTGTTTTTGCCTCCATGGGCGTCGCGTTCCTCGCCCTGACATCGTTCGGGGCGCAGGCCATGCCGACGTCACCCGCCCTTTCACGGGCAACAGCTTATGACGTCACAAAGGTCGCGGGCGGATGCGGCGTCGGCTACTATCGTGGCCCGCTCGGCGGCTGTGTCCGGGTTGGCGGGGGCGTCGTCGTTGCGCCGCGACCCTTGTTTGTCGCTCCTCGCTCGGTCGTCGTTGCTCCCCGGCCCGTTGCGGTCGCTCCTCGTACCGTCGTTCGCCCGCGTCCCGTCGTCATCGATCGACGGCCGATTGTGATCCGTTAGCCCGTGCCATGCTTGAGAAATTAGTCTGAAGCGCAGGAAGTAAAATGCCTAAATATTTGAACTTCATGGCCGCGCTTGTAACGGGCTTCGGATTGCTGGCTGTCCCAGGGGCGGCGCAGGAAAACTCCGTCACGGCCATCGACATCGCGCTGGAACCGGACGCAATAATGATCAAACACGCGGAGGATGCCAATGGCCGCCTACGCAAGGTTTTCCCAGAGGGCTACGCTTTAAATACAACACACCGCCCGCACATCACGATGCTACAGCGGTTCGTCGAGACGGCAGCCCTCGACAAAGTCTACGCCGCGGTTGGCGATGTCCTGGCCGCGGAGAAACCGGCCGGATGGACAATGAAGGCGGTCAAGTACGACTTCCTCGTATGGGATAAGACCGGTGTGACCGTGATCCTAATAGAGCCGACTGACCAACTCATCCGATTCCAACAGAAGCTTATCGATGCAATTGCTCCCTTTACCGTCGAGAAAGGAACGGCAGCTGCGTTCTTCACCACGACCGACGACCGCGAAATCGGCCAGCCAACGATCGATTAGGTGGCTAAGTACGTTTCGGCCTCAAGCGGCAAAAGACTCGTGCCACACGTCACGGTCGGCGTCGCCTCCCCGGATTATCTAAAGGCGCCAAAAGCTGACCGTGGCCTATCGGCGCTAACGCCTTCTCACTGCTAGGTCGATCCAGATACAGAGAAGAATGCCGAGCCCATAGGCCGCTAAGTTCCAGAGCGAGAACACTCTGCCAAGCAGCAGGGCGCCGGATGTCGTCAACCTGAACGCGTCGAGCCAAGATGTATGATAGAGGCGAAACAGTTCAACGCTGACCGCGATCAGCGCAGCCAGCATTGCAAGTTGCGCGGCAGGCCGCCGGACGGCGGTGGCCGCCAACAGCAGGTAGACCATCATTCCCCAAAGCAGCGAGCCACCATACTGTACGACCACGAAGGGCAGGCCAAGACCTGGGCCGAAGCGCCTCAAGAGTAGTCCCGAGGCGATGATCGAGGCGGCCAGGGCAATCGTCACCAGACGCGATCGCGCCGCTACCTCAACCATGGTCGATCCTGCCCACTAGCGGGAATGACAGCCTGAAGGCCGCACCATCCGCATTGTCCAGAAGCGCGATCGCGCCACCATGGGCCGTCAACATGGCGCGTACGATCGATAGTCCCATTCCCGTGCCGCCAGCGTCACGTCGCGTCGTGAAGAAGTGGTCGAAAATCCGGGCTCGGTTGTTGGGCGAAACCCCACTGCCATTATCCTTAATCACCAGGTCGAGCCGATCTTCATCCGCGCTCGCGGTGACCTCGATCCGCGTTGCGCCATGATGGAGCGCATTGTCGGCCAAATGGGACAGGATGATGCGGAGGTTCTCGGCGGAGATGCGGATGGCGCGGTCGAGAGCGCCATCGGCGCGAATGCCGAGCGCCGGAAAAAGGCGTTGGAGATCGTCGATCACGGGTGACAGGTCCGTCGCGCCCCGGTGGGCGCATTTTCAGCTCGCGCGAGTTCACGCAGGCGGTTGGTGATCGCCGTTAAGCGATGCGTGTCGGAGATGATGTTATCGAGGAAGCGGCGCCGGTCATCGTCGGTCATCGAGCGAACGGAGCAGGCGATGTCGTCGCGCAGGAGTTCGGCTGCCCCCTCGACCGACGTCAACGGCGATTTCAGTTCGTGCGAGACATGCGCCGCGAAGGTCGCGATGAAGTCGGAGCGGTTGTTGAGGCTGCCGGCCATATCAAGGAAGCTTTGCGAAAGTCGCGCGAACTCGGCTGTGCCGTGATGTTTCAGCGGGCGCATGGCGCTGCGGTCACCATGTCCGATGGCCGTCGTCCGCGCGATCAGCTCATGAACCGGGCGCGTGATGGTGCGATGGAAGGCGAGACCGATCAGAATGGTCAGCAGAGCGATGGAGGCGCCCGCCAGCGCGACCTTTCCACGCTCCTCGTAAAGATGGCGAAAGACGTTGCTCGGCGTGCGCGAGGCGTAGAGGACGCCCGCGACATGGCCCCGCATGGTGATCGGCATGGCCGAGAAGATACGAATGCTCGTGCCGCGACTGAGCGAATAGAGTGGCGGCGGCGCATTCTGCGAGACACGCTGCCGAAGAGCTGCCTTGAAGCGTCCTTGCAGGGCCTCCGCAACCTCCTCGACATGGGCAAGAGAGAGACCGATCTCCCCTCTCCCGGCGATCACGACGCCGTTCGGATCAAGCAGGCGAAAGCCCGTCAGCGTGATGCTTTGCGTGTCCGCCAGCAGGGGAGACAGGCGCTCGCCGGCAGCCTTGAAGACTGGGCTGACAGGTTGGGAAGCCGGCAGTGCATCGGGCCTGCGGCCAAGCAGACCGCCCCGAGCGAGGTCGAGGTTAGGGATGATCGGCTTGAAGGGCTCAGCCTGTTCGGACGGCGCAACTGCCGGAGCACGTTGTCCCAGGGTGATATCGGGCGGCAGATGGCTGTCCAGATCGCGCCGGATCGACGCTGCCAGGGCCGCGCTTTGCGCGATCAGCTCTGCCTCTGTCTGGTGCACGAGCTGGTTTTCGTAGATCCGAAAGAAGAATAGTCCGACGAAAGGCAGGGCCAGCACGGCGGTCCGCATCATGAAGACGATGAGGCTGAGGTTCGGCCTCCACTTCGGCGCCACTCGGACCGGCAGAGCGTACTGTGCTGTCACGTCGACGCCTCGCATCGCCCTAGCCTGAAACCCACGCCATGCACGGTCTCGATCGTGTTCTTGCAGCCCACCTTCAGAAACTTGCTGCGGATGTTGCGGATATGACTGTCGATCGTCCGGTCGGAGACATGGATCGCGCCGCCATAGGCGCTGTCGAGGATCTGCTCCCGGGTGAAGACCTGGCGCGGCCGGGCGATCAGCATCCGCAGGACCGCGAACTCAATCGCCGTCGGGGACAGCTCGCCGCCATCGAAGTGGACCATATGTGCTGCGGAATCGAGCCTCAATGCGCCCCAGGACAAGGCAGCCTCGGCCGCCCTGGCCGCGGCCCCGCTGGAGCGGACGCGCTTGAGAATCACAGTGACGCGGGCGACGAGCTCGCGCGGGCTGAACGGCTTGGTGACGTAGTCGTCGCCACCGATCTCCAGCCCAAGGATGCGGTCGATCTCGTCGTCGCGGGCCGAGAGGAACAGAATCGGCACCTCGGAGAATTTCCGGATCTGCCGGCAGGCCTCCAGCCCGTCCATCTCCGGCATGCCGATGTCGAGGACGACGAGATCCGCCGGGCGCTGCCTGAAGGCGTCGAGGACCTGCACGCCGTCGCGTGCGACCGCCGTGGCCATGCCGGCCTTTTCGAGTGCGAAGCAGATCACGTCCCGGATATGGCTGTCGTCGTCGACGACCAGAATGCGCGCGCTTGCCGCGCAGACGCTGGGCGATCGCACCAATGATGTCGACGCGCTCAAGACCCTGGTTGAGGCCAAATTCGTCGACGGCCTGCGCTCCGTCGCTGCGACGATGTCGCTGCGCGACCTGCAGGAGCAGCGCGCCGAGTTCGTGAAATCGGTTCAGGCCGCCGTGGCGCACGATCTCCAGTCCAACGGGCTCGAACTGGAATCGGTCTCGCTGACCCGGCTCGACCAGACCGACATCAAGCATTTCAACCCCAACAACAGTTTCGACGCCGAAGGCCTGACCGCGCTCACCAAGATCACCGAGGAGCGCAAGCGCGAACGCAACCAGATCGTTCGCGACAACGAGGTCGAGATCGCGACCAAGGACCGCGAGGCCTCGCTGCGGCGCCTGACCATCGAACGCGAGCAGCGCGACGCCGAACTGAGTCAGGAGCGCGACATCGCCAACAAGACCGCCGAAACGCGCGCCGAAGCTGCCAAGGCGGAGCAACTCGCGCGCCTCTCGGAGGAGACCGCGCGCCTCGACACGGAACGCGGCATCGCCGAACGCGACGCCGAGGCGCGTCAGGCACGGGAATCCGCTCGCATCGCCGCCGAGCGCGGCATCGCGGAGCGCGAGGCCGAAGCGCGCAAGATCACCGAGACGGCCCGCATCGAGGCCGCCATCGCCGTCGCCCAGAAGACCGAGGAGGAGCAGGCCGCCCGGGCCAAGGCCGACGAGGCCAAGGCCGGCGCCATCACGGCCGAGGAACAGGTGACGACCGCCCGCGAGGTCGAGATCGCCGAGCGCGCCAAGCGCATCGCAGTGATCGCCGCCCGCAAGGAAGCCGAACAGGAGGCCACCGCGATCACGGTCAAGGCCGAAGCGGAGCGCGAAGCCGCCGAAAACCTCGCAGCCGCGATGAAGATACAAGCGGAGGCGCAAGCCGAAGCCGCCAAGATTCGGGCGACCGGTGTGATCGAACTCGGCGAAGCCGAGGCCCGGGCGGAGCGAGCCAAGAACGAGGCCCGCAACGCCCTTGCCGCGAACATCATCGAGTTCGAACTGGCCAGGGCGCGCGTCGAGATCGTGCCCGAGGCGCTCGCGCAGGCGATGAAGCCGATCGAGAAGATATCCGATATCCGGATATTCAGCACCGGCGGACTCATGGGCTCCTTCGGTGGCGGATCGGGCGAGCAGGGCGGCAACCCGGTCGGCGACCTGTCGAGCCAGTTGCTGAGCTTCACGGCACAGAAGCCGATCCTGGACGAGATCCTGGCCCAGGCCGGCTTCAAGGGGGCGGACCCGACCCAGGCTCTCCTCGCCGCCTCGCTCGGTGGTACTGTCGGGGGGAGCAGCAAGCCATCTCCCCGACAGGTTACGAAGCCAGCCGAAGCGGGAGACCGCGAGCCCGCTTGACCCCATCGATCGGGTGCAGCCTGTTGAATGGCTCAAGCGAGCGGGCAGACGTCATGGAATACCTGCGCCAGAAGATACCGCTGCAGGCGGCTCGATGGGAAACCGCTCGCTGCCTGATAGGCGTGTGCTCGACTGGTTGGATGAGCAGTCTGGGGTGAGAGCATAGCCCTCACGCCGTCTTCCCGCGGTAGTTCCGAAGAGTTCGGCTCATTGCCCGCGCCTTGAGGGAATATCAGCTTACGCCTTGAACCGGACATCCCTTCCGCTTCCCTTCGAATGATGCGCATTAGCGCCAGACTCGAGGGACTCTATCCTAGCCTCGCGCGCCTCAGCGCCGAGGTACGTTCGCCCTCGCTGTGTTCTCCTCTCTGACAGAATGGCCAACTATCGATCGACCATTCTCACAGGAGCGCCTCCCTTGCCGCTACAAGGGCTCGGTCGATTGGATGATTTATGGGAACTCTGCCTGTCCGCTCCTATCGCAGCGAGGTCGGTGCGGAGTTCTGCTTCAGCTTGGCGATCGCGTCGCGTATTGGCCCGAATGGCCCGTAGCGATGCTGATCCGCGCTGAAGCCATCGGGATACGGGCCGTAGGGAGCGTCGACCGGCTTCAGGAGCAGGTCAGGAAAGTCCTTCTCCAACCCCGGTTTGATCGGCCGAGGGTGCGAGAGCATGTAGGCGGCGACATCCCACGCTTCCTCGACGGAAAGCTGCGGATCGGTAAAGTCGGTGCCGTGAGGCATGTTGAAGTGGATGAAGTTCGCCGCCACGCTCAACCGAGCCATCCCGGCTCCATTGTTGAAGCTGTCGTTGCCCCAAAGAGGTGGGATCATATAGCCGAAGTCACTGGTCGGCAGGTTTCGTCGCACGCCCAAGCCGTCCGTGCCATGGCAGGCTGCGCAAACCTTCTGGAACACGCCTTGCCCCCGCGCCGGATCGGCTGCGCGGGACAATTCGGGCATAGAACCGGCTCCGAGCCCCGACAGCGTCTCGCCCTTTGAAACATTGCTGGAGAGGAAGTCGATATAGGCAACCAGGGCCAGCATTTCGGGCGCGTCGTCGGGCATCGCGCGTCCGTTCATGCTGCGTGTCATGCAGGAGTTCAGGCGATCCTCGACGGTAATCTGCCCGCCCGTCCGGCTGCTGTATTGCGGAAACAGGTGAGCCAGCCCGAACAGCGGCAAGCCGAATTTCCGGGTCCCTGCTGAGAGGTGACAATTGCTGCACGACAGGTTGTTCCCGGCGTAGCGCTGGCCCGGGCTCTCCACGTTCGGCCCGATCAGCGAGGGGGTCGCGACGATGAGATCGCGGCCCTTCTTGACGAGCTGATCCGCCGCGCTGTTGGAAAGCGCCGCCACGTCCGGAACGGTCCACTCGGTTATCTTCTGATGAGACTGAGCAAATGCGCCGGCAGTGCCGATGAACGCGGCCGCAGCAATCAGCGGGACGCCGACAATGTTGAGGGTTGCTCTGACGAGGTCCATCATAATCTCCCTGTGACCACCCGAGCCCTGGCTTCGGCGCCGAGGCATCGCGAAGCGGATCGTACATGATCGATCCAATGAGATGTATTGCCGGCTGGGTTCGCCGCGGCGCGCGATGCAGAAGGGGCCAGCGCGGAATGCGATCCGCCGACCCACGGAGTCTGAATAGGGTGGTTTATAGGGTGGTTTGCGCCAATCGCAGCCATTGGGCGGTCGCCTGAGAGCGGACATTCATAGGCGCGAACGCGGTCGCCTGCCGTACCCGATCCTCATGCCCGCAGGTCGCCGCTGACTTGTGATCGCCTTCGCAACCTAACGTCTAGCCGTCCCTTGCGGGCCTGGTCGCGGGTTCGCTCACCCATGGCGGCCGAGTGGGAGATCCCGAAAGTGGTCGAGGCGTGGGCGCGCCAGTCGAGCCCGGCTTCGGCGACCAGCGCATTGCGATCGATGGCCGCGGCGTAAACCCCGGCCGACACCGTGCCGGCGCCGAAGGCCGTCACGGTATTCGGCGTCAGATCGCCGAAGCCATAGCGCCAGCCGAGCAGACTCGGGGCGAAGAGCGGCATCGTGCCGAGTTGCGCCTCAGCGCGCAGGACCAATGTCGTGAATCCGTGATTCTGGTCGCCGGGGAAGACGCATCGCGCCGCAGCGCCGCCCTGCTCGACGTCGGAGCCGCTCGAGACCCGCAGCAAGGCGAGTTGGGCGAAGGGTTCGATGGCGAAGCGCTCATAGGTGAACGGATAGCCTAGCTCGGCGAAGGCCTGCGCCACCCGGCTGCCGCGGTCCGAGCGCAGCGTGTCGCCGAATCCACGGATCTGGACCTGGGGGGCAGGCTGGTATCGCCGAACGAATAGCCCAGCCCGCCGTCGAGCCGCCAGGTACCGAAGTGCGCACCGGCATAGAGCGCGGCGTGGCCGCTCTCGAGCCGGCCGGAAGGAAGCCTGGCGTCGACATCGAAGTTCGGCCGGGTATAGCCGCCGGCAGCGCCGACCTTGAGCAAGCTCGCGCCGGTATCGTAGAGCTTGACGTCAGCGCCGAGGATGGCGCCGCCGGTGCGGTGCGACAGCCCCGCCGCCTTGCCGTCCCCATCGGTGTTCGCCTGCGCTTCCACCGCCTCGCCCCAGATGGCGAAGCGCTCCTCGAAGCGCGGCGCCGGCATCAGGATATCGATAAACTCCCACGGGATCGGCAAAACTTCGTGAAGGATCCCGATACAGATAAGCGTGTCTCGCGGGCCAACCCCGATCACGAGATAATCCGGCCGGTTGTTCCCGGCCTCCGCGTTATCGAGTAGGACCTATGGGACCGGGTAAGGGCGGTGCAGGGTGAGTACAACAAATGGGACGTTCCCCTGTGGAACAGGAAGCGACCTAGAAGCTTATTCGGCGGCCTAGGCCGATGTGGTTGCTGCGGGGGCAGCGTTCCTGCCGAGCGGTCAAGCGGAGAGCTSGGGGCTTTGGCTGTTTGCCTGGTTTTCGGGGTGGATCTTTGTGAGCAGGTGGCGCTTGCGCTCTGAACGATCGAAAGCCCGCCTTTTGAGGGGCGGGCTTTTGATTTGGTTGC
>NZ_JBFRDZ010000036.1:0-6684 GCF_052114025.1 Allobosea sp. RAF48
GGTCGTTCGGCTGTTTCATTGGTCATTCGGGTTCGCGAACAGGCCGCGCTCCCTGTGAGAACAGCCCGCGCAGATACCCGCGCGAGACGGAACGATCGGCGTCGGCGAGCAGAACGTTGAAATCGTGCAGAACTGCCCGTAGCGCGGCCGCTCGCTGCCATGCTCAGCGACAAGATCGTTGATTTCGCACTCAATTTCATTCGCCAAGTCGGGTTCTGGTGCGGGTTCGGGTGACATGGCTTGCGTCCTCGAGTATGAGAACATAATGAGAACAAACCGCGCCTAGGAGTCAAGCTATGAACGTCGACACCTTCTTCCTTCAGCCCTTCCAAGACGCATCGGAAGAAGCTCGTCCCGGCGCAGCGCGTCCCGGCGAAAACCAAGCATCACGCGCTGAACGAAGGGGAGCGGCTCGGGCGCTCTGCAGAGGGCGTCGCCGTCGTCCATGTCGTCGCGGATGATGAGACAGGTGAAGTTGCGTCGATCGACGTCCTCGCGCGTCACGGGGCCATCCCGGAGGAATTCGAGGAGCAGATCCGAGCGCTATGAAGCGAAATCCGCGCCGCGCCTACGACAAGGACGGGAAGGAGATCCAGCCGGCGACGGTCGGATCGGAACGCGCCCGCGGATGCAAGCTGGCTGAGGTCTGGTGCAACGACTGTGTTCGCTATGCTGAGGTCAGCCTGTACGGGCTGCCTGACGATCTGCCGATCCCGGACATCTGCCTGCGTTATCGCTGCTCCAAGTGCGGCGGCAAAAATCTCTCGTCTCGCGGGAGCATAAGCGAACACTACGAGAAGGCCCAGGAGAGCCGGGGCAAGTCGATGCGGAGCCCGCCGGCAATCGTGGCGATCGGAACAGCCGCCTCCCGCCGCAGTTGAATCGTTGGCAATAGCGTTGTGTGAGGTTTGCGATGGTTGCGTTGCGAAAACCTGCAGGGCCGTCGGCGCGCCGGCCCATGCCACCTAAGCGCGAACTCTATCGGGAGCGCTGCCAGGATGAGTATGGCAACCACTATATCGTCATTGTCTGGCGCGAGTGGCCCGGCCTCCTAACGACATCCTACACGCTCAAGGACGGCACGCCGGTTCACTATGAAGACGAGTGCAGCTTCTCGCTTCCATCGGGAAAAATGATAACCCGGTGCGAGGACTAGGCCGCGCCAGGTGTGCGGCTCAGCGTCCGGTTTGACGATAGGACTCAAGGTTGGCCCTGTGGCCTCGAGTTGGTCCACCGCGTGATCAGCACCACCGCGGGTGCGCAAGTCGGAAGCCGCATCGGCGTCCGAAAACGGAGCGCAGCCGGCAGTGAAAGCACGAGCTGGGAAGCGGCAAGGAAGGTATGGACCGGTTCCTTGAAACGGTTTGCCGGCGCTAGCCCCATAGTTTCAATGGCACAGCAACAAACACAGCACCGCGCCGGCGTGCTGCTCTGACGTCACGATCGGCCTGAATTTCCTGAAGAGCACGAGCCGGGGGCAAGTGCTCGCCATGAGCCAGGGTCTCAGCGGCCCATTCGCGCAGGCACGTTCGCGCCGATGCGACGCATTCGTCCAGCGTCCTACCGGCGGAGATGGCACCTGGAACGTCGGGAAACCATCCGCCGTAAAGCGTTTGAGGTTCTTTTTCGATGACGGCTACAAAATGCATACCTCAGCGTCCCGATCTGGGAATTCTTGCGGTGAATCTATCCTGAAAACCATGCGATCAGCCGATCTCGATCTCTGAAGCTCGACGAGAAATCACGCCTAAAGAAACGAAATCGGAGGCGGAAACGCTCCTCATCGTAGCGAGTTCCGTCGAATTTCGTGGGTCATTGAAAATCGTCGTTGCCAGCAGGTCCACTGCCGACGTCTTAACGGCCGAGCCCAGTCAACTTGCGACCAGCCTCAGCGCAATGCCGGGGCATCCGGCCCTGCTGTCTTTGACAACAGGAGCGCCTTTGCGCTGCGCGCTGGCGCATCAGTCGCTGAAAACGGTTTGGTCGCTTGAAGGGCTACCAGATCAGCCAGCTCTGCCGCAGAAGCCGCTTCCATATTCGATGCCGTACGTGGATCGCGGTCCATCGAATACGCCCATTTGATAGCTGCAGTTCGGCTGTCAACCAAGCGCGCGATGATGCGGAACGTGTCGCCGGACTGACGAACACTGCCTTCGAGAATGTATCGAGGCACGATTGGGTCACCGAGCGATGCAGTCGATACACCGGTCGGCCCGCCCTTACCGAAGACCTTTAGTCGCTTCAGCTGTGAGAGGCGATTCAGAACTTCCTCGGAAAGCGCTGCGGCGAATGTTACGCATTCCGACGACGCTGACAGACTAGCGAAGGGCTTTACGATCACCTCCGGGTCAACCATCTTTTCGGAAGTCGATGGCTGCGCAGCCGATTGCAGGGGCATCGCCTGCATGACAACGGTCAGGCTCAGTGCCAACGCGAGAAACAGAGCGCAGGCCAAAGACCAAGGATGGTTGGCGAGTGCCGCAAGCCCGATGCCTCTGCTTTGGATGGTTACCTTTAGCGGCTCAGTCTGAAACTGCTGCCGCGGCGTTGCATGCTGCCAGCGGAATGTCGGAACGTAGCTTCCCTTTGCCACCTCGATAACGACCGGATCCCGTTTCCCGTCGAGCAAATAATACCGTTCCAAAGCGCGCCTCAGGCGGGCTGCCTCAATCCGCACAACTGGGTCGTTCATTGCGTCGAAGTCTTCACATCGGCCAAACACAGCAATCGCAATCGTGTAGGCTTTCAGTTGGCGCTGTCGCCCGCAAAGCGTCTCATCGACAATGRATTGGAGAAACGCCGTGATGCGTTCCGGGACAATGAAATCCTTGCTTCCGGCGATACGATCCAGCTGAGACCTGACTGCATCGGCACCGGGAAACGCAGTGACTGCGCCATCGTGGCTTGACTGTTCTGAAGCTTCCACGACCGCCTCCAAGAACGCAAGGCGCAACAAAACTGACAGTCTGAACGCTACGGTAGCCCCATCCAGGGTTGAACGCCAACGCCAAATCCCACTGGAGGCGATCCAGTTCTGCCCTCCAATAAAGCCGCATGCGCGCCCTCCCCTCGGGGCCTCGACGCGGAGTTCATGGATGGGATTGCATTTCCCCGCTGCGAAGGCGCGAAAACCTAGACATCAAGGACAATATTTGCGGGTCCAAAGAGGGATTAACTTACGCCTTTGATCGCAGCGGTCGCTATGACGCCAGAACAGAAATCAGGGCTAGCGCGGCTGATGCTCCGCTGGCCCGAGCGGCGGGGCGAGCTTGAGCGAGCCGCCCACGGTTCGATTCTCGACCTCTATGAAAGCTACGAGCTAGCGTCGCTCGCTCACATCCGGTGGTCTCAGAAAGCGGAACCGGCGGCGGTAGTTATCGCGGCAGACTATCGGCGCATCCTGATCGAACTTGAACACGACATCGCGGCCGCCCTCGCCGGATAGCGGGAAAAGACGCCGAGCCACACACGCCATGGGAGGGGAAAGACGGCAGCTCGGCGCCACGCCGCATCGAAGGCGCTTCAAGAGCTTGGCTGCAAATGATGAACGATGGGCAATGTCGGCGTTCACCCAAAACAGCAAACCCCGCCACGGCGGTGGCGGGGTTCACTTGGGCCTCCAGCCCATTGCTCGAGCTGAGATCGAGCACCTCTCTCAATCCGGCTTGAGAACGCGACCTAGCGACGTTAGTTCCAGAGTGAAAGGCTCCTGACTCGACGAAGCGGGATCGACTGGCGGAAATTTCCGGACCCGAACGAGGCTGGCAGGCTAAGCTGCTTTCCGCGACGCTTTGCGCTTTACGGGCGGAGGGGCAGCCTGACCGGCGCTGGCGCGCAAGGCCGCCATCAGATCGACGACCTTGGGCTGCTTGGCCTTCTTCGCGACCGGAAGCGCCTTGCCGGCGAGCTTCGCCTTCACTAGTTCAGCGACCGCGGCCTCATAGCGATCATCGAAGGTTGACGGGTCGAACGTTCCGCGTTTGGTGTCGATGATGTGCTTGGCGAGATCCAGCATCTCCTTCTGGATCTTCAGCTTCGGGATGCCGTCGAAGGCTTCCGATGCCGAACGCACCTCATAGTCGAAGTTGAGAGTATGGGCGACGAGGCCGAGCCCCTGGGCTCGGATCAGCAGTGCGCGATAGCGGCGAAACAGCACAGCGTGCGCGAGGGCGCCGACCTTGCTGGCCCGAAGCGCTTCCCTGATCACGGCGAAGGCATCATCGGCAATCTTGCCGTCCGGCGCCAGGTAATAGGGCTTGTCGAAATAGATCGTGTCGATGTCGCCACAGGGGATGAAGGCGGCGACGGCAAGGGTTTTGTTGCTCTCTGGAACCGCCTTTGCGATTTCCTCGGGCTCAACCTCGACGTAGCGGTCCTTGTCGATCTCGAAGCCCTTAATCTGGTGTTCGCGATCGACTGGCTCATCCGTGACTGGATCGACGAACTCGCGGCGCACCCGATGACCGGTGTCGCGATTGATCGTGTGGAACGAAATGCGCTCCGATGTGCTGGCCCCGGTATAGAGCGCAACCGGACAACTGATCTCGCCGAACTTCAGATAGCCTTTCCCGTTCGCACGCGCCGCGACCATGACACTCACCCCATACGCAACAACACGATTCAATGCCGGGCCGCCGCGCATGTTCCCGCCTCGCGGAACTGATTCGTTTGCCCGGCATTGAGTCCGCAGTTTCGTTGCCGGAGTTGCGTTGCATGGCTGAACGGACCTATTGGAAGGGCTATCTCAAACTGTCGCTGGTGACCTGCCCGGTCGCGATGTCGCCGGCGACGTCGGAAAGCGAGAAGGTCCGGTTCCACACACTGAACCGCGAAACCGGCAACCGGATCGTCAGCCGCTACGTTGACGCCGACAGCGGCAAACCCGTCAAGCCCGATCACCAGGCTAAGGGCTACGAGGCCGAAGCCGGCCGCTTCGTCGTCATAGAGGATGAGGAGCTTGAGGCCGTCCGGCTCGACACCGTCCGCACGATCGACATCGACAAGTTCGTGCCGCGCGACTCGATCCCGTGGCTCTACCTCGATAGTCCCCATTACTTGGTGCCGGACGGCGATGTCGGCGAAGAAGCCTTCTCGGTGATCCGCGACGCTATGGCCGCGTCAAAGATGGCCGGCATCTCTCGCGTCGTTCTGTATCGCCGGGAGCGCGCGGTCATGCTCGAAGCCCGCGACCGCGGCATCGTGCTCTGGACGCTGCGCTACGGCGACGAGGTCCGCGATGAGAAGGCGTATTTCTCCGGTATTGAGCAGGAGAAGCCTGAACCCGAACTGCTCGATCTGGCGCAGAAATTCATCAAGTCGAAGACCGCAGACTGGTCGCCGGAGATGGTCAAGGATCCGGTGCAGGAACACCTGCTTAAGTTGATCGCGTCGAAGAAGCGCCGGAAGGGCGCGCGGGTTTCTGCCACTCGCGAGGACGGGCGGCCGGCGAATGTCATCAACCTCTTCGACGCACTGAAGAAGAGCCTCCAGGCCGACAAGTCGCTTCGGAGCTAATCGCCATGGTCACAGCGCAAACCTCCATATTCCCGGTACGCCGGACCTACAGCAGCAGGCGAGAACTCTATCGAGAGCCCTGCCAGGACGATGAAGGTAACCGCTACACGGTGATCGCTTGGCAGAACAAGCCGGGGCTCTCGACCGTCTCATACTCGCTGGAGGACGGGACACCTCTCCACTACGAAGATGAGCGCTGCTTCGCCCTTCCATGGGGAAAATTGATCACCCGGTGCCTGTACTGACGGCTCAGACCATTTCGGACAGCACGGGAATCTGTCACGGCCGGCGCATGTCCTATCCGCCTGACAACCCGCCCATGAAGTTCTCCGTCCTCTTCGGCCGCGAGGTTTCGACCTGGTCGAACGAGTGGCAGCACGAATGTGAAGTTCGCTACCTCGCCGGGATGAAGCTCGCCGATCGCAATGAAGTCCTCGATGGCGTGAAGGACGGCTCCAAGGGCATCAAAGGCCACCGCGGCGACAAAGCTGTGGCCTACCTCCGTGCTGAGATCGACCGCTATGCGGCGCTAAAGGCGAAGGCCGGGTAAAGCGCAATAACCATCGGCCAGCACTTTCGCTCACGATCAAGAACATGATCGACCTGCTCTGGTTGACGCTGCAAATCGTTGACGCTGCAAATCGTCGACCTGCTTGCTCGCATCAGCTGAAACGAAAAAGGCCCCGCCAGTCGAAGCCAGCGGGGCCGAAATCAGGAAGCCGGCCTGGACGGCCCCCTGCCGCTTCGAGAGGGGACCAGAATCGCCTTTGAGGGAAATCATCGGCGCTCGAAAGCGGCAGAATAGAAACGGGATGGAACCGGAAGGGTTCCGTGTCGATCAGCTACCCGCTCAGTGGAAGACGAAATGCGACTTGTCGCGGCCCGCAACAGGCGCGTACTGCTGGGTTGTTGACCCCGTGGGGACGACGTCGGAGGCCGGCGCCGTTGAGGTGGGAGGCGGGCGATGCACACCGGGAAAGGCCTGCTTGTCCTGCGGGACGGCCGGACGCTCCCGCTCACTTACCAATTCGGCAGCGACTGCGACGACACGCGCGCCGGATACCTCTTCTGCGATATTTCAGAGATCGATCCCGCCGAGCTCTTCTACCGGCTGCGCGTGATATGCGATGACGGCAAGCAGATACTTGTCGCCGTGATGCATTCCAGCGA
>NZ_JBFRDZ010000037.1:0-5745 GCF_052114025.1 Allobosea sp. RAF48
GCTTGCGCTCTGAACGATCGAAAGCCCGCCTTTTGAGGGGCGGGCTTTTGATTTGGTTGCGGGGGCCAGATTTGAACTGACGACCTTCAGGTTATGAGCCTGACGAGCTACCGGGCTGCTCCACCCCGCGTCAACGATTGGGCCTTAGGCGTCCTGGGTTTGCGGTGCGGCGTTTCCAGGGACGATTTGGGCTTTAAACGGCAACGCGGCGGCGACGTTAGTCGACCGCCGCGTTGAAGCGTTTTGTGATTGTGATGAGGGATATCCTTGACAGGCCCGGCAACGACCTACTCTCCCGGGTCTTGAGACACAGTACCATCAGCGCTGAGGAGTTTAACGGCCGAGTTCGGGATGGGATCGGGTTCTGGCTCCTCGCTCAAGCCACCGGGCCGGCGAAGGATATGGCAAGCATAAGGTCTTTTTGTATTGTCGCGTATTTGAGTGTCGCGGACATTGATCATGAGAACGATCAAGCCGATCGAGCAATTAGTACCGGTAAGCTGAATGCATTGCTGCACTTACACACCCGGCCTATCAACGTGGTCGTCTTCCACGGCTCTCGAGGGAGAACTCGTTTTGAGGTGGGTTTCCCGCTTAGATGCCTTCAGCGGTTATCCCGTCCGTACATAGCTACCCTGCACTGCGGCTGGCGCCACAACAGGTCCACCAGAGGTACGTCCACCCCGGTCCTCTCGTACTAAGGGCAGATCCTCTCAATTCTCCTACACCCACGGCAGATAGGGACCGAACTGTCTCACGACGTTCTGAACCCAGCTCACGTACCACTTTAATCGGCGAACAGCCGAACCCTTGGGACCTTCTCCAGCCCCAGGATGTGATGAGCCGACATCGAGGTGCCAAACGATTCCGTCGATATGGACTCTTGGGAATCATCAGCCTGTTATCCCCGGCGTACCTTTTATCCGTTGAGCGATGGCCCTTCCACGCGGGACCACCGGATCACTATGGCCGTCTTTCGACTCTGCTCGACTTGTCAGTCTCGCAGTCAGGCAGGCTTATGCCATTGCACTCAACGAGCGATTTCCGACCGCTCTGAGCCCACCTTCGCACGCCTCCGTTACTCTTTGGGAGGCGACCGCCCCAGTCAAACTGCCTGCCATGCGCTGTCTCGGACCCGGCTTACGGGTCGCGGTTAGACATCCATGACGATAAGGGTGGTATTTCAAGGATGACTCCACCAGAGCTGGCGCCCCGGCTTCAAAGTCTACCACCTATCCTACACATGCCGACACGAATGCCAGCGCAAAGCTGCAGTAAAGGTGCACGGGGTCTTTCCGTCTGACCGCAGGAACCCCGCATCTTCACGGGGAATTCAATTTCACTGAGTCTATGCTGGAGACAGCGGGGAAGTCGTTACGCCATTCGTGCAGGTCGGAACTTACCCGACAAGGAATTTCGCTACCTTAGGACCGTTATAGTTACGGCCGCCGTTTACCGGGGCTTCAATTCGGTGCTTGCACACCTCCTTTTAACCTTCCGGCACCGGGCAGGCGTCAGACCCTATACGTCATCTTACGATTTCGCAGAGCCCTGTGTTTTAGTTAAACAGTCGCTACCCCCTGGTCTGTGCCCCCAATGCCTAGTTGCCTAGACACTGGGCCTCCTTATCCCGAAGTTACGGAGGTAAATTGCCGAGTTCCTTCAGCATAGTTCTCTCAAGCGCCTTGGTATACTCTACCAGTCCACCTGTGTCGGTTTAGGGTACGGTCTCATGTTGGAGCTATTTCCTGGAACCGCTTGGAAGCCAGATCAATCCAATAAGATCTGACAGCGTACGCGATCCGTCACTACCAACTGGCTGAGGAATATTCACCTCATTCCCATCGACTACGCCTTTCGGCCTCGCCTTAGGGGCCGGCTAACCCTGCGGAGATTAACTTTACGCAGGAACCCTTGGACTTTCGGCGACAGTGTCTTTCACACTGTTTGTCGTTACTCATGTCAGCATTCGCACTTCCAATACCTCCAGCAGCCCTCACGGGTCCGCCTTCGTTGGCTTATGGAACGCTCCGCTACCGCTTGCACAAAGTGCAAACCTTAAGCTTCGGCTCGTGGCTTGAGCCCCGTTACATTTTCGGCGCAGGAACCCTTATTTAGACCAGTGAGCTGTTACGCTTTCTTTAAAGGATGGCTGCTTCTAAGCCAACCTCCTGGTTGTTTTGGGATTCCCACATCCTTTCACACTTAGCCACGAATTGGGGGCCTTAGCTGTAAGTCAGGGTTGTTTCCCTCTCCACGACGGACGTTAGCACCCGCCGTGTGTCTCCCGTGCAGTACTTCCGGGTATTCGGAGTTTGGTTAGGATTGGTAATGCGGTAAGCACCCCTCACCCATCCAGTGCTCTACCCCCCGGAGTATTCACACGAGGCGCTACCTAAATAGCTTTCGCGGAGAACCAGCTATTTCCGAGTTTGATTGGCCTTTCACCCCTAGCCACAAGTCATCCGAGACTTTTTCAACAGGCACCGGTTCGGTCCTCCAGTAAGTGTTACCTTACCTTCAACCTGCTCATGGCTAGATCACCCGGTTTCGGGTCTAATCCGACGAACTGAACGCCCTGTTCAGACTCGCTTTCGCTGCGCCTACACCTACCGGCTTAAGCTTGCTCGTCAGATTAAGTCGCTGACCCATTATACAAAAGGTACGCGGTCACCCAGGACGAACCTTGAGCTCCCACTGTTTGTAAGCATTCGGTTTCAGGTGCTATTTCACTCCCCTCGTCGGGGTGCTTTTCACCTTTCCCTCACGGTACTTGTTCACTATCGGTCGCTGAGGAGTACTTAGGCTTGGAGGGTGGTCCCCCCACGTTCAGACAGGATTTCACGTGTCCCGCCTTACTCATGTCTCATCTGTTCGCAGATCCGTACGGGGCTATCACCCATTGTTGCGCGGTTTCCCAACCGCTTCCGGTAACTTGCAGATAAGCACTGGCCTGGTCCGCGTTCGCTCGCCACTACTAACGGAGTCTCGTTGATGTCCTTTCCTCCAGGTACTTAGATGTTTCAGTTCCCTGGGTTAGCTTTGAACCCCTATGTATTCAGAGTTCAATACCTTCTTGTGATCTCTGTTAGCTCAAAAACAGAACCGAAGTCCTGTCCTTGGAATAACAGAGATCGAAGGTGGGTTTCCCCATTCGGAAATCCGCGGATCAAAGCTCATTCGCAGCTCCCCACGGCTTATCGCAGCGTATCACGTCCTTCATCGCCTCTCAGCGCCAAGGCATCCACCGAATGCTCTTAAGGCACTTGATCGTTCTCATGATCGATGTCCGCGAAACAAATTCGCAAAACATATGATCAGAAAGACCATTTATGCTTGCCGAATGTACCCGATTTAACAGAAGCCGATGGTGTCGGACATTCCGCATGCTGCAGGATGAGCAGCTCTCGAATACATTCCCTCTTCACAATGACAAACAGCAGCGCCAACCATCGTTGCCGATGATGGCGAAACTTGAATACTTTCCGGATTTGGTGGAGCCAGACGGGATCGAACCGACGACCTGAAGCTTGCAAAGCTACCGCTCTCCCAACTGAGCTATGGCCCCATTTGAGTAAAGCAACGCGCCACTTGGCGCGGCGGCCGTTCGGCCTTGCGAGCCCAAGAGCTCGAAAGAACCGCCGCTCGTCGGACAGCTCGGCACCCGATGACTGGTGGGCCTGGGAGGATTTGAACCTCCGACCTCACGCTTATCAAGCGCGCGCTCTAACCAACTGAGCTACAGGCCCAAGGCAAATCGACCAAGAAGTCGACCGGCCAAAGCCTGGCTTGGCCCAGAATACGCGACCGATCCAGATGACCGATCCAGCGCATTCGCCCGGAAAGAGAAAGAGAAACGAAGACGGCAAGTTCCGCATGCGAGGCCTGACTGGCCTCTATTGTTCTGAAGAGAGGTCGATACGAAGCAAGCTTCGTGAAGTCCTCTACCTTAGAAAGGAGGTGATCCAGCCGCAGGTTCCCCTACGGCTACCTTGTTACGACTTCACCCCAGTCGCTGAGCCTACCGTGGTCGCCTGCCTCCTTGCGGTTAGCGTAACGCCTTCGGGTAAACCCAACTCCCATGGTGTGACGGGCGGTGTGTACAAGGCCCGGGAACGTATTCACCGTGGCATGCTGATCCACGATTACTAGCGATTCCACCTTCATGTACTCGAGTTGCAGAGTACAATCTGAACTGAGACGGCTTTTTGGGATTAGCTCGAGGTCGCCCTTTCGCTGCCCATTGTCACCGCCATTGTAGCACGTGTGTAGCCCAGCCTGTAAGGGCCATGAGGACTTGACGTCATCCCCACCTTCCTCGCGGCTTATCACCGGCAGTCCCCCTAGAGTTCCCAACTGAATGATGGCAACTAGGGGCGAGGGTTGCGCTCGTTGCGGGACTTAACCCAACATCTCACGACACGAGCTGACGACAGCCATGCAGCACCTGTGTTCCGGCCAGCCGAACTGAAGAAAGGCATCTCTGCCGATCAAACCGGACATGTCAAAAGCTGGTAAGGTTCTKCGCGTTGCTTCGAATTAAACCACATGCTCCACCGCTTGTGCGGGCCCCCGTCAATTCCTTTGAGTTTTAATCTTGCGACCGTACTCCCCAGGCGGAATGCTTAAAGCGTTAGCTGCGCCACTGAAGAGCAAGCTCCCCAACGGCTGGCATTCATCGTTTACGGCGTGGACTACCAGGGTATCTAATCCTGTTTGCTCCCCACGCTTTCGCGCCTCAGCGTCAGTATCGGACCAGTTGGCCGCCTTCGCCACTGGTGTTCTTGCGAATATCTACGAATTTCACCTCTACACTCGCAGTTCCACCAACCTCTTCCGAACTCAAGACTCCCAGTATCGAAGGCAATTCCAGGGTTGAGCCCTGGGCTTTCACCCCCGACTTAAGAGTCCGCCTACGCGCCCTTTACGCCCAGTGATTCCGAGCAACGCTAGCCCCCTTCGTATTACCGCGGCTGCTGGCACGAAGTTAGCCGGGGCTTATTCTTCCGGTACAGTCATTATCTTCCCGGACAAAAGAGCTTTACAACCCTAAGGCCTTCATCACTCACGCGGCATGGCTGGATCAGGCTTGCGCCCATTGTCCAATATTCCCCACTGCTGCCTCCCGTAGGAGTTTGGGCCGTGTCTCAGTCCCAATGTGGCTGATCATCCTCTCAGACCAGCTACTGATCGTCGCCTTGGTGAGCCATTACCTCACCAACTAGCTAATCAGACGCGGGCCGATCTATCGGCGATAAATCTTTCCCCCGAAGGGCGTATCCGGTATTAGTCCAAGTTTCCCTGAATTATTCCGAACCGAAAGGTACGTTCCCACGTGTTACTCACCCGTCTGCCACTAGCACCGAAGTGCCCGTTCGACTTGCATGTGTTAAGCCTGCCGCCAGCGTTCGCTCTGAGCCAGGATCAAACTCTCAGATTGGATGAGATTTTGTTCCGGCATCGCACTGCGTATTGACGGAGACATCTACAGATTACCGAAGCAATCCGCGATGGCTCTTGTATAAACGCAGCACACCGAAGTCTCGTTCGACTTGAGCCTAAACCCAAGTCCGCAAGAACTCGCCGTCCACGTTTCTCTTTCTGTCTTCAATTTTCAAACAGCGTGCGCTCTACAAATTCCGACAGGAACTCGCCCGGTGTCCCGGACGTCAGCCCCAGCCTCATCAGGAAGCGCAGAAGAGGCGCCGCTCAGCGGCGGCGCCGTCTCGATGGGTGGCTTATAGG
>NZ_JBFRDZ010000038.1:0-7355 GCF_052114025.1 Allobosea sp. RAF48
CTTCGTGCCGCATCTAGATTGTCAAATGCGTTCCGAATGGAATCTCTCAGACGTAGATCTTCTTCCTTTTCGCCGATTGCGCAAAGGAATGCACTTTTCAAGAAAACCATACATTGGTCATAGCTCGAAGTGAGATTTTCGCGACTTAGATCTGACCTCATGGTGGCCCCACGCAACTAAAAGTGGTTCAAGACGGGCCGGCGTAGTCGTAGCAGGGAAGAGAAGCATAAAATATAGGCCGATGGCCCGTCAAAAGACATGACCTACGTCAAATCGGATGTCTATTTTTCGACGGTTTTAGTGGGGTTGCCAGCATTCGGGCCCGCAAAGTAAACGCCAAACTCATGGCGCCAACGGTGGTAGTTAACCTCTGTCACGCCGATTGACGAGGGTCTACTGAAAGCACCCACGAAGCGCTGTGGATCGCGCACGGCACAGCGACGCCAGTGCGCACCAACACGATCCCAGCTGGCTTTCCAAGGGAGATCCCAATGGAAATTGCCGACTCCCATGCCTTCGAGCGAGCTTGGGATAGGGTCCAGGAACTGACGGACGCGATCGAAGATAGCCTTGAAGAAAAGGAACTGGTCGAGCTCATCAACGCCATGGAAGAGTACGAGCGGGAACACGCCTTTTAGGGATGACCGCTCAAGCTCTCAGGGCCGATTGTGCCAACTGGATCTGTCATCGGGCAATTTTCCGTCCGGATCGTTCACCTCGACCTTGCTGTCGCCCTTCAGCTGCTCGTTGAAAACGACGACATTGACGCCGCCTGGATTGGCCACGCTCGGAAAGATAATGCCCGTGTGGCCAGCGCCCAGAACCAGATCACCGAGCACCCACGTCGGAGGCTCGATATGCAGGTCGAACTTCAGGTGTCGCCAATCTTCCTGCCAGCTATGCCAGAGATCATCCCACGGTTCCCCGTGGCTCAGTTGTCGGAGATCGACGAGTTTCTGCAACGACACCGTGTAGGAACAGATCGTGCAAGGCGGCAGGAAGGGAGACGTCTGCTGGTACTCCCGCAACGCCGTCGCTTCGTCGAGCGACATATAGAGCGCCTCGACACCCTCCCGATTGAA
Organism: Allobosea sp. RAF48; assembly: GCF_052114025.1. Lineage (NCBI taxonomy): Bacteria > Pseudomonadati > Pseudomonadota > Alphaproteobacteria > Hyphomicrobiales > Alloboseaceae > Allobosea > Allobosea sp. RAF48. The sequence goes on from NZ_JBFRDZ010000038.1 coordinate 1,083, forward strand.
GCGGCCGCCCTTGAGCGCGGCCCCAGCGCCACTTGTTGGCCGGCTAGCCCACTCCGGTGTGTGAGCCCGGAACAGCAACGTGCCGGCCGGAAGATCCTTGAGGATCACCCGACATACCCCGAGCTCACGGACTCGAGGTAGTCGATTGCATCATTGGTTCGTCCTTCCGCGACTAACTGCAAGATTGTCTTATGTCGGAAGGCTGGAATCGGAGCGTTCTTGATAAGAAAAAGCGCCCGATCCTGGTTGGGCTGCACTGTAGATGCAGCGGACAGAACCCGCATCAGATCACGGAGAACCGCCTGCAGTTTGGGCGTATTGGGATGTGTCCGGATCGTGTTGCGGTGAACTGCCGCGATCGCGGCGAGATCCTGGAGCTGAAGACCAAACAGGCCGGCAACGCCGGGCGCCGAAAGATCAGAGGTTCCGGGCTGATGCACCGACTCCAGCACGTCGGGCAGCGCGAGCGCAGACATGGGTTTCTCCTGGCAAAAGAGCACCCGCACAATCTATGCACAGTATGCGCACTTTTCAAGCAATGACAAAGCTGCCCCCCGTGCCATGTCCCCGTCTCGGCGATGTGAGTTTCGTCACCGTGACGCGAGCGCGTGAACGCCTCGCGATAACTCGCATCGTTGTAGAGCGGAACTCCCATACGCTCGCGTTCGCCGGCCACGAGCGTCAACTGCATCTCTAACGCGGCACATTTAGGACATGGGGTCAGTCGGCCCTAACCGTTCGAGCTATGGTTCGAAGCGGATCGACCTCTCTCAAAGCGATGCGACCAAAAGCAGCGGAAATTTCCCGCGTACCGGCAATGTGTCGATTCCGGGGGGCGGTGTCGGCGCAGGGAACAGCTACGGGCGGTTGATCGATTCCTTATATCTTCGGAGGCAATCCGCCTCGATCAAAGACAGGAACGGATTCAACAGGCCTTCCGGGCCTTGACCGGTCGGAATGTCTTAGGACGCGTGTCTCGTGGCTTCCTCGATCTCGGTCAATCCGTCTGGCGTGTCGTTAGCCTCACTGCCCTCGTCCTGCACCTTGGTCTGATCGCTCACACGCCGCCCGGTCTGAACCGAATCCGCCGCTAGAGGGCTTTCTTGCGGTGTAGTCAGGAGCCTATCATCGTCGAGGCGGGCCGGACTTTCCTTTTGCATTTGCATGACTGCACTCCTGCCAAGCATTGAAGCTGGAGCGGGGCAAGATGTTCCCCGCCTTAAAACAAAGTGCGGAAATGCAAACTCGAACGCGGTTTCGGAAATCCAGTCGTGCACGCCTGTCAACGGGCCGCCGGATTCTCAGCAAACGGCACTTGCCAACCTCATGGACGGGTTATCGAGCACGCCGCCGCCGGCTAGCACCAACCGGCTCTCCTAACCGTCGATACCAAGCCGTGCTTTCCCGACGATCAGTTCGATCGACGTACCCGCTTGGACCCAGTGCGCGCGCCTCCAGAGAACGAGAACTCAGGGCGATCAGTCACCCCGGACCAACCTGATCGTTCCGCTCGGCCTGGCGGCCCGGGCATCTCCGGAGCTATCTGCCGGGTCTGCTTTATGCTTCTCGGCTGCGAGCCCTTATTGCCCTGATCGAACGGGTGATGCGGTCCCGTCGGATTCGGAGACCTCGGATACTCGGGCGCCGCAGGGCTTAACGGATCACAATTGGCCGTCGATCAATGACGACGGGACGCGGCCGAACGACTGGCCGAGGAGCGACCACAACAGGCCGGGGAGCGACAACAACGGGGCGCGGTGCAACGACGACGCTCCCGCCGCCTCGGACGCAGCCGCCGAGAGGCCCGCGATAGAAGCCGACACCGCATCCGCCCGCGACCTTTGTGACGTCGTATGTCCTTGTCTGCGACAGGGCGGATGACGTCGGCATGGCCTGCGCCCCAAACGATGTCAGGGCGAGGAACGTGACGCTCATCGAGGCCATAACAATTCTCACGAGCATTCTGGTCGCTTCCTATTCCATTTCGAAATATAATCAGGCTGCCGAGCAGCCAAATTGGCTCAAGGTGTCTCTCCCCTGAATAGCGGAAAACAACACCGGGATTGCTCCTGCCGAACAATTGAGGGCAGGACCTGACGCGCCTCTGACTGGGGCAACCGGAAGAACAAACCTTCTTCAAAATGGGTTAATATAATTGGTGATCGCGACCTGACGCAGCAGCACCCTACGGATCAGATGCGTCGGCTTGACCTGATCCGTGAAGATCGCAGCCTCGCCTGTGCTCCCGGCAGGCAGCGACCCGGCAAAGGTTTCATCGTCAAGCTTGACGCGCACGACGAAGGGCGCTGATGCGATTGCCTTTGGCGCAACGGCTACGCCGGAAACCTGAACCTGGCCTGTGGCAATCGCCTGCACGAGGCTCTCGACCTTGCCTGTTAGTACCCTGCCCGGGAACATCTTGAAGGTGAGTTCGACTTGCTGGCCGGGAGCGAGATAGCGTGCGTCGATCTGAGCGATTTCCACACCGATGGCCGTCTCGGAGGTGTCGATGAAGGCCATCACCGGCGCCAGCGGGAGATTCGCGACACGAGCTCCCTTTCGCAGCGCGACATTGGTGACGTAGCCGTCGGTCGGCGCGCGAACCACGGTTTTGTCGAGGTTCCACTGGGCCGCCGCGAGTTGAGCTTTCAGCTGTTCGACCTCGGCCTGGCGCTGCTCGACGTCGAAGGCGCGTCCCGTGCCGTGCGTCTGCAACTGGGTCATCTCGGCCAACCTCGTCTCCTGAAACTTGAGCTGCGCGGCGAGGGCATCGACCTGTGACTGGAACGGAACCGGATCGATCCGGAACAGCACGTCGCCCGCCTTGAGCGGCTGGTTCGGCCGGACCGGCACGTCGACGACCTCACCCGCGACATCAGGCACGATGGCTACCGAATTCCGGACGACCAGCGCCGCCCCTTGCGGAGCGCCCCAGTTCATCGGCACGAACAGGCCGACCAGCAAGAGCACGAAGACAACGGCCGGCGAGATCTTCCAGAACAGGTTGAAGCGAATGATCCCGAGCTTCACCAGGATGAAGAGCAGGGCGAGATAGACATTGAGGAGAACCAGGATCACGGCGCAGTCGCCTCACCGCCCGAGCCGAGGCGCGGCTTGGCCGGCCAATCGACAAAAGCCCAGATCAGGACGGCTGGCCACAGCACGAAGCCGAGGATGAATGTTACCCATCCGCCTGCGGCGACAGCCTCGACCCAGGGATGGTTGCGCTTCCGGGCTATCATGCCCGGAAGCATGGCGAGGAAGACCACGACGGCGATCATGCTGAAGACCAGCACGACCAGTACGATCCATGCGAAGATGTCAAGAAGGGACATGACTGTTTCATCCTATGGGAACGCTTTCGGAGACAGTCACTTGCAGCTCCGAAGCGCAGAAAGAAGTAATCCGGACGAGGAGATGCGCGCCTGTGATGAATTCGGCATTCACGAAGGCTCCCATCAGAGCCGACGCGGGGCCAACGGATCGGAGAGCCGAAGAGCGGCAAATGAACCTTGGCGAAACGCATTGGGAGGCGTCGGCCCTGCGAGGAAACGCAGTCGAATGACTCATGAAGGACGGTCCGTGCCCGAGTCTGCCAGACACGGACCGTCGCCTCATTCGGCGCGGCGAGCTTTTTCGGCCTTCAAAAGTACATCGATAGCTTTGATGATCGTCGATCCTTGATTCGCCTTGCAATAGACGATCAGCTCATGGACGCCTTCTTTGACCCTGGGCAGATTGACGGAAGACTTCTTCCCGAGTCCGTTATACCAGCCGCTGTACCAGATGCCGAGAAAGTTCGCGTCTTCCTGGAACGTTCCGGCGAGCTGTCCGCAGGTCAGTTTCTGGACATTGATGTAGCCATTCTTATCGGCATAGGCGCTCAGTTCCGTTTGGGCCTGAGCCGGGATCAACGGCATCACGGCCGCGGCAACAAGAACAAGAGCAAGTCGTTTCAACATGAAGTTTCCCTTTTTTTCAATTCGGCAGTGCATTCGACCGACACGTGCCCCCTCCGGCTCGAAGGAGAGACGTTTCCACGCCGTCGAAATTAAGAAGGAGGCGGCGAGGATCGTGCTCGCCGCCTCCGGTTGGTCGGCGCTCAGTCCAGGTAATCGACCGTCAGATGCCGAATCTTGCCGTTGAAGGCGAAGGGCTTGCGGTCGAAATACGCAAGTGAGACGGGGGAATAGCTGTCACGGCCGACGTCAAAGGCGTCATTGGCAGTGAAGGTAAGCGCTGCCGAGCGTGGGACGCGCCCCTTGCTGACTTCCTTGCCGTCGACGCGGATAAATCCGCATCGATGGTGACGAGGTTGCTGCGTGATCCGAGCTTCGGCGCGGTAAACTCGGGGACGCCGACGACCTCCTGCGTGAAGCTGAACGACTTGGCGGGGTTGGACGGAGCATCCTCCGGGTGGAAGATCGCGGACCATAGCGCGCCGCCGACCGGATAGACCTTATTATCTTTCGCGCTCACCTCGAAAGCCTTCTTCAGCTCGTCGAGCTTGCCGGGATGAGCGGCGGCGACGTCCTTCGCCTGCGAGAAATCCTTGTTGAGCTCGTAGAGCTCCCAGACATCGTTCTTCGGCGACCATGTCATGATCGAGGGATCGACGCCCGCTTGCCAGGGTACGCGCGGCCCGAATGCCGAAGCGATCCAGCCGTCCTTGTAGTAGGCACGACTGCCCATGACCTCAAAATACTGCTCCTTCTTGTGGTCCGGCGCCGTCGGGGACGCGAAGGAATAGGTCATGCTGGTGCCGTCGAGCGGATCCTGGCTGACGGCGTCGACGAGCTTCGGCGGCGTGATGTGCAGGATGTCGTAGATCGTCGGCACGATGTCGTTGACGTGATGGAATTGCGGACGCGGCGTCCTGTCCGCCTTGATCCTGCTTGGCCAGGACACTGCGAGCGGCGTGCGCGTTCCGCCGAAATGCGCGGCGATCAGCTTTGTCGAGCGGTAGGGGGTGGAGCCGGCCCAGGCCCAGCCGGCATGGTACATGTTGTCCACCTTGGGCGACCCGAGCACGTCCAGGCCGCCGAGCTCGTTCATGGTGCGGATATGGTCCTTGATCTCGGACGGAATGCCGTTTTGCGCCAGGAGCTCGCTGATCGTGCCGTTCTGGCCTTCCGCGCTCGAGCCGTTATCGCCCCAGATGTAGAAGACGAGCGTGTTGTCGCGGATGCCGAGCTCGTCCAGGGCATCGATCAACCGGCCGGCCTGTGCATCGGCATGTTCGGTGTATCCGGCGAACACCTCCATGAGCCGACGCTGGAACGGCTTTTCGTCCTCGGGAATATCGGCCCATGCGGCAAGGGTCTTCGGCCGCGGCGTCAGCTCGGTGTCTTTCGGGATCCAGCCGAGTTCTTTCTGGCGGGCGAAGACGCGTTCGCGCATCACGTCCCAGCCTTCGTCGAACTTGCCCTTATATTTGTCCGCCCAGTCCTTGAAGATGTGATGCGGACCATGGGAGGCACCGGGGGCCCAATACATGAAGAAGGGCCGATCCGGCGTCAGCGCGTGGACCTGCTTCATCCATGAGACAGCCTTGTCGGTCATGTCTTCGGTGAAGTGATATTCCTTCTTCCCCTCGGACGGATTCAGCCGGACCGTGTTTTCGACGACCGCAGGCTCCCATTGCGAGGATTCTCCGGCCAGGAAGCCGTAGAAGTAATCGAAGCCGATCCCCTGACCTGCCGGCCAGTTCGTATAAGGGCCGACGGCCGTGGTCTCGTTGGCTGGGGTGTTGTGCCATTTGCCGAAGGCGCTCGTCGCGTAGCCATAATAGCCGAGGACCTTCGCCGCGGTTGCCGATGTGCGCGGGATCCGGCCGGAATAGCCATCCCAGTCGTTCGCCAGTTCGGTGATCTGGCCGGAGCCGACGCGATGGTGATTGCGCCCGGTCAGCAGCGCCGCCCGGGTGGGCGAGCACATCGCGGCATTATGGAAGCGGTTATAGCTGATCCCGTCTCCGGCAACGCGGCTCAATGTGCGTGTATCGATCACGCCGCCGAAGGTGCTCGGAAGCGCCGGACCGACGTCGTCGAGCATGATCACGACGATGTTCGGCGCGTTGGCCGGGAGATGCGACTTCGCCGGCAGGGGGCTGTAGGTCGATTCCGCGATCGTCGGCCCGGCCTTGCTCCCAGAAGGCTTCGGCGGAAACGGCAGCGATTCCTGGGCGACCACGGGCGATCCCAACATCAGCAGCGTCGTGCTGACGCCCAACCAGCGCGCTCTGAATGGGTGACTAGGCGGCCGTTTCATTCG
>NZ_JBFRDZ010000039.1:0-1610 GCF_052114025.1 Allobosea sp. RAF48
GCGACGATGTTGTCGAACGCCTCGTTCACCGTCGGGATTTCRATCAGGTCGATCCGGCCCTCKCCCCAGTCGCCCTGAGGCTGAACCCAGTAGCCMGGCCTGGCATCGTAGCGTGCTTCGAGATCCTGATAGCTGCCGAAGTTACGGTCGCGTTGCATCAAACCGAAGCCGCGCGGGTTCTTGTCGCTGAAGCTCGATATGCGCAGCGCCTTAGGATTTCGAATGGGTCGCCAGATCCATTCTCCGCTGCCGGACTGCATCATCAGCCCGTCCGAATCATGGATTTCCGGGCGGAAATCGGTCCGCTGACCGAGATCGCCTTCACCGGCCTGAAACATTGACGTCAGCGGTGCGATGCCGATCCGCTCGATCTCCTTGCGCGGGAGGATCGTCGCGGTGACGTCCACATAGGTGTCGCGGCCCGGGCTGACGACGTAGCGATAGGCTCCGGCGACCGATGGAGAGTCGAGCAGGGCGTAGATGACGAGCTCGGTCGTGTCGCGCGACGGCTCCTCAACCCAGAGCGCCCGCATGAACGGGAACTCCTCGGGCTGCTTGCCGCCAACATCCAACGCCAGCGAACGCGCCGAAAGCCCGTAGCGATGTCCTCGCCCGATCAACCGGAAATAGCTCGCGCCCAGGAACGAAATGACCTCGTCCTGCACCTTCGGGCTGTTCAGGTTGGTCGTTACGGCGAAACCCGCGAAGCCCAGCGCCGGCGAGAGGCCTTTCGGGACGGGGACCTTGCCGTATTCGAAGAGGCCGGTCGTGAAAGGGATCGGGATCGCGTTGCCGTGGTTGATGATGTGAACTTGGACTGGCTTGTCGTGCAGAAAGCCGAGATGGAAGGGCAGCAGGCGGAAATCCGACCCGCCGTCGCGCCAAACAGCCTTGTCGCGGCGAAATCGGATCTCGCGATAGCCGTCATAGGTCAGCTTCGACAGTTCGGCTGGAATTTTGGCGCTTTCGGCATCGAAAGGCTGCTTTGCCAAGGCCGTCGCCCGCTCGATGACATCCTCATAGTCGAAGCTCTTCGCTGGGCCTGCGGGCGCCTGAGCCTGGGCGCGGCTCGCAAGCACGCAGGTGCTGGAGAGCAGAGCGAGAATCGCACGGCGAGACGGTTCGTACAATGCTGCCCCCAAGCCGAAGAACCGCTGCCGATCTGGCTTCGGTCGAGCAGATTTAGAACGCCGGTAAAGTGTCGGGGTTCCCGCATCATCGGTAGCGGCACCATCAACTGGATTTCACGTCGTCGTGCCGGCCAACAAAGTCATAGCAAGCTTCCAGCAGGTGGTCTGATCAGTCGGCAATCGGAGCCTCAAGGGGCCACGAAGCGAAAAATCGAGCACGTCCCTATCACCCAAAAATCCTATGAGGACTCATGCGCGCGCGACACACTGTTAATCGAGGGCCTTCACTGCKTTGCGGCGAAATGGGACGATATTCGAAGAATTGGCGGCGCTTCGTGCCGCATCTAGATTGTCAAATGCGTTCCGAATGGAATCTCTCAGACGTAGATCTTCTTCCTTTTCGCCGATTGCGCAAAGGAATGCACTTTTCAAGAAAACCATACATTGGTCATAGCTCGAAGTGAGATTTTCGCGACTTAG
>NZ_JBFRDZ010000040.1:0-1157 GCF_052114025.1 Allobosea sp. RAF48
GAGTTTGCGCAGACGCTGTCGGCGATCGCGGGTGGCGACCTGACCAACCGGGTCGAGACGGCCTATCGCGGGCGCTTCGCCGATCTGAAGGGCGCGATCAACGAGACGGTCGACCGCCTCTCGGCCACGGTGGCGACGATCCAGACCACCTCGGCCGATGTCGGTCTCGCCGCGCGCGAGATCCATATGGGYTCCGACGAYCTCTCCAAGCGCACCGAGGAGCAGGCCTCCTCGCTCGAGGAGACCGCCGCCACCACCGAGGAGCTCGCRGCTTCGGTCAAGGCCTCGGCCCAGGCCTCGAAGGAYGCCGCCCGCATCGCCGACGACGCCATGCAGGCCGCCSAGAACGGCGGCGCCATCGCCGGCCAGGCGGTCGAGGCCATGGCCCGCATCGAGAGCGCCTCGCAGAAGATCTCCGACATCATCCGCGTCATCGACGACATCGCCTTCCAGACCAACCTGCTGGCGCTCAATGCCGCGGTCGAGGCGGCCCGCGCCGGCGAGGCCGGCAAGGGCTTCGCCGTCGTCGCCTCCGAGGTGCGTACCCTGGCCCAGCGCTCGGGCGAGGCGGCCAAGGACATCTCCGGGCTGATCTCCTCCTCCAATGTCGAGGTCGGCGCGGGCGTGAAGCTGGTGCGCCAGGCCGGCGACCAGCTCAGCCGCATCCTCGAAGCCTCGCAGAAGGTGGCGGCGACCATCGCCGACATCTCGGCGGCGTCGGGCGAGCAGGCCAACGGCATCGACGAGATGAGCCAGGCGGTGGCGCATCTCGACGAGATGACCCAGCAGAACGCGGCGCTGGCCGAACAGAGCGCCGCCTCCGCCAATGCGCTTTCCGGCCGGATCGGCCAGCTCAACGAGCTGGTCGCGACCTTCCGCACCRGCCGCGAGGCGGTGGGGCAGTCAGGCTATCCGCAGCCTGTCCCGGCMGCGCGCCCGGCGAAAGSCGCGCCTCGCGCCGCGGCGCGCCCTGTCGCCGTCACGGCAGCCGCCCCGGCCGYATCCGCCARGGCTCCGGCGGCCGAGCCGGAGCGGCTGCGCAAGCTCGCCGAGGCCGCCTTCGCCCAGTCCAAGGCCGCCCCCGCCCCGCGCAAGGTCGCCAATGGCCGCGCCCAGGACGCAGGCTGGGAAGAGTTCTGAGGCGGGAAGGCCCGCCC
>NZ_JBFRDZ010000041.1:0-980 GCF_052114025.1 Allobosea sp. RAF48
AGCCAGGATTTCGAGGCGACCAAGCACAAGCTCGCGCTCTGCCTCGGCAAGACCATCGGCGGCGAGCCGGTCATCGCCGACCTCGCCCGSATGCCGCATCTSCTCGTCGCCGGCACCACCGGCTCGGGCAAGTCCGTCGCGATCAACACCATGATCCTGTCGATCCTCTACCGGCTGAAGCCCGAGGAATGCCGGCTGATCATGGTCGATCCCAAGATGCTCGAGCTCTCCGTCTATGACGGCATCCCGCATCTGCTCACCCCCGTCGTCACCGATCCSAAGAAGGCSGTCGTCGCCCTGAAATGGGCGGTGCGCGAGATGGAGGAGCGCTACAAGAAGATGTCGAAGCTCTCGGTGCGCAACATCGACGGCTTCAATGCCCGGGTCGGYGAGGCCAAGGCCGCCGGCGAGATCATCACCCGCACGGTCCAGACCGGCTTCGACAAGCATTCGGGCGAGGCKRTCTAYGAGGAGGAGGTCATGGACCTCGAGCCTCTGCCCTATATCGTCGTCATCGTCGACGAGATGGCCGACCTGATGATGGTCGCCGGCAAGGAGATCGAGGGCACGATCCAGCGCCTCGCCCAGATGGCGCGCGCCGCCGGCATCCATGTSGTSCTCGCSACGCAGCGCCCCTCGGTCGACGTCATCACCGGCACGATCAAGGCGAACTTCCCGACCCGSATCTCCTTCCAGGTCACCWSSAAGATCGACTCGCGTACGATCCTGGGCGAGATGGGCGCCGAGCAGCTGCTCGGCCAGGGCGACATGCTCTACATGGCCGGCGGCGGGCGCATCACCCGCGTSCACGGCCCCTTCGTCTCGGAYAACGAGGTCGAGAAGGTCGTCGCGCATCTCAAGACGCAAGGCCGGCCGCAATATCTCGACGCCGTCACCTCCGAGGAGGAGGAAGGCGCAGAGGACGAGGACGGCGCCGTGTTCGACAAGACCGGCATGGGTTCGGTCGACAGCGACGACCC
>NZ_JBFRDZ010000042.1:0-712 GCF_052114025.1 Allobosea sp. RAF48
GACCGTAACTTCGGCAGCTATCAGGATCTCGAAGCACGCTACGATGCCAGGCCTGGCTACTGGGTTCAGCCTCAGGGCGACTGGGGAGAGGGCCGGATCGACCTGATCGAAATCCCGACGGTGAACGAGGCGTTCGACAACATCGTCGCATGCTGGACCCCGAACGCGCCGTTGCCCGCCGGAAAAGCGGCAGAGTTCCGCTACCGAATCTCGGCGATCTCGACGACCTGGCACCTGCATCCCTACGCGCAGGTGCAACAGACCTTCAACGGCTCGGACATCGAAGACGGCGTCGTCGATGGGAACGGCACGAAGCGCTTCATCGTCGATTTCGCCGGTGGCGATCTCGCCTATTACCAAAGCGAGCTCGATCGCCTGGAGCTGGTCGCGACCACAACAAGCGGCACGATCTCGTCCAAAATCCTCGCGTTCAATTCCCCCTTGAAAGGCGTGCGCGCCATCGTCGATGCGACGCTCCCCGACGGTCAGTCGGCCGAGCTTCGCATGTTTCTTAGAGCGCGAAATCGAATCCTGAGCGAGACCTGGACGGCGACCTGGTCGGTTCCGTCCGGCGATTCCACCCGCCCGCAGCCGTCAAAGAAATGACTTCCGACGACGGCCGATCTTCCGTCGACGGATTAACGCCGGCGTCAAGATTGAAGGAAACCGAAAGATGCCCGCGATCGAGGCTTCATCCACTGTCGCGAGTCCA
>NZ_JBFRDZ010000043.1:0-469 GCF_052114025.1 Allobosea sp. RAF48
GAGCAATGGCTCGACTTGCTCGTTTCCTTTTATATGCAGTGCCATTGGCAACTCTCCCGTAAATGATAGTGATAATCATATTCATTTAAGTGTATCAAATATGAACCAGCTTTGAAATGGTCTACAGCAATCAGAGGAACTGCAATAGCTGAAAATAGCTCACATCAGAGCGACAAAAAGCCCTCATCCTACGATCATGATGAGGGCTTGCTTGATCTATTTTTGAGGAATTGTATACGAAGTAGTAAGAGCCTCCCAACCGCCGCCGTAGTAAGCTTTTACGGCTTGACGGGAGAAAGTTAGGACGTTTCCTTGGCGATGGAGCAGAGTAAGCTGGTCACCTGGGTAATCCGCCTCTAAAGGCCCCCAACCCTCCAACATCCGCTGCTCCTTCTCGGTAAATAATTGCTTGTATAAGTAGACAAATTCCTTGGTGGATAACTGAATACCCATTAACATTCTCGTATCA
>NZ_JBFRDZ010000044.1:0-432 GCF_052114025.1 Allobosea sp. RAF48
CTGCTGCTCCTCCAATTGCTCCTTGCTTCTTGCTTGCAGCTCCTCAAGCGCCTTATCCTTGCTTCTCCGTTCGTTTTCAAGCTCTGATTGCCATGCAAGGCGCTGTTCGTCCAATTCAGCCTTTGTCTGCTCGCGCAGTTCATTTAACTGCGCGAGTGCGGCCTCAGCAGCTTGTTCCAGCTCAATCTGCAGGTTCATCTGCGTCTCTTCATGCTCGCGAACCGCAGCATCCAATTTCTCTTTGTACTCCGCTTCAACAGCTGCCAAGCGAGTGTTTAGCAGTTCAACGGCTTCCCGCTGTTGCTGCTCGAGAGCTCCAGCATTCCGCTGAACAAGCTCCTCATTCTCAAGCTGCTGCTCCAGCAGCTCTTCCTCAAGCTGAACGCGCTGCTCTTCAAGCTGGCTCGCCTTGCCCGCAGCCTGCTCATACTG
>NZ_JBFRDZ010000045.1:0-394 GCF_052114025.1 Allobosea sp. RAF48
GTGCTTGGCCAGTTTGGTGTACAGACGGCCTCCATTCTTGCGGCACTCGGCGCTGCCGGCCTCGCCATCGGCCTGGCGCTTCAGGGGACATTGCAGAACATCGCCGCCGGCATCATGCTTCTGGTGCTGCGTCCCTTCCGGGTTGGCGAATATATCGAGACTGGCGCCGTGAGCGGCACGGTGATCGAAATCGGCCTGTTTGCGACCGAGCTTAAAACCAGCGATGGGCTTTACCGCCTTGCGCCAAATTCCACCCTGTGGAACGTGCCAATCACCAATTATAGCCGCTTTCCCTCACGCCGCCACGAATTGAGCCTGACGGTTAAGAGCGACGAGGATCTGGCTGCGGCGCAGGACATGCTGATGCGTGTGGTGCGCTCGGAAAGCCGGGTAC
>NZ_JBFRDZ010000046.1:0-381 GCF_052114025.1 Allobosea sp. RAF48
GGCGAACCCGATGCGGTATAGCCGCCGCCCATACAAGTGACAATGTCCGTCTTCGGCCGGCGAACGACCTCGACGGCAAAACCTACCGCCGGCTTAAAACGGAACGAGCTATAGAGATCGAATAAACCCGGCGCGTAGAAGCCTGAGCCTGCCGTGATCTCGGTGACGCATGCTTCCTCGCGGGAGCTGTCCATGCTTCCCGTTCCGCCCGCATTCACGAAGCGCAAGGAAATGCCCATAGCGCTAATGCCCTGGGCCGCTTCCTTCCTGCGTCTTGCGCTTTCTGCGATCGATCTTTTTTTGAGCCATTTGATTGACGCATTTTTGAATCGCTTGCCCGGTACGTTGTCACCAACTCCCGCTACCTGGGCTTCATAGCCC
>NZ_JBFRDZ010000047.1:0-374 GCF_052114025.1 Allobosea sp. RAF48
GGCACAGGATGCGCAAAATGCGCTTAAAGATCTTTTTGCAGAGACCATTCAAGAAATGCTAGAAGCGGAGATCGACATGCATCTGGGCTACGACAAGCATGATGTCAAGAACAAGCAGACAACGAACAGCCGTAATGGCAAGAGTCGTAAAACGGTCATGAGCGAGTATGGTGAACAAGAAATCGCTGTTCCACGCGACCGTCAAGGCGAGTTCGAACCGCTCGTCATCAAGAAGCACCAATCCAACGTAACGGGCATTGAAGACCAAATCGTAGCGCTTTACGCAAAGGGTGTAAGCACACGAGATATTCAGGATCATCTGGCTAACCTTTACGGCATCGACGTCTCGCCAACGCTCATTTCCAACGTGACCA
>NZ_JBFRDZ010000048.1:0-349 GCF_052114025.1 Allobosea sp. RAF48
ACGTGGTGTCTCGCTGCATGACCATGGAAATCCGCGAGGGTCGTGGCGTCGGCAAGAACAAGGACCACATCTTCCTGCATCTCGATCACCTTGATCCGGCGATCCTGCATGAGCGTCTTCCGGGCATCTCCGAAAGCGCCAAGATTTTCGCCGGCGTTGACGTGACGCGCGAGCCGATCCCGGTCCTGCCCACCGTTCACTACAATATGGGCGGCATTCCGACCAACTATTGGGGCGAAGTGCTGAACGCCAACGCCGAGAACCCGGAACGCATCGCTCCCGGCCTGATGGCCGTTGGCGAAGCCGGTTGCGCCTCGGTTCACGGCGCGAACCGCCTCGGCTCCAACTC